>DASVQE010000012.1:0-146663 GCA_036389275.1 Thermoanaerobaculia bacterium
GACCTTGCCTCTCCGCACGAAGACGCCTCTCGCGAGACGCATGTTTGCTGCATGACCTACGCTGCCGGCCGTGCCGGCCCGCCGGAGGCCTCTGGTCGTTCCCTGTCGCCCTACGCGATCAGCGCGCAGAACTTGGCGAGGTCGATGTTGCCGCCGGACACGACCGCGACGACCGGCCCTTCCTTCTCTTTCAACGCCGCGGCGACGCTCAGTGCGCCGGCGCCTTCGGCGATCACGCGCATCTTCGACGCGACCAGCTTCATCGCGCCTTTCACCTCGTCGAGCGTCACCACCGTCGAACCCGACACGTTGCCGCGCAGGCGGTCCCACATCCGCGGGAAGATGCTCTTGCCGCCGGCGCCGTCGACGAACGACGCTTCCCAGCGATCGAACACCTGCGGCGAGCCGGCGGCGAATGACGCCGCACCGGGCGCCGCCGTCTCCGGCTCCGCGCCGAGCATGCGCACGTGCGGCGCGAGCTGCCGCAGCGCCGAGCCGATGCCCGCGACCAGTCCGCCTCCGCCGATCGCGGCGATCACCGTCTTCACCTGCGGCAGATCCTCGAGGATCTCCAGACCGATCGTGGCATTGCCGGCGACGAAGTCGTGATCGTCGAACGGATGCACGAACGCGCCCTCGATGCCGGGGAACGCGCGATCGTCCATCGCCTGCCAGCATTGATCGAACGGCGCCTTGATCAGCGTCGCGCCGAGTGCGCGCATCCGCTCGATCTTCGTCTCCGGCGCGGTCTCGATCACCAGCACCGTGCAGGGCACGCCCGCTTCACGCGCCGCGTAGGCCACGCCCTGCCCCGCATTTCCGGCGCTGATCGTCCACACCCCTTTCCGTCGCTCCTCGGGTGAGAGCATGGCCACGGCATTCGCGGCGCCGCGCAATTTGAAGGCGTTGATCGGCTGCAGATTCTCGAGCTTGAGCCACACCTCCGGCGCGCCTTCGATCCCGTGCAGCAGCCGCACGAGCGGCGTGCGCGTGACCACGCCGCGGATGCGCTCGCGCGCGGCCTCAATCTCCTCGAGCGTGACGGGACGGACGGGCGGCGGAGCGGTGGCGGCCATGGCGCGGCATTCTAGCGAGAGCGGCGGCAGTCGGCACACTTCATGCCGCACGAATCCGCCATGGAACAAGCAGAACGCAACGTCAACGAACCCGAACGCTGGATCTCCGTCATCGCCGGCAGCGCGCTGGCCGCGTACGGGCTGAAGCTCCGCTCGATTCCCGGACTCGTGCTCTCCGCCGTCGGCGGCGCGCTGGTCTGGCGCGGCGCCACCGGGCACTGCGCCGTCTACGACACCCTCGGCATCTCGACCGTCGATGACGACGACGACGCGCGGCAGGTCAGCGTGCCCTACGGCCGCGGCGTGCGCGTCGAGAAATCGGTGACCATCAACGCCACGCCGGAACAGCTCTACACCTTCTGGCGCAACTTCTCGAACCTGCCGCGCTTCATGCACAACCTCGAGTCGGTGGAGTGCCACGACACGATGCGCTCGCACTGGACGGCGAAAGGTCCGGCGGGCACGAAGGTCGACTGGGAAGCGGAGATCATCAACGAAGTGCCGAACGAGTTGATCGGCTGGCGCTCCGTCGAAGGAAGCCAGGTCGACAACGCCGGCTCGGTGCACTTCACCGCCGTTCCGGGCGGACGCGGCACCGAGGTGAAAGTCGTGCTGCGCTACGACCCACCGGCCGGCAAGCTCGGAGCGACGCTCTCGAAAATCCTCGGCGAAGATCCGGCCGTGCAGGTGCAGGAAGATCTGCGTCGACTGAAGATGCTCGTCGAGACCGGCGAGATCGCCACCGTCAACGGTCAGACCAGCGGAAAGAAGTAGCGATGAAAGCGGTCTGCTGGTGGAGCAAGGGCGAAGTGCGCGTCGTCGATGCGCCCGATCCGGAGATCCTCAATCCGCACGACGCCATCGTGAAGGTGACGCTCACCGCGATCTGCGGCTCCGATCTCCATCTCTACGACGGCTACGTACCGGCCATGATGCGCGGCGACATCCTCGGACATGAATTCATGGGCGAGGTCGTCGAGACCGGCACGGCGGTGAAGACGCTGCGCGCCGGCGACCGCGTGATCGTGCCGTTCCCGATCGCCTGCGGCCGCTGCTGGTTCTGCACGAGCGAGCTCTACGCGCTCTGCGACAACACCAATCCGAACGCCTGGATGAACGAGTCGCTGATGGGCTTCGCCACGGCCGGGATCTACGGCTACTCGCATCTCTACGGCGGCTACGCCGGCGGCCAGGCGGAGTACGTGCGGGTGCCGTTCGCCGACGTGAATCCGCTGAAGATCCCGGACGGCATTCCGGACGAGAAGGTGCTCTTCCTCACCGACATCTTCCCGACCGGCTATCAGGCCGCCGAGCAGTGCAACATCCAGCCGGGCGACGTGGTGGCGGTGTGGGGCGCCGGTCCGGTCGGGCCTGTTCGCGATCCGCAGCGCCTGGCTCCTCGGCGCGCAGCGCGTGATCGCCATCGATCGCTTCCGCGAGCGTTTGCGTCTGGCGCAAAGCGACGGAAGGACGGAAATCCTCGACTACGAGGAGCTCGACGACGTCTACGATCAACTGAAGGACATGACCGGCGGACGCGGTCCCGACTGCTGCATCGACGCGGTCGGGATGGAAGCGCACGGCCACTTCGTCGACGCGATCATGGACCGCGTCAAGCAGGCCATGCGGCTGCAGCTCGACCGCGCGCACGTGCTGCGGCAGGTGCTGCACTGCTGCCGCAAAGGCGGCACGGTGTCGATCCCCGGCGTCTACGCGGGCTTCATCGACAAGGTGCCGTTCGGCACCGCGTTCGGCAAGGGGCTGACGCTGAAGATGGGGCAGACGCACGTGCAGCACTACACCCGGCCGTTGCTCGAGCGGATCGAGCGCGGTGAGATCGATCCGTCGTTTCTCATCACCCACCGCGTCACCCTCGACGAGGCGCCGCAGATGTACCGCACCTTCCGCGACAAGGCGGATGAGTGCGTGAAGGTGGTGATGAGGCCGTGAGCTATTGGGTGATGGCCGCGGCGTCGATGCGGCGCGTTTGCTGATCCTGCAAAAAAGCGACGGCTTGTTGATGCGCCGCTAGCGTGAGCGCGACGTGCGTGTCGAGGGCGTGCTTGCCGTCCAGTGTGGCGACGCGTTTCAGGCTTCGCACCACCGCATCCTCGGTGAAGGTCTTGCCGCCGTTTTCGCCGCGGCCGACGTTTGTAGTGAGGTTGTTCTCGATCACCGCCAGCATCACTTCGACGTTGCGGCGCGGCGACTGCGCGCGAAGCCGCAGGCCGCCCGGCTCCGGCACGAGCGAGATGCGTCCTTCGATGGTGCGGTGCGATTCCTCGTCGATGGCTTTGCGGATGCCGAAGGAGTTCGAGCCGACCAGTTGGCGCGCGCCGTCGACGACGAGCTGCGGCGTATACGCGCCGCTGAGCTTCATGGCCCGCACGTAGTCGCCCTGGCGCTGCGACCATTCGCGCGCGGAGAACGGATCGCGCCAGCCGAGGGAGTTCCAGTAGTCGACGTGGAAGGCGAGCGGAATGACGCGGCCGCGCAGCGCGGCGTCGCGCGTCAGCGTGCGCAGATAGGCATCGGCCGGCGGGCAGCTCGAACACCCTTGCGAGGTGAAGAGCTCGAGCACCACCGGCGCGTCGCCGCTCCTCTTCGGCTGGATCGCCGCGACGGCCGCGAGCGCCGCTGCTAGAATCGCCGCCACTTTCCACGCAGGAGAACTCAACATGCGTCTCATCACGCGCTCCGACTTCGACGGTTTGGTCTGCGCCGTTCTGCTTCGCGAGGTCGAGCAGATCGACTCCGTCGAGTTCGTCCATCCAAAAGATGTGCAGGACGGAAAAATTGCGGTGGGCCGCAACGACATCCTCACCAACCTGCCGTACGTGCAGGGCGCTGGCATGTGGTTCGACCATCACTCGAGCGAGATCGCGCGCAACGAGGAGACCGCCGCGTATCGCGGCCGCTTCGAGATCGCGCCGTCGGCCGCGCGCGTCGTGGCCAATCACTACGCGCCGCGGCTCGAGAAATTCGAGCGGCTGCTGCAGGCGGTCGACAAGTCGGACTCGGCGCAGCTCGACATGGCCGACGTCACCGACCCGCGCGGCTGGATCCTGCTCTCGTACGTGATGGATCCGCGCACCGGCCTCGCCTATCACCACGGCTACCGCATCAGCAATCGCGAGCTGATGTCGAAGATGATCGAGCTGATCGCCGCGCATCCCGACGATCCGGAGAGCGTGCTCGCCGACGCCGACGTGAAGGAGCGCATCGACCGCTACTTCGAGCAGCAGAAGCAATTCGAGCGGATCACGCGCGAGCGCTCGCGCGTCGACGGCAACGTGATCTTCACCGACCTCCGCGGCGCCGGCGAGCTGCCGGTCGGCAACCGCTTCCTCGTCTACACGATGTTCCCCGAGGCGAACATTCAGGTGCGCGTGTTCGACGGACGCAAGGGCGAGTTCGTCGTCTGCGCCGTCGGCCACAGCATCTTCAAGCGCACCTCGAAGACGGACGTCGGCAATCTGATGGCGCGCTACGGCGGCGGTGGCCACCGCGGCGCCGGCACCTGCCAGTTGCCGGTGGCCGAGGCGGACGCGAAGATCGCGGAGATCGTGGCGCAGATCAAAAAGGACGGTTGAGCGTTACGCCGCCCGCTTCACCGCTTCCGCACCTGGCGTCGGCGTAGCGCGCGGCCACTTCGGCATCTGCACCATGGCTACGCCGCCGAGGATGACGACCATCGCGGCGATGGAGATCCAGGTCAGCGGCTCGTGCAGGATGAGCCAGCCGAGGAAGACCGCTACGACCGGGTTGACGTACGCGTAGAGCGAGCTGTGGGTGGTGCGCATGTGGGCGAGCGCGAAGACGTACGAGCTGTACGCGAGCACCGAGCCGAAGATCGTCAGGTACGCGAGCGCGGTGAGCGTGCGCGCGTTCACCGCAAAGTGCGGCACCTCGCCGATGGCGATGCCGATCACCGTCACCAGCAGGCCGCCGCTGAGCATCTGCAGCGCCGCCGATGAGAGCAGCGGCACGTGGCGCAGGTTGTACTTGCCATGCGCGGAGCCGAGCTGCCAGCCGAGCGAGCCGACCTGAATGGCGAGCGCGCCGGCGAGGAAGCCGAGGTTCCAGGCGCCGCCCGCGCCGCGCGGCGTCACCAGCAGCGCGACGCCGGCGAAGCCGATCAGCATGCCGATGGTCGCGCGCGTATCGAGGCGCTCGCCGCCGCTGCGGAACATCTCGATGATGGCCATCCAGAACGGCGCCGTCGCCACGAGCAGCGCCGCCAGACCGCTCGGCACCCACTGCTCGGCCCACACCACGGCCAGGTTGCCCATGCCGACCATCAGCAGGCCGACCAGCGAGAGGTTGGCGAGCGTGCGGCCGTCGCGCGGGATGCGCTCGCCGCGCAGCCGGGCGATGGCGAGCATGATCAGGCCGGCCGCGGTGAAGCGGACGCCGGTCAGCAGCAGCGGCGGGATGGTCTCGAGCGCGACGCGGATGCCGAGGTAGGTCGTGCCCCAGATGATGCAGACGATGGCGAAAGCGATGTAGGCGACTGCGCGTTCGTGCTTCATTTCGAATTCGCTCCCAGATCGATGCCGCCGACCTTCTCGCAATGCGTCTCCATCACGATGGTGGTGCGCGTGGCGAAGGAGATCGGCGCGGCGGTGAGCTGTTGGACGAGCGTGTTGAGCGCGGTGATCGACTCCGCGCGGACCTTCACCAGGAAGCAGTCGTCGCCGGCCACCGTGTGGACTTCCAGCACGTCGTCGCGGCGCATCAGCTCGCGGAACTTCTTCCAGGCCGGGCCGCTGAGCGTCGCGCCGCGCGCGGCGATGAAAGCAGTGATCGAGCGGCCGAGTGCGGCGGGATCGACGACCGCGGTCGTGCCGCGGATCACCCCTTGCCGCTCGAGCTTGTCCAGCCGGTCGGCCACGGCCGGGCGGGAAAGCCCGATCTGCTCGGCGATCTGCGCCGCCGGCGTGCGGGCGTCCTTGAGGAGCAGCCCCACGATGTGCAGGTCCAGTTCGTCCAGTTCGACAGCCACAACCTCAATATGGTTTCGAAAAGAAGGAAAAGCAAGGGCGGAGGTTACGAAACGGAGGCGGCCACCGCCCGCCCGACCAGTTCCTCGGTTCCTCGGGTTCCTCGGTTCCTCGGGGTGGCAGAGGCGCCCGTCACTCCGAGGAACTCCGAGGAACTCCGAGGAACCGAGGAACCGAGGAACTCCGAGGAACCGAGGAACCGCTAAACTACCGCCACTCCAACATCGGCGGGATCCACCATGTCTTCTCTTGCCATCGGCAGATACAGGCTGCTCGACCAGATCGGTGCGGGTGCGATGGGCGAGGTTTACCGCGCTCACGACTCCGTGCTCGATCGTCCGGTCGCGCTGAAGATCATCACCGGCGGCGATGACGAGAAGCGGCTCCGCTTCCGCCGCGAGGCGCAGTCGGCGGCGCGCCTCACCCATCCAAACATCGTCGTGGTGCACGACTTCGGCGAAGACTCCGGCCGCTTCTTCATGGCCATGGAGCTGCTCGACGGCGTCGATCTCAAACGCGCCATCCCAACAACCAGCTCGCCGATCTCGCCGCGCGCGCCGGAGTCATGGAGCAGATCTGCGAGGCGGTGGCCTTCGCTCACGCGATGAACATCGTCCATCGCGATCTCAAGCCGGCCAACATCTTTCTCCTGCCGAACGGGCAGGTGAAGATTCTCGACTTCGGCCTGGCGCGCCTCGGCCACTCGAGCATGACCGGCACCGGCGCCGTCCTCGGCACGCCGAACTACATGTCGCCCGAGCAGATCAAAGGCTCGAAGGTCGACGCGCGCTCCGACGTCTTCGCCCTCGGCACGGTCTTCTACGAGCTGCTCTCGAGCCGCCGCGCGTTCGAAGGCGACTCGCTGCACGCGGTGCTCTACAAAGTGCTGCAGCACGAGCCGGAAGCGCTGCACACGTTCATGCCGTCGATTCCGCGGCCGTTCTCCGACCTCGTCGCGCGCGCCATGTCGAAGGATCCGGCCATGCGCTTCCAGCGCGTCGTCGACCTGCGCGACGCGATCCGCCGCGCGCGCGACGGCGGCACCGCATCGATGATGTGCATGGCCCCGGCGCTGCTGCCGGTGTCGGGCAAGCCGCTCCGCTCGTCGGAAGCGACGATGATCAACGAGAGCCTCATCGCCGATGCGGCCATGGTGCCGGTGACGTTCGCGGGCGAAGTCGGCGGCGACGTCACGCTGGAAGCGGCGCTCGGCAAGACGATCCTCGACGTCTCGCTCGAGAACTCCATTCCGCACGCGCACGCCTGCGGCGGTAACGCGCGCTGCTCGACCTGCCGCGTGGCGGTGCTGTCGGGACTGCAGCATGTCTCGCCGCGCAATGCCGAGGAGACGAAGCTGGCCAAACGCCTCGGATTTCCGGATGACGTGCGGCTCGCCTGTCAGACGCGCATCGGCGGCTCGCTGCGGCTGCGCCGGCTGATCCGCGACGACGAGGACGTCAGCATCGTCCGCTCCGACAGCGGCAGCCGCAGCACCGCGACGACGGGCAGCGAGGTGCCGCTGGCGATCCTGCATGCGAGCGTGCGCGAGTCGGCGTCGCTCACGCGCGGCCAGCTCGCACACGACGTCGTGCACATCCTCAATCGCTACTACGCGCAGGTCGGCGACGCGATCCTGGCGAACGGCGGCAGCATCGCCCGCTACGACGGCACGACCATCGTCGGCTTCTTCGGCCTCGAGAGCGGCGACGCGAAGACGAAGTGCACGAACGCGGTGCGCGCGGCGCTGCGCATGCAGAAGCGGATGGCGGTGTTCGACGCGTATCTGTCGGAGCACTTCGGCCTCACGCTCACGCTCGACGCCGGTTTGCATTACGGGCGCATGGTGGTCGGTCACCTCGGCCATCCGAACGATGCGAAGCTGACGGCCATCGGCGAGCCGGCGCACGTCGCCGCGGCGGTGGCGGCGATGAATGAAAACCTCGGCTCGCACGTGCTGGCGACCGAGGAGCTGGTGAACGTGGTCGAGGCGGAGCTGCGCCTCGGGCACGTCTCGCATGAAACGCTGCGGCAGCGCGAGGTCTCGCTCTACGAGATCGTCGACTTTGCCAAACCCGATGTGCACGAGCTGGTGCAGACCTCGTTCGAGCTCGTCTTCGCGCGCAAGGAAGAAGCGGCGACGATCTTCTACGCGAAGATGTTCGAGCTCGCGCCGGAGCTGCGCGCGCTCTTCGCGAAGACCGACATGCGCGTGCAGCGCGACATGCTGATGAACATGCTCGCGGCCACGGTGCGCGGCCTCGACCGGCTGGAGGAACTGCGGCCGGCGCTCGAAGATCTCGGCCGCCGCCACTTCGGCTACGGCGTGCAGATCCCGCACTACGCGATCGTCGAAGCCTGCCTGCTCTACGCGGTCGAAACCATCGCCGGCCCGGCCTTCAACCTCGACGTGAAACTCGCCTGGACCGCGATCTACAACTTCGTCGCCCAGACGATGATCGAAGCGTCGCTGTGAGACGCTACGCGCTCACCGGGTGACGCGCGCCGAGCTTGGCCAGTTCCGCCGAGAAGGCACCGCGGATCACCGTGGCGATCGGGCGCGGGTAGCGGAATTCGGTGCGCGACTCGGCGGTGCGCAGCAGCTCGCGCTGCAGGTACTCGACCTTGATCTCGCACGCAGCGTCCTCGAGCAGGCGGCGCAGCGAGGCGCGGCGCAGCACGATCGTGCGCAGCTTCATCCCGTCGCCGCGCACGGCGTAACGGATCGTTTCCCGGTCGGGCGACAGCGCTCGCGCGACACCGGCCGGAAGGACGCTCACGATCTTCTCCGCGATGCGGGTCTCCTCCATCTGCTTGCTCATGTCGCTCGTCTCCACACGTTCCGGTCTCATGCTGTAATAGACGCCGAAAACGGCGAAAAGTTTTGTCGGAAACAGAAGTCGCCTTCATTCCGCTCGGAATCAGCGCCGCCGCGCGCGACAACGAGAGCATCCTCGACGTCGCCCGCCGGGCCGGTGCGCCGCTCGGCAATTCGTGCGGTGGCGTGGGCGTCTGCGCCCGCTGCCGCGTCCGCATCGTGAGCGGTGCGGAAAACCTCACGCCGCGCACGTCCGTGGAGTCGCGCTTCTCGCGAGACTTCGCCGACGACGAGCGGATGGCCTGTCAGGCGGTGGTCACCGGCGACTGCTCCGTGACCACCACCTACTGGTAGGCGTTCAGTGCCGCGCCGAGCGGCGCTTTCCGGCGGGAATGCTCGTGTCGTACGACCAGATGCCGCGGCCGTACGTCGAGACGAACAGCGTCGACGTGCCGGGGCGGAACTTCACGTCGCGCACGGCGGTCATCGACGGCGCGCCGAACTTCGCGATCGCCCACGTCCGTCCGCCGTCGCCGCTCGCATAGAGTCCCGCCTCCGTGCCGGCATACAACCGCAGGCGATCGCTCGGATGGCGCTCGATGTCGTACACGTTGCGGATCGTCGCCGGCGCGATGCCGTTCGCGGCCGACCAGCTCGCGCCGCCGTTCGTCGTCTTGATCAGGCCGGGGCTGAGCGAGCTGACGTAGACGGTGCTCGGATCGTCGCGGTCGATGAGGATGCGGGTCGGGTAGTACGTCGGCTCGCGATGCACTTCCGTCCACACCGGCGCGGCGGCGAGGGCGTTGTCGGTGCGGTAGACGATGCCGGAGTGATTGACGATCCAGACCACGTTCGAGTTGCCGCGCTGCACGGCGATGGCGGCGATGGTGACGCCGTCGGCGGCGCGGATCGTGGTCGTGCGCGCGGTGCCGCCGACCCACTCGACGCGCAGCACGGTGCCGGAGGCGACGAAGAGCCGCGCCGGGTCGTTCGGATCGAGCGCGGTCGGGATCTCGAAGTAGCGCGGCGCGCCGGCGCCCGGGTCGGCCACCGGCGTGTAGAGATCGTCGCTGCGATAGAGCGCGCCGAACGAGCCGAGGTAGTAGCGCGAGGTGCTGAGCGGATCGAAGGCCACCATGGTGATGTCGCCGTCGAGCAGGTGCGCTCCGTCGGTCGCGCCGGGCGGCTGCGACTCGGCGCCGGTGTCCTGCATGCCGCCGACGATCGCGCCGGCCGCGTTCACATCGACTGCGTAGAACTGCGTGCTCTGATGCGCGCGCAGCAGCGGAGTCCAGACCGGCGCCGGCACGTCGTAGGCGTCGGTGCGGAAGACGCCGCCGTCGGTCCAGGCGTAGAGGCGGCGGTTCGTGCTGCCGTTGTAGCCGGGATCGCTGGCGATGCCGTGTACGTCGAGATGCGGATAGGCGATGAACGGCGTCGGCCGCTGCAGCGTGATCTCCTGCAGCGTCGTGCCGCCGTTGCGGCTGGCGTAGACGAAGACGCCGGAGAAGAGGATGTGCGCCGGATCGACGGGCGAGACCCAGAGGTGCGCGAGCACGCCGCCGGCGGCGATGCCGCTGACGTCGGCCACGCGCGCGAAGGTGTGTCCGCCGTCGTCGGAGCGCCACACCTTTCCGGCGGCGGTGCCCGCGTTCACCGTCACCGCGTAGACGCGCGACGGTTGCGACGGCGCATACGCGCTCGTGGCGGCGCTGGCATCGGCCCCGGAGATGCCGGCCGCTTCGCTCCAGGTCGCGCCGCCATCATTCGAGTAGTAGAACGATGCGCCCGCTCCGACGCGCGTGATCGTGGCGATGGCGCGCGACGGATCGACCGGATCGTAGGCGACCTGCGGATTGATGATGTCGGCCGAGCCGGGCAGCGTATTGGTCCAGTTCTCGCTGGCGTCGACGGAGCGAAAGATGCCGCGCGTGGTGGCGATGAGCAGCGTGCCGGCGTGCGCGGGATCGGTGGCGATCGTGCCGATGGCGCCGCGGCCGGCGGAGCTGGCGAGCAGCGACCACGTCGCGCCGCGGTCGACGCTGCGGAAGATGCCGCGCGCGGTGTCGTCGAAGAGGCCGGTGCCGGCGTAGAGGATGTTCGGGTTGGCGTCGCGCGCGAGGCTGCTCACGAAGAAGCCGTCGAGCTCCGGCACCACGCGCCACGTCGCGCCGCGGTCGCTGCTGCGCCAGAGCGCTTCGGCCGAAGCGGACCAGAGGACGTTCGGATCGGGATCGAAGAGCAGCGCGTAGGTGACGCCGGCGAGATTCTGCGGACCGTGCGAGACCCACGCGCTCTCGGAGTCGACCGCGGGATCGAGCGCCGCGCGCGCGTCCCAGTACGCGCGATTCGCGGCGCGGTCAGCCGCGAGCTCCGCGCGCGACGGCACGCGCGGATCGGCCGGACGCGCGGCCGGCTCCCATTCACCCACCCGTTCGCCGCGGTGCGCGCATGCGCAGAGACAGAAGGCCATCACCACGGCAACGACTCCGGCAGACGTGCACCGTTTCATCGGCTGATGATACGGGACGACCGGAGGCCTCCGGCGGCCGGGGCCACAGGCCCCGGACCCCGTTGGTTGGCCCAGCCTCCGCGACACTGCCTTCCAAGCTCGCGACACAGTGTCGCGGAGGCTAGGCCAACCCATGGGGTCTGGGGCCCGCGGCCCCAGCCGCCGGAGGCCTCCCGTCGTATCCCTGTTGCACCTTCAACCAGTCACCGTCACGTCGTCGAAATCGGCCTGCAGCGTGCGCGTCACGTTGGCGTTCACCGCCGCCGCGCGGTCGAGCAGGTAGCGGCCGCAGGCGGCGATGTAGAGGCGTTGGGTCCAGAACTGTTGCAGTGATGCGTATGCGTTGGCGATCGACTCCACCGGCTGCGCGTGCGTCATCGCTTCGCGCAGCAGCGCGGCGCCGTGCATGAAGGCGGCGAGGCGGTCGGCGAGGTGCGGGTGGCCTTCGCCGCTGCACCAGGCGAACGAGCCGGGGAGGCCGCGCTCCTCGAGCAGTTGGATGCCGCTCGTTGCGTGGAACGACACGTGACGATCGCGCAGCCACTCGTGCCACGCCGGCGCGTATGTCTCGCGCCGCTTGGCGTAGTCGTTCCGTTCCGGGAACGTGCTCATGTACGGCATGGCCACCGCCAGCGGCTCCGCCCAGCGCGTGCGATCGGCGTCGAATGCGGTGAGGATCGGCAGCAGCGCCTCGCGGTCGATGGTGAGCTGCACGCGCAGCGTCGTCTTGCGGCCGAGCGCGTCGGCGAACGTCGCCTCGTCGGCGGCGCAGACATCCCACATGCGCGCGAAGTCGAGCATGCGCCGCAGATCGTCGCGCGACAGCGCGTCGCGCTCCAGCGTCACCAGCAGATGCAGGCCGTAATCGAAATCGAGCGTGGTCGGCTGCGAACGGAACTCGTCCATCTGCGCTTTGAGGTCGACCACCCACTCGAAATCGTTGCCGGGGATGTTCTTCTCCTCGTACTTGCGCGTGCCGCGGCAAGTGACGAGGTGGAAGCCATCGAGCGACGTGCGCGTGGTCTGCCGGAACGCGCTCTCGTCGCGGGCGCGCACGTCGATCCACTTGCCGATGCCGAGCGAGAACCCGAACGACGAGCGACGGGTGAGCGTCGACTCGTTGAGATAGCGCACGAGCGTGCGCGCGCCGCCGTCGGTGCGGAGCTCCGCGGCGATCGAGCCGAAGTCGCCGGCGAGTGCGAGCTCGTGATCGTGCGGCAGGAGCGCGGCGTCGCCGAGGATGTAGTCGGCGATGGCCGTCTGCTCGTCGATGCGCGCGTACTCGTAGGCGAGACCGACCGTCGCCTTCCACGTCGCTGCCTTCGCTAAACGTTTGCGCAGCTCGCCGCGCGCGGCGTCGGCGATGCGCTCGCCGGTTTTCTCTTCGAGCGCGTTCACGAGCGGGTCGAGCACGTCGTCGATCAGCGGCATGGCCGAGGCCTCGGCGCCGACGGCTGCTTCGAGCGAATACGTGTGATCGCGCGAGGCCGCCTTCTTCACCGCGATGCGGAAGCGGCGGTCGGGCGTGCGCGAGATCACCACCGTGAAGCGATCGGTGATCTTCGCCGACAGCGACGTCTCGAGCCCTTTCCTCAGCTTCAAGCCGATCGCCGGAAAGCCTTCCAGAATCTCGGACAGCTTCGCGCTCACCACGTCGCTCCAGGAGAAACTCACCGTCGCCGACAGCGCGCCGCCGAGCTCCATCGCCAGCGCTTCGCCCGGCTCGAGGCTCTGCACGTCCGCGAGCGAGAGCAGCGTGCGCGGCGCGCCGAGGTCGCTCGACACCGCGTCCCAGGCCCGCTGCGCCGCGGAGTGAATGCGGTAGTCGCACAGCTCCACGTCGGCGGCGCTCTTCACCAGCCCGGCGTTCGCCGCTGCCTTCGCGCTCAGCTTGTACTTGATCCAGGCGTTCTGCAGGTCGAAGGCGATGTGCGGATTCGCGCCGCCGGAGAAGACCGCGTCTTCATCCTTGTCGGTATCGCGATTGAGCACGCGCACCGACAGCGTGCCGGACGGCGCGAAGTCGATCGGGCCGAGGCGCACGGAATCGTGCAGCTTGGTCTGCAAAGCCCCGTCGCCGATGCGGGCGAGCGGATCGTTTTGCAGCGCGTCGCGCAGCACGCCGAGATTGATCGGCAAAGCCATGTTGGACCTCCGGGATCTGGACGAGTCCGCTCAGAGTAGCACGCGCCACGGGTGGACATTTCTTACGGAAGGGTAGGGTTCCGCCCTTTAATCGTCTCTCCACTGTGATCGATTGGGAGGATCACATGAGCAATGAGAGAGGCGGTAATGCCCCGGCTGCGACTACGGGGCGGTATCTGGTGTTGTTCGCGCAGGACACGCCGCGCCAGGCGATGGAACAGGTGACGGGAGCGGCCGGCATGCGCATGGCGCACGCCAACGACTTCGCCGTCGCGGCGCTCGAAGTCGACGACGTCCTGAAGGAGAGCGACGGACTCTTCTTCGACGACCTGCAGGTGGCGGTCTGCGAGACACCGCCCGAGCAGATGCACGCGCTCGCCGCGGCGGCGGCCGACGTGCAGTCGCCGGTGGCGGCGGTCGAGGCGGAGCGCTACGTCTACGTCGCGCAGGAAGCGCAGGCCTTGCGCGCCGCCGACCTGCAGCCGCCGCTCGCCGCCGACTATTCGCGCGAGTACCTGCGCGGCTATCGCGACGCGAGCTCGCATCTGTACGAGGCGCTTTACGCGCGGCCCGTCACCGCGCCGAGCACGGTCTCGTCGGTGGCGTCGGTGCTCTGGAGCGACACCGATGCGCTGACGTGGGGCCTCGCCGCCACGCGCGTCACGCAGTCGCGCTACACGGGCAAAGGCGTGAGCGTGGCCATCCTCGACACCGGCTTCGACTTCAATCATCCCGACTTTCAGGGACGCGAGATCCAGTCGAAGAGCTTCGTCAGCGGCGAGACGGCGCAGGATGCGCACGGCCACGGCACGCATTGCACCGGCACCGCGTGCGGTCCGGCTTCGCCCGCGGGCACGGGGCAGCGCTACGGCGTCGCAGGCGACGCGAACATCTACATCGGCAAGGTGCTGGGCAACAGCGGCACCGGCACGGACGGCTCGATCCTGGCCGGCATCAACTGGGCGGTGCAGCAGGGCTGCAAGATCGTGTCGATGTCGCTCTCGTCGCGCACGAATCCGGGCGAGCCGTACTCGCAGGTGTACGAGATCGCCGCGCGGCGCGCGCTCGATCGCGGCACGCTGCTGATCGTCGCCGCCGGCAACGACAGCCTCCGTCCGGCGGTGGTGCGTCCGGTCGGACGTCCCGCGAACTGCCCGTCGATGGTGGCGGTGGCGGCGATCGACGCGCAAGGTCAGATGGGCTACTTCTCGAACGCGGGCGTCGCCGCGGGCGACAAGCAGATCACCATCGCCGGGCCGGGCGTGGCCATCACCTCGTCATGGCCGCTGCCGCGGCAGTACAACACGATCTCCGGCACGAGCATGGCCACGCCGCACGTGGCCGGCATCGCCGCGCTCTATCTCGAGGAGCAGCCGTCGCTCAGCGCCGCGGACCTGTTGCAACTGCTCAAGACGCGTTGCGGAAAGCTCAACCTGAGCGCGACGGACATCGGCTCCGGCCTCGTGCAGGCGGTGTGACATGGCGAAGACGCGCTTCATCGTTTCCGCGCTCTCCGACGCCTCGGTCGAGAAGGTCGCCGCCGCGCTCGAGAAAGCGGGCGCACAGATCGAGGACAAGTTCGACGAGATCTCGACGCTCGTCGTCTCGGCCGAGGCGGCGCAGCTCAAGTCGCTGGCGAAAGTGCCGGGCGTCGACTCCATCGAGCGGGAAGAAGAGTTCGACATCGGCCCGCCCGACGACGAAATGCAGTGATCGATTCAGAAAAGCGCGAGGTCCCGCGACTGCGCTTCCGCGAGCAGATCGAGGAAGCGGGCCCGCGGGATCTCGCGCGCGCCGAGGAGCTGCATGTGCGGCGTCATCACCTGACAGTCGATCAGCGTCGCGCCGCGCGCGCGGAGATGTTCGGCGAGGAAGAGCAGCGCGAGCTTCGAGGCGTCGGAACGGTGGTGAAACATGCTCTCGCCGGTGAAGACGCCGCCGGCATCGACGCCGTAGAGACCGCCGACCAGTGCATCGTCTTCCCACACCTCGATGCTGTGCGCGTCGCCGGCCTCGTGCAGGCACGTGTACGCGGCGATGATCTTCGGCTCGATCCACGTCCCGTCCTGCTCCGGACGCTCCGCGCTCGAGCAGGCGCGGATCACCGCACGGAAATCGCGATCGATCGAGTAGGTGAACGGCGCGCGCGCCTGCGCCTTCCGCAGCGAGCGGCCGACGTGCAGCTCGTCGAGAAAGATCACCGCGCGCCGCCGGGGCGAGAACCACGGCAGCGGCAGCCCGTCGTGCGGCCAGGGAAAAATCCCTTTGCGATACGCCTCGCGCAACGTCCCGATGCGCAGGTCCTCGCCCATGGCCACGACATCGCTCGGCGCGTAACGCGGGTCGGGGAAGGTGGACATGGCTCGCTCACCGCGCGCGCTACTCCACGACGAGCGAATCCCCATCCGCCCGCACCACCACCTTGCCTCCGTCGGCGAGTCGTCCGAAGAGGATCTCGTCGACGAGCGGCTCCTTGATCTTCGACGAGATCAGCCGCGCCATCGGACGTGCGCCGAAGGCGCGGTCGTAGCCGTGGCGTGCGAGCCAGGCGCGGCCCGACTCCTCGAGCTCGATGGTGACGTTCTTCGGCGCGAGCTGCGCGCGCAGCTCGGCGATGAACTTGTCGACCACCAGCTCGATGGTCTCGAAGCCGAGCGGCTCGAAGGCGATCCAGGCATCGAGGCGGTTGCGGAACTCCGGCGCGAACGTCCGCTCGATGGCGCCGCGTCCGCGGCCGCTGCCGGGATTGCGCATGAAGCCGGGCGAGTCGTCGGTCATCTCCCGGCCGCCGGCGTTGGTGGTCATGATCAGGATCACGTTGCGGAAGTCGGCCTTCTTGCCGTTGTTGTCGGTGAGCGTGGCGTGATCCATCACCTGCAGCAGGATCGAGAAGAGATTCGGATGCGCCTTCTCGATCTCGTCGAGCACCAGCACCGCGTACGGCGTGCGGATCACGGCGTCGGTGAGGAGGCCGCCCTGATCGAAGCCGACGTAGCCGGGAGGCGCGCCGATGAGGCGCGAGACGGTGTGCGGCTCCATGTACTCGCTCATGTCGAAGCGGATGAACTCGACGCCGAGGGAGTGGGCGAGCTGCTTGGCGAGCTCGGTTTTGCCGACGCCCGTCGGGCCGGAGAAGAGGAACGAGCCGATCGGCTTGTCGGCGTTGCCGAGGCCTGAGCGCGAGAGTTTGATCGCGGCGACCACCTGCTTGATCGCATGCTCCTGCCCGTAGATCACGCGGCGCAGATCGGACTCGAGACCCTGCAGCCGTTCCTTCTCCGACACGGCGATGGTGCGCGGCGGAATCTTGGCCATGCGCGCCACGACCGTCTCCACCTCCGGCACGTCGATCACTTCGGTGCCCAAAGTATCGGGAGCGCGCATCATCCGCGCGCGCGCGCCGGCTTCGTCGAGCACGTCGATCGCTTTGTCGGGCAGATGGCGGTCGTGGATGTACTTGGCCGAGAGCTCCGCCGCGAGCCGCAAGGCCTCGTCGGTGAAGGTCACGCCGTGATGCTGCTCGTAGTAGCCCTTGAGACCCTGCAGGATCTCGATGGTCTCGGCGACGGTCGGCTCGCCGATCTCGATCTTCTGGAAGCGGCGGGCCAGGGCACGGTCGCGCTCGAAGGATTGCTTGTACTCGGCGTAGGTGGTCGAGCCGATCACGCGCAACTTGCCGGAGGCGATGGCCGGCTTGAGGAGATTCGAGGCGTCCATCGTGCCGCCGCTGACCGCGCCGGCGCCGACGATGGTGTGGATCTCGTCGATGAAGAGGATGGCGTCTTTCTTTTCGGTGAGCGCGGTGATGACGGCCTTGAGGCGCTGCTCGAACTCGCCGCGGTACTTCGTGCCGGCCAGCACCGCGCCCATGTCGAGCGACCAGACCACGGACTCGCGCAGCACGGCCGGTACGTCCTGTTGCTGAATCTTCAGCGCGAGCCCCTCGGCGATGGCGGTCTTGCCGACTCCCGGCTCGCCGACGTACAGCGGATTGTTTTTGCGTCTCCTGCAAAGGATCTGCACCGTCCGCTCGAGCTCGAGCGTGCGGCCGATGACCGGATCGATCTCGCCGTTCTTCGCTTTCTCGTTCAGGTTCACGGCGAAGCTCTTGAGCGGATCGCCGCGCTGCGCGCCGCCGCCTTCTTCCTCGTCGCCGGGCGTGGCGAACGCCGGCCGCGGCGCGTCGCCGGTGTCCTTGGCGATGCCGTGCGAGAGATAGTTCAGCACGTCGAGCTTGTTGATGCCCTGGCTGCGCAGCAGATAGACGGCCTGCGATTTCTCGGCCTGATAGAGCGCGGCCAGCATCTGCGGCGTGTCGAGCTCTTTCCGTCCCGACGACTGCGCGTGCAGCTGCGCGTATTGCACGACGCGCTGGAGCATCGAGGTGAGCGACGGCTCGAGCTCTTCGCCGTCGCGTACGCGCTCGGCGGTCTTCTCGATGAAGTCGTCGAGCTGGCGCTTGAGCTGCTCGACGTCGCCGCCGCAGGCGCGCACGACGTCGATGACGTCGCGGTCGTGCAGCAGCGCATAGAGCAGATGCTCGAGGGTGACGTACTCGTTGCGGCGCCGCACCGCTTCGTTCACGGCGAATTCGAAACTGGCTTGCAGCGACTTGGCGATCATGCCTCTTCCATCGTAGCGAGTAACGGGTATTCCTGCTCGCGGGCCAGGGTGGTGGTGCGCTCGACTTTCGTCTCGGCGACTTCGAATGTGTAGATGCCGGCCACGCCGACGCCGCGCAGGTGGACGTTGAGCATCACCTGCACGGCCTGCTCTTCCGGCATGTTGAAGACGGTCTCGAGCACCCACACCACGAACTCCATGGTGGTGAAGTCGTCGTTGTGCAGGAGCACTTTGTAGAGCGGCGGCTCTGCGACTTTCTCTTCGCTCTCGGCGACCGGTGCATCTTCATACCGCGGCAGCATCGGCTCGGATTAACGCAAAATACGCGCGCGAAAATGCCGCCGTTCGCGCGCCTGCGCCGCTACGCTCCCGCCGTCTTCTTCGTGGCCGGTTTCGTCTGGGATGCCGTGACCCTCGGCCGCGCCATCACGTCGCTCGATCTCTTCCTGCTCTTCGGCTATCTGGCCGGCGCGGCGGCGATCCTGGTGGCCATCGGCCGCGGCGCGACGTTCCGCGGTTCGCAGTATCTGAATGCGGTGCTGCAGTTTTTCTTCGGCGGCGTGTTCAGCGCGCTGTTCATTTTCTATTTCCTCAGCTCGAGCAGTTGGCCGGGCTACCTGGTGGTGGCCGGACTGGCGGCGCTGCTGGTCGGCAACGAGTTCCTCGAGAGCGCTTACAACGAGCTGACGTTGTCGTGGGCGTTCTTCGCTCTCAGCGCGATCATGTTTTTCAACTTCGCCCTCGCGCATCTGTTCCACAGCATCAGTACGTTCTGGTTCTACCTCGGGACGCTACTGGCGGTGCTGCTCGTGGTGCTTCTCCGCCGCCTCAACACGCGCGAATCCGGAAGCGTGCGCCCAGCCCTCGGCGTGGCGGCGCTGATGCTCGCGCTGCATGCGGTGAACGCGATTCCGCCGGTGCCGCTGGTAAAAAAGCAGATGCTGCTCGCGCACGAGCTGCACCGCACGCCGTCGGGCTATGTGGCCGCCGTGGAGCGCCGCCCGTTCTGGCGTACTCCAGTGTTCCACCGCCGCGGCGAGGAGCGGGTCTACTGTTTCACGTCGGTGTTCATCCCGAACGGGATCTCCACGACCATCCGTCACCGCTGGCTCTTCTACGATGAGCACTCCGAGGAGTGGCAGATCACGAGCGTGGTCCCGATCCGCATCGAAGGCGGCCGCCGCACCGGTTACCGCGGCTACTCGTTCAAGCAGAACGTGACGCCGGGTCGCTGGCGCGTGGTGGCGGAGAGCGAGAGCGGCGCCACGATCGGCGTGCTCACATTCCGCATCGAGCGCGGCGGCGCGCGAACGGTCAAGATGTTGACGTTGTAGTGGGCAGAGGGAACGACCGGGGGCCTCCGGCGGCTGGGGCCGACGGCCCCAGACCCCAGTGGTTGGCCTAGCCTCCGCGACACTGCTTCCAAGCTCGCGACACTGTGTCGCGGCGGCTAGGCCAATCAGCGGGGGCTGGGGCCTGTGGCCCCAGCCGCCGGAGGCCTCTGGTCGTCTCTCTCTACACCACGATCAGCCCCGGCAGCACCTCGATCGGATCGTGGCCGCGGCGGAAGAGGCGGGCGCCGGCTAGGCCGGTCAGGGTTACGGCGTCGTTTTCGATGCGCAGTGCGCTACCTTCGCGCAGGCCGATCACTGGTGTCGTGTTTTCCTGCAGGAACTCGAGGATGCGCTGCTCGCGCGTCTCGCCCTTGTGCGTCGACGACGGCTCCGGATCGACATAGTGCGGATTGATCTGGAACGGCACCAGCGCCAGCGCGTCGAACGACGGCGGCTGCACGATCGGCATGTCATTCGTCGTTTTGATCGTCGGTGCGGCGATGTTCGTCCCGGCGCTCGACCCGATGTACGGCATCCCGTCGAACACGCGCCGCCGGATCGGCTCGAGCAGCGCGCGCTCGTACAGCGTCTTGAGCAGGCGGAACGTGTTGCCGCCGCCGACGAAGATCGCCGACGCGCGCTCGACATCCGCGACCTCGCGCACCTGCGTCACCTCGATCGACATCCGCCCGAACCGCTCGCGCACCGTGCTCGTGTACGCATCGTGATCGTGCGAGGCGAACGGCACGAACGCCACCTCGGAGATCCCGGAGAGGATCGCTCGGATCTCCGGCTCGGGATGATCGAGATAGCCGTAGCCGTGAACGTTCGAGCTTGAGATGAGCAGCAGCCGCATCGCGGCGCGGATTCTACTGCCGCACCGACCAGGAGCGCGGCCCCGGATTCCAGAGAAACAGCCCGAGCCCCGACGACGCCTCGACATGCTCGACGCGCCGGCTCACCGCCCACTTCGAGCCCACCTGCACCGTCCAGAGATACGGCTGATCGCGCGAGAGCACCTCGTGCAGTTGGTGATAGAGATCGGCGCGCCGGCCGCGATCGAACTCCGCGCGGGCCTGCTCGATCAGCGCATCCGCCTCGGCATTTTTGTAGCCGACCACGTTGAACCCTTCCGGCGGAACCTGCGACGAGTGAAACAGCGAATACGGATCGGGATCGGGCTCGTTCGACCACGCCGTGAACGCCGCCTGATAGTTACGCTTCGTGATCTGGTCAAAGTACGCCGCCTCGTCGAGCGCGTTGATCTCCATCTTCACGCCGAGTTTCGACAGCGCGTCCTGCAGCACCTGACACTGATCCTTCGCCGTGCTGCTGTTGGCCGGCACGAGGATGCGGAAGGCGAATCGCTTGCCGCCGCGATCGAGCACCCCGTCGCCGTCGCTGTCGCGCCAGCCGGCCGAGGAAAGCAGCGCTGCCGCCGCTTCCGGATTGCGCTCGATCGGCACGATCTCCGGATTGTTCGCCCACTGATCGGGCAGGAACGGACCCGACACCGCGCGCGCCTGCCCGTGATAGAGACGGTCGATCACCGCCTGCCGGTCGAAGCTCATCGCCAGCGCGCGGCGCACGCGGGCATCGTCGAAGAGCGGATCGGAGAGATTCCAGAGGACGCAGTTGTACGAGAGCAGATAGACGTTGCGGAAGTCGACCAGCTCGCGCACCTTTGGATCGTCTTTGACGCGGAACCACTGCTCGTTGCTGATGCGGGCGATGTCGAGCTCGCCGCGCAGCACCGACTTCCAGGCCACCGCGTCGTCGGGCACGACGCGCAGCAGCAGCGACTCGATGTGCGGCTGCGCGCGCCAGTAATCGGCGCGGCGCTTGAGCAGAATGCTGCGTCCCGGCTGCCGCCGCTCGACCACGTACGCGCCGTTGCCGACCAGCTTCGCCGGCTTGGCGAAATCGCCTTTCGCGTAGACGTGCTCCGGCATCACGCCGATGTTGAAGGCGAGCAGTTGCGTGACGCGCGCTTCCTTGAAGACCACGCGCACGGTGTGCTCGTCGAGCGCCGCGGTCTGCGCGCGATCGAGCCCTTCGAAATTCGCGGCGAACGCCATCGAGTCCGCTTCGATCGCTTTGTTCAGCGTGAAGACCACATCGCGCGCGGTGACCGGCGTGCCGTCGCTGAACGTGGCCCGCGGATCGAGGTGCAGGATGTACGTCTTTCCACCGTTCTGGATCTCCCAACTGGCGGCAGTGCCGGGAATCGGCGCGAGCGAGCGGTCGAGATCGATCAGCGGGTCGTAGAGAAAGGAGAAGAAGATCTTCTCATCGTCGGTGGTCTGCAGCAGATAGTTGAGCGTCGATGGCTCGCTCTCGAGCCGCACCGCCACGCGGCCGCCGTCGCTGACCGCCGGAGCGGCCGCGCGCCGCACCACGGGCCGCACGGTTTCGCGGTGGCAGGCGGCGAGCGCCGCAACCGAGACGACGAGCGCGAGGAGGCGGCGGCGCATGATGGCGTGATTGTGCCAGAGATGTCGCATGGCCGAGTCTGGCATCACTCTTGTTGCGCCGCTTCTCCATGGCTCGGCTCTGCGCGGCGATGCTCGTCGTCGCCGTCGCCTGCAGCTCGCCGCAGAAGCAGGCGGCGGAGGATCGCAAGACCGCCGCCTCGTGGGCCGCGGCAGGCGCGCTGCTCGCGCACGAATGGTCGCGCGGCGCGGTGAGCGACGCCTACGCGCGCAGCACCGCTCGCGTGGCCATCGACGAAGTGGCCGCGTTGCAGACGCCGTCGCGCGAGGCGCAACTGCGCGCGTGGCGCGCGCTCGAACAGGCCATCGACGCGCACGATCGCGCGGCGGGCGAGCGCGCCTTCCGAGGAGTGCGATGAAGAGCGCGATGAAAATCGCCCTCGGCATCCTCACCAGCATCGGAGGATTTCTCGACGCCGGCGCGATCGCCACGACCGCGGAAGCGGGCGCGAAATTCGGCGCACGGCTGGTGTGGTCGCTCGCATTCGGCACGCTCTGCGTCGTCTTTCTCGTGGAGATGTCGGGACGGCTGGCGGCGGTCTCGAAGCACACCGTCGCCGACGCGCTGCGCGAGCGCTTCGGCTTCCGCTTCTTCGTCATCCCGCTGACGGCAGAGCTGATCGTCGACCTGCTCGTCCTCGCCTCGGAGCTCGGCGGCGTCTGCCTCGCGCTGCAGTTCGTCACCGGCATCGGCTTCCGCTGGTGGGCGTTTCCGGTGGCGCTGCTGGTGTGGCTTTTTCTCTGGGCCGGCACGTTCTCGATCGTCGAGAAAACGACCGCGCTCCTCGGCCTGGTCACGATCGTCTTCATCGTCGCCGCGGTGCGGCTGCGTCCCGACGTGCACGCGATCGTGCGCGGCCTCGTGCCGCTCTCGCCGCCGCACGACGCGCCGCGCTACTGGTTTCTCGCGGTCAGCATCATCGGCGCGATCATCAGTCCGTATCTGCTCTACTTCTATTCGGCCGGCGCCGCGGAAGAAAAGTGGACGCCGGCAGACCTGACCGTGAATCGCGCCGTGGCCGGCGTCGGCATGGGCTTCGGCAGCATCGTGGCCCTCGGCGTGATGCTCTGCGCGATGCAGACGCTGCTGCCGCTCGGCATCGGCGTCAATCGTTACGAGCAGACGCCGCTGATGCTCACGCGCGTCCTCGGCCGGCCGGGCTTGTACCTGTTCGCCGCCTCGATCGGCATCGCCTGTTTCGGCGCGGCGGTGGAAGTCGCGCTCAGCGTCGCCTACCTCATGGGACAGACCTTCGGCTGGCGTTGGGGCGAGGATCTCGCGCCGGCGCAGAACGCGCGCTTCACCGCCGTCTACAGCGCGATCCTGATTCTCTCGGCGGCGATCACCTTCTCCGGGCTCGATCCGCTGAAGGTGACGCTGTTCTCGATGGCGTTGACGGTGGTCGTGCTGCCGATCCTGCTGCTGCCGCTGGTGGCGCTGATGAACGATCCGAAGTTTCTCGGCGAGCATCGCAACGGATGGCTGAGCAACACCGTCGGATTCGTGGTGGTGGCGACGGCGATCGTGCTGAGCGTCGTGGCCATTCCGCTCGAGCTGATCGGAGGATGACGATGGCGGAATTCATCGAGCTCGCCCGCGATGTGCTCGACCAGCAGCTCGTCGACCGCAACGGCCGCAACGCCGGAAAGGTGGACGGCATCGCCTTCGAGTGGACCGCAGGCGAGCCGCCGCGCGTCGTGTATCTCGACGCCGGCACGGACATTCTGGCGCGGCGTCTGTCACCACGTCTCGAGCGGTTGCTGCAGCGCGTGCGGCGCCTCTTCCGGCGCGACGATCCGACGCCGTTTCAGATCGAGTGGTCGCGCGTGATGCACGTCGGCCTCGCCGTCGAGATCGACATCGACTCGGCGACCGAAGCGCCGGAGCATGTGGAGCGGTGGCTGGCGAAGCACGTCATCGGGCGCATTCCCGGCGCGCAGCGAGGCACGCGATGATCGTGCATCTGGAGACGCTCATCGGCCGCGAAGTGGTCGATGCCGACGGCCGCCGCGCCGGCCGCATCGAGGAGGCGCGCGCACGGCAGTCGGGCAAGGAGCTGGTCATCACCGAGTTTCTGCTCGCGCACGGTCGGCTCGAGCGGACGTCGTTTCTCCTGCACCAGCTCCTGGCGCACGTGTCGCCGAAATCAATCCGCGTGCCGTGGGAGAAGCTCGACCTGAGCGACCCGCGCAAGCCGCGGCTCACCTGTCGCGTCGACGAGCTGTAATCACTGCCGCACGGTGCGGCGCCGCGATGCCGGCGGCGGCCAGTCGAGGCGCGCGGCGGCGAAGTTGCCTCCGGCGTCGGAGAAGCTGGCGATGCGGGTGGTGTTCTGGATGGCGACGCCGTTGTAGTGGCCGAGGAAGTTCGCGTCGATGGAGAACGGCGAGGAAAACGGTTTCGCCGTTTGCCAGGTGCGGCCGCCGTCGCGCGAACGTGTGGCGTAGAGGCGCGCGCGGACGTTGTTCGCATCGTCGCGGCGATCGATCCAGGCGGCGATCACTTCGCCGGTCATCGAGTCGACGGCGACGGTCGGCAGGAGCGCGTCGCGCTTGAGTTCCGGCGGCGCGGAGAGACGCACCGGCGCCGACCACGTCTTGCCGCCGTCCTCGGAGCGCGTGAGCTGCACCGAGGCCGGGAACGCGCCGCGCGTGGCCCCGTCGCCGGGGAAGACGAAATAGAGATTGCCGCGCGTGGCGGTCGGCGAGAGGTCGACCGCGAACTGCTGCAGCACGTTCGTCGACGTACGGCTGTTCGGCAGATTTCCGGCCGGAAGACTGAGTCGCGCCGGCGGCGCCAGCGCCTCGAACGTCGCGCCGCCGTCGCGCGAGCGCTCCATCACGTAGCCCGGACCGCCGGTGTGCGAGAAGTAGACCTCGCCGTTCGGACCGACCGCGAGATACGCCGCGCCCACGCGGCCGAACGAGCGCGGCTCCGACCACGTTGCGCCGCCGTCGCGCGAGCGCGTCAGCAGCATCTCGCTGGTGGTGGAGTCGCTGTAGCCGTTCGCGCGGATCCAGGCGAGGTAGAGCGTGCCGTCGTTCGGGCCGCCGGAGTTGTCGACGGCCAGCCACTCCTTGTCGTCGAAGATCGGCAGCCGCCCGTTCACCGCCTCGCGCTCGGCCAGCGTCTGCGCCACCCACGTCTTTCCCTCGTCCGTCGACTTCATCACCGCCAGCCCCGACTTGAGCGGATGGCCGGCGTCGGGAGCGGTGAGCAGCACCGCGCAATACGCGGTGCCGGTGCGATCGAAGGTGAGCACCGGATCGCCATGTCCGGTGTAGCTGTTCTTCGTCAATTGCAACGGCAGGAATCCGGCGTCGCTCCACGTCGCGCCGCCATCCTCGGAACGGCGGATGCGGCAGGCGAAGACGGGATTGCCCACGCGCTCCATGGCCGTGGCCAGCACGACGTTGGGATGCACGGGCGAGATGGCCACCGACGATTCCCACGCGGGCACCGACAGCACGCGCACGTTTGCGTCCGACGCAAACGGGTTCTCGACCGGCTGCGGCACGGGCGTGAGCGGTCCGTTCGTACCGACGTGCATGCCTTGCGGTTTGTAGACGCCATAGTCGCAGGCGCACGCGAGCAGCGCGAGCAGGAGGCAGGTGCGTTTCATGGATGCATACCCGAGAAAACGTCGGCGATCGCGCGGCCGTGCAGCGCGTCGTGCAGCTCGAGCAGGAAGAGGCCGATGCCGGCCGCGCCGCTGTACCAGCCGCTCTCGTAACGCAGCGGATCGCTGCCGGTCTGCGGCGGATTGGTGTAGTTGATCCAGCGCAACTGTCCGGGCGCGGGACGATCGGCGAGGCCGAGGAGATACTCGCCGGCCTGGCGCGCACTCTCGAGCTGCGCGGCGTCGCGCTCCGCGCTCCAGAGCCGCAAATACGCGTGGCCGACCGAGGCGGTGCCGGTGAGGAGACCGCTCTCGTGGTACGGACTGCGGTCGAACTGGTACCACGACAAACCGCGCGGCTCGGCGACCGCGCGCGAGCTTACCCATTGCGCACCTTTGCGCGCGGCCTCGAGATAGCGCGAGTCGCCGCTGAGGCGATAGGCGGCGGCGAGCGCGGACGTCGCGGACGTCGCGCCGTGGCAGTAGACGATGCCGTTCCCGCTGTTCGGGCCGTAGTGATCCCACGCGACGCCGCCGCCGGCGCGCGGCACGGCGGTGTCGATCAAACCGTCCGCGGCGCGCAGCAGCGCCTCGCGATAACGCGGCTCGCCGGTGACGCGATCGAGCCGCTCGAGAAAGTAGACGATGCCGGTGGTGCCGCCGCACCAGCCGGGATAGGACACGGTGTCGGTGATCAGGCGCTTGAAGACGAAGCCGTGCGCGGTCGGGATCTCGTACGTCTCGACCCAGTTCCAGGCGCGTCGCGCCGCATCGAGATAGCGCGCGTCGCCGCTGGCCTCGTAGAGATCGAGGAGGAAAATGCCGACGCCCGAGGCGCCGTGGGCGAGGCCGGTGTACGTCTTCTCGACCGTCGCGTGCTGCCAGTGCAGGCCGGCGGCGGTGGCGATGGCGGTGGAGAGCAGCCAGTCGCCCGCGCCGCGCGCCGCGTCGAGGTAGCGCGCGTCGCCGGTGGCGCGATGGACCGCGACGAGGAACGAGCCGCCGCCGGAGGCGCCGGAGAGCCAGTCGTGGCCGTTCATCCGACGCGCGCCTTTGTATTCGTTCGCCACGTAGTTCGCCGCGCGCTTCGCCACGTCGAGGTAGTGACGATCGCCGGTGACGTCGTAGAGGCGGAGGAAGAAGAAGCCGACGCCGGCCGCGCCGTTGTCGACGCCGGGGTTGTAGACGGCGAAGGAATCGGCGATCGGCCACGAACCCAGATCGGCGCCGCTCTTCCGCTCGATCGACTCGAGCCACGCCGCCGCCTGCAGCGCCGCCTCGAGATACGCGTCCGTCGCCGCCGGCCCGCCCGGCTTCCGCACCGCCCGCACGCGCGCGGACGCCGGCGCGACTGCGACGAGCAGCAGCATCGCCGACACCATCAGTTTTCGCATGAGGACGATTGTGCTGCCGCGAGCGATGGGGGCGTGTGCAACGAATCGGTGACTGTGCGGCGTCAGAGACGCCACCAGTCGAGCGCTGCGCGCGCATGGTTCCAGTAGAGATGGAACGGATCGCAGTCGCCGCCGCGGAGCAGGAGACCTTTGCCGCGGCGCGTGCGGCGCCATCCTTCCGGCTGGCTGCCGAGCATCTGCGACACGTCGACGTCGAGACTCTCGGTTACTAGCGCGCCCGGCTCGTCGCAGAGCGCGTCCTGCGCGTCGCCGGAGAGACCGAAGCGAACGTAGCTCGCGCGGGACGCGCCGCGCGTGAGCACGGCGACGTAGTAGTACGCGTCATCGCGTGCGGTGAAGATCGCGTCTGCTTTGCCGTCGCCGTCGAGATCGGCGCTCAGCGCGCGCGTCCAGACCACGCGCGGCGGCAGGCGTCGCAACGCGTGCGGCACCGCGCCCATCGCCAGCACCGCGGCGACGATGACGGCCACTCTCCTCACCACCCCGTCGCCTCGCGCCTTTGCCGGTAGTACTCGCGCACGTTCTTTTTGAAGTAGAGATACCAGACCGCCACCGGCAGCGCCGGGAGCCAGGTGAGGTCGAGGATCGCGCCGTTGTTCTTCAACGCGTACGCGATGGCGGCGGCGGCGCAGAGGAGCCACCAGCCGATCATCAGCTCGCGCGAGGCGGGATGGTTCATCGCCAGGGTGAGGCCGATGGCGAAGAGCATCGCGCCGCCGACCGCGAACGGCACCAGGCCGACGGCGGCGAACTCCGCCGCCGACACCGTCTCGCCTTCGATCTCGTAGTGGCCGAAGCCGGAGAGCATCAGCGGCACGCACATCAGCAGCATCGCGCCGGTGCCGGCCGAGAGAATCATCCCGACCGTCAGCAGCGCGGGCCGCGTCACTCGGTTCCGATCACCCATTTCTCGTACACCTCGCCGGGCAGCTCGCGCACGAAGCGCGACGGTTCCATCAGGATGTCCATGCCGGAGCGGTCGCGCGACATGACCGGGAAGACGAGATAGAGCTCCTGCATGGCGCGCGTGACGGCCACGTAGAAGAGCCTGCGCTCTTCCTCTTCGCCGGGGATGACGATCTCGCGCGTGCCGCCGGAGTCGGGCGCGTCGGCGGTCATCCCTTCGAGCAGCGGCAGCGCCTCGTGCACGCGTCCCGGCTCGATGCGCACGATGCCGCCGGGGACGCGCAGCGCGCGCTGCGACGGGAAGCGGCCGTCGGCGAGCCAGATCACGAACACCGTTCGCCACTCGAGTCCTTTCGCCTGATGCACGGACGAGAGCACGATCTTCTCGTCCTCCGGGCCGACCACCGCCACATCTTCTCCGGCGATCGGATTCGCCAGCGCCACCTCGTCGAGAAACTGCTCGACGTCGTCGTAGCGCAGCGCGTACTGCGAGAGCTGTTCGAGATCGTCGAGCCGCGCCTGCGCGTTCGCGAATTTCGTCCGCGCGTACTCCGCGTAGCCGCGCTCCACCACCAGCCGGATCGACTCCGACGGATTGCGCTTCATGGCATCGGAGGCGATGAGCTTCAGCACGTCGCGCGCGCTGTCGAGCGACGGCGCCACGCCGCGCCCCGGCGGATAGGCGCCGGCGGACGGACCGCGCAGATAGGCGTCGAGTGGATTCGAGGCCGTGGCGATGCGCGCCCACACCTCCGCCGCCGTCTTCTCGCCGATCTTCGGATAGAGCTTCAGCATCCGCTTCCACGACAGCTCGTCGCGCGTGTTCGTGACCACCTTCAGATACGCCAGCACGTCCTTGATGTGGGCCTGCTCGAAAAAGCGCACGCCCGAGCGGATCTCGTACGGGATCAGCCGCCGCGAGAGCTCCATCTGCAGCTCGAGCGACTGGTAGTGCGAGCGATAGAGCACGGCGATGTCGGAGAGTTTCTCTCCTTCGTCGCGCAGCTCGAGGATGCGCTGGGCCACGAAGGAGGCCTGTTCGTAGACGTCGTCGACGCCGACCACCGCCGGGTCGGGTCCGTCGCCGCGCACCGCCCGCAGCTCCTTCTGAAACTGAAAGCGGTTCTGGGCGATGGCGGCGTTGGCGAGCGTGAGGATCTGCCGCGTCGAGCGGTAGTTGGTCTCCAGCTTGTAAATCGTCGCCTCGGGGAAGCGCAGCGGAAAGGTGAGGATGTTCTCGAACGACGCGCCGCGGAACGAGTAGATCGACTGCGCGTCGTCCCCGACCACCATCACGTTGTGCCGCTCGGCGGCCATGCCGTCGATGATGTCGGCCTGCAGTTTGTTCGTGTCCTGATACTCGTCGACCAGGATGTGGCGGTAGCGCCGCTTCAGCGCCGCCGAAATATCCGGATGATCATCGAGTAACACTTTCCAGAACACTAATAGGTCATCAAAATCCATCGCATTCGCGTCGCGCTTGCGGTCCTTGTAGCGATGGAAGACGTCCACCATCTCCTCCTTGTAAAGCAGGAAATGGGGGTAGTTCTGCTCGAGGTGCAGCTCGAGCGGCGTGCGCGTGTTGATCAGGAACGAATAGATGTCGAGCAGCACGTCGCCCTTCGGAAAGCGCTTCTCCAGCGTCTTGATGCCGAGGGAGGAGACGGCGGATTCCATCATCTCCTTGGCGTCCTCGTCGTCGAGGATGCTGAAGTTCGAGCGGTAGCCGATGGCGTCGGCGTGGCGGCGCAGCAGGCGGTTGCCGATCGAGTGAAAGGTGCCGCCCCAGATGCGGCGCGTGTCGATGGTGACGAGCTGCTCGACGCGCGAGAGCATCTCCCGCGCCGCCTTGTTGGTGAACGTGACGATCAGGATGTCGGATGGATCGACGCCGTCCTCGATCAGCCGCGAGACGCGGTAGGTGAGGGTGCGGGTCTTGCCGCTGCCGGCGCCGGCGATGACCAGCATCGGCCCGCCGGTGGCCATGACCACCTCGAGTTGCTCGGGATTGAGCAGCTCCTCGTAGGCGACGCGGTACTGCTTCTGCGGTTTTGCGGGCGCCTTGAGCGTGTACCTGCGGACCTTCGTCGACATCGGCGAGGTGCAGTTTAGACGTTCATGCTCCGTTCATCCGGCGCTCTCTACTCTTCGCGGCGAAAGGAACGACACATCATGAAAACCTCACGCATCTTTCTCGTACTCGCCATCGCCGCACTCTTCGCCTTCCCGACCTTCGCCAAAGGCACCGCCGGCCACGGCCGCGCCGTGCACGGCACGCTGAGCGCCGTCGATCAGACCGCCAAGACGCTCACCGTCAAGCCGTCGAAGGGCGCCGCCGTCGACGCCACCTGGAATGAGGCCACGAAGGTCAACGGCGGCTCGCTGGCGGTCGGCGAGATGGCCACGATGAAGTACATGGTCAAGGATGGGAAGAACGTCGCCACGGTGATCAACGTGCAGAAGGCGCAGGCTGCGAAGCCGGCGAAGGCTGCGACGAAGACCGCGGCGAAGAAGACGACGACGGCCGCGGTGAAGAAGCAGTAGGCAGCCGCATCCGGAACAACGCACCTCCGCCGTCGCGGTCGAGCACCGCGACGGCACCGCCGTGCGCCGCCACCACCTGCTCGACGATGGCCAGGCCGAGGCCGGAGCCTTCCGGATGCTCGCGCCGCGCCGGCGCCAGCCGCACGAAGCGCTCGAAGATGCGCCGCCGCTCGCTCTCCGGAACGCCGGGTCCGCGATCGGCGACGTCGATGGTGCAGGCGGTTTCGTCGCACGCGTGAACGATGTGCACCTCCGACGCGCGCGGCGCGTAGCGCACCGCGTTGGAGATGAGGTTGGCGATGGCGCGCACGATGCCGGCGCGGTCGCCTTCGATCGCGCCGCCGCCGCGTGTCTCGCGCACGATCTCGATGGCGCGCTCGCGAGCGGCTGGGGCATGCATGGCCACCGCTTCGTCGATGGCCTCCTCGAGCTCGAAGGTTTCGCGCGGACGCTGCGGCGCGGCGTCGAGTCGCGCCAGCTCGAGCAGGTCGTCGACCTCGCGCGCCATGCCCGCGGCGGCGCGGCCGATGATCTCCAGCGATTGCCGCGCCTCGTCCGGCGCGAGGCGTCCTCGCGCGAGCTCCTGCGCCTCGGCGGCAATGACCGCGGTCGGCGTCTTCAACTCGTGCGCGGCATCGGAGACGAGCCGCTGCTGCGCGGCGAAGGACGCTTCGAGCCGCTCCAGCAGCGAGTTGATCACGTCGCCGAGGCGGCGGAACTCGTCGCCGGCGGCACGCACGGTGACTCGGGCGGACAGCTCGCGCGCGGTCACCCGTTCAGCGAAGGTGGTGATGTTCTCGACCGGCCGCAAGGCGCGGCGCACCGCGAACGCCAGCACGAGCGCGGTGGCGGCGGAACCGACCAGCACCAGCAAAGCGAGCGCGCGGTCGACGGTATCGAGTGTGCGCTGCGCCGCTTCGATGGGGCGGAAGACGAGCAGCGTTGCGCCGGAGGCGGCCTGGCCGAGGTGTGTGACGCGGAAACGGCACAACCGGTGGTGGCCGGTGAACGGCTCGGCGGCAGTGAACGAACGCTCGTCGTGACGCGTGAACGGCAGCAGCGCGGGCAGCTTCGCGCGGCGGGCGAGATCGCCGGTCGCGGCGATGACGCGCGTCGCGTCGAAGAGCAACGCCGAGTGATGCTCGAGGCGGAAGGCGAGCATGTTCGCCTCGACGCCGGAGCGGAGCGCATCGTGCGGGACGTCCTGCACGCCGCGCGTCTCGAGATCGGAGGCGATGGCGATCGACAGCGTCTCGAGCTCGTCGTCGAGATCGGCCAGCACGATGCGCTGCGTGGCCGTGCGCGCGATGAAGGCGAAGAGCGCGAGCAGCAGCAGCGCCGCGATCGCGCCGGTGGCGATGATGCGCGTCGAGGCGCGGCTGAAGGTCACGTGCATCGCAGGCGGTAGCCGGCGCCGCGCACCGTCTCGATGGCGCCCGGCTCGCCGGCCTGCTCCAGTTTGCGCCGCAGCCTCAGGATCAGCACGTCGATGGTGTTGCTCATCGGCTCTTCGCGCTCGCCCCAGGCCTGTTCCATCAACTCTTCGCGCGTGATCACCGCGCCCGGCGCGCGCATGAAGGTCTCGAGCAGCCGGAACTCGCGCGCGGTGAGCGCCAGCGGCTCGTCGCCGCGCGCGGCGCTGCGCCGCCACGGGTCGAGCCGCAGCGCGCCGGCGCTCAGCACCGCCGCCGGCCGCCGCTCGTTGCGCCGCAGCAGCGCCTTGACGCGCGCGTCGAGCACGTCGACGTCGAAAGGCTTGCCGAGGTAATCGTCGGCGCCTTCGTCGAACCCTTCGACCGTCGAGCGCGCGTCGTCGAGGGCGGTGAGCATGAGGATGGCGTTGGCGAAGCCGCGGGCGCGCGCGTCCCGGCAGAGGCGGACGCCGTCGCCGTCGGGCAGGCGGCGGTCGAGCACGATGAGGTCGTAGTCGTGCAGCGCGAGCAGCTCGTCCGCTTCGGCGAGGGACGAAGCTTCGTCGCAGGCGAGGTGGATGCGCGTCAGCGCGCGGCGGACGATGTGCCGCAGCCGCTCGTCGTCCTCGACGATCAAGACCCGCATGCGCTCCTCTTCGACGAGGCGCTTGCGCTCGCCGCAAGTGTTACCATAGCCGCGACTTCGCCGTCCGTACGCAAACAAAAATCCGTGGAGGTTTTGATGATCTTCAGATCACGATACTGCCGTACGCTACTGCTCCTCGCACTCACGCTGCTCGCCGTGCCGCTGTTCGCGCAGCAGACCGGCTCTCTCAGTGGACGTGTCAATGCCACCGATGGTTCCGCACTTCCGGGCGTGACCGTCGAGGCGCATTGCGCCGCGCTGCCGCAGCCGCGCGTCACCACCACCAACGAAGTGGGCGAGTACCGGCTGCCGCAGTTGCCGCCGGGACCCTGCAAGCTCACCTACAGCCTGGCCGGCATGCAGTCGACCACGCGCAACGCGACGGTGCTGCTCTCGCAGGACGTCGCCACGAACGTGAGCCTCGGCATGGCCGGGGTCTCGGAGAGCATCACCGTCACGGCCGAGAGCACGCTCATCGATCCGGAAACGACCGAGATCAAGAGCGCGGTCTCGGAGGAGACGATCGACGACCTGCCGGTCGGCCAGGAGTATCGCGACCTGGTCAAGCTCATCCCGGCCGTGCAGGTCACGCAGGACATCGTCCGCGGACCGAGCGCCGGCGCCAGCGGCCAGGACAACGTTTATCTGTTCGACGGCGTCAATGTGACGCTGCCGCTCTTCGGCACGCTGTCGGCCGAGCCGTCGTCGCACGACATTCAGCAGATCTCGGTCATCAAGGGCGGCGCGAAGGCGATCGACTTCAATCGCGCCGGCGGCTTCCAGATCGATTCGGTCAGCAAGTCGGGCACGAACGAATGGAAGGGTCAGGTCGAATATCAGGTGCAGCCGGCTTCGCTGACGTCGGATCAGAAGGTCACCACCTTCCGCTCCGTCTACGACCGCGACCGTACCTGGGGCACGCTGAGCCTCGGCGGCCCGGTGGTGCGCGACCGCCTCTTCGTCTATGGCTCGTACTTCCGCCCGACGATTTCGGATCAGGGCTCGACGAACCTCTACGGCGCCGTGCCGGATTACAAGAGCACGCGCAATGAAGGGTTCGCGAAACTGACGTACACGCCGCTGTCGTCGGTGCTGCTCAATGGCAGCTACCGCCGCTCCAATCACACCGAAGAAGCGGCCAGCATCAGCTCGTTCGAGGCGCCGACGGCGTCCTCCGGTAACGAGTCGAAGCTGCGCATCGGCACGTTCGAAGGTTCGTGGGTGATCAACAACCGCAGCTTCGCCACGGCGAAGTTCACCGATTTCGCGAACGAGACCCTCGGCCTGCCGGACGTGCTCGCGACCGGCACGATTTCCACGACCCTCGGCACGCAGCTCGATCTCAATGCGCTCGACACGCTCGGCCACTTCGACGTGCCGTGCCCGACCGGCATTGCGCCGGGCACGCCGTGCGATCCGTCGCTGGCCCCGAACAATGCCTTCAATACCGTGGTGAATCCGCTGATCAATCGCTATGGCTATGTCGGCGCGAACGGCCACCGCATCGGCGGCGGCGCAGTCGGTACGGCCTCGCTCTTCAATGACGAGGATTTCTATCGGAAGAGCGGCCAGATCGGCTACGACCTCACCCTCGGCACGGCCATGACGCACGACCTCCACTTCGGCTACCAGCAGTCTGAGGACACCGAAGACCTGCTGCGCTCGTCCAACGGCTGGGGCCTGATCCGCGCAGAAGGCGGCGGCACGGTCAATTGCCCGTCCGGCACGGCCTGCGCCGGCAAGCCGTATTTCTTCAGCGCGCGTTTCCAGCAGCAGAGCGCCGGCGACATCCCGCCGATTCACTCGGTGCTGCAGACCAAGAACATCGAAGTCAACGACACCATCCGCTTCAATAAATGGTCGTTCAATGTCGGCGTGCTGGCCAGCCAGGACCGTCTCCTCGGACAGGGACTGCGCGAGGATCCGAGCACCGTCTCCGGCTATGTGGCGGAGCTCGGCCATCAGTACCGCATGTACTCGATCGGGTTCGACAAGCAGTTGCAGCCGCGCCTCGGCGCGACGTGGACCTACAACAATCAGGACAACGTCTTCGCCAGCTACGCGCGCTACAACCCGTCGGCCACCTCGCTGCCGCGCGCGGCCTCGTGGGCGCGTAATTACACCGGCACGATCCGCGCGTTCTTCGACGCGAACGGCGTGCTGATCGGCAGCCAGACCGTGCCGTCGTCGTCGGGCAAGTTCTTCCAGAAGAACCTCACGCCGCGCACGGTCAACGAGTACATGATCGGCACCTCGCAGCAGATTTCGAGCGGCTGGAGCGCGCGCGCCTACGGCCGCTATCGCTACACGAGCCATTTCTGGGAAGACACGAACAACACCGGCCGCCAGTTCCTCGACGCGCCTGCGGACATTCCCCACGACCTCTACATCCCCGAGCTCTCCGCGTATCGCGCGCAGGTCGGCGGCTCCAGCTATGTCATCGCGGAGCTCGACGGCGCGTTCACAAAGTACGTGGAAGGCACCGTGGAATCCGACTGGCGCCGCGGCCGCGCGTTCGTGCGCGGCTCGTATACGTGGAGCCAGTACTACGGCAATTTCGACCAGGACAACACGACCACAGCCAATGACGACAATACGTTCATCGGCTCGTCGTTCCTGGCCGACGCGCAGGGACGGCAGATCTGGAACAATCGCTACGGCTGGCTGCGCGGCGACCGCCCGCACCTGCTGAAGCTCTACGGCACGTACGCGCTGCCGTGGAACGCCAGCGCCGGCGCCTACACGTTCTATGAGTCGGGCCATCCGTGGGAAGTGTGGAATTACGAGCCGTACCTGGCCATCGGCGCCGATCCGGACGACACCAGCCGTTACGCGGAGCCGGCCGGCAGGCGCCGTACGCCTTCGCATTACCAGCTCGACGTCAATTACACGCAGAACATCGGCGTGATGGGACGGACGCTGCAACTCTCGGCCGACGTCTTCAATGTCTTCGACAAACAGACGGGCTACAACCCGAATCCGAAGATCCACGACGCCGACTTCAGCCAGTTCCGCTCGTACTGGGCGCCGCGCCGCATCCAGCTCGCGGTCCGGTTCGAGTTCTAGTCAGTCATTACGCAGTCATTGAAAACGCCCGGCGGCAACGCCGGGCGTTTTTGCATCCGATGCAAATGGAAAAAGGAAAGCTCCTGTTTTTCTGCGGCAAGATGGCGGCCGGCAAGTCGACGCTCGCCCGGAAGCTCGCTGTTGATGAGGATGCGGTGCTGCTCGTCGAGGACGAATTTCTCGAGCGCCTCTATCCGAACGAAATTACCGACCTCGCCGCCTACGCGAAATATTCGTCGCGCATTCGCAACGCCCTGGCGCCGCACATTCGCTCACTGCTCGCGCGCGGCGTGGCGGTGGTGCTCGATTTTCCGGCGAACAATCGGCGGCAGCGACAATGGTTCCGCCAGCTCATCGACGACGCCGGCGCACCGCACGAGCTGCATTTCATCGACGCGCCCGACGACGTATGCCTGCGCCAACTGCAGCGCAGAAGCGAAAGCCTTCCGGCCGGCCAGCAGTGGACGAGCGAAGTGGAGTTTCACGCGGTGACGGCGTACTTTGAGCCGCCCAACGACGACGAGGGTTTCGACGTCGTGCGGCACGAACGGGTGTAATCACCCTTTGTTGAAGGCCACGGCCGCCTTGATCAGCGCCTTGAACGCCTTCACGTCGATCTCGTCCCCTTCGTGAAAGTCGATGGCGCGGCGGACTTTCCCTTCGAGGCTGGAGTTGAAGAGGTGGGCAGGGTCGGGTAGCGAAGCGCCTTTGGCGAACGTCAGCTTGACCGCTTTCTTGTAGGTCTCGCCGGTGCAGATGATGCCGTCGTGCGACCAGACGGGCGTCTGCCACTTCCACTCTTCCGTCACCTTCGGATCGGCGGCTTTGATCAGCGCGCGCAAACGCGCTAGCAGTTCGCCGCGCCAGTCGCCCAGGTCCGCGATTTTCTCGTCGATCAACTGCGATGGATTCAAGTCGCTCATGGCTGAAAGAGTCGCTCCCGTTCGATGAGTGTACGCGTCCCGGCGTCGGCGTGCGCGCGCGCGGCGGCGATGCGAGCCGCGGCGTCGGGCTCGTGCAGGAGAACGGCCACCTGCGCGCGTTTGAAGAGAGCCATCGCGTACGCGGGATGCGTTTGCGGCACGCGGTCCAGTGCCGCGCGCGCCTCTTCGAAGCGCCGCGCGGCGAGGTAGAGCACGCCGAGCTCGAGGTCGTTGGCGAAGCGCGGGCCGAGCAGCGTGCGCGCGCGTTCGTAGGCATCGATGGCGGCGGCGGTGTTGCCGACGGTCATGGCCAGCTCGCCGGTGCGCAGCCACTCGTTCGCGGTCGGCGTCTTCATGGTGGCGATGCGCTGGCGCAAGGCGAGCGCCTCGTCCAGGCGGTTCTGTTTCTCGCGCACGTCGGCCAGCGCTTCGAGCGCCGGCAGGCGGTCGGGCGACTCCGTCACCTCGCGCTCGAGCAGCGGCACGGCGCGCTGCCATTCCTTGCCGCGCGCGTAGTGCAGGGCGAGGTAGTGGCGCACGTCCGATGAATCGGGCGCGATCGACTCGGCGCGGTGGAATGCGGCCAGCGCCGCGGTGTCGTGGCCGAGGGACGAGTGCGCGACGGCGAGGCGCAGCGCAGTGGTGAGGTTGTGCGGATCGGCGGCGAGGATCTTCTCGAGCAGCGGAATCGCGCGCGCGTAGTCGCCGCCGGCGAAGAGCGCCGAGGCGCGGTCGAGGTCGGGGAACAGACGAGCCATGTCGCGCGGACGCGGCGCATCGCGACGCACCACCGGCTTCACATCGGAGGAGACGTAGCCGAGGCTCGCCAGTTGTTTGCGCGCCTCCTCATCGATGGCCGGCGAAGCAGCGGTCGCCGCGAGCGACGGCACCGGATACTCGCGTAGCGCGCGCCGCATCTCCCGCGACAGTTCGGCGCGTCCTGCGAGATCGTGCGTTTCGGCGGGATCGCCGATCACGTCGTACACCTCGAGCGCGCCCGCCTGAATCACCTTCTGCCGCCCTTCGACGGCCATGATCTGCGGCTGCCAGCCGTAGTCGAGGAACGGGATCATCCCTTCGCCGAGGACCACTTCGCGGTGCGATGCGCGCAGCGAATTCGCGGAGTCGACGCCGGCCCAGTCGAGCAGCGTGTGGAAGACGCGCCGCGTGCTGACCGGCTCCTCTTCGACGCCGCGCGTCACGCCCGGACCGGCGATGACGAGCGGCACGTGCATCACCGCCTGATAGACGAGCAGTCCGTGCTGCGACTCGCCATGCTCGCCGAGCGCTTCACCGTGATCGCCGGCGATGATGACCGCGCCGTCGAACGCATCGAGCAGGCGGCGCAACTGCGCGTCCATCGCCGCCACCTCGCCGCGATACGCGCCGAACCGCGAGCGATACGGCTCCGGCGGCGCGTACGGCGTGTGCGGATCGTAGTAGTGCACCCAGAGAAAGCGCGGTCCGTCGAGCGGCTGCCGCAGCCAGGCGAGCGCGCGATCGGTGGTGTCGCGCGACGTGCGCTCGGCGGAGCCGGGCGGCAGCGCGTCGTCGTACACCTCGAAGCCGCGGGCGATGCCGAAGCGGCGCGCCAGCGGAAAGGCGGAGACGAATGCGGCCGTGTGATAGCCGGCGGCGCGCAGCTTCTCCGCCGCGAGCGGAAACTCCGCGCCGAGGTAGCGGGCGTTCTCGTGCACGCCATGGCCGCCGGCGTAGAGCCCGGTGAGCATCGAGCTGTGCGACGGCAGCGTCTCCGGCGCGGCCGCGTACGCCTGCAGGAAGCGGCGGCCGCGCGCGGCGACGGAGTTGAACGCCGGCGTCTCCGCGCCGCCGACCGCATCGGCGCGCGTCGTATCGAGCGTCACCAGCAGGATCGACGGCCGCTGCGCGGGCGGCGGCGCTGGCTGTTCCTTCGCGCACGCGGCGAGCGTGAGCAGCACGGCCAGAGCGCGTTTCATCGCGCAGATGGTAACGACACCACGTCGATCACCACCAGCGTGAGATCGTCCGCGTCCGCGCCGCCGCTGCGCCACGTTTGCACCTCGCGCAAAACGGCGTCGGCCGCGCCGCGCGGCTCGAGCGCCGACGTACGCCGCAGCGCGGCCTGCAACCGCTCGTCGCCGAACGCTTCGCCGCGCGCGTCGCGCGCCTCGACCAGGCCGTCGGTGTACGCGGCGACGCGGTCGCCCGGCGCGAGCGCGATCGTTTCGGTGGCGAACGTCACGCTCGCGAAACGCCCTAGGAGCACGTTCGACGGGCCGAGCTCGCGGAACGACGAATCGCGCAGCAGCAGCGGAGGCGGATGTCCGGCATTCGCCACTTCCGTCACGCCGCGCTCGAGATCGAAGAAGAGATACGTAGCGGTCACGAAGCCGCGCCGCACCTCGCGCCGCAACGTGGCGTTGAGCGACGCCAGCAGCGAGGCCGGTGCGTCGGCGAGGTGCGTCTGCGACGAGACGGCGATCTTCGCCATCGATGCGATCAGCGCCGCCGGCACGCCGTGACCGGAGACGTCGGCGACGAAGACGCCGGCGCGGCGGGCGTCGAGCGGCAGAAAGTCGTACAGATCTCCGGCCACCGACGACGCCGGCACGTAGCAGGCGTGCAGCCGCAGTCCGTCGACCTCCGGCATCGTCGACGGGAGGATCGACTGCTGGATCTCGCGCGCGGTGGCGAGCTCCGCATCGATGGCCAGCCGGTCGCGCTCCGAGGCCACGAAGCGGCGCGCGGCGACGTAGCCGAGCGTGCCGACGAAGAGCACGAAGCCGGGCGTCTCGTTGACGTCGCGCCACGGCAGCAGCCCGAGCCCGGCCAGATTCGCAGCGAGCGCGAAGAGGCCGAAGATCGCCGCGCCGACGAGCACGATGCGCAGATCGCGCGACCAGGAGCGGCGGCTCCAGTAGATGTTGAGGGCGAGGTTGATGCCGCCGACGACGACCAGCGTGTTGTTGAGGGTCTGCTGCGTGCCGGCTTCGCCGCGAATGAGATCGGAGCCGATGCCGAGCACCGCCAGGGCCACGAACAGCCAGAGCTGGATGCGCAGCGTCGAGCGCCAGCCGTCGCCGATGAGACGGCGGATGAGCAGCCAGGCCGGGATGTTGATGACGTAGCTGATCAGCCAGACGCCGTGGTCGACGGCGCGCCACGGCATGCCGAGGCTGAGCGGCGTGACGGAGTCGAGCACCACGCGCGTGCCGTACAGGAGCGCCAGCAGGCCGAACTCGAAGAGCGTGCGCGCGCCGGCGCGGCGCACGCCGGCCACGATCATGGCGAACGCGCCGAAGGTGGCCAGGATGATGCCGGTGAGCACGCTCGGGATGTCGTCGACGATCGGCTCGACCGTCACCGCGCGCACGGCTACCGGCACCGAGGCCCGCGGCACGAGCAGCATGGTGCGGGCGAAGAGCGGCTCGTCGGCATCGGCCGGGACGCGAAAGTCAAGATGTTGACCAGCCGCGGACGGCGGCAGCGCGATCACATGCACCACCGGCCGGCCGTTCGCCTCGGCCGGGCCATGCAAGGAGTAGAGGCGTTGCGTGCCGATGAACAGTTCGAACGACGGCGTGTAGGCGCGCACCACCAACTGCGCATCGGGCGGCAGCTTCGGCGGCAGCTCGCGCGCGCCGTCGCGCAGCGCGATCGCGCCCGGCGCGGCGACGTGGCACGCCGTCAGGAGCACGAGCGCGCAGCACCAGAGGAGTGTCGGCAACCGCATCGACGTCGCGGCATCCTAACAGCGATACCATCGCGCCCATGCTCAACTACATCTGGTTCGGGCTGATGGCCATCGCCCTGGTCGTGGCGGCGTTCACCGGGAAAGCGGCGGCGGTGTCGGAAGCGGCCGTCGCCTCCGCAAAGACGGCGGTGGAAATCGCCCTCGGTCTGGTCGGCATCATGACGCTCTGGCTCGGCATCATGCGCATCGCCGAGGAAGCAGGTCTGGTGGCGATCCTCGGCCGCGCACTGCGTCCGCTGCTGCGCTGGCTCTTTCCGGAGGTGCCGGCCGATCATCCGGCCAACGGCGCCATCGTCATGTCCATCGCCGCGAACATGCTCGGCCTCAGCAACGCCGCCACGCCGCTCGGCATCAAGGCGATGGAAGAGCTGCAGACGCTCAACGAGGAGAAGGAGACCGCCTCGAACGCGATGGTCACCTTCATGGCCCTCAACACCTCCGGCGTGCAACTGATCCCGACCACCATGATCGGCATCCTCGCCGCGGCCGGCTCGCGGCAGCCGACGGCCATCATCTCCACCGCGCTCGTGGCCACGTTCATCGGCACCGTGGCCGCGGTGCTCGCGGCGAAAGTGCTGCAGCGCTTCTATCCGGTGAGGGCGCAGGCGTGATGCGGACGGCGCTCGACACGATCTCGCTCTGGGCGGTGCCGGTGCTGCTCGTGGTCATTCCGCTGATCGGCATCATTCGCAAGGTGAAGGTCTACGACGCCTTCGTGGTCGGCGCGAAAGACGGCTTCGACGTGGCGGTGAAGATCATCCCGTTCCTGGTCGGGTTGCTCGTGGCCATCGGCATGTTCCGCGCGTCGGGCGCGATGGACCTGCTCACTGCGGCGCTGCAGCCGATCGCCGACGCGACGCAGTTTCCGGCGCAGCTCGTGCCGCTGGCGATCCTGCGCACGCTCAGCGGCAGCGGCTCGCTCGCGTACACGACGGACCTGATCAAGACGCATGGTCCCGACTCGCTGATCGGTCGGATGGCGGCGACGATGTACGGCAGCTCGGAGACGACGTTCTACGTGCTGGCGGTCTACTTCGGCGCGGTGAGCGTGCGCCGCACGCGGCACGCGGTGCCGGCGGCGCTGATCGGCGACATCGTCGCCGCGATCGCCACGGTGGCGGTCTGCATCTGGATGTTCTGACGTGACGGCGGCCGTCATCCAGGCGTTGCTCGCCGTCGTCGCCGGCGCCGTGCTCTTCATGCTCTGGCGCCTGGCCGCGCCGCGCGATCCGCGACTGCGGCTGATCGTCGCTGCAGGGTTTCTCGCGCGCGCGATCGGCGGGCAACTGCTGTTCTGGATCTCGTGGGCGGAGCTGCCGTTCGCGCGCTCGCTGCAGTACGGCCGCGGACTGTGGTTCTTCGCGCTCGACGCGATGCTCTACGTGCCGCCGGCGCTGGCGGCGGTGCGGCGCGGCGTCTGGGCGATGCTGACCGTGCCGCCGAGCGTGCCGTCGTCGATGTACGTGAAGGTGCTGGCGGTGGCGATGGCGCTGCTGGGTGAGGCCATGTCGGTGGCGCTCGTGGTGAATCTCTTCAGCTTTCTCGCGCTTGTGGCCATCGTGGTGCGCTGGGACGCCGCGCCGCGCGTGAAGGCGGTGGCGATCGCCGTGGCCAGCCTCACGCCGTCGTTCATCCTCTGGTCGTTCCAGCCGCTGAAGGACGCCTTCTTTCAACTGCTCTTCGTCGCCTTCATCGCCGCCTGCGCGCTCTGGCTGCGCGCATGCACGGCGCGCGCGTACGCGGTCGCCGGCGCGCTGCTCACGGCGCTGCTCTACGCGATCTCAGCCATCCGCTGGTACGCCGGCTTCGCCATGCTGGTCGTCGTGCTGTTGCTGCTCGTCGTGACGGTCGTGCGCGCGGAGCGGCGCGGCGCAGCATTGATCGCATCGCTGCTGTTGCTGCTGGCGTTGCGCACGGCGGTGGTGGCCGGGTCGGGGCCGCGGCTGGCGACGTCGATGGCCACGCTGCTCGTCGCGCGCAATCCCGCCGCGCCGCAGCTCTCGCTCGCCGACGACGCCATGATCGTGCGTGAGCGGTTCGAGCGTTCGCAGGGGAGTACCGCCATCGCGCCCGGCACCGCGTTGCAAGCGCCGGCGGCGCCAAGGAGCAATGCCGGCATTACGCCGGCGGAGATCGTGGAGATCCGCCGCTCGATCGACGCCTCGGCCGCGCAGTGGAGCCGCGGTGCGGAGCGCAGCGGCGCCGGCGCGCTGCGCGTGACCGGCGTACGCATCGCGCCCATCGGGCCGGGCTCCGTCGACGCCGACGTGCGTTGGGAGATGCGCGGCGCCGACGGCGCGATGCGGCGCGGCACGTTCGTGACCACGCTCCGCCGGCGTCCGGACGGCGGATGGCAGGCGCTGAAGGTGGCGTCCGAGCACAAGGCGGCCGCGCCGAAAACGCATCTCGCCCGACTGCTCTCCGGCACGGCGGTGATGTTGCTGCCCCAAGCCATCGGCCAGCGCCTCGGCCTGTTCGAAGTGGGCGGCGGCCGCGGACTGCTCTGGTTCACCGATCTCGACACGATCCTCTTCGACGCGCTGCTGCTCTTCACGATCGTCTGCATCGCGAAGAACTTCCGCACCGCGCGGCGCGAGCCGCTGTTCTGGTGCGCGCTGCTGATCACGCTCTTCATCGGCGGCCCGATCGCCTATTCAATCGCCAACTGGGGCACGCTCTTCCGCCTGCGCGGGATGATCTACATGGGCCTGGTCTGCACCACGCTGACCGCCGCGCGACCGCGCCTGTTAACCGCGCCCGTCGATCGCGCGTAGTGGCAGTCGATCATGCGACTGCAGCTCGACTGGCGGTACGTCACCGCGTTTCTCGCGCTCACGATTCTCTGCGGCACCTCGCACGAGTTCGCGCATCACTTCGCCGGCGCCGCGATGTGCGGCTGCTTCGGGCGTGAAGACGTTCAACTCGTTCGATCTCTGCCCGTCGTGCGCCGGCAACGACGGGGCCTTCTTCGTGGCCACCTGGGCCGGACCGCTGCTGACGTACGGTCTGATGTGGTACGGCGCGTACCGCGTGCGCCGCGGCACGGAGGCGCAGCGGCAGCTCGGCTTCGCCCTGATCTTCGCCAACTTTCCGGTCAACCGGATGCTCTTCGTGCTGATGGGCTGGAACGACGAGCAGTACGTGACGCGCACGCTCTTCGGCACGACGCCGCTCGGCTGGATCATCACCGTGCTGCTGGTCTACGCCTTCACCGTGCCGCCGCTCGTGGTCGCGTACCGCGCCATCGCCAACCGCCGCCGCGCCCTCTGGTTCGCCGCCTTCTTCACGCTGCCGTTCGTCTACGTCATCCTCTTCGCCGGCTTCGTGCTCGAGGAATGGCTGCTGCTCCGGCAGAAGGTGCTCGCGCAACGCGTCATCGGCGTGCCGCTGCTGATCGTCGCCGTGGAGATCATCTCGCTGGCGATCTATCTGACGTTCCGCAACGCCATCGAGCAGCCGCGGCCAGCAGCAACGGTCGCGCGTCCGTGACCGGCGCCGTCACCGCGCCGACACGCTGTACGAGCCGTCGGCTTCCTTCTGCACCACGATGTGCTCGGCGCCGTCGTTGACGAAATCCTGGACGACGTTGCCGACTTCGCCGGATGGAACCTTTTCGACATTGGCCATTGCGCACCTCATTTCACGCCGAGCTGCGCGACGGCATCGGCGCGCAGTTGGCGGTAATCGTCTCCGTTGAGAAAGACGGCGATGCTCGCGCGGCCGTTCAGCCAGTCGTCGAGCTTGCGGCGATTCGCCGGGTCGGCGCCGATCCAGGCGCGCAGCTTCGTCGTGTTCGCGTCGGCGCCGAAGACCGCCACGCCTTCCGAGATCGGACGGCGCGAGACGCGCGCGTACGTCGGGATTGGCGCGCCGAGAACGCCGCCGTCGAGGATGGGGCGATCGAAGGCGAGGTAGCCGACGACCAGCGGGCGCGGGAAGGTCTCGTTCATGGCCACACTGCGCGACGACGCCGAGGCGATGGTGATGTTCGCGCCGGGCGTCGCCGCGGCCACGCTCTGCGAGAGGCTCGACAGCATCGCCGAGTAATCCTTCGCCGCGTCGGCCGCATCGGTCGACGAGCCTGCGTCGAAGAGCGCCGGCGCCTTCGACGCGCCCGCATCCACCCGTCCGCCGCGCGAACGGTTCTCGATCAGCGACACGTTCACGCCGCCGGCCACGTACACACGATAGACCGTGCGCACGTAGTTCTGCTCGAGCACTTTTTCATCGTGCTTGCGCGCGACCATGTGCGGCGCGTACTGCTTGAGGAAGTCGCGATTCTGCGCCGCCCATTCGTCGACCTGCGGCGCGAGATTCGCCACCGGCAGTCCGTACGTCGACGCGGAGCTGATGTTGATCGTGCCGTACGCGTCGGAGGTCGCCAGGATGCTCAGCCCGACCGGCACCGACTGCACCGGCAGCGCCAGCGTCGCACCCTTGCCGTCCTTCACCTGAAACGCGTACGACGGAAAGGCGGCACCCGGCGCGGCCGACCAATCGGTCGACGGCGTCGTCGTCCGCGGCGGCTCCGGAAACTGCCACTGCCGCGGCAGCACGCTCTCCGGCGACACCTGATACGCGCCGTTGTAGTAGTCGCTCCAGCCGAGCGGATGCAGCCGTCCGATCACGTTGTCGAGCGGCAGAAATCCGTTCGCCTGCAGCTCCTTCACCTCTTCCTGCAGCGGCGTGGCCACGAGGAACAGGTCGCCCACCTGCAGATCCTCGGTGAGCGGATAGACCGGCAGCACCTGGCTCGCGCGGATCGTCAGGCACCAGTCTTTCGCTACCTGCGCGAGCTCGTTCGCGCGCTCCTGATGCAGGCTCGCGCAGGCACAGCAGAGCAACGCCGCAAGTGCGGCCGCGACACGTTTCTGCATGGACGGACCTCCGTCATTCAGTGTAGCCGACGCGCGGACGCGACAACGCGTACAGCACCGCGCCGGTGACGATGGCGATGGCGCCGGCGAGCAGCTTCCAGCGGTCGAGCGTGACGACGAAGACGATGGCCACGAGCGTGCCGAGGATCGGCACGATGTAGCCGGGCGTGCGGAAGCCCTCGTTCAACTTGCGCAGCCGCGGCACGGCCAGACAGGTGGCGAGATACGTAGTCAGGCGCGCCACCGCGGAGAGCAGCGCGAGCTGCCGGAAGGAGCCGCCGAGTGCGAGCGCGAGCGCGACGAGCGCATGGACGACGATGGCCACGGTCGGCGTGCGGAATCGCGGATGGACGTACGAGAGCGGTCCGAGCCTGCGGCCGAGCGAAAGCGCGTAGAGCATGCGCGAGCCCTCGAGCATCGTGCCGGAGTTCGTGCCGGCCATCGACAGCAGCGCGCCGGCGGTGACGATCAGCGCGCCGATCGGGCCGACGATCGACGCCGCGGCCGAGGCGATCGGCGTGTCGCTCTGCGACAGATCGGGCAGCGCCGACATCGCGCCGAGCTGCACGAGCACGTAGATCGCGGCGATGGCCAGCGTGCCGGCCAGCAGCGCGAATGGCAGATCGCGGCGCGGGTTCTTGAACTCGCCCGCGGGCACGCCGAGGTTCTCGAAGCCGGCGTAGGCGAAGAGCATGAAGAGCGCCGCGTCCGTCCAGTTCGTGCCGGGGCCGGGAAGCGTGAGCGACGACGGGATCGGATTCGAGCGCCAGGCCACGAGCGCGACGATGATGAAGCCGATCAGCGGGATCAGCTTGCCGAGGGTGAAGATGTAGATCGACGCCGCGCCGTAGCGCACGCCGACATAGTGAATGGCCGCGAGCAGCACGATCGTGGCGATGATCACGATCGCGCGCGGCGCCGTCTCCTTGAAGGCCGGCACCAGCAGCGCCAGCGCCAGCACGAAGCCGTTCGACAGCGAGGCCAGCGAGGTCACGCGCGCCACCCAGTTCATCCAGCCGGTCTCGAAGCCGACGAAGTCGCCGAAGGCCGTGCGCGCGTACAGATACGCGCCGCCCGGCTCGGTGAAGTGGCTCGACGCCTCGGCGAAGCAGAGCACGAGGATGAACACCGGCACCGCGAACAGCAGCGGCGCCCAGAGCGAGAACGGCCCGAGCAGCTTGTACGACTCGTAGGGAAGAAGGAAGACGCCCGAGCCGACGACGGCGTTGATGCACATCGCCACCAGGCCCCAGAAACCGACGGTCCTAACGAGCTGGCTCATACCCGCGTCCTCGAATGCTCCGTCCCGGCAGCGCGCCGGTCATCGCGCCGTCGCGCAGCACCGGCACGCCGTTCACGATCACATCGATGATTCCCTCGGAGAAGTGATGCGGGTCTTCGAACGTCGACAGGTCGCGCACCGCCGCCGGATCGAAGACCACGAGGGCGGCCTTCATGCCTTCGCGCACGACGCCGCGGTCGCGCAGGTTCGCGCGCAGCGCCGCCTGCGAGGTCATCCGCCGCACCGCTTCTTCGACCGGCATCAGCTTCTCGTCGCGCGCGTAGTGGCCGAGGACGCGCGGAAACGAGCCGTACGCGCGCGGATGCACGGCCGTGTTCTCGGCGCGCATCTTCGGCGGCGGCGCGGCGGCGTCGGAGCCGATCGAGATCCACGGCTGCCGCAGCGCGTAGCGCACGTCCTCTTCGCTCATCGAGAAGAAGATCACGCGCGGCGACTGCTCGTTCGTCTCGAAGAGCCAGGCCAGCGCCTCGTCGACGGTAGTGTTGCGCTCGGCCGCGATCTGCTCGATGAATTTCTTCTGATACTGCGCCTGCTCGGCGTTGTAGATCTGGCCGACGTAGATGCCGCGATCGCCACGGCGGTCGTACTGCCGGCGGAAGGCCTCGAGGATCTTGGCGCGGTCGTCGGGGTTTCGCAGCCGCACGCGCAATTGCTCGTAGCCGCCTTCCATCGCCCAGTCGGGTGCGAGCGTGCTGAGGCTCGTCGACGACGCGGCGTACGGATAGATGTTGGCCGAGGCGTCGATCCCTTCGGCGCGGGCCTGCTCGATCCGCTCGATCACGTGCGGCATCTTTCCCCAATTGGCGCGCGGCCCGATCTTGAGGTGCCAGATGTTGACCGGGATGCCGGCCTCGCGTCCGATGCGGAAGGTCTCGTCGAGCGCGGCGTCGATGCGGTCGCCCTCGTCGCGCATGTGCGTGAAGTAGACGCCGCCGTATCGCGCGGCGACTTTCGACAAATTCACCAGCTCCTCGGTCGTCGAGTACATGGCCGGCACGTAGATCAGCGACGTGCCGATGCCGATGGCGCCGTCGCGCATGGCCTGCTCGGCGATCGCCTCCATCTGCTTCATCTCGTCCATGGTCGGCGGGCGGTTGACGTTGCCGATGACCATGCCGCGCGGGTTCGAGCCGCCGAGGAGCATGGCGAAATTCACCGCCGCACCTTGCTTGTCGATGGTGTCGAGGAACGCGCCGAGCGTGCGGAAGCGGCCGTCCTTCGACGGCCCCGGCGACTCTCCTTCGCCGCCGATCTCGGTGGTCACGCCCTGGCGCACCTTCGCCTCGAGCTGCGGGTCGTCGAGCACCGCCGTCTGCGACCAGCCGAGGAGATCGATGAAGCCGGGAGAGACGAGCTGACCGCGCGCGTCGATGGTGGTCTTCGCGGCGGTGTCGCGCAGATCGCCGATGGTCACGATGGTGTCGCCGCGCACGCCGACGTCGCCGCGGAACCAGGGCGCGCCGGTGCCGTCGAGAATGCGTCCGTTGAGGATCTTCAGATCGAGCATGGCTGGTGTGGGATTCGTCGTGGTACGGCAACTGGCAAAGAGAATGGCAGAAGCGATGGTAATCAGCGTGGTAATCCTCATGGCATTCCCCTTACCAGATCGTCGGGCGACTGCCGCTCGCGGATGACCCGGGCCTGGCCGCCGTCGATCAGCACCTCCGGCGGCAGCAGGCGCGCGTTGTAGTGCGAAGCCATGGAGAACCCGTACGCGCCGGCGTCGCAGAAGGCGAGGAGATCGCCCACGCGGATGCGGTCGATGCGGCGGTCGCGGGCGAAGACGTCGCCCGACTCGCAGAGGTTCCCGGCCACTACCACCTCGTCGCGGTCGCGCTCCTCCACGAAGCTCTCGCGCAGCGAGTCGCGCGAGCCGCGCGAGGCGTTGAGGATGTGGTGATAGGCGCCGTACTTTGAAGGGCGGACCAGATGATTGAAGCCGCTGTCGACGCCGACCCATTCGACCCCGGCGCTGATGCGCTTGGTGGTGACGCGCGCCAGCAGCGTTCCCGACGCGGCCACGAGGTAGCGCCCCGGCTCGATGATGGCCGTCAGGTCGCGCGCGCGCAGCAGCGCGCCGGCCAGGCGGGCGAGCTCCGCGCCGTACGCGTCGATCGGGAACTCCGCCTCGCCGGGGCGGTACGGCGTGGCGATGCCGCCGCCGAAGTTCACCCACCGCAGGTGCGCGAACGACGGCAGCAGCTCGAGCAGCGCGCGCGCCGACGCGAGCAGCGGCACCGGCGAGTCGACGCCCGAGCCGATGTGCGCGTGCAGCCCGACGATCTTCCGTCCGGTGTCTTCGACCAGCATGCGCGCGGTGTCGAGCTCGGCGAGGTCGATGCCGAACTTCACGCTCTCGCCGGCGGTGATGACGTCGGCGTGATGTCCGGCGCCGACGTCGGGATTGACGCGCAGCGCGATCGGATTCGGCAGGTCGAGTGCGAGGCAGCGGTCGATCTCGGAGAGCGAGTTCACGTTCACCACGATGCGCGGATCGGGGATCTCGCGCAGGTCGTCGTCGGAGACGTTCGAGCAGGTGAACCAGATGTCGTCGGGCGCGAAGCCGGCGCGCAGCGCCAGGTGGATCTCGCCGGGCGAGACCGCGTCGCAGCCGAAGCCATGCTCGCGCACGAGACGCAGGATGGAGAGGTTGCCGTTCGCTTTCATGGCGTAGAACGGCCGGAACGGCAGCGCCTGGAACGCCGCCTGCACCTTCGCGATCTGCCCGCGGATCACCTCGGCGTCGTAGACGTACAGCGGCGTGCCGAAGCGCTCGGCGAGGTGCGTGGCGGCCAGCCCGCCGATGTGGAGGATGCCGTCGCGATACTCCATTGGGCGCGCAGTGTACGGTATGAGGGATGAGGAATGAGGCATGAGGCATGAGTCGGCAGGCATCCCTCATACCTCATACCTCACGCCTCATACCTCCCGCCTATAATCGCGCCCATGCAGCAATACCTCGAGCTGATGCAGACGATCCTCGACCGCGGTGCGAAGAAGACCGACCGCACCGGCACCGGCACGCTGAGCATCTTCGGCCATCAGATGCGCTTCGATCTCGAGGACGGCTTTCCGCTGCTGACCACCAAGAAGCTGCATCTGCGCTCGATCATCTACGAGCTGCTCTGGTTTCTGGCGGGCGACACGAACGTGCGCTGGCTGAACGAGAACAAGGTCACGATCTGGGACGAGTGGGCCGACGCGAGCGGCGAGCTCGGTCCGGTGTACGGCTATCAGTGGCGCTCCTGGCCGGCGGCGGACGGGCGGCACATCGACCAGATCACCAACGTCATCGAGGAGATCCGCCGCAATCCCGACTCACGGCGCCTCGTGGTCAGCGCCTGGAACGTCGGCGAGCTGGAGAAGATGGCGCTGCAGCCGTGTCACGTGCTGTTCCAGTTCTATGTGGCCGACGGGCGGCTCTCCTGTCAGATGTACCAGCGCAGCGCCGACGTCTTTCTCGGCGTACCGTTCAACATCGCCTCGTACGCGCTGCTGACGATGATGGTGGCGCAGGTGTGCGAGCTGCGTCCCGGCACGTTCGTACACACCCTCGGCGACGCGCATCTCTATCTGAATCATCTCGAGCAGGCGCGCGAGCAGCTCACGCGCGCGCCGCGGCCGCTGCCGTCGATGCGGCTCAATCCCGAGGTGCGGTCGATCTTCGACTTCAAGTTCAGCGACTTCACGCTCGAGAGCTACGACCCGCACCCGTCGATCAAGGCGCCCATCGCGGTATGAGAGTGGCCATGATGGCGGCGCTCTCGTCGAACGGCGTGATCGGCCGCGACGGCGATCTGCCGTGGCGCCAGTCGGCCGACCTGCGACGGCTCAAGCAGCTCACCATGGGGCATCACGTGATCATGGGACGCCGCACCTGGGACTCGGTCGGCAAGCCGCTGCCCGGCCGCACCAACATCATCCTCACGCGCCGCGACGACTTCGCGCCGAACGGCGCGCAGGTGGTGCACTCGCTCGAAGAGGCGCTGGACCTCGCCCACGAGGCCGGCGACGACGAGCCGTTCATCCTCGGCGGCGCGGAGATCTTCGCGCTAGGCATCCACCGCGCCGACCGGATGTACCTCACGCGCGTGCACGCCGACCTCGAAGGCGACACCTTCTTTCCCGACTTTGACGACGTCACCGAATGGCACCTCGTCGACGCCGAGCACTTTGAGGCGGACGAGAAGAATGAGTATCCGTATTCGTTTCTGACGTACGACCGGGCGGCGGCGGCGGGACATCCCATTCCTGCGGATGGTTGATCTTCACTTTATCCCGAGCGCAGCGAGGGATCTCCGGCTACACCGCGCAGCCGCTGCCCACGTGCGCGGTTCGCGCGGCGCCGCCGGAGATCCCTCGCTGCGCTCGGGATAAAGTCGGACAACATGTACCTCCGCCTCCTCTACTTCGGGACGCTGATCTCCCTCGGCGGCGACTGGTTTCTCTCCGTCGCGTTGTTCGATCTCGTGCTGCAGCTCACCGGGTCGGCGACGCTCGTCTCCGTCGTCCTGCTGCTGCAGACGCTGCCGATCTTTTTCTTCACGCCGCACGCGGGCGCGGTGATCGACCGGGTCGACCGGCGGAAGCTGATGATCTTCGTCGACCTCGTGCGCGCCGGCGCCTGTCTGTTGCCGCTGCTCGCGCGGACGCCGGCCACGCTGCCGTTCGCGTACGTGGGTGTGGTGCTGATCTCGATCGGCTCGTCGTACTTTGAGCCGGCCTCGCAGGCGGCGCTGCCGAACCTCGTCTCCGCCGAAGACCTCGGGCCTGCGAACGTGCTCATGGGCTCGACGTGGGGCACGATGCTCGCCGCGGGCGCGGCCATCGGCGGCGCGGTGACGATGCTCTTCGGCCGCGACACCTCCTTCGTAGTGGACTCGATCAGCTTCATCGCCTCGGCGCTGCTGCTGTGGCGCATGCGCGGACGCTTCGCCGAGGAGCGCGAGGCGCGGCATGGAAAACCGCGGCTGACGGAGTCGTTGCGCGAGACGGTGCTGTTCGCGAAGGAACGTCCGCGCGTGACGGCGCTGCTGACCGTCAAGGGCGGCTACGGACTGGCCGCGGGCGTTGTGGCCATGCTGAGCGTCTTCGGCCGCGAGGTGTTCCGCGCCGGCGCCCTCGGCATCGGCCTGCTCTATGCCGCGCGCGGCGCCGGCGCGCTCCTCGGCCCGTTCCTGCTGCGCGGCGCCGTGCGCGACGACAACGCTCGCTATCGCTCCATCACCTGGTGCGTGCTCGCTTTCGGCGCCGGCTACGCAGGACTCGCGCTCTCGCACACGCTGCCGCTCGGGTTGCTGGCCATCTTCATCGGCCACCTCGGCGGCGGCGCGGCGTGGCAGATCTCGACCTACGGACTGCAGCGCGAAGTGCCCGACTTCATCCGCGGCCGCGTCTTCGCCGTCGACTACGGCTTCTTCACCCTGAGCATGGCCGTCTCGGGCCTGGCCACCGGCCTCGCCGCCGACCGCTTCGGCGCAGCGCACGCCACGATGGCCACCGCCGCCTTCTGCCTCGTCTTCGGCGTGGTGTGGGGTTTGGCCACGCGCAAGTGCTGGCGTTAACACTTTCGCGCGCGGCGCATCTGTAGGGCATGCTCCTACTCACACTTGCTCTTCTCGCATCACCGCACATCGCCACGATCGCCGCGCCGAGCGAGCCGGGCACGCGCCTGATCGTGCACGGCCAGCTCTTCGATCCGAGCGGCACGCGTCCCGCCGCCGGCGTCACCGTGCGCGCGCATCACACCGACGCGCACGGCATCTACCAGCGCCCGGGCGCGAAGGAGCCGCGGCTGCGCGGCACCGCCGTCACCGACGCGCAGGGCCGCTTCGAGCTGCACACGATCCGCCCCGGCGTTTATCCCGGCGGCGGCACCGCGGCGCACATCCATCTGGAAGTCTCCGGCGGCGGCTACGCGAAACAGTGGCCGGCGCCGCTGCAGTTCGACGATGATCGTTACCTGACGGCGCAGGATCGCGCCGAGTCGCGCGCGCGCGGACGCTTCGCGAACGTGATGAAGACCACGCGCGACGCGAACGGCGTACTGCACGCGCACGTGCTGGTGCGACTGGAGCGCAGATAGAGTTTCGAGCCGACGACGAACCGCTCGTGCGCGCCGCACGGGACGGTGACCGGGCCGCCTTCGACGGTCTGTACGCGCGCTACGCGCCGATCGTGCACGCCATCGCCCTGGCGCGCGTGCCTCCGTCGGAGGCGGATGACGTCGTGCAGGATGTCTTTCTCTCCGCCTTTCGGCAGTTGCACACGTTGCGCGACGCGCATGCATTCGGCGGCTGGCTGGCCGCCATCGCCCGCAACCGCGCAAACACCTTTCATCGCGGAGCGGTCGTGCTGACGGCAGTCAGCGAGCAGTCGACGCCCGCGACGCAGCAGGAGGAGCAGGAGGCGCGGCACGCGCTGGTCACGATCCGCGCGCTGCCGGAGGCGTATCGGGAGACGCTGCTCATGCGCCTCGTCGAAGGGATGACCGGTCCGGAGATCGCGGCGCGCACCGGGCTCACGCCCGACTCGGTGCGCGTGAATCTGCATCGCGGCATGAAGCTGCTGCGCGAAGCGCTGCAGTCTGGAGGAGCCTCGTGAACGACGACTACCTGTGGGACGGAAGCGGCGAGGCCGATCCGGAGGTGGTGCGGCTCGAGCAGCTCCTCGGCCGCCATCGCCATCGCGCGCCGCTGCGCCTGCCGTCGCCGCGCCGCAACCGCGTCTGGCTCGCCGTCGCCGCCGCCCTCGTGCTCGTCGCCGGCGCCGTCGTCGCTGCGTACTACGCGCGCCTGCATTGGACTCCGAACAAACCGTGGCGCGTGATCGCGGTGAGCGGCACCGCGCGCGCAGGCGGACGGCTGCTCGCGCAGCGCGACCGGCTCGCGGTGGGCGAGACGCTGCGCACCGACTCGCGTTCGACCGTGAGCCTGCGCGTGGCGCGCATCGGCGAGCTGCGCGTCGGACCGTCGTCCGAGGTGACGCTGACGGAGACCAGACCCGGCGCGCATCGCATGACACTCGTGCGCGGCACGATGTACGCGCGGCTGTGGGCGCCGCCGTTCTACTTCGGCGTCCGCACGCCGGCCGGACTCGCGAGCGACATCGGCTGCGAGTTCGTGCTGCGGTACGACGGCCATTCGGGAGTGGTGCGCGTGCTCTCCGGCTGGGTCGACTTCGACGGACCGATGCACTCGGCGCTGATCCCCGGCGGCGCCGTGGCCGAGCTGCGCGAAGGCCGCGGCCCCGGCACTCCGTACTACGAGGACGCCAGTGTGGAATTCCGCACTGCCTTACGTGTGGTGGACGAGAACTACAGCGACGAAGCGGCGCTGCGCCGCCTGCTCGCCGCCGCCCGTCCGCGCGACGCCATGACCCTGCTGCACCTTTACGAACAGGAGTCGCTGCCCGACGAGGCGGTGCTGGTCGACCGCATGCTGCAGCTCGCGCCGCCGCCGCCGAACGTCACGCGCGAAGGTCTGCTGCGCGGCGACGACCAAATGCGCTACGAGTACCGCCAGTTCCTCGGCCTCGGCAGCATCAAGAAGTGGTGGCTGCAGTGGCGTGACGTGCTCCCGCGTTAACACTTGCCGCGCCTGCGCATCTTCAAGAGCATGAAGACACGCATCGCACTGGCCATCCTGCTCGCCGCCACCGTTGTCGTCTGTGCCGCACCTGCCGCTCGTTACAAAGTCGAGCCGACCAACGGCACCGTCAGCTTCACCATCACCAAATGGGGCGTGTTCGAGGAAGCGGGCATCTTCCGCGACTTCGACGCCGCGGTGCTGCTCGACCGCGAGCAGCCGGCGCGCTCGAGCGTCGAGTTCACGGTGCGCACCGCCAGCGTCGACACGAAGAACGACGGCCGCGACGGCACGTTGCGCAGCGACGATTTTCTCGACGTGGCGCGTTTTCCGACCATGACCTTCCGCAGCACGAAGGTCGTGCCGCGCGGCAAGGACGCCGCCGACGTCACCGGCAATCTCACCATCCACGGCGTCACGCGCAGCATCACCGTGCCGGTGCGTCTCACCGCCACGGGCAAGCATCCGCGCTTCGGCGAGATGGCCGCGTTCGAGACCCGCTTCAGCATCAACCGCCTCGACTACGGAGTGACGGGCGGCGGCTGGACCGCGGCCGCGCCGGGCGTGCTCGCCAACGAGGTGAAGATCCACATCATCGCCGGCGGCGCGACGAAGCATTAGCGCCGAATGCGCGTGCTAAAGTCGCGCGCCATGATCGTCCGGCCGTACCTCGGCAAAGCGCCTCTCCTCGGCGAACGCGTGTTCGTCGCCGAGAACGCCGCCATCATCGGCGACGTCGAGATCGGCGACGACTGCTCGATCTGGTACGCGACCACCATCCGCGGCGACGCGAATTTCATCCGCATCGGCGCGCGCACGAACGTGCAGGACAACTGCACGATCCACGCGACCACCGCCACGCATCCGACAGTGATCGGCAACGACGTGACCATCGGCCACGGCGCGATCGTGCACGGCTGCACGGTCGAGCGCGGCGCGCTGATCGGTATGGGCTCGCGCGTGCTCGACGGCGCGGTCGTCGGCGAGTCGGCCATGGTCGGCGCCGGCGCGCTCGTGCCGCCCGGCATGCGCGTGCCGCCGCGCACGCTCGTGGTCGGCCTGCCGGCGCGCGTCGTGCGGCCATTGCACGACGACGAGCTGGCGCGGCTCGAGGAGTCGTGGAAGCACTACGTCGAAACGAAGGAGAACTACCTGCGGTGAACGGGACGCTGCGCAAAGAGAACGCCGGACAACCGGTGACGTTGAACGGCTGGGTGCAGAAGCGGCGCGATTTCGGAGAGCTGATCTTCATCGATCTGCGCGACCGCAGCGGCGTCTGCCAGGTGGTGGTCGACCGCGAGCGCGGCGCGTCCGACGAAGTCGTGGCTGCGGCGAAGGAGCTGCGCGGCGAGTTCGTCGTGCGCGTGGAAGGCGAGGTCGTCGAGCGCGCCGACGCCCAGAAGAATCCGAAGCTGCCCACCGGCGACATCGAAGTGGTCGCGCGCGCGATCGTCATCCTCAACCGCGCTGACACGCCCCCGTTCCCGATCGAAGACGACACCGACGCCGCGGAGGAGCTGCGGCTGCAGTATCGCTATCTCGACCTGCGCCGGCCGTCGCTCGCGCAGAATCTCGTGCTGCGCCACAAGACGCTGACGGCGGTGCGGAACTATTTCGACCGCCACGGCTTCATCGAAGTGGAGACGCCGATCCTCACCAAATCGACGCCCGAGGGCGCGCGCGACTACCTCGTGCCGAGCAGGGTGCACAAAGGACAGTTCTTCGCGCTGCCGCAGTCGCCGCAGATCTTCAAGCAACTCTGCATGGTCGCGGGGCTGGAGCGCTACTTCCAGATCGCCCGCTGCTTCCGCGACGAGGATCTGCGGCGCGACCGCCAGCCGGAGTTCACGCAGATCGACGTCGAGGCGTCGTTCATCGACGAGGAGTTCATCTACTCGACGATGGAAGGACTCTTCGCCGAGATCTTTCCGCTCGCCGGCGTCGAGGTGCAGACGCCGTTTCCGCGCATGACCTGGCAGGAAGCGATGGACCGCTTCGGCATCGACCGTCCCGACACGCGCTTCGGCATGGAGCTGATCGACATCACCGCCGCCGCGCAGTCGATCGCCTTCGAGCCGTTCCGCGCCGCGCAGACCGTGCGCGCGATCGTGGTGCCGAACGGCGCCGCGCTTTCCCGCAAACGGATTGACGAGCTGACCGAGTCGGCAAAATCCCTCGGCGCGTCCGGCCTGGTGTGGATGAAGTTCGACGCGCAGCGTGGCTCGTCGATCAAGAAGTTCCTCGACGACGCGGCGTTCGACTCGCTGCGCGGCGCGCTGCGCGCGAACGAGAACGATCTCGCGCTGATCGTGGCCGGGAAGACCACGAAGGTGTGGGACGTCCTCGGCTCGCTGCGGCTGAAAGTGGCGCGCGACGAGAAGCTCATCCCGCCCGATCGCTGGGACTTTTTGTGGGTGACCGATTTTCCCGTCTTCGAATGGGACGACGAGGAGCAGCGCTTCTTCGCCCGCCACCATCCGTTCACCTCGCCGCGGCCGGAGCACATCGACCTGATGGAGAGCGACCCCGGCACCGCGCTGGCGCGCGCGTACGACGTCGTGCTCAACGGGATCGAGCTCGGCGGCGGCTCGATCCGCATCAACCAGCCCGAGGTGCAGCGGAAGATGTTCCGCGCCCTCGGCATCAGCGACGAGGACGCGCGCACGCGCTTCGGCTTCCTCATCGAAGCCTTCCGCTACGGCGCGCCGCCGCACGGCGGCATCGCCATCGGCGTCGACCGGATGATCATGCTCATGGCCGGCGCCGAGTCGCTGCGCGACGTCATCGCCTTCCCGAAGACCGCGCGCGCGCAGGATCTGATGTGCGACGCGCCGGGCGAGGTCGACGACAAACAGTTGCGCGAGCTCGGCGTCGCGCTCCGCGGCTCTTCCTGATCGCGCGATGACGCCTTTTCTGACCATTCACGACACGCCCGTCTTCGTCGGCCGCGGCCTGATCGACCGCGTCGGCGAGCTGGTGCGTCCGCGCGGGCGCGTCTTCGTCATCACCTCGCACGCACTGCGCGAGCACTTCGGCACGCGCGTGGCGGCGTCGTTCGCCCGCGGAGCCGAACTGATCTCGTTCGAAGAAGGGGAGGCCAACAAGAGCCTCGCCACCGCGAACGACATCATCACCCAGCTCCTCGACAACGGCGGCAAGCGCGACTCGATGGCGGTGGTCGTGGGCGGCGGCATGATCGGCGACACCGCCGGCTTCGCCGCGGCCATCTTCCTGCGCGGCATCGACCTCGTGCACGTCCCGACCACGCTCCTCGCGCAGGTCGACAGCTCCATCGGCGGCAAGGTCGCGGTCAATCATCCGAAAGGGAAGAACCTCATCGGCGCGTTTCATCCGCCGCGCGCCGTCGTTTCCGATCTGAAAGTGCTCGACACGCTCTCCGCGCGCGAGCGCCTCAGCGGCCTGTACGAAGCGCTCAAAGGCGGCGTGATCGCCGACCCGGAGCTCTTCGCGCTCTTCGAGTCGCGCTCCGAAGACGTCGACGAGATCGTGCGCCGCGCGATCCGGGTGAAAGCGGACATCGTCACCACCGACGAACGGGAAGCCGACCTCCGCCGCCTCCTCAACTATGGCCACACCATCGCCCACGGCATCGAAGCGGCCATGCACTACGAAGGCATCACCCATGGTGAAGCGGTGGCCTGGGGCATGATCGGCGCGAACGCCATCGCCGTGCGCCGCGGCCTGCTCGCCGGCGATGAAGCGGCGCGCATCGAGCGTGTCATCCGCTCGTACGACCCGCGGCCGCTGCCGGCGCTCGACGCGCGCGAGATCCTCGCCGCCACGGAGCACGACAAGAAGAACACCGGCACCGCGCGCGTGATGATCTTCCCGCGAAGAGTGGGTGAGTGCGTGGTCGTCTCCGATGTCACGGAAGACGAGATCGCGTACGGGATCGAGGCGATTCTCTAGGCGGCGCGTTTCACCGGCAGGCGCAGCACCATGCTCGTGCCGACGCCTTCGAGCGAGGCCACGCTCACTTCGCCGCCGTGCGCTTCAACGACCTGCTTGACGATGTAAAGTCCGAGGCCGGTGCCGCCGCCGCCGCGGAGCGACTTGGTGCCGCTCTGCTTGTACTTTTCGAAAATCTTGTCGAGCTCGTCGGCGCGGATGCCCATGCCGGTGTCGGTCACCGTGACCACGATGGCGTCGGGCACGTCGCCCTTGCGCTCGATCTGCGCGCCGACGGAGATCAGCCCTTTTTTCGGCGTGAACTTCAGCGAATTCGAGAGGAGGTTGATCACCGCCTGCGTCAGCTTCTCCACGCTGCCGATGATCTGCGGGATGTCCCGGCCATGCGCCGTCAGCAGAAACACTTCGTCGCGCGAAGCGACCGACTGCAGCGAGCGCACGGCGCGCTTGAGCACACCGGCCACGCGCACCGGCTCGCTCTCGACCGTGAAATTGCCCGACTGGATTTTCGAGAAGTCGAGAATCTCGTTGATGAGGCTCATCATCCGCTCCGACTCGCGGTAGGCCTCCTGCAGGAGGTCGGAGTAGAGCGGCTCGAGTTTCGAGCCTTCCTGGCCGAGGACGAATTCGAGCGTGCCCTGGATCCCGGAGAGCGGACCGCGGAGGTCGTGGACGATCTGCGCGGTGAAATCGGACTTGGCCTGCTCCGCCTCGCGCTGCGTGGTCACGTCTTCGAACGAGAGCGCCACGCCGTGCGTCTCGTCGTCAACGCGCATGATGCGGTCGATGCGGTAGATCCGTCCTTCGATCTCGACGTCGATGGTGCGCTGCTCGTCGCTGTCGAGAAAGAACGCCTGCAGCCAGCCGCGCTCGCCGGCCACCGCGCGCGCCGCTTCCTTCAGCCACTGCGCGGCGTCGCCGCCGAAGGCCGACTCGAAGGCGCGGTTGCGATAGGCGATCGCGCCGCTCTCGCTCACCACGGCGATGCTGGTCGGCAGATGATCGAGGAGTGCAAGCGCGAACGTCATTGCGGCACCGTGATCGCTTTCTCGTGCTGCAGCTTGGCGAGCAGAAAGAGGGTGGTGAAGGGGTCGAAGGGGCTGAGGATGGTGAGCTTCTGCAGGTCGAGCCGGCCGTCGATGAGCGAGACGAGATAGCCTTCCTGCGCGTTGAGGTTGAAGCGGTCGAAGTTCGAGAGAAAGTCGGCGCTCAGCTTCGGCACCGCCTGCATCCCGCGCGCATTCGCCAGGAGCTCGCGCACGATGGTGTTGCGCACGATCTCGACGTACCCGCGCAGCGAGAGGTCGTTCGGATAGGCGCGCCGCGCTTCGAGCAGTTTCGTGTACGTGTGCCACGCACCATTGTGCTTGAGCGAGTCGCCCACCAGCCGTGACCACTCCGGCTTCGGCGCCGCAATCGGGTTCGCGGACATCGGTGGGAGTCTAACTGAAGCGGAGTTCCTCGGAGTTCCTCGGGGTCCTCCGGTTTACACTTCCCCCGTGACCGACCACCCCCAGGACCACCTCGTCACGCCCCAGGCTCCGCCGTCGCGGCGGCGTTCGCGGCTGCTGCTCCTGCTGGTGGCGGCGGCGCTCGGGATTCCGGCCGGGTTTCTGTTCGCGCACGCGGTGCGCGTGCCGGCGGTGCGGAAGCTGGTCGACTACCAGCCGGCCATCATCACCCGCATCTACGACCGCAACGGCGTGGCCTTCGCCGAATACTCGATCCAGCGGCGCATCGTCATTCCGAAACGCGAGATGTCGCAGCTCTTCGTGAACGCCGTCATCGCCACCGAGGATGCCGATTTTTACAAACATGGCGGCGTCGATCCGAAAGCGATCATGCGCGCGGTCATCAAGGACGTCATCGAACGCCGCCGCGCCCAAGGCGCCTCGACCCTGACCCAACAGCTCGCCAAGCAGGTCTTCCTCACGCCGGAGAAAAGCTTCCGCCGCAAGATCAACGAGATCTTTCTCGCTGTGCAGATCGAGAAGGATTTCACCAAGGATCAGATCTTCGAGCTGTACGCGAATCAGGTCTACCTCGGCCACGGCGCATACGGCGTCGAGGCCGCCTCACGTCTCTACTTCGGCAAGCACGCCAAAGACCTGACGCTCCCCGAGGCGGCGGTGCTGGCAGCGCTGATCCGCTCGCCGATGTACTACAGCCCCATCACCCACATCGACCGCGCCAAAGTGCGCCGCGACTATGTGCTGAGCCGCATGCTGAAGGAAGGCTTCATCGCTCCACAGCAATATCAGCAGGCCGTCAGCGCGCCGATTGTCCTCGGCACGTACAAGGAGGAAGCGCCGCGCGTCGGCGCCTACTTCGCCGAGGAGATCCGGCAGTACATCGAGCACAACGAGAAATTCGGCGCGGAGAATCTCTATCAGCGCGGCCTCAAGGTCTATTCGACTCTCGATCTCCGCATCCAGCAGGCCGCCGAGCTCGCGCTGCAGCGCGGCCTGCGCCGCTTCGACAAGCGCCGCGGCTTCCGCAGGCCGGCGCGCAACATCGTAAGCGAAGGCCTCGACCCGGAGAGCTGGCGCGACCCGAGCTGGAGCAGTGAAGGCTACGGCCTCGATCGTCTCTATCCGGCGGTGGTCCTCGACGTCACCCGCGACCGGGTGACGGTGCGGCTCAACCGCGACCGCATCGAGCTCGATCCGGCTTCGTGGGCCTGGACGTCGAAGAAGACGCTGGCCGGTGTGCTCAAGCGCGGCGATCTCGTCTACGTGCTCCAGACCGAGAACGAGAAGACGAAAGCGCACAAGTGGATGCTCGACCAGATGCCGCTGGTGCAGGGCGCGATCGTGGCGCTCGACGTCAAGAGCGGCGAGGTGCGCGCGCTCACCGGCGGCTACGACTTCCAGATGTCGAAGTTCAATCGCGCCGTGCAGTCGCGGCGGCAGACGGGGTCGTCGTTCAAGCCGTTCGTCTACGGCGCGGCGTTCGAGAAAGGGCTCACGCCGGCCGACACGCTCTTCGATGCGCCGATCGCCATACCGGTGGGCGATCAAATATATGCACCGAAAAACTATTACGGTAAATATGCCGGAATCGTGACGATCCAGCGGGCGCTGGAGCTGTCGATCAATGTGCCGGCGGTGAAGACGTACATGATGGCCGGCGGCGACCGGGTGGTCGATTTCGCGCGGCGCTGCGGCATCACCGCCGACCTGCCGAAGTATCCGTCGCTCTCGCTCGGCGCGGCCGGCGTCTCGCCGCTGGAGATGACCGGCGCGTACAACGTGTTCATCAACAACGGGGTCTACGTGAAGCCGCGCTTCGTGAAGCGGATCTCCGATCAGACCGAGCGCGTGCTGGAAGAGCCGCTGCCGGAGCTGTCGGAGGCGACGTCGCCGCAGGTGGCGTTCGAGCTGGCGTACATGCTCAAGGGCGTGGTCGATCGCGGGACCGGCTACGCCGCGCATACGCTGGCCAAGCCGCTCGCGGGCAAGACGGGAACGACGAACGGGTACACGGACGCGTGGTTCATCGGGTTCTCGCCGGAGTACACGATCGGGGTCTGGACGGGTTACGACGATCCGTCGAAGTCGCTCGGCGGCGGCGCGACGGGCGCCGAGGTGGCGCTGCCGATCTGGATCGACATGATGAAGCAGCTCGAGGCGCAGAAGCTGCGCACGCCGCGCGACGATTTCGAGGCGCCGCCGGGCGTGGTGGTGGTGCCGATGGATCTGCCGAGCGGACGCCGCGGCGTCGGGCCGTGCAGCCGCGTGGTGATGCAGGCGTTCGTGGCCGGGCAGGAGCCGGACAAGGATTGCAGCGGCGCGTCAGTCGCGGTGACGAAGCTGCCGTATTACCTGCAACGCCCGTTCTATCAGCCGAAGGAGGCGGAGCCGACGCAGCAGGCGAACGATGCGTCCGCGCAGTCGGGCGAAGGCGCCGAGTCGCCAGCCCCAGCGACCGACACGAACGGGCACCGGTAGCGCTCCGTGGCACGGGCGACCGGGAGCGCCTCCGGCGGGCCGGCACGGCCGGCAGCGTAGGTAATGCAGTAAACGCGTTCGTTCCGAGACGGAACAGTCCTGCCTGTGGCATGCGACGCTGCCGGCCGAGCCGGCCCGCCGGAGGCGCTTCGTCGTTCCCTGTTGCACGCTACGATGCGCGTGCATGGCGTTGGGGCTTTATCTCGGGACGGCGGCGGTCCTCTTGTTGCTCGCGCATCGCTTGGTGACGCCGGTGAGCCGTGCGGCGGCGCTCGTGTTGATCGTGCTGCCGATGCTCTTCACCGGGTATGCGCTTGTCACCGGCGGCGTGTATGGGCCGATCGACCATCCGTATCAATCGCAGCCGCTCGAAGCATTGAAATCGATGTATGGCATCGGCCCGCAGCACAACATCGCCTTGACGGACGTCTACGCGCAGATGTTTCCGTGGAAGCGGGTCGTGCAGCTCTCGTATGCGAGAGGCGAGTGGCCGCTCTGGAATCCGTACATGCTCTGCGGCCATCTCCTGGCCGCGGCGGCGCAGCCGGCTGCGTATAGTCCGTTCACCATCCTCGGATGCCTGCTGCCGGTGGCGCAGAGCTTCACCTTCGGCGCGGCCATCGCGTTTTTCCTGGCGGCGTTGACCGCGTTTCTGCTCGCGCGTGAGTTGCGTTGCACCGAAGGCGCGGCGCTGATTGGCGCGGCTGCGTGGACCTGCTCCACCTCGATCATCATGTACATCCAGACGCCGCTCGGCACCTCGTGGGCGATGGCGCCGCTGGTGCTGCTCGCGGCGAAGCGCATCGTCCGCGAGCCGGGCATCCGCTCCGGCGCTCTGCTCGCGTTCGCGCTCACGCTCATCCTCCTGCTCGGCCATCCGGAGAGCGTGCTGCTCGTGGTGCTGGTCGGGTCGGGGTGGGCGCTCTTCGACATCGTGCACACGCGCGCGCATCCGCTGCGGCCGATCGTGACCGCCTTCGCCGCCGGCGCGATCGCGCTGCTGCTCTGCGCCATCCAACTGCTGCCGCTGCAGGAAGCGGTACTCCAATCGGGCGAATACGAGTACAAGTCGAAATATTGGGCGAACACCGACCGCGCCGCGCCGCCGATGCAGGTGGTGGCGAACCTCGCCACCGACTTGGTCCCGTACCTCTATCTCCGCAAGTGGAGCGATCCGGAACTGCCGTTGCCGAAAGCGGAGAGCTTCGCCGTCGGCAGCATCGCGCTCGCGCTCGCGGTCTACGCCGTCGCCCGCCGCCGCACCGCCGAGACGACCTTCCTGGCGATCGCCATCGTCCTCAGCATCGCCGTCACCATCGCCTGGGGTCCGGCGGTGAATGCGCTGCAGCACGTTCCGCTGCTGAAGATCACCCACAACGAGCGACTCGCATTCGCCGCCGCGCTGCTGCTGTCGATGCTCGCCGCAATGGGCGTCGACGAACTGATGACGCGCCGCGATGCGCGCGCGGCCGCCGCTGTTTTCCTGACGACGCTCGCGCTCCTCGGCCTCGCCACCTGGTGGCTCACCCAACACGTCACGCTCGCGGAGCTGCCCAACGACTGGGGCACCTACAAAATCCCGGCGGAGCTCCTCGGGCTCGCGCTGGCGATCGCCGTCGTCCTCGCCCGGCGCGCCACCGTGCCGCTGCTGCTCGCGCTGCTCATCGCCCAGCGCGTTGTCTCCGACGCCGGCGCGCAGAAAACCTTTCCGGCGCGCGCAGCCTATCCGCGCATCGCCCTCTTCGATGCACTGCGCGACGTGCGCGAGCCCTTCCGCATCGTCGGACTGCGCTACGCGCTCATCCCGGCCACGAGCGTCTTCTACGGACTCGAAGATGCGCGCGGCTACGAGGCCATCACGTTCTGGCCGACGGCGAAGACGTTTCCGCTCTGGTGTCAGCACCAGCCGATCTGGTTCAACCGCGTCGACGATCTCACGCGGCCGTTCCTCTCATTCCTCAACGTCCGCTACGCCGTCGCCGCCGCGGACGAAGCGATTCCGCCCGGCTGGCATCGCGTGGCCGCGCAACCCGGCTCGATGCTGCTCGAGAACGAGCACGCCATCGAGCGCATCTTCGTGCCGCGCAGCGTGCGCATCGGCCTCGCCGACGAAGCAGCAGTCGCGGAGATGCTGCACGAAACCGATTTCCGCGAGCGCGCCTGGATCTCCGCGGACGTGGCCGCGCCGGAGCGCATCAACGGGCCGGGACGCGTCGTTCTCAGCAAGCGCAGACTCGGCGGCGAGTATCTGCTCGACGCCGACATGAGCGGCGACGGCTGGATCGTCGTCTCTGACACCGCCTGGCGCGGCTGGCGCGCCTACATCGACGGCCGCCGCGTGGAGACGACGCGCGCCAACGTCGCCTTCCTCTCCGTCTTCGTCCCGAAAGGGCGTCACGCCGTGCGGCTCGTCTATCTGCCGCAGTCGTTCGTGGTCGGGCGCGCCATCAGCGGCGCCACGCTCCTCGGCGTATTCGTCTTCGCACTCGCGCGCCGGCGCGCTACTGCCGCGCCGGCACGTAGCGCGTGATCATGTCGATCATCTTGTCGCGCGTGAGCGGCTTGCGCATCCAGGCGTTCGCGCCCGAGCTCGGGAACATCTCCTCGAGCGAGCGCTCCGGCAGATCGGAGATCAGGATGATCGGGATGTCTTTCTTGTTCGACTGCGACTTGAGCACTTCGCTGAGGCGATTGCCCTTGATGCTCGGCAGATTGACGTCGAGAAAGATGATGTCCGGCGTGTTTCCCGCCAGGACGTGATTGAACTCGATCCAGCTCGAGGCGGTCAGCACCGTGCAGCCTTCGCGCTCCAGCAGAGCGCGTCCGAGCTTGAGCACGAGCGGGTTGTCGTCGAGGATCAGGACCGTGATGTTCGAGAGTGCAGGCATTGCGCGTTCGACTTCCTTCCGGACCGGCGGAATGGTGCGCACATGATACTCTGTCGCGGCCGATGACTGACTCTCCGATGGCGGAAAATCGGCGCTTCCGCTGGCCCGCCGATTATTACTCGGGCGCCACTCCCGAACCCGTTCTGCCGCGTGCTGCCGCCTACGGTTGCGGCGCGGCCTCGCTGCTCGTGTTGCTCGTCGTCTTCGCCGGCGGCGTCTGGCTCGCGCGCGGCGGCATCGTGCAGTTGCTCGACTTCGCCATCGGCATGTCCGCCGGCGATCTGCGCGGCATGTACGCGAAGGACGTCACGCCGGCCACGAAGGCCGCGGTCGATGCGGAGCTCGAGCGCGTGCGCAACGACGTGCGCGCCGGCCAACTGCCCGCGCAGTCGCTGCAGCCGCTGCTGCAGTCGATGCAGAAAGCCACCGCCGATGGCAAGGTCGACTCCGCGGAAGCGGAGCAGTTCGTCGCAACGCTGCGCGCCACGCATGCGCATGCGAAGAGGCGCTGAATGTCCCAGTTCAAACTCGTCTCACCATTCCAGCCGCAAGGCGATCAGCCGGAGGCGATCCGCCAACTGGTCGAGGGTTTGCGGCGCGGCGACAAGCATCAGGTGCTCCTCGGCGTGACCGGCTCCGGCAAGACCTTCACCGTCGCGCAGGTCATCGAGAAGATCAACCGCCCAACCCTCGTCCTCAGCCACAACAAGACTCTCGCCGCGCAGCTTTATCAGGAGTTCAAGAACTTCTTTCCCGAGAACGCGGTCGAGTACTTCGTCTCGTATTACGACTATTACCAGCCCGAGGCCTACATCCCGCAGAACGATCTCTACATCGAAAAGGAGATGACCAAGAACGACGAGATCGACAAGCTGCGGCTCGCCGCGACGAAGGCTCTCTTCGAGCGCCGCGACGTCATCATCGTCTCCTCGGTCTCCTGCATCTACGGCATCGGCGACCCCGACCTCTATCACTCGATGCTGGTCTTCTTCGAGCGTGGCGTCGAGAAGCCGATGACGCAGTACCTGCGGCGCCTCACCGAGATGCAGTACGAGCGGACGCCGTACGATCTCGCGCGCGGCAACTTCCGCGTGCGCGGCGACGTGCTCGAGCTCTGGCCGGCGTACGAAGACGACGCCGTGCGCATCGAGTTCTTCGGCGACGAGATCGACAAGATCACTCGCATCGATCCGATCACCGGCAAGACCTCCGGCCGCAGCTACGACCGCCTGGCGGTCTATCCGCGCACGCACTACGTCACGCCGCGCGAGCGGTTGATGACGGCCATGGAAGCGATCCGCGTGGAGCTCGACGAGCGCGTGGCCGAGCTGCGCGCGCAGGACCGTCCCCTCGAAGCGCAGCGGCTCTCGCAGCGGACCATGTTCGATCTCGAGATGATTGCGGAGCTCGGCTACTGCAACGGCATCGAGAACTACTCGCGCCATCTGTCGGGCCGCTCGCCGGGCGAGCCGCCGCCGACGCTGATCGATTACTTTCCGAAGGACCTGCTGCTGGTCGTCGACGAGTCGCACCAGACCATCCCGCAAGTGCGCGCGATGTGGGGCGGCGACCGCGCCCGCAAGATCACGCTCGTCGATTACGGCTTTCGTCTTCCGAGCGCCATCGACAACCGGCCGCTCTCGTTCGAGGAGTTCGAGGGAAAGCTCGGGCAGGTGCTCTTCGTCTCCGCAACGCCGGCGGCGTACGAGCTGGAGAAAACCGGCGGCCTCTTCGCGGAGCAGGTGATCCGTCCGACCGGGCTGCTCGATCCGCAGATCGTGATCCGCCCGGTGAAGGGTCAGGTGGATGATCTGATCGGCGTGATTCGCGAGCGCGTCGAGCGCAGCGAGCGCGTGATGGTCACGACCCTCACCAAACGGATGGCCGAGGATCTGAGCAGGTATCTGCTGGAGCTCGGCGTCAAGGTGAATTACCTCCATTCAGACGTCGAGACGCTGGAACGGATCGCCGTCCTTCGGGACTTCCGGATGGGCGTCTACGACGTGCTGATCGGCATCAACCTGCTGCGCGAAGGACTCGACGTGCCGGAGTGCTCCTGCGTGGCCATCCTCGACGCCGACAAGGAAGGCTTTCTCCGCTCGCAGACCTCGCTCATCCAGACCATCGGCCGCGCCGCGCGCAACGTGAACGGCGTGGCCATCCTCTATGCCGACAAGATCACCGACTCGCTGCGCTACGCCATCGACGAGACCAACCGCCGCCGCGCCGTGCAGCAGCAGTACAACGAGGAGCACGGCATCGAGCCGGCGACGATCATCAAAGCGGTCGACTCCGATCTGGTGCGGATGTCGAACCTCGACTACTACGACATCCCGCTGCCGGGTCAGAAAGCGAAGCTCGGCCTGGGCGAAGGCGAGGATCTCGACAAGGCCATCTCCCGTCTCACGAAGGAAATGAAGGACGCCGCCAAGAACCTCGACTTCGAGAAAGCGGCCGAGATCCGCGACCGGCTGCGCGAGCTCAAAGAAGCGCGGATCTTCGTCTGAGCGAGATCCTCACTCCTCTTCTTCTTCTTCGAACAGCCGCTCGAGCTCGCGCTGGGCGAGGGCCTGCAGCTCGCGGATGAGGAGATCGTCGGCGCCGCCGCCGAGGAAGACGTTCACTTCGGTGCGGGTAATGAGACGCGCCAGCACTTCGCGGTCGTAGGTGCGCGGCACGGCCATGACCGCGGAGCGGCCGCCGAAGGAGCAGACGAACTCGCGCTCGCCGCGGCGCGACCAGCCGCGATGGCGCGAGAGCGCGTCGAGCAGATCGTCGGTGCGGGTGAGCGCGTAGATCGCGTCGGCGGTGGCGCGCGCCGCGCGCGTGCGCATGGCCCGGTCGGCGCGGCCGGCGAGATCTTCGACGTCGGCGTTCATGCGGTGAGCGCCGTCCGCACGCGCTGCAACCCTTCTTCGATGTCGCGCAGCGACACCGCGCCGGCGCTGAGGCGGAACCAGCCGTCTTCGCGCTTGAGGCCGAACGCCTGGAACGGCACCACCGCGAAACCGGCGCGCTCGAGCAGGAACTGGCGGATGGCCTCGTTCGTCCCGAAGCGGTCCACAAGATCGAACTGCGCCGACAGATAGATCGCGCCCTGCGGCGCGATGGCGTTCACCGGAAGTCCGTCTCTGCGCATCTCCATCAGTCCGTCATAAAGGGCGTCGAGGCGCAGCCGCAGCTCGCGGATCATCTGCTCGTGGAACGCCGCGATGGCGTCCTTCTGGGCGAGGAACGAGGCGACGGCGAGCTGCTCCGCCTTCGGCGCCCACGCGCCCATGTGTCCGATGATGTCGCGCATGCGCGCCGTCACCGCCGGCGGCGCCACCGTCCAGCCGACGCGCAGTCCGGTCGCCGCGAACGCTTTCGAGATCCCGTCGACGAAGATCGTGTACGCCGCCGATTCCGGCACCACCTGCGGCGGCGACCAGTGGCGGTTCTCGCCGAAGGTCAGCATCCAGTAGACCTGATCCCACAACAGGAACAGCGGGCGCTGGCCGGCAGCGGCGCGGCGATCGTTCTCGTCGACCACCAGCCGGGCGATCTTCTCGACTTCACTGCGCGCCATGACCGTGCCGGTCGGATTCAGCGGCGTGCAGACGGCGATCAGGCGGGCGTCGCGCACGTGCGGCTCGAGCATCTCCGCGGTCGGCATGAAGTTCGTCTGCGCGCCGACCACCAGCTCGACCGGCTCGCCGCCGACCAGATACGTGTAGTGATTGTTGTTCCACGAGGGCGTCGGATAGACCACCTTCTCGCCGCGATCGACCACCGAGGCGTAGGCGGCGTAGATCACCGGACGCGAGCCGCCGGCGATGAGCGTCGACTCGAGCGGATAGGTGAGTCCGAGCTCGCTGCGATAGAAGTCGATCACCGCGCGCCGCAGCTCGAGCGTGCCGTCGGACGGCGGATAGTTCGTCTGCCCGGCCGCCAGCCCTTCGGTGATCAGCGACTCGAGCAGCGGCGGGATGCGGAACTCGGTCGGCGAGAAATCGCCGACCGTCAGATTCGCAACCGAGCGTCCCGATGCGGTGAGCGCGCGCACCTCGCCGGCGATCTTCAGCACTTCCGATCCGGTCAGGCCCTGCGCCAGCGACGAGAGCGAGCGGTCGGAGACCTGCGTGAGCACGTCGATCATGCGCGCCATTGTACCGGCGCAATGGTACCGGCGCGGTGCGCGCACCACTCATCACTTCGTAAAGTCCGGACCGCCCTTCGGACAGCCGCAGCGGATCGTCCCCTTGAGCAGGAAGCCGGTCTGGCTGTCGGGCTTTCCGGAGGTCGTGCCGTTGCCGTTGCGCACCACCGCGCGCAGCGTGTGCGGTCCCGGCGTGGCTCCGAAGGTGAACGTCGGAATGGCATGCAGCACGCTGAACGCCGCGCTCCCGTAGGTGGTGAACGAGGCCACCGTGCTCGTGCCGTCGAGCGTCAGCGTCGCGGTGTTGTCGACGGCGAAGGAGCCGTCGATCGCGCAGCGGCCGTTGGCGAGGTCGGGCGGCAGTTGGAACGCGAGCTCGTACGTGTAGTCGCCGGAGATCGTCTGCGAGCTCGTGCCGCTGGCCGGCCGCGCCGTGATCCACGCGGTTCCGGCGGGCGGCGCCATCCAGCCGCTCGGCGCGACGGTCATGGCCGGCTGGTTCGCGCCGACGGCCGGACTCGGCACCGACGTCACCATCCAGTCGGGATCCGGCGAGCCGGCGGCGAGGGTCGTGCCGTTGTTCGAGCCGGTGGAGATGTCGATGAGCAGCTCGCGGCAGCGCAGCACCGGCTCGACGCACGCGCAGGAGCGGTTGTTCGCGTCGTCCGGATCGTGCGGCGCACCGCGCACGCTCACGCAGTTGAGCATCGACGTCGTGCCGGTCACGTTGACGTCGATCGTCACGCTGTAACTCTGCCCGGCGCTGAGCGGCGCGGTGCGCGTGCAGGTCACGTTCTGGCCGCTCGCCGTGCAGCCGCTGCTGCCGCTGACGTAGGCGAGGCCGCTCGGCAGTGCGTCGGTGATGACGATCGGTCCCGAATTCGTCAGCGGTCCGTAGTTCGTGACCGTCAGCGTGAACTGGCCCGCGCCGGGATTCGTTTGCCGGTACGACTTCAGCACGCGCAGGTCGGACTTGGGTACGAAGTCGACCGGCGGGTTGACGATGGTCTGCTGCGGCGTCTGCGCCGCGGCCGACAACGCGAAGAGAAGAATGGGAAGAACCTTGGTTTTCATCACTACCTCCTTGACTCGGTAGTGACGCGACGGACGCGTTCGTTTCAGCGCGGGTAGGCGCGGCGGATCTTGCGCAGGTCGTTGAGCGCGCGGAAAAAGTCGGTCGACTTCACCTTCGACCCTTTCACGTCGTGCCAGACCCGGATCGGCAGCTCGTAGATGGCGCGCGCCGCGGCGTCGCGGCCGCGCTGGCGCACGAAGCGGGCGATGATCTCGACGTCGAAGATCCAGCGCGCCAGGAACGGCTCGGCGAAGATCTCGCGGATGGTGTCGTTCATCCGGAAGAGCTTCGCGCCGCATTGGGTGTCGTAAACCGCCATGCCGAGGGATGAGGAGATGAGCGTGGCGCCGACGCGGCCGACGTAGTGGCGGCGCGGATCGCGGCTGATCGAGCGGCCGAGCAGGCGCACGCGCGCGGCGAAGACCATCTCGATGCGCGACATTGCGTTGAACACGTCGAGAAAGTCGGGAAGCTCGGAGAGCGGCGTGGCCAGGTCGGCGTCCCAGAAGCCGAAGAGATCGGGATTGCGGTCGATGGCCGCCACCACGCCGCGCCGCACCGCCTCCGCCTTCCCGCGATTCCGATCGAGGCGGATCACCGAGAACCGCGACGGATCCTCGGCATGCAGCGACTCGATCACGTCCTGCGTGCGGTCGGTGCTGCCGTCGTTCACGAAACAGAACTCGACGCGCACGCCTGGGGCCGCGAAGTTGCGGAAGTCGTCGAGGCGCAGCCGGTGCTCCTCGTTGTAGCAGGGGACGACCACGATCACGTGCACGGCGCGCATTCTATAGAATGGCTGGTGCACTGACTGGTCAACATCTTGACTAGTCAGCGGAGTGACTCGGGCCATGCTCGTACGCACCATCGAAACGACGGTTCACGGACGCTATCTCCTCGACGAGCGCGGCGACGACCTGCTGATCGGCTTTCACGGCTACGGCGAGAGCGCGGAGTCGCATCTCGCCGAGCTGCAGCGCATCCCCGAGATCGACTCCTGGTCGCTCGCCGCCGTGCAGGCGCTGCATCCGTTCTACGTCCGCAGCAGCGGGCAGGTGGTGGCGAACTGGATGACCAGTCAGGATCGCGAGCTCGCCATCGCCGACAACATCGCTTACGTCCGCCGGGTCATCGACGCGCTGCCGCGCCGCGGCCGCCTGGCGCTCCTGGGCTTCTCCCAAGGCGCGCAGATGGCCGTGCGCGCCGCCGCCTACGCCGCGCATGCCGACGGACTGATCCTTCTGGGCGGCGACATTCCACCCGAGATCCACGCGGAGGAGAGCGTGCGATTGCCGCCGACGCTGCTCGCGCGCGGACTCCACGACGAGTGGATGACCGTGGAAAAGTTCACGAAAGACTTGAACTTTGTGGAGCGGCGCGCCGCGGTGGTCACGCACGTCTTCGACGGCGGCCACGAATGGACGGAGGAGTTTCGCACCGCCGCCGGGGAGTTCCTGCGCGGCCTGAAACGTTCTCACGTCGCCTGATGTCCGAGCGTCTCGATCGTCTGAAAGCGCGCCTCAAGGAGCTGCCCGAGCGGCCCGGGGTCTACCTGCACAAGAACGCCGAAGGGCAGGTGATCTACGTCGGCAAGGCGCGCAATCTCCGCAACCGCGTCACCTCGTACCTGGTCGGCCGCGGCGCGCGCGACACGAAGACGATGTCGCTGATCAACGAGATCGAAGGCATCGATTTCGTCACGACGAACAACGAGCTCGAGGCCATCCTCCTCGAGAACAGCCTCATCAAGACGCACCAGCCGCGCTACAACATCCTTCTTCGCGACGACAAGAGCTATCCGTACATCAAAGTGACCGTGACCGAGGACTATCCGCGGGTGGTCTTCACCCGTCGCATCGACCGGAAGAAGGGCGATCTCTACTACGGTCCGTTCTTCGCCGGCACGGCGCGCCGCATCCTCAAGCTGATCGCCGATCAGTTCAAGCTGCGCAGTTGCGACCTCGACATCGTCGAGGGCAAAAACGCGCTGCCGCGGCCGTGTCTCTACTACGACATGCATCAATGCCTCGGGCCGTGCGTGGTCGGCCTCACCGCCACCGAGGCGTATCGGGAGATGGTCGATGACGTCGTGCTGTTCCTCAGCGGCAAGTCGAAGGAGCTGCAGGACCGGCTGAGCGCGCGCATGTATCGCGCGGCGGAAGAGGAGAGCTTCGAGGTCGCCTCGTACTACCGCGATCTGATTCGCACCGTCGAGCGGATTCAGGCCGAGCAGCAGGTGGCCTCCGCGGAAGACGAGGACATGGACGTGTGGGGTCTGTACGAGGAAGGCTGCGACGTGGCCGTGCAGCTCTTCGTCATCCGCGACGGCAACGTCGTCGACCGCCGCGAGCTGTTCTGGGAGAAGATCGACGAGTACCAGCCCGGCTACTTCCTAGGCGAGATCCTGCAGCGCTACTACCAGGACAACCTCTTCATCCCGCACGAGATCCTGATCCCGTTCGAGGTCGAGGAGCGCGAGCTGCTGACCGAGTTCCTCGCCACGCAGGCGCATCGCAAGGTGAATCTGCGCGTGCCGCAGCGCGGCAAAGGCGTCGACCGCATCGAGCTGGCCACCCGCAACGCGCGCCTCTCGCACGAGTCGCGCTTCCGCAAGTCGCAGCAGGATCGCCTGCAGATCGGCGCGGCGCGGCTGGCCGAAGCGATCGGCTTCGCCGAGCGCGAGCTGCAGAAGATCGAGTCGTTCGACATCTCGAACATCCAGGGCACCGACTCCGTCGCCGGCATGGTCGTCCTCGACCGCGGCAAGTTCGACAAGAACCAGTACCGCGTCTTCAACATCAAGACGGTGGAAGGCGCGGACGACTTCCGCTCGATGGCCGAGGCGGTGGATCGGCGGTATCGAAGACTCGTCGACGAGAAAAAGCCGCTGCCGGACATGATCCTGATCGACGGCGGACGCGGACAGCTCAACGCGGCGCTGGCGGCGCTGAACAAACTCGGCATCGAGGAGATCCCGATCGCCGGCCTGGCGAAGCGCGAAGAGGAGATCTACGTGCCCGATCGCGAGGAGCCGATCCGCCTCGATCGTCACGATCCGGCGCTGCAACTGCTGCAGATGGTGCGCGACGAGACGCACCGCTTCGCCGTCTCTTCGCACCGCCGCCGCCGCTCGAAACGGACGCTGCACAGCGCGCTCGACGATCTGCCGGGCATCGGCGAGAAGCGCAAGCGCCTGCTCATCGAGCGCTTCGGCAGCGTCTCCGCGATCAAGCAGGCGTCGGCGCAGGATCTGATGAATGTTCTCGGCCGCAAGGTAGGGCAGGTCGTTTGGGATGAATTGCACGCGTAGTCGCGTGCGATAATCCGCGCCCATGCTGGAAGGCGAAATCAGCGAGATCGATCTGGTAGCGCGGCTCGTGGAGCTTTGGCGCGAGCAGTTCACCGGGGCGATCCGCTTCGAGAACGACGGGATCATCAAGATCGTTTACTTCAAAGGCGGCGACGTGCTCTCCGCGAGCACGAACGACCGCGCCGACTCGATCGACGAGATCCTCATGCGCGCGGGCAAGGTCTCGCGCGAGCACGTGAAGCAGGCGCTCGCGAAGCGGAAAGAAAGCGAGACGCTCGGCGACGCGCTGCTGAACCTCGGCTTCATCACGCGCAAGGAGCTCACCTGGGCGCGGCGCGTTCAGGTGGTCGGCGTGATCCGCTCGATCGCCGCCTGGACGGCAGGATCGTTCACCATCGTGGCCGACTATCTGCCGAAGCGCGACGAGGGAACGCTCTTCCCGCTGCCGCAGGTGCTGGTCGAGCTGATCGTGACCGAGCAAGACCGCGCCCGTTTCGAGCGGGCCATGGACGGCGGTCAGGCGGTGTTCGCCAAGTCCGCCGATTTCGACGAAGTCTTCCGCCGCCTCGGCCTGAACGAAGATGCGGAGTCGATCGCGCGCGCCATCGACGGCGAGAAGAATGCCTCCGAGGTGGCGACGACGTCGGGCCACGACACATTCAACGTCTACAAGCTGCTGCACGCGCTGGCGACGCTCGGCGTGCTGACGCGCGTCGAGAACGTGGCCACGCCCGACTTTGCGCTCGATGACTTCGAAGGCGCCGGCGTGGCCGATGCCGCCGATGTCTGGGCGGAAGCGCCGGCGGCGGACGAGCCGATGACGTTCGAGCTCGACGAGGCCGAGGCGGCCAGCCAGCCGACGCTCGAAGTGCCGGCGATGTCGTTTGACGAGACGGAGCTGCTGCCGGCGCCGGAGCTCGAGCCGGTGCGCAGCGAGCCGCCGATGTCGGCCTGGGACGATGACGACGACGACGCGACGGCGATCGCGCCGGGAATCGCCGCGGTCACGGCGGCAGCGCCGATGCCGGCCTGGGACACGCCGCCGCGCGAGCCGCTGGCGGTGCCGATGCCGGCGGAGATCGAGCCGCCGGTCGACGCGAGCGAAGAGCCGCAGTGGGGCTTCGACGAGGCGCAGCTCGAGACCGCGCGGCTGGCGACGGACGACGCGCCGCCGCCGATCACTCCGCAGCCGCCGCTCGGCGTGCGGCCGATGCGCGGCGCGCAGGTGTCGCGCAAGGAACGCAGCAGCCGCGGTCTCTGGATCGCGCTGCTGGCGATCCTGCTCCTCGGCGCCGCCGCGTACGGCGCGTTCATGTGGTGGCAAGGGCGTGAAGAAACCGCGCCGGTGGCGGTGGTGGCGACGAAGCGTCCCGCGCCGCGACCTGCTGCCGCGCCGCCGGTTGCGCCGGCAACGGAGACTGCAACGCCGCTCACGCAAACCGCGCCCACGAGCACGACCGAGCTCACCGCCGGTGCGCCCGTCGCCGCTCCGGCAGTGACGGCGACTCAGGCAGCGGCCACGCCGGCGGTACAGCCGCCCGCCGCCACCTCGACGCACGCTGCCGCGCCGCGCGCGCCGCTGCAAGTCACCGCCACCGCGCCTCCGCCGCCGCCCGCGGTCGCCGACAACACCAACACCGCCATGCCGAAGATCAACGCCAAGCCGACCGGCGACGATCGCTCGCGCTACGACGCGATGGCGCGCGACTACGCGGCGAACCCGAACGGCAACTTCACCGTCCAGATCCAGATCCTCTGCGAGGCGGCGAACATCACCAAGGCCATGCGCGACGGCGGCGGCAACGTCTGGTTCGTCCCGCAGAAGCTCGGCACGCGCTCCTGCTACCGCGTCTACTGGGGCCGCTACGCGACGCGCGCCGAGGCGCAGGCGGCGATGGCGCAGATCCCGGCGGCGCTGCGCGACCAGAGCGCGGCCGTGCGCGCAGTCGGGCGTTAGCGACCGGGCACGCCATGCCCTACCTCATCGACGGCTCCAACGTTCTCGGCGCGCAACGCCAGAGCGATGAGGCGAAGCGCGCCCTGGTGCGGTCGCTGGCTTCGTTCGCGCGTGCGAAGCGCACCCGCGTCACCTGCATCTTCGACGGCGTCGAGCCGCCCAGCTTCGCCCGCCACCTCGGCAGCGTCAGCGTCGTCTTCAGCGGCGCGCGCGAAGCCGACGAGCTGATCGCCGAGCGCGCTTCCAGCGGCCGCGGCTGGAGCGTCGTCACCTCCGACCGCGGGCTCGCCGCGCGCGTGCAGCGGCGGCAGGTCGAGGTCGTCACCACCGCCGCCTTTCTGCGCCTGCTCGAAGAGTCTGCCGGCAGCGACGAGGTCGCGCACGAAGACTGGGCCGCGTACTTTTCCGATCCGAAAAACCGCACCGAATTTTGATGTCGGCGCGCCGACATTCTTTCTAACTCACTTAATCAGCAGCAATTTAGCAGTATCGATTTCATGTCGGCCGCTGGAACATTTTCCGTTGCGCCCTGTTATCGACTCGTGCGTGGAGCGGACCGGAGGATCGCCGCATCGCAAGGTGTGGAGGAAAGTCCGAACTCCGACGGGCAGCAGGCTGGTTAACGGCCAGGCGCGGTGACGCGACGGAAAGTGCAACAGAAAACAAACCGCCGATCGCCGGTGCGCAAGCATCGGAGGAGGTAAGGGTGAAACGGTGCGGTAAGAGCGCACCGCATCCCACGTGAGTGGCGATGGCACGGCAAACCCCCTGCGGAGCAAGACCAAATAGGGACGTAAGGATCCGCCCGTATCCGTTCGAGCGTCCGGGTAGGTTGCTCGACCGCCGCGGTAACGCGCGCGGCAGATGAATGATCCTCGCCTCGCAAGAGGAGACAGAATTCGGCTTACACGTCCGCTCCACGCATCTTTCACTGCTACCATCCCGCGCGTGACTCTCGTTCGTCCGCGCGCGCTCCCGCGCCACGCACACATCGCCGTCCTGGCCGGCTCGTCTCCTTCCGACGCCGCACGCGTTGCCGACGGCGCCCACAACCTCGAGCGCCTCGGCCACCGCGTCACGCTCGCGCCCAACATCGCCGCGCGGCACCGCGGCTATCTCGCCGGCTCCGACGACGAGCGCGCCGAAATCCTCAACCGATTCTTCAGCTCTACCGAATACGACGCCTTCTTCTTCAGCCGCGGCGGCTACGGCATGATGCGCATCCTCGACCGCATCGATTACGCCGCCATCGCCGCCAATCCGCGTCCCGTAGTCGGCTTCAGCGACGTCACCGCATTGCACCAGGCCATGGCCTTACACGCGAACGTCGCCTCGTTTCACGGGCCGATGGTCAATCTCGATTTTCATAATGGACTGTCGCCCGATGTCGAGCGCTGGTTCTGGTCGATCCTCGGCGGCGATGCGCCGCTCGCGCGCTCGTTCAAAGAAGAAGACGTCGTCTGTGAAGGTGAGGCCGAGGGACTGCTGTTCGGCGGCTGCCTGTCGTTGATCTCCGCATTGACCGCGACGCCGTATGACTACTGGATCGACGACGGCATCTGGTTCTGGGAAGACGTCGACGAGCCTGTCTATCGCATCGACCGTATGTTGACCCACCTGAGGCTGTCTGGCAGAATGCGCAGCATCCGAGGTGTGGTCATTGGAGCGCTGAAAAGCTGCGGGAACGAGCCGGAATTGCTCGATTTCCTGCGCGAATTCTTCGGGTCCAGCAACATCCCCGTCGTACGCAATCTGCCGTTCGGACATCATGGGAACAACCTCTTGATGCCGATCGGCGCGCCGGTCCGGCTCAGCACTCGCCAGCACACCTTCACGATCACGGAGCCTGTCGTCAGTCGATGAGGCCCGAGTCACGCATGAAGGCAGTCTTCAAGACCACCGGCGGCGCCGGCCGCGATCCGATCCGCGACGCGCAGCTCGTCTTCGCCGCCGGCGACCGCATCTTCGCCCAGGGCGAGCTCGGCACCGAGATGTTCATCATCCAGGATGGCGAGGTCGAGATCATCAAGCACATCGGCGGCGAGTCGCACGTGCTCTCGCGCTTGGAGAAAGGCGACTTCTTCGGCGAGATGGCCGTGCTCGAGGCCATGCCGCGCACCGCGGACGCCGTCGCCGTCACCGAGGTGCGCGCGGTCGCCATCAACGGCTCGCGCTTCGACGAGATGCTGCGCAAAAACCCCGAAGTAGCGGTGCGCATCATCCGCAAATATTCGAAGCGGCTGCGCGAGGCGAACGCGCTGCTCGAGAAACTCGCCGGCCGGGAAGTCGACGTCGATCACGTCGCCCTCGACGCCACCGTCGTCGCCCAGCCGGAGAAAGCGACCCGGCATCGTCTGGTCGACGTGGCCACCGGCACCGCCTTCTTCTTCAGCAACGGCGACGAAACCACCATCGGTAGAGCCGATCCGGTGACCGGAATCCTGCCGGACATCGATCTAACGCCTGTAGACACGAACCGCTCCGTCTCCCGCCGTCACGCCAAGATCATCAAGACCGGCGAGGACTATCACGTGCTCGAGGAAGTCGGCACCGTCAACGGCACGTACGTCAACGACCAGCGCATCCCGACCGGCGTTCCGGTCACGCTGCACAACGGCGACCTGCTGAAGATCGGTCTGATCTCGATGAAGACGGTCTTCGATTAGAACGTAGAACACGGAACGCGGAACACGGAACGAAGGCCGCGCCCCACGTTCCGTGTTCCGTGTTCCGCGTTCTACGTTCCGCAGAGCGGCCGCATTCGTCGACAATGTTGCACGTGCCGCTTTCTCCCGACACCGAGCTGCAGTTCGTCAAAGGCGTCGGCCCCGGCCGCGGCGCGGCGCTCGAGGCGGCGGGACTGAAGACGCTCCGCGACCTTCTTCTCTTCTTTCCCTTTCGCTACGAAGACCGCCGCCATCCGGCGCGCATCGCCGACCTGGGGCGCTCGATCGACGTGCCGGTGCTGCTGCGCGGCCGGGTCATGTCGGCGCACGCGAGCATCACCAAGTTCAAGCGGATGAAACTCTTCGAGGCGGTGCTCGACGACGGCACCGGCTCGGTGAAGCTGGTCTGGTTCAAGCAACCGTGGCTCGCTGAACAGATCGCCCGCGGCGACCGCCTCTCCGTCTACGGCGCGCCGCGCGCGAGCGGCAGCCGCGGCCTAGTCATCGAGAGTCCCGACTGGGAAAAGTTCGAAGGGTCGGAGGAAGAGGAAGGCGCGGTCGTCCCGATCTACTCGAAGGTGGCGAACGTGCCGCCGAAGGCCTTGCGGCGGATCGTGGAGCGCGCGCTCGAGACCTTGCCGCAGCTCGAAGATCCGTTGCACGAGGATCTGCGCGCGCGGCTCGGCGTGATCCCGCTGGCCGAGGCACTCGCCGAATTGCATCAGCCGCGCGAGCTCACGCCGGAGTTTCTCTCGCGCCGCTCCCCGGCGCATCTGCGGGTCATCCTGCAGGAGTTCTTCACACTGCAGCTCGCGCTGCGCGTGCGCCGCGCCACCGAGGAGACGCGGACGAAGGCGCGGCGCATCGAGATCGACGACGCGCTGCGCGACGAGGTGAAGCGCATCCTCCCGTTCCGCCTCACCACTGCACAGAAACGTGTGCTACGCGAAATTGCCGACGACCTGCGCGCGGAGCGCCCGATGTACCGCTTGCTGCAGGGCGACGTCGGCAGCGGCAAGACCATCGTCGCGCTCATCGCGGCGATCATCATGATCCGCAACGGGCATCAGGTGGCGCTGCTCGCGCCGACGGAAATCCTGGTCGAGCAGCACTATCAGCGAATTCGTCAACTAGTTGACCATCCCGGCACGACCAACCGTCTGGTCATCGCCCGCGGCACCGGCTCGATGTCCGCCGGCGAGCGGCGCACGCTCGTGGCCGGGCTGCGCGACGGCTTCATCCAACTCGTCGTCGGCACGCATGCCATCCTCGAAGAGAAGGTCGCCTTCCGCTCCCTCGGCCTGGCCATCGTCGACGAGCAGCATCGCTTCGGCGTCGAGCAGCGCCAGAAACTCTTCGCCAAAGGCGCCGAGCCCGACATCCTGGTGATGACCGCCACGCCCATTCCGCGTTCGCTCGCGCTGGCCGTCTACGGAGATCTCGAGCTCTCCGTCATCGACGAGCTGCCGCCGGGACGGCAGAAGATCAAGACCGCCGTCCGCGCCGCGCACGAGGTCGACCGCGTCTACGACTTTCTCGACGGCGAGATCGCCGCCGGCGCGCAGGCGTACATCGTCTATCCGATCATCGAGGAGTCGGAGAAATCGAACCTCAAGCCGCTCTCGCAAGGCTTCGAAACGGTGCGCACCCGCTTTCCGAACCGCCGCGTGGCCATGATGCACGGCCGCATGAAGAGCGACGAGAAGGAAGAGACGATGCAGCGCTTCAAGCGCGGCGAGATCGACATCCTCGTCGCGACGACCGTGATCGAAGTCGGCATCGACGTGCCGAATGCGTCGATGATGCTGATCGTCGACGCCGACCGCTTCGGCCTCTCGCAGTTGCATCAGTTGCGCGGCCGCGTCGGCCGCGGCGAGCGGAAGTCGTACTGCGTGCTGCTGCACGACGATCAGATCGCGGGCGAGGCGAGGGATCGCCTGGCGCGCTTCGAAGCGTCGCGCGACGGGTTCGAAGTGGCGGAGCAGGATCTGCAGCTCCGCGGCCCCGGCGAGTTCCTCGGCACGCGGCAATCGGGCGCGACGCGCTTCCGCCTCGGCCACATCCTCCGCGACTACGACCTGATGGAACGCGCGCGCGATCTCGCCATCGAAGTGGTGAACGAGAACCTGCCGCGCGCCGAGTCGGTCGCGCGCGCGCTCCTCGGCGTCCCCGTTCCCGAAGCGACCGCGCGCGACTGAGGCGCGAAGCCGTCGGCCTCCGCCCGACCGCGGCATGAGAAAATGCCGGAATGCTCGAAATCCCTCCGTTTCGAGAACAGACGATCAATCCGGCGCTTCGCCGCGCCGATCTCGGCCTGACGTTTCAGGAATTCGCGTTCGAACTCTTGAGCCTCGCCGAGAAGGATCTCCACCTCTTTCTGCGCAGCAAAGACGGCGCAATCGACTGCGCCACCGACAGCGGCACGATCGTCGAGTGCAAGAAAGCGGAGAGCGGCGCGCATGCGGTGAAAGCGTGGGCGGCCGTCGAGGATCACCTGCGGCGCAATCTTCTGGCGCCGAAGGTGAGCGCACAGTACGCGCCCTGGGTGCGCAGCGGCGACGAGGCTATCCGCCGTTATCTCTTTTGCACGAGTGCGGAATTGATCTTGGCGCAGCGGCAGAACCTCGCCGGAACGATCACGGCTTTTTTCGCGGCGTGCGCGTCGAAGCCGGAACTCGCACACCTGCGCCACATCGCGGTCGAGATCATCGACTACAACGACATCCGCGAGCGGCTCGCGGACGCGCCGCAACTCGTCTTCCGCTGGTTTCCGTCGCTCTCGCCTCCGGGCCTTCTGCCGTTCGACACGTCGCGCCGCACGAACACGTTCCGCGAGTATCTCAGCTCCGACAAATTGCCGTACTACAGCATGGCCGCGCACGCGGCCAACGATCCGCCGCCCGCGACGATCCGCGACGATGCGGCGCTCCTCCGCCTGCTCAGCGGTGACGTGCAAGGTCTGGTCATCTCCGGCAAGGGCGGCATCGGGAAGACGCGGCTCGCGTTCGAGCTCGCCCGCGAGGCGCAACGGAACGCCTGGCTGGTGATGACCGTCCAGCCGACTATGCCGGCAGACTCGGTTCGGCAGCTCGCCGGAGCGCTTCGACGCGAGCACCCGGTCCTGCTGCTGATCGACTACGCGGAGACGCTCGACGAGTTCGATGCAATCGTCGACATGATCGACCAGGTCAACGACGTACATGGCCACCGGCTTCGTTGGATCGCGAGTTGCCGCACCAGCTACTACCCGATGCTCCACGACGGCACGCGGCGGCACGAGCACATCGACGCCACACCGGTCGACCGCGAGGAAGACGCCTGGTATACGCGCTATCGCACGGCGGCGGTCCGCTGGATTCTCGAACAATCCGGCATCACGCCGACCGACGCACATCTCCGCATCTGCGGCGACCTCCCGATCTTCGCCGTCATGTTGCTCTACCTGCGCGAACGGCGCGGCGGCGAGGACGACTTGCGCGAGCTGCTGCACGAACGGGAGTTCGGCAACTGGATCGCCAAGCGGGTTCGCTCACGCGTCGGCAACAGCAATCGTTTCGAGCGGAATACGGCCATCCTCATGAGCATCCTGCCGCTGGCCGGGTCGGCGGCGACTGCGATCGACGGTGAATACGGCGAGATCCGCGACTGGCTCGCCAACGACGGGTGGGCCGTCGAACATACGGGCCGCCTCGAAGTCGCGCACGACATGTTCACCGACCGCGTCGTGCTCGCCTACGCCGAGAAGGTGCGCCACTCCGTCGACGCGTTCGTCAGCGAGTTGCTCACGGTCGCCGAGCGGCACGATGCGATCGCGTCGGCTCTGCTCACGCTGCAGCGCGTCGCCGATCAGCCGCTGTTCGCTCGGGTCGACTGGAGGGCGCTGATCGACCGCCACCTCACCGCGAATCCGGCCTGGTATCACGCGCGGACGTACGTCATCCGTTCTCCGCTGCTGTCGCCGGCGGCGCGGGCGGCGATCCTCGACCACCACGAGGAGTTCTGGAGGAAAAGCGTCGGCGAGGCGATGTTCCAGTCGACGCTGAGCTGGACGGCGCGCCATGCGCGCGATGACCAGGAGACGCTCGGCAAATTGAAGCGCTGGCTCGCTGCCGCGATCGCCGCCGGACCAGCCGTCGACGCGCTGCTGAGCGTCGGAGTGCGTGAACAGGTACCGGGCGCGCTCGTCGCCGCGCGAGCATGGCTCGACGATCCGAAGCACAACACCTACGCCGCCAGTTTCCTCTTGACGGCGATTCTCGACGCCGTACGGGATTCCGCCGCAGATCAACACCGCGTCATCGCCTGGCTCGAAAAGTACGCGCGCCACCGTGAGGCCGATTACGTCCTCCGGTCGTGGCTCGACGCGCACCCGGACGTCGGCACCGTCGAGCAATACCTGCTGACCTACCTGAAGGCACACGAGCACGCATCGAGTGACGCGTTCGACTATCCGGTGAACGCGTGGCTCGGCGCGCGAGGCGATCCCGGGCTCGTGCTGCCGTACCTGACCCGACTTGTCGACGATCGGTGCATCACCGAAGGTGCGTCGTATCTGTTGTGGCACTGGCTCCGAGCGACGGACGACGTCGAGCGCGCGGAGCAGGTCGGGTCGGAGTATCTCCGGTCATACGACCACGAAGCTGCCGACTACGTCTTCCGCGCGTGGATCTCGCGCGGTCTCGATCTGTCGCTCATCGCAGAGTTGCTGGGAGCCTGGCTCGACAAGCATGGCACACGGCTGTGCGCGCGGAACGTGTACATCGAGTGGCTGCACGCGACCGGCGATTGGGCGGCCATCGAAAGTGATGTCGTGGCCTGGCTGGAAGCGCAGCGCGGGAACGAGCTGTCGCGCCGTCTGCTCTGTGCGTGGCTCGACCACGACGCGCCGTTGGAATCGGTGCGGCGCCATGTCGTGCAGTGGCTCGCCGACTTCGGGACGACCGCGGAAGCAAAGGCGTTGTACCGGGCATGGATCGCTCGCGGAGGAGACGTCGCGACGCTCGAACCGGCTCTGTGGAAGTGGTTCGCGACGGAAAGCAATATTCGCGAGGAAGCGACTGGCTACTTCCTTACGTTCCTCGTCGAAGCGCCGCTCGATCCCGAGGCGCTGCAGCCGGCGGTCGTCGCCTGGGCAACGCACCACGCCGAGACCTCGCCACACGTCCACAGTCTCCTGTACACGTGGTTGCTTGGGACGCGGCGATGGCTGGCGATTGCATCAGCGCTCGATGCGCACGTCGCGAAGTTCACCGCGACGCACCGCGGCGTTTCCTACGCGCTCGGCGCCTGGCTGGAAAACGGCGGCGATCCGGCCGCCATCCGGGCGCACGTCCTCGCTTGGCTGCGGCAGTACGGCAGGATCAGCGGCGCCGGCGACCTTCTGGCGCTGTGGCTGGTCGTTCGCCCCGACGACTCCGAGATCGCGCCGCTCGCGGCGTCATGGCTGTTGCTCAACAGCCGAACGGACCGGGTCAGGAGCGTGTTGCAGCTGTGGCTCTCGCACGGCGGCGCGGACGCGGAGAGACACCTCAAGACCGCAATCGGCGAACGGCTCGAGAGCCTGTCGGTGGCCAACCTCCTTGCGCACTGGATCGCCTGCGGCGTCGCGCCCGCGCTCGGACAGAAGCTCAGCGAAGACTGGCTCGCGCGTCATCCGACCAGAACGCCCGCGCGCGTGCTGCTCTGCGCGTGGCTCGATAGCGGAAAGGACCGGCGGTGGGCCGAGCGGTACATCGGCTCCTGGCTGGCCGCTCGCGGAGATGAAGCACAGGCGGCGCTGCTGCTGCGGTCGTGGCTGCGCGCCGGCGTGGCGTTGCACGTCGCCGAACCGGCGGTGCGCCGCTGGCTGCGCGTACAACCGGACGACCCGCAAGTGCCGTTGCTGATCGACGCGTGGGCCGAGCGCGGCGGCGATCCGAACGCGTTCCGGCAAACGGTCGCGTAGCTGCTACACTGCCGCGTCATTTCCAAGCCCGTGAGTCACGCGTGAATCAGCCATCTCCATACGTCCTCAGCGGCCTCCGTCCGACCGGCCGCGTTCATCTCGGCAACTACTTCGGCGCGGTGCGGAACTGGGTCGAGTTGCAGGATCGCTACTCGTCGCTTTTCTTCGTCGCCGACTGGCATGCGCTGACCTCCGACTACGCCGATCCTTCGAACGTGCGGCAGGCCGCCTTCGACGCCGTCGCCGACTGGCTGGCCGCGGGACTCGATCCGCAAAAGTGCGTGCTCTTCCTGCAGTCGGAAGTGAAGGAGCATGCCGAGCTGCATCTGCTGCTCTCGATGGTCACGCCGCTGCCGTGGCTCGAGCGCGTGCCTACGTTCAAGGATCAGCAGCAGCAGCTCGAGGAGAAGGATCTCAACACCTACGGCTTCCTCGGCTATCCGCTGCTGCAGACCGCCGACATCATCGTCTACCGCGCCGGCTTCGTGCCGGTGGGTGAGGACCAGGCCTCGCACCTCGAGCTCTCCCGCGAGATCGTGCGGCGCTTCAACAACTTCTATGGTCCGGTCTTTCCGGAGCCGCAGCCGCTCTTCACCGCCACGCCGAAAGTGCCGGGGCTCGACGGGCGCAAGATGTCGAAGTCGTACGGCAACACCATCCCGCTGACCGCCAGCGCGGACGAGATCCGCACGCTCGTCTCGACGATGTTCACCGACCCGAATCGCGTGCGGCGCAGCGATCCCGGCAATCCCGACATCTGCAACCTCTTCCAGTTCCACAAGCTCTTCTCCGACGACGCCACCATCCAGCGCGTCGACCATGAATGCCGCACCGCGCAGATCGGCTGCGTGCAGGACAAGAAGCTGCTGGCCGACATCATGATCGAGTCGCTGCGGCCGATGCGCGAGCGCCGCGAGGAGATCGCGCGCGATCCCGGCATCGTCTGGAACGCGCTGCGCGAAGGCAACGCCAAAGCGCGCGAGCGCGCGAGCGAAACGCTGGCGCTGGTGCGCAGCGCGATGAAACTCGACTACCCGGAGCTGCGCGCGTGAGCGACGAAGAGAAGGAAGCCGTCGCCGCCGCACCCGCACCGGAGGTCGCGCCGCCGCCGCAGCCGGAGACCGAAGAGATCGACGAGGGCGCGTACAAGGTCACGCTGCCGTCGTTTCACGGGCCGCTCGATCTGCTGCTGCATCTGATCAAGAAGAACGAAGTCGACATCTACGACATCCCCATCGTCCTGATCACCGAGCAGTACAACGCCTACCTCGACGCGATGGCGGAGCTCGACCTCGACATCGCCGCCGACTACATCTACATGGCCGCGCTGCTGATCAACATCAAGTCGCGCATGCTCCTGCCGCGCGACGAAAACGCGGAGGAGTCGGGCGAGGATCCGCGCAAGGAGCTGGTCGACCGCCTGCTCGAATATCAGCGTTTCAAAGCGGTGGCGGAGACGTTCGCGGAGCTCGACGTGCTGCGCATGGGGATGTGGACGCGGCCGCGCATGCCGCCGCCGGGCGCCGAGGAGCCGGCGGAAGTGGACATGAGTGAAGTGGGGCTGTTCGATCTGATCGACGCGTTCCGCACCGCGCTCGTGCGCTACCGGCAGAACCATCCGCAGGCGATCGAGCTGCGCCGCGTGGTGCACAAGATCTCCGACAAGATGCGCGAGCTCTACGCGAAAGTGCGCGAGAAGTCGCCGCTGCGGCTGCAGTGGTTTCTCGAAGGACGCGACCGCAACGAATTGATCGCCGTCTTTCTCGGCACCCTGGAGCTGGTCCGTCTCGGCGGCATCGCCCTGCAGCAAAGCGAGAACTTCGGCGAAATCCTGGTGAACCCCACCGACCGCGAGATCGACGACACGACCTTCGCGATGTTCGAGAATAGTTGATAGAAGCAGTTCCTCGGAGGAACTCCTGATTCATGGAACCAAATGAATTGAAAGCCGCCCTCGAGGCCATTCTTTTTCTGTCGAGCGATCCGGTGCGCGTCGATGACCTGGCCGAGTCGCTCGATGAGACCAAGGACGTCGTCGCGGCGCAGCTCGAGGAGATCAAGCGCGGGCTCGACGAGCATGTCGGCGGCTTCATGCTCGAGCAGGCCGCGGGCGGCTGGCGGCTGACCACGCGCGCCGAGCACGACTCCATCCTCAAAAAGTACTTTGCCAAAAAAGGGGAGAACCGCCTCTCGCTGGCCGCGCTCGAGACCCTGGCCATCGTCGCCTACCGCCAGCCCATCACCGCGCCGGAAGTGGCCGAGATCCGCGGCGTCAACTCCGCGTCCGCCATCCGCACGCTGCTCGAGCGCCGCATGATCCGCGTCGCCGGACGCAAGAACGTCGTCGGCAGCCCGTTCCTCTACCGCACCACCAAAGACTTCCTGGTGCACTTCGGGCTCAACGACATTCGCGACCTGCCGCGCCTCGAAGAGTTCGGAGATCTCATCGGCGAGACCATCAACGACGATCTCGTCGCGGCCATCCAGAACACGCCGATCGAGGCGCCGGTGGAAGTGATCGACGAGATCGCCGAAGGCGAAGGCACGACTTTCGAAGAACAGACTGCGGCTCCCGCCGAGGAATCTCAGTTAGAATCGAACGGCAGCGAACCGATAGAAGAGTGATGCAACTCGAGCGACTGCAGAAGATCATCGCCCATGCCGGCTTTGCATCACGCAGAGAAGCCGAGTCGATGATTCGAGAAGGTCGGGTCACGGTGAACGGCAAAGTCGTCACCGAGCTCGGGACCCGCGCCGACGCCGGTCGCGATCACATCAAAGTCGACGGCAAGCTGATCACCCGTGCGGAAACCCACCGTTACATCCTTCTGTACAAGCCGAAGGAAGTCACCTCGACCGTCAACGACCCGGAAGGACGGAAGACCGTCATCGACCTGGTCAAGGGCGTGCGCGAGCGCATCTATCCGGTCGGCCGCCTCGATTACCAATCCGAGGGACTGCTGCTGCTGACCAACGACGGCGACCTCGCGTACAAGGTCTCCCATCCGAAACATGGCTCGGTCAAGACCTACCACGTCAAAGTGCGCGGCGTGCCGGAAGAGCGGATCATCGCCAAGCTCGAGCGCGGCATCACCCTCGAAGGAAAGCGCACCGTCCCGTGCGAGATCGAGCGGATGAAGACCACCGGCCGCAACGAGGACGAAGGCAACAGTTGGTACCAGGTCAAGCTGCGCGAAGGCCGCAATCAGCAGATCCGCAAGATGTTCAAGGCCGTCGGGCATCCGGTCTCGAAGCTGCGCCGCGTCGCCATCGGACCGATCTCCGATCCTGCGCTCACGCCCGGCGACTGGCGCGAGCTGACGCGGCAGGAAGTGAAGATGCTGGCTACGATGCAGGAGATGCCGAAGCCGAAGGCGCGCCGCACCACCGCGCGTCCGGCCTCGAAGAAAAAGGCCGCCGCCAAACCGCGCGCCGCCGCATCGTCGCGGAAGAAGAGCGCGACCGCCGCCGCGCCGCGCAAACGCTCGGCGCCGGCGCGCAGTGGCCGCGGCCGCGGATAGCGCTGCGACGATGAAGGACGGACGATGAACGGCGACGCGCCGCTGATCGTTGCCATCGACGGGCCGTCGGGCGTCGGAAAAACCACCACCTCCAAACTCGTCGCGCGCGCACTCGGCCTGCCGCACATCGACACCGGCGCGATGTACCGCGCCATCGGTCTCGCCGCGACGCGCCGCGGCGTCGACGTTCACGACGCCGATGCCCTCGAACAGCTCGCCTCGCGCGTCGTCATCGAGTTCGTCCCCGGCGATCCGCCGCGCGTGCTCCTCGATGGCGACGACGTCACGCGCCTCATCCGCACGCCCGAGATCAGCATGGCCGCCAGCCATGTCTCCGCCGCGCCGCCCGTCCGCCGCGTGCTGGTGCGCCTGCAACAGGAGCTCGGCCGCCGCAATGGCGGCGTATTGGAAGGTCGGGACATCGGGACAAAAGTCTTTCCGGAAACACCGCACAAATTCTTTTTGACCGCGCGTCCCGAAGTGCGCGCGCAGCGGCGCTACGCAGAGCTCGTCGCGAAAGGCGAGGCTGCGGATTTCGACACCGTGCTCGCCGAGACCGTCAAGCGCGACCGTCAGGACTCCACGCGGGCCGACTCGCCGCTCACGTACGACGATTCCTACAATGTCGTCGATACCTCCGACCTCACCATTGAAGAGGTCGTCGAGCGCATCGTCAGCACCATTCGCGCGCGCTGATGTCCCCGGTTTTCTTGACTCCCTTATGGATCGGTCGCTAAACTCCCGATTTCGACGTGTATCAACAACTTAGCGCAGATTACGGTCCTGGCGCGGCGCGTGCCCGGCAGCCGAATCATTCAGTAGGGGGTTCCCCAGTACATGGCGTCCAATGACGAGACGAAGAAACCAAATCAGCCGCGTCAGGCGGACACCAACGGAGCGGACCTCGAAAACCTCGGCATGGAGGACTTGCTCGACCTTTATGAGAAGCCGTCCCTCGCCGAAGGCGGAATCATCCGTGGCCGCGTCATCAAGGTAACGCCCTCCGACGTCGTCGTCGACATCGGCTACAAATCGGAAGGTCTCCTGCCGCTGCACGAAGTCACCGGCTATGACGGCCAGGTGCGCGTCAAGCGCGGCGACGAGATCGAAGTCTTCGTCGAGCGTCTCGAAGATGCGTCGGGCTATGTCGCACTGTCGCGCGAAAAAGCGGCTCGTATGCGCGTCTGGGACGACATCGAAGCCGCGTACAAAGCCGATCAGCCGATCGGCGGCCGCGTCATCGAGCGCGTCAAAGGCGGGCTGCAGGTCGACGTCGGCGGAGTGAAGGCGTTTCTGCCCGGCTCGCTCATCGACACCAAGCCGGTCAAGAACCTCGACGCGCTGCGCGGCCACGAGATGAAGTTCAAGATCGTCTCGTTCGACAAGAAGCGCAGCAACGTGGTGCTCTCGCGCCGCGCCATCGTCGAAGTCGAGCAGGCGGAGGCGAAGACCGCCACGTTCGGACGCCTCAAGGAAGGCGAGCTGACGCACGGCGTGGTGAAGAACATCACCGACTACGGCGTCTTCGTCGACCTCGGCGGCGTCGACGGTCTGCTGCACATCACCGACATCTCCTGGGGCCGCGTCACCCATCCGTCCGAGTACTTCAACGTCGGCGACGAGATCGAGGTGATGGTCCTCAAATTCGATCCCTCTTCCGAGCGCGTCTCGCTCGGCTACAAACAGAAGTCGCCCGATCCCTGGTCCGACGTCGCCGACCGCTATCCGCTCGGCTCGAAAGTGCGCGGCCGCGTGGTCTCGCTCACCGACTACGGCGCGTTCCTCGAGCTCGAAGAAGGTGTGGAAGGGCTGATTCACGTCAGCGAGATGTCGTGGACGAAGAAGGTCCGCCATCCGGCCAAGATGCTGAACATGGGCGACGAGGTGGAAGCGGTCGTCTCCGACGTCAACATCGCCAACCGCCGCATCTCGCTCTCGCTCAAAGCGCTCGAACAGAATCCGTGGGACACGATCTCCGAGCGTTATCCGGTCGGCACCGTGATCGAAGGAAAAGTCCGCAACCTCACCGACTTCGGCGCGTTCGTCGAAGTGGAAGAAGGCATCGACGGGCTGATTCACATCTCCGACATGTCGTGGCACCGGCGCCTCAAGCACCCGAGCGAGGTGCTCAAGAAGGGCGACACGGTGAAGGCGCGCGTGATCAACGTCGACGGCGAGAACCAGCGGCTGTCGCTGTCGATCCGCGAGTTTCTGCCGAACGAATGGGACAACTTCGCGCGCGGCCACAACATCGGCGACGAAGTGGTCGGCGTGGTCTCGAAGATCACCGACTTCGGCCTCTTCGTGCGGCTGGCCGACGGGGTCGAAGGGCTCGCCCACGTTTCCGAGGTGCAGCGCGATCCGCGGCAGAAACTCGACAAGACCTTTCATCCCGGCGAGCCGCTGCGCGCGCGCATCATCAAGATCGACGTCAACGAGCGGAAGATCGGATTGACCACGCGCGACGTCGAGCCGCTCAGCGAGGAAGAGCGCGCGCAGGCCGGCGCCGAGCCTCACGAAGCGGCCGCCGAGACGCAGGAAGCCGCCGCGCCCGGCACGCCACCGGACGAGCACGAATAGAGGCGACGAATGACCGACCTCGAGTCGCCCGAGATGCAGCGAGAGCAGGAGCCGCCGGTCGGTCCGCCGCCGGCGCCCGCGGTTCCGGACAGCGTTCCGCCCGCGCCTCCGCGCAAGTCGCGCACCGGCGCCTTCTTCTTCGGCGCGCTCACCGGCTGCCTGCTGCTCTTCGGCGGAGTCTTCCTGCTGGCGATGTTCGCGCTCGCCGCCGGCAAGGACTCGACCGACTTTTCGATCTCGACCGAGAAGGTCGCCATCATCCCGATCGAAGGCGAGATCATCGACGCGCGCGACACGCTCGACGCGCTGCGCAAGTACTCGAGGAGCGCCGCCGTCAAGGCGATGGTGGTGCGCATCAACAGCCCCGGCGGCGCCATCGCGCCTTCGCAGGAGATCTACTCCGCGATCCGGCGCACGCGCGCCGACAGCGGCAAGCCGATCGTGGCCTCGCTCGACAGCGTCGCCGCCTCCGGCGGTTTCTACATCGCGTCCGCTTGCGACGAGATCGTTTCCAACCCCGGCTCGATCACCGGCTCCATCGGCGTGATCATGCAGTGGTTCGACATGAAGGATCTCGTCAAGTGGGCCAAGCTCAAGCCGGAGACGATCACCAGCGGCGCGCTCAAGGATGCCGGCAATCCGTACCGCGAGCTCACGCCCGCCGAGCGGCAGTATTTCCAGTCGATCGTCTCGCAACTGCACCAGCAGTTCGTGCGCGACGTCGCCAACGGGCGCGGCAAGCGGATGAAGCTCGAGGAAGTGGCGCGCATCGCCGACGGGCGCGTCTTCACCGGCGAGCAGGCCTTGCAACTGAAGCTCGTCGACCGCCTCGGCAGCATCGACGACGCCGTCGACACGGCCGCAAAACTCGCCCACATCAGCGGCGAGCCGGCCCGCATCTGGCCGCGCCGCCGCGAGGGCGGTCTGCTCGATCTGCTCAGCGATTCCGGCGACGCCGAAGGCCTGCTCTCGCGCGCATTGAGCCGCAGGCTGCCGCAGTTTCTCTATCACTGGTAAGCGGGAGGCAACTTTGGACGAAACGACCGATCTCGATCTCGAACAGGATCAGGAAGAGGAAGAGGAAGAGAGCGCGCCCGGCGCCGGCGTGATGACCAAGGCGGAGCTCGTCGACGAGGTCGCCCGCGTGGTCCAGCTCACCAAGAAACAGGCCGAGACCATCGTCAACATCGTCTTCGACTCCATCGTCGACTCGCTGCGCTCCGGCCAGAAAATCGAGCTGCGCGGCTTCGGCAGCTTCCGCCTCCGCAGCCGCAAGTCGCGCACCGGCCGCAATCCGAAGACCGGCGAGAAAGTGGAAGTGCCGTCGAAGAAGATTCCGTACTTCAAGCCGGGCAAGGAGCTCAAGGAGCTGATCAACAAGGCCCTCGGCGACGGAGGAGACGGCGCCGCTCCGGCCGGCGAGTAAGTCTTCTTCGTGGAAATCCTGTATACCCCCTGGAGGTATCACTACTTGACCGCACCGAAACGCGAGCAGCCGGTGGGGTGCATCTTCTGCATCGCCGCCGCCTCGGACGACGTGCGCGCCACGCTCACGCTCTTTCGCGCCGCCGACACCGTGGTCATGCTCAATCGCTATCCGTACACCAACGGCCACCTGATGGTCGCGCCGGTCGCGCATGAGGCGCGTCTGTTCGACAGCACCGACGCCTCGCTGCGCGCGTTGATCCGCCTGACCGCCGAGGCGCAGCGCATTCTGTCGGACGTCTACCATCCTGACGGCTTCAACGTCGGCATGAACTTCGGCAGCGTCGCCGGCGCCGGCGTGGCCGATCACTACCACGTGCACGTCGTACCGCGCTGGGGCGGCGACTCGAACTTCATGACCGTCACCGCGCAGACGCGCCTCGTGCCGGAGGAGCTCGAGGTCACCTACGACAAGCTCGCGCCGCATTTCGCCGAGCTCGGAGAACGGCTGTCCGGATGAAGTCGCGCGCCATTCCAGCGATGATCCTGGCCTTCCTCGTGCCCGGCGCCGGCCATCTCTTCCTCGGCCGCCGCACGCGCGCCGCCGGCTTCTTCGTCATCATCGTCTTCCTCTTCTTCGCCGGCCTGCAGATCGACGGCGCGCTCTACACGCTCGCCGAAAGCCGCGGCCAGTTGCTCAAGCTCCTGGCCACCCTCGGCTCGATGGGCTCCGGCGCGCTCTACTTCGTCGCCAACGCGATGGGCGAGCACGGCAGCGTCACCTCGATCACCTACGAATACGGCACGACCTTCACGCTCACCGCCGGCCTGATGAACCTCCTGCTCGTCCTCGACTGCTACGACATCGCCGTCGGGAGGAAGGAGTGAGCCTGCTGCGGCATCACGTCGTGCTGATGTTCATCTACGCCGTCTGCGCGGCGGCCTACTTCACGCTGCTCTGGAAGTGGGAGCTGGCGCGCGCCGAACGGATCCGCTTCTTCTTCTTCGTCTTCGGAGCGCTCTTCGTCGGCGGCATCGTCCTCGGATGGGTGATGTTCCCGTTCCCGCTCCGATGAAGCTCGCCATCGTAGCCGGCGAAGCCTCCGGCGACCTGCACGCTTCCGAGGTGATCCGCGAGCTCAAGACGCTCGCGCCGGTCAGCGCCTTCGGCATCGGCGGCGACCTGCTCGCACGCGAAGGCGTCGAGCTGCTCCATCACGCCAGCGAGATGGGCGTGGTCGGCTTCGTTGACGTGGTGCTCCGCTTCCGGATGTTCCGCCGCGTCTTCCGCGAGCTGCTCGAGCGCATCGAGCGCGAGCGTCCCGACCTCGTCTTCCTGATCGACTATCCCGGCTTCAACCTGCGCGTGGCCAAACGCTGCAAAGAGCTCGGCCTGCGCGTCGTCTACTACATCTCGCCGCAGGTGTGGGCGTGGCACACCGGACGCGTGCGCCAGATCGCGAAGAACGTCGATCGGATGATCGTCATCTTTCCGTTCGAGGAAGCCTTCTATCGCAAGCACGGCGTGCCGGTGACCTACGTCGGCAACCCGCTGGTCGAACAGCTCGCGCACGTGCAGCGCCGCGCGACGAGCGGCGGTGCGCTGCGCATCGCGCTGCTGCCCGGCTCGCGCACGCAGGAAGTGGAGACGCTGCTGCCGCCGATGCTCGATGCCGTGGCCATCCTGCGCGCCGAGCGCGAAGTCGACGCCTACATCATCCAGGCGCCGACCATCAGCCGCGAGAAACTGCAGCGCATCGTCGACGAGAAGCGCGTGAACGTTCCGATCATCGCCCACGACCGCGAAGCCGTGGCCGCCGCCGACGTCGCGCTCTCCGCCTCCGGCACCGCCACCCTCGAAGCGGCCGTCCTCGGCACGCCAGTCGTGGTCATGTATCGCCTCAACCGCGCCACGTATCTCCTCGGCCGCAAGCTGGTGAACCTGCCGCACTGGAGCCTGGTCAACATCATCGCCGAGCGGGAAGTGGTGCCCGAGCTGATCCAGGATCAGGTCAACGGCGCGCGGATCGCGGAGGAAGTGCGGAAGATCGTCGCGCCCGAGCGCTACGCAACGATCGTCGCCGAGCTCGATGCCGTGCGCGCGCAGCTCGGCGAGCCGGGCGCCGCGCGGCGGGCCGCCGCCGAAATCCATAAGATGGCAGGCGCATGAGCGTCCTGCGGCGTCTCTACGCGTACCTGCGCAACTACAAAGCCTGGGCGTTCCTCGCCTTCGGCTCGATGATCCTCTTCGCGCTGACGCAGACCGTGCTGGCCGCGCTGGTGCGCCCGATCATCGACGACGTGCTCACGCCGCCCGGCGTCGCGCGCAAGGTCGCGCCGAATCCGCGCACGTCGTTCGTGCAGCAGCAGCTCCAGGAGAAAGCGCCGGCGGTGATCCGCGCCCAGCAGCGCTTCGAGAGATGGTGGAACGGCGATCCGGCCCTCAAGTGGAAGCGCGTCCTGACCATCCTGCTGCTCGTCTTCGTGGTGCGCGCCTTCACATCATTTCTATCTGAATATTCGTTTCAAAAAGTCGGGCTATCAACCGTACGCGATTTAAGGAACGAATTGTATGAACGCATCATCCACCAGAGCCATCGCTTCTTCAGCGAGCGCTCCACCGGGGAAATGATCAGCCGCGTCGTCTCCGACGCCGACGCGATTCAGGCGGCGGTCTCGACGCGCATGGGCGACCTGCTGCAGGAGTCGGTCACGCTCTTCGGCCTGATCCTCTACGTCTTCATCCTCAACCCGATCCTGGCGCTGGTGAGCTTCGTCGGTGCGCCGCTGATCGTGCTGCCGGTCGTGCAGTTCGGCAAGCGCCTCCGCAAGACCACCCACCGCTCGCAGGAGCGGATGGCCGAGATCGCCACGCTGCTCGAGGAGACCATCCGCGGCGTGCGCATCGTCAAGGCCTTCACCATGGAGCCGTTCGAGATCGACCGCTTCCGCGACGCCTCGCGCCGCCATCTGAAGTGGAACCTGAGCGCGCAGCGCGTGCAGGCCATGACCTCGCCGGTGATGGAGCTGCTGGCCGGCGTCTGCATGGTGCTGCTGTTCGCCTACGCGCAGTCGCGCATCGCCGCGCGCACGCTCACCGGCGGCGAGTTCGCCAGCTTTCTCACCGCACTCGCGCTGATGTACGCGCCGGTCAAGAAGCTCAACAAGGTCAACCTCTCGCTCAACACCGCGCTCTCCGCCGCCGAGCGCGTCTTCCGCATGCTCGACGTCCCCAATGAGGTAATCGAGAAGCCGGACGCGATCGAGCTGCAGAGCGTCGGCAGCGGCGTGCGCTACGAGCGCGTGACCTTCTCGTACGGCAACGAGCCGGTGCTGCGCGAGGTCAATCTCGACGTCGCGCCCGGCGAGATCGTGGCGCTGGTCGGCGGCAGCGGAGCAGGGAAGTCGACGCTGGTGAATCTGCTGCCGCGCTTCTACGACGTCACCTCCGGCCGCATCACCATCGACGGCGTCGACGTCCGCGACGCGCGCCTCAACTCGCTGCGCAGTCTGATGGGTTTCGTGACGCAGGAAGTGATCCTCTTCAACGACACGGTGCGCAACAACATCGCCTACGGCCGCAGCAACGTCGAGGAGCGGCTGGTGATCGAGGCCGCGCGCGCCGCGAACGCGCACGAGTTCATCAGCGCGCTGCCCCACGGCTACGACACCACCGTCGGCGAGAGCGGCGTGCTGCTCTCCGGCGGCCAGCGCCAGCGCCTGGCCATCGCCCGAGCGCTCTTCAAGGATCCGCCGATCCTCATCCTCGACGAGGCCACCTCGGCACTCGACACGGAGTCGGAGCGGCTCGTGCAGCAGGCGCTGAACAACCTCATGCGCGGCCGCACCACGCTCGTCATTGCTCACCGCCTCTCCACCATCCGCAGCGCGCACAAGATCGTCGTTCTCGACAAAGGGGCGGTGTCGGAGATGGGCACGCACGAGGAGCTGCTCGCGCGCCGCGGCGTCTATCGCAAGCTGTACGACCTGCAGTTCGTGGATGATTCTGCCTCTTCTCCAGTTCATGCCGAGCGCAGCGAGGCATCTCCGGCGGCACCGCGATGATGGCGCACCTCGCTCGGTGCCGCCGGAGATCCCTCGCTGCGCTCGGGATGAACTTACAAAGATGAAGCTCCTCTCCTTCATGGCCTATCTCGTCGTCCGCATCCTCACCGCCACCTTGCGCGTACGCCACGTCCATCCCGAGCGGCTCGAGCGCACGCCGCAGTACATCCTGGCCTTCTGGCATTCGCACCTGCTGCCGGTCCTCGGCTGCGCGCGCTGGCGACACCCGATCAGCGTGATGGTCTCGCGCTCGCACGACGGCGAGCTGATCGCGCGCGTCCTCGGCCACTACGGCGTCGCCTCCGCCCGCGGCTCGTCGTCGCGCGGTGGCAGTGCGGCGCTGCGCGAGTTCGTCCGCGAGGGACGGGAAGGCCGCAACCTCGTCTTCACACCCGACGGTCCGCGCGGTCCGGCGCGCGTCGCGAAAGAAGGCGTCGTCACCGCCGCGCGGCTCACAGGACTGCCGCTGCAGCCGATCGCCGTCGCCGCGCGGCGCAAGAAATTTCTCGGCTCGTGGGACCGGATGCTCCTTCCGTTTCCGTTCACGCGCACCGTTTGCGTGTACGGTGAGCCGCTGCTCGTGCCGCGCGACGCCGAGGCCGAGCCGTGGCGCGCGCGACTCGAACAGACATTGAATGCGCTCAGCGACGAAGCCGAGCGACTGGTAGACGAACGATGATCAACAGCATGACCGGCTTCGGCCGCACCTCCGGCGCGCTCTCGGCGCGCTACTTCGCAACCGTCACCGCCAAGAGCGTCAACCACCGCTTTCTCGAGCTCTCGGTGCGCTTGCCCGAGTACCTCTGGGAAATGGAGCCGGTGCTGCGCGGCGTCGCCTCCGAGTTCTTCTCGCGCGGCAAGGTCGATCTTTCCGTCCGCGTGCAGCGCACCCAGAATCCGGAATACAGCATCCGCATCAATGCGCAGATCGCGAACTCCGTCATTCCGCAGTTGCGCTCCATCGCCGAGGAGCTCGGCCTCGGCGCGTCGCTCACCGGCAGCGATCTGATGCGCGTGCCCGACCTGCTGCAGGTCGAGCCGGTCGACGCAGAGGTCACCGACGAGGAACGCGAGTCGCTGGTGCGCCTCGTGCGCGAAGCCTTCACGCAGATGACCGCCATGCGCGAGCGCGAAGGCGCCGCCTTGCGCGACGACATCCTCGGGCGCGTCGCCTCGATGCGCGCGCTGCGCGATCAGCTCGCCGCCCATCGCGACGAGGTGCGCAGCGAGCTGCTGGCCAGCTATCAGCAACGCGTGCAGGAGATCGCCGCATCCGCGAACGTCGAAGTCTCGCAGGAGCGCATCGCCCAGGAGGTGGTGATGATGGTCGAGAAAGGCGACATCGCCGAAGAGCTGATGCGCCTCGGCCATCATCTCGAGCAGACCGACAAAGTCGCCGGCGGCAAAGAAGCCGCGGGCAAGAAGCTCGACTTCATCTCGCAGGAGATGATTCGCGAGATCAACACCATGGGCTCGAAGTCGCGCTCGGCCGCCATCCGGACGCTGGTTGTAGAATTGAAGGCGGAGGTGGAACGCATCCGCGAGCAGGTTCAGAATGTCGAGTAACTTCCATCCGGACGGGACGTTGTTCATCGTCTCCGGCCCGTCCGGCGCGGGCAAGACCACTCTGATCCAGGAGGTGCGCAAGCGTCTCCAGCCGCTCCACATCGAGCTCTACTTCTCGGTCTCGCACACCACGCGCAAGCCGCGGGCAGGCGAGATCCCCGGCGTGAGCTACCACTTCGTCACCGATGAGGAGTTCCAGAGCATGGCCGCCCGTGGGGAATTTCTCGAATGGGCTCACGTTCATGCGCACAGGTACGGCACCTCGAAGGCCGAGGTGTCTCAACGGCTGCGCAGCGGCCAGGATGTGATCCTTGATATCGATTACCAGGGCGCGCGGCAGATCGCGAATGATGCGGAACTGGAGCCGCGGTCGCTGAGCGTCTTCATCTTTCCGCCGCGGCTGGAAGTGCTCGAGCAGCGCTTGCGCGCGCGCGGACTCAACACCGACGACGAGATCGACATCCGGCTCCGCAAAGCCATCGACGAGATCGACGAAGGGAAAGAGTTCTACAAGTACGTCATCATCAACGACGATCTCGAGATCGCCACCGAGTGCCTCAAAGCGGCGATCATCGCCAAGAAATTACAGACCCGAACCGCGCTCGACGCCATCGCCGCGATGGCCGAGCGCTTCAAAGAGGAGGAGCGTCATGGAAGGACTGCCGGAAGGAATTGACAGCAAGTTCCGCTACGTGCTGTTGGTCTCGAAGCGCGCGGAACAACTGATTCAGGGAGCGCAGCCGAAAACCAAGAGCAAGCACGCCAAGCCGACGCGCGTGGCGATGGAAGAAGTCGAGCGCAACGTCGTCAAGTGGCAGCTCACGCCGCCCGTCGAAGAGACGACGTCGCTGGAAGCCGAACCGTAGCGCTCGCGCGCTCATGCGAATCGTCCTCGGCATCTCCGGCGGCATCGCCGCCTACAAGACTCCGGAGCTGGTCCGCCGGCTTCAGGATGCAGGTGCCGAGGTTCGCGTCATCCTCACTCCCAACGCCGCACGCTTCGTCTCGCCGCTCGCGCTCGCGGCGGTGTCGGGACACGGCGTCATCCTCGAACAGTGGGGTGACGCCGATCGCGGCGGCGTCGATCACATCGAGCTCGCCCGATGGGCCGAGCTGCTGCTGATCGCGCCTGCCACCGCCAACGTCATCGCCAAGCTCGCCGTAGGCATCGCCGACGACGCGCTGACCACCTACGCGCTCGCGCATCGCGCCGCGCTCGTGATCGCGCCGGCGATGAACACCTTCATGCTCGCGCATCCGACCGTGCAGCAGAACGTCGAGACGCTGCGCGCGCGCGGCGCCGGCATCATCGAGCCGGTCGACGGCCTGCTCGCGTGCGGTGAAGAAGGCGCGGGCAAGATGCCGGACGTGCCGGTCTTAGTCGAGCTGGTGAAGGCGCATTTCGCCGCGCGCGATCTCGAAGGGAAGAACGTCCTCGTCACCGCCGGCCCGACGCGCGAGCCGCTCGATCCGGTGCGCTTCCTCTCGAACCGCTCGTCAGGGAAGATGGGCTACGCCATCGCCGAGGCGGCACGCAGGCGCGGCGCGAACGTGACGCTCGTGTCCGGACCGACGTCGGTGATCGTGCCGGCCGGCGTTACCGTGCAGCGCGTCGGCACCGCCGCGGAGATGCACGCCGCCGTGCTCGCCGCCGCGCCGCATCAGCAGGTTGTGATCAAGGCCGCCGCCGTCGCCGACTACGCGCCGGCAACCGTCGCCGACCGCAAGATCAAGAAGAGCGAGGACGAGCTCACGCTCACGCTGCGGAAGAATCCGGACATCCTCGCCGACGTGGCCAGGCTCGACCCGCGCCCGTTCATCGTCGCCTTCGCCGCGGAGACCGACGCCGTCGAAGAGCACGCGCGCGAGAAACTGCAAAAGAAAGGCGCCGACCTCATCGTCGCCAACAACGTCGCCGACGCCACGATCGGCTTCGACTCCGATCAGAACGAAGTGCTGATCATCGCGAGAGACGGCGGCATCACGCGCCTGGCCAAAGCTCCGAAGCCCGCCATCGCCAACCGCATCCTCGACCTGGTCGTGGAACGCCTGGCGCGTTAGCGCGCCCGTTCCGTGTTCCGCGTTCTACTTGTACCCTTCGCACTCGAGCAGGTCTTTGTCCGTGATCTTCCAGTAGCTGTTGTCGCGGCAGAGATCGGCCTGCTCGATGATGCACTCGTCGCCGTCTTCGTCCACCACGCGGATGTCGTACGTGTCGCACGGGATGTCGGTGAGCGTGACCGAGTCGCCCTTGGTCAGCACGTCTTCGCCGAGCTGGTCATCGCCCCATTCGTCATCGTCGGTCGATGAGAGATAGAGGTGGTGAATCTCCCACTTGCTCTGGTTGATGATCTTCACGGTGGCGTGCCGTTGCGCCGCCAGCACGGGCAGCGTGAGCACGGCGAGGACGAGCAAGGCGACGCTCTTTTTCATGCGTCGAGTATAAGCGGATAATCACGGCATGACCGAAGACGTTCTTCGCGAGCTCGCCCTGCTCCGCGACCTCGGCTACACGCATCTCGATTTCTCCAACGTCGCGCCGCGCGCGGCTGTCATCGCGCACGACGCCGATCTCACCGGCTGGGACGCGCTGCGCGCGCAAACGCACGACTGCGCGCAGTGCCGCCTGGCCGGCACGCGCACGAACGTGGTCTTCGGCGTCGGCAATCCGAACGCCGATCTGATGTTCGTCGGCGAAGCGCCCGGCCGCGATGAAGACGAGCAAGGGGAGCCGTTCGTCGGCCGCGCCGGCCAGCTCCTCACCGACATCATCAAGGCGATGAAGCTCACCCGCGACGACGTCTACATCGCCAACGTGATCAAGTGCCGCCCGCCGGAGAACCGCAACCCCGAGGCCGACGAGATCGAAGCCTGCCGGCCGTTCCTCCAGCAGCAGATCGCGCTCGTGCAGCCGAAGGTGATCGTGACCCTCGGCAAGTTCGCGCTGCAAAGCCTCACCGACCGCGCCTGGTCGATCTCCGCCGCGCGCGGCCAGTGGCTCGACTACCGCGGCATCAAGCTCATGCCGACGTACCACCCGGCCTACCTGCTCCGCACGCCTTCCGCAAAGAAGGATGTGTGGAGTGACATGAAGAAGGTGATGGCGGAGTTGGGGATTTCCGTCTAGCGAGCGCCGTCTCGTTTTCCGTCTAGACTGAAGCCGTGGGCCGTCGCGTTCTCTTCGCCGTGCTGATGCTCTTCGCGAGCGCGTGCATGCACGTCGCGCAGCGCTCGCCGCAGGAGGTCGCCGCGCTCTGCCCGCTGTCGCTGGAGGTCGACGAATGGGACGAAGGGCACATTCGCGGCAAGCACGCGCCGACGATCTGGCTCGTGAACAACCTCGACCACGGCTTTGAGGTCGTACGCGCCGCTCCGAATGAGCGGGCGAGCGTGGCACTCGAGCCGCCGCCGCTCATTCCTGTCCTTTCACCGTGGCCGTTGACTGACACCAAAGTGCCGCCCGGTGCGTGGCTTGCCCTGGCGTGGCCCAGGCCGGAGGACACGTGGGTGACGCCTCCCGGCACATACCAGTACCGGATGCACTACCGCTCGCGCGCGCACTGGTGGTCGCCGGACGCCGTCTGCGTCGCCCGGTCGCGGTCGTTCACGACCTTCACCGACATCATCATCCTGCAGTTAAACGAGTGATGCCGGGCCTCGCCGAATTCGCGCAGATCGCGCTGCCGGTGGCGGTGCATGAGACCTTCACCTACCGCGTCCCCGAAGCGTTGCGCGACGGCGTTCGCCTCGGCTCGCGCGTCGAAGTGCCGTTCGGACCGAAGCGCACCACCGGCTTCGTGGTCGGGTTGCTCGACGTCACGCCCGTCGACGCCGCGAAGATCAAGCCGGTGCGCGCCGTCCTCGACGACGAAGAGCCGGCGCTCATCCCCGAGATCATCGAGCTCTGTCGCTGGGCTGCCGACTACTACATCGCGCCGCTCGGCGAGATGCTGCGCGTCGCGCTGCCGGCCAACATGGCCTCGCGTGGCAAGCGTGAGGCGACGCTGGTCGATCCCGATTCGCCGCAGATCCTCGACGCCGATCGCGCGCTGATCGACCTGCTGCGCAAACGCCCGCTGCCGCTCGCGTGGATTTTCGAGGAGCTCGGTGTGTCGCGCTCCGCCATCGCCCGGCTGCGCGACGCCGGCGCCATCGCCATCGCCGATCGCTTCGTCGACACCGAGGGCGTGCGGTACGACCGCTTCGTCGTCCTCGAAGCGTCGCCGGGAGCGTTGACGCCGAAGCAGCAGGCCGCGGTCGAGCTGCTGCAGGCGCGCGGCGGAGAGCTCTCCGTGCGCGCGCTCGAGCACGCCGGCGTCTCCGCCGCGATCCTGTCTGCGCTCGCGAAAAAAAGCGTCGTGCGCATCGAGCGCCGGCCGCGCCGCCACACCCTCGACGCTTTTCTGGCGGGACTGGAAGGCATCACGCCGCTCGACATCCGCTACTCGAGCGAGCAGCTCGCCGCGATTGAGAGCGTCCGCGCCGCGCACGGCACCTTCGCGCCGTTCCTGCTCGAGGGCGTGACCGGCAGCGGCAAGACCGAGGTCTACATCGAGTTGATGAGAGACGTCGTGAAACGGGGAGAGCAGGCGCTGCTGATGGTGCCGGAGATCTCGCTCACTCCGGTCTTCGCCGCGCGGCTGAAGGAACGCTTCGGCGACCGCATCGCCATCCTGCACAGCAACCTCTCCGCGAGCGAGCGTTACGACCAATGGTGGCGCGCGCGCCGCGGCGAAGTGGACGTGGCCATCGGGCCGCGCTCCGCGCTCTTCACCCCGTTCCAGCGCCTCGGCCTGATCGTCGTCGACGAAGAAGGCGACGGCGCGTATAAACAGGAAGAGACGCCGCGCTACAACGCCCGCGATCTCGCCGTCGTCCGCGCGCAACTGCGCAAGATCCCGGCGGTCCTCGGCTCCGCCACGCCGTCGCTCGAGTCGCGCGAGAACGCCGCGCGCGGCAAGTACACGCTGCTGCGCATGAAGCAGCGCGTCGAGGAGCGTCCGCTACCCGACGTAGACATCGTTGACTTGCGAAAAGAGCGCGCGGAGAAGGAAGACAAAGGCTTCGTCATCTTCGCCGGCCCGATGAAGACCGCCTTGCGCGAGACCTTCGACGCCGGCGAACAGGCCATCATCCTCATCAACCGCCGCGGATACGCGCCCTACCTGCTCTGCCGCGAGTGCGGCCACGAGTTCCGCTGCCGCGACTGCAGCGTCACGCTCACCGTGCACCGCCGCGAAGGGCTGCTCATCTGCCACTACTGCGGCCTGCGCAAGCCGATGCCGAAGGCCTGTCCGCTCTGCAACGGCGAAGTGCTGCAGCCGATCGGCTTCGGCACGGAGAAAGTCGAAGAGCGCTTTCTGCGCGATTTTCCGGACGTTTCCGTGGCCGTGCTCGATCGCGACTCCACGCGCAGACGCGGCTCGCTGGTGGCCATCCTGGAGCGCTTCCGCGCCGGCGAGACGCGCGCGCTCATCGGCACGCAGATGCTCAGCAAGGGGCATCACTTCCCGAACGTCACGCTCACCGCCGTGCTCAACGCCGACTCGATCCTCGGCTATCCCGACTTCCGCGCCGCGGAGAAAACGTTCTACCTGCTCACCCAGGTGGCCGGCCGCTCCGGACGCGGCGAGCTGCGCGGCAAGGTGCTGATCCAGACCGCCTTTCCCTCGCACTACGCCATCCAGCACGCGCAGCGGCACGACTACGAGGCGTTCTACGAATCGGAGATCGAGTTCCGCAAGACCTTTCACTATCCGCCGGTCACGTCGATGATCGCGCTGCTGTTCCGCGGCGAAGGATTGCAGGATGTGGAGCGCGCCGCGCGCGATTGCGGACGGCTGCTCGAAGAGGCGGTCGAGCCGCTCGTCGGCACGCGCATCCAGGGTCCGGCGCCGGCGCCGCTCGCGCGCATCAAAGGCGTCTGGCGCTATCAGATTCTGCTGCGCTCGCCGCACCGCGTGGCGCTGCGCCGCGCCGTCGAGGCGGTGGTGCTGCCGCGACGTTTCAAAAGCGTTGACGTTGCCATCGACGTCGATCCGCTTAACATCCTCTGATGTTCATCGCGGCGGCTCTCGTCGTCACCCGTCTCCTCGGATTGATCAGCGGCGAGCATCCGCTGAGCCTCGAGGTCGATGGCAGCGTCCATCACGTCACCGTCGCCCGCAACGGCGCCACCGTGGCCACGCTCGACGCGCCGCCGTGGCGCACGGTCGTCGACTTCGGCGCCGAGCTCGTGCCGCAGGAGGTCACCGTCACTGCGTTCGACGCGAAAGGGAACGAGCTCGCGCACGACACGCAGCTCGTCAATCTGCCGCGGCCGCCCGCGGAGGCCTTCATCGATCTGCAGAAGAAAGGCGACCGGATGAAGGCCGTCGTGCGCTGGCAGCACATCGGCGGCGCGAAGCCGCAGCGGCTGCAGGTGCGCCTCGACGGAAAGAAGATCTCGAAAGGGGAGACCAGCCTCACGCTGCCGCGCATCGACCTGACGAACATTCATGTGATCGAGGCGGAGATCGGATTTCCGGGCGACGTCGTGGCGAAGAAAGAGGTGGTGTTCGGCGGGCTGTACACCGATGAGGAGCCGGCGGAGCTGACCGGCATTCTCGCACGCGGCGATGCCGCGCCGCGGCAAAACGCAGAAGGCGAGATCCCGAATTGCTTCGCCGTCGACGGCACTGCGGTGGCGGCGCGCGGCGTGGAAAAAGGAAGCGCACTGCTGCTGGTCGTGCGCAACGGCGATACGCGCGCCATCGCGCGCACGCTCGAGCTGCCGTCGGTCTTCAGCCGTCCTGCCGCACTGACGGACTTCGATCTTTCCGGAGTGCAGATGCGGCTGATCTATCCCGTCGCGCAGTCGTACCGCATCGCCCCGAACGAGCCGGTGGTGAATCTGTTCGACAAGTCCAGTCTCTACGACGGCGAAAAAGGCCTCTGGTGGCTGCTGACGAAAGTCTCCGGACAGCAGGGTTGGGGCGCGCTGCGCTACGCCGACGCCGTCTCCGTCGCCGGCGTGCAGGCGCTCGTCGACGCGCGGCGGCGTGCGGTGGTGGTGCTGCTCGACGGCGAGCGCGACGCCAGCCGCCACTCCGGCGTGGCCGTCCGCCGCTATCTCGCCCGAATCGGCGTCCCGCTCTACGTCTGGTCCGCCGTGAACGTCACGCCGGCCATGACCGAAGCCTGGGGCGAAGTGCGCGACGTCTCCACGTTCGACCTCCTGCGCGACGCCACCGCCGACCTGCGCAAGGATCTCGATCAACAGTGGATCGTCTGGCTCCGCGCCAAACCGCTCGACGCGATCCGCGCGGCGGCGTTGCCGGGATGCAGTTTGACGCCGGTGGCGAAGCCGTAGTGCGCGCGATCCATCGAGAGATTCGTCCTAATCAGTGACGCACGGCCCGGCGCCGCGGACCCGCGGGACACGGCGCGAACGATTGAAACTGGTCGTACGACGGCCAGCTCGTGACGCCGCCCAGCGCGTTCCACATTCCGGCGTCGAGCTCCTCGAGAAACGCGTCGGCGTTCGCTGGTTGAGAGTTGAAAAACGCGGCCCATGCGAGGCCGCCGTAATTCCGGACGACGATGGTCGCGGTTCCGGGAAGGCCGCCTGAATGCCACCAATTGGCGTTCCCCAACGACGGCCGCACCTGCCACCCTTTGGCATACCAATACGGCGTGGTCGACCAATAGGGGATGGTCGGCCGGGCGATCATCAGCTTGGTCGTCGCCTCGCTGAGAATGTCGGGCGGGTCGTTGATGGCATCGACAGACAAGACGAACCGAAGATAGTCGATGGTCGACGCGACCCAGCCGCCGTGCGCGTCCATCGCCTCTAGATAGAATCCGCCGTCGGGCCGCGGGACTTTGGTGCCGGTGCCGTAGATCGACGGCACCAGCGGCGCACCCGGAAAATCGTAGTACTTCACCTCGCCCGGCAGCGACTGCGTTTGCAGCGAACGACCGATCTGCATGCATGCGGCGCCACTCGGCGCGAGGACCTGTTCGCGTACGAATTTTTCATACGGCTGGCCGGTGATCGTTTCGACGACGCGGCCGAGGAGCAGGTAGCCAAAGTTCGAATAGTTGAAGTCCGATCCGGGGTTGAACTGGAGCGGCTTTCCCATCATGAAGCGGATGATGCTGTCCGTCGTCGCCGGTGCCGCGGTTCCCGTCGCGGCGGCGATCGCCACCGGCATGAACATCGGATCGAAGGTCGTGTCGCGGTTCCAACCGCCGGAATGTTCGAGCAGGTTTCGGATCGTGATGGTTGCCAGGCGAGGATCAACGCTTTGTCCCGGCAGCGGCTCGTAAGAGAGAAGATCGAACACACGCTGATCGAGACTGAGCTTCCCTTGTTGTACCAGCAGAAGAATTGCGGCGGAAGTGATCGGCTTCGAAAGGCTCGCCAGCCGGAACCGCGAGTCCGGCTGCACCAGGTCGCCGGTGGCCTTGTTCGCGTAGCCATAGCCGCGCGCAAAGACGAGTTTCCCGTTGCGGGCCACGGCGATGGCGCCACCGGCAATCTGGTATTTCGTCAGGAGCGTCGACGCGAGCTGGTCGTACGAGACCATTCCGGGGATCACGGTGCCGGTGGAAGGCGTCTCCGCGGAGGCCGTGACTGCAGCGAGCAACGCGAGTGATACGAGCCATCGACGGGTCATAACTCCGCTCCTAGGCGATCGGCTCGCGCCGCAGCGGTTCGTGCAACACCACCAGGCCTTCGTACAGCCGCTCGTCGATGCCGGGGTCGATCTCGCGGATCAGCGGCACGAGGCGCTGCACGTGTTGGATGACGCGCAGCATGGCCGCCCAGAGCGGCTCGGCGTTCGAGCGCTCGAAGGTTTGAAACGGCAGGCGGCGGCCGAAGGTGTGGGCGTCGGAGCCGGTGAGGTTCCCCACCGCGTGGTTGATCGCCCACTGGATGCGCTGGCCGAGCTCGTGCGGCGCGGAAGTGTTGCCGCGCGGGCGGCGGGCGATGTCCGCCACCAGGTCGATGGCGCGGCAGAGCGCGCGCAGCTCCTGCTCGATCGGCGCGTGACGCGGGTCGTCACCCGGCAGCGCCGCGTAGACCGCGTAGAGCTTGTCGATCCGCTTCCGCACGTCGCCGTCGAGCTTCTGCACGATCGACTGCACGTCGGGGATGTGGCGCATCCGCTCGTTGTCGGACCACGTCTCCAGGATCGGCTTCTGCGTTACCGGCGCCTCGGCCGGATCGTGAGTGTCTTCAGTTGCCAGCATGTACGTTCTTTGTTAGGGTCCGCGGCAATGAGCGCCGATCCGACACAATTCGAAGAGCCGATCCTGAGGATCCGGCGTCGAATCGACGAGCTTTCCGCGATGGATTCCGAGCCGCCGCGCGAAGCTGAGATCGCCGAGCTCCGCCAGAAGCTTACCAAAGTCTCCCACGAGATCTACGCGAACCTCACCCCGTGGCAGAAGACCCTCGTCGCGCGCCACCCGCAGCGGCCGTACACGCTCGACTTCATCAGCCTCCTGTTCGAGGAGTGGATGGAGATCCACGGCGACCGGAAGTTCGGCGATGACCCGGCCGTGGTGGCCGGCTTCGCGCGCTTCCGCGGCACGCCGTGCTGCGTGATCGGACATCAGAAGGGCCGCAACACGAAAGAGAAAGTCGTGCGCAACTTCGGCCAGCCGCGGCCGGAAGGATTTCGTAAAGCGCTTCGCGTGATGAAGCTGGCCGAGAAGTTCCGCCTGCCGATCTTCTGCTTCATCGATACGCAGGGCGCCTATCCCGGCGTCGGCGCCGAGGAGCGCGGGCAGGCCGAGGCCATCGCGGTGAACCTGCGCGAGATGGCGGCGCTCGAAGTGCCGGTGATCGTGGCAGTGATCGGCGAGGGCGGCAGCGGCGGCGCGCTCGCACTCGGCGTCGGCGACCGCGTGCTGATGCTCGAACATGCGGTCTACTCCGTCATCTCGCCCGAAGGCTGCGCGGCGATTCTCTGGAAAAACGCAGCGGCCGCGCCGGAAGCGGCGTCGGCGATGAAGATCACCGCCGCCGATCTGAAGCGACTCGGCATCATCGACGAGATCGTGCCGGAGCCGCCGGGCGGCGCGCACAGCGACGCCAACGCCGCGGCCGAACTGCTCGCGCCGTACCTCGAGCGCTCGCTGCGCGAGCTGCAGAAGCTCAAGCCGCCGCAGCTCGGCGAGGAACGCTACAAGAAGTTCCGGCGCATGGGTGTCTTCGAGCGCTAGTGAGCAACCCGACCTGGCTTTACGTCGGCGCCGTCTACGCGGCGGCCGTGGCGCTCGCGCGCCGCGCCGGCGTCGAGCTGCCGAAGCGCGTCGCGCTCTTCTTCTACATCCTCGTGCTGCTCTTCCTCTGGCTGCCGATGACGCGCGCCTACGTCAACGTGCAGAGCGACGTCCTCTACACGCTGCCGCCGTGGTCGTATCTGACCGACGACCACACCGTGCGCAACGGCGAGATGAACGATGTCGCCCTGCAGATGGTGCCGTGGGCGGCGGACGTGCGCGACGCCTGGCGCTCCGGCCGCCTGCCGCTCTGGAACGAGCGCTCCGGCAGCGGCACGCCGCTGGTGGCGAACGGCCAGAGCGCGGCCTTCTCGCCGCTGCGCCTCGTCGCGCTGCCGCTTTCGCTGGCGCATTCGATGACGGCCGAGGCGGCGATGAAGATGCTGGTGGCGCTGACGTTCGCCTACCTCTGGTGCCGCCGCAGGTCCTCGGTGCTGGCGAGCGTGATCGGCGCCTGCACCTTCGGCTTCTGCGGCTTCATCGCCGTCTGGCTGCACTTTCCGCACGTCACCACCGGCTGCTTCTTGCCGGCGGTGATGCTCGCCGTCGATCTGCTGGCGGAAGAGGTGAGGTGGCGCCGCTTCCTCTTCGCCATCGCGGTCTGGGTGGCCATGCTCTGCGGCGGACATCCGGAGACCGCCGCCCACGCTTTCATCGTGGCGCTGCTCTACGTGCTGTGGATCATGGTCGTGCAGCGCCGGCCGCTACGTCTCGTAGTTCCACTCGGTGGAGCGCTCTTCCTCGCCGCGGTGATCGCCTCGCCCGTGCTGGCGCCGCTGGTCGAAGCCATCCCGAAGTCGCAGCGGATGGACATCCTGAAGGTGAAGCCGTACGCGCGCGAGACCACCTCCTTCTCCGACTTCGGCTCGTTCGTCGTGCAACTGCAGCCGCACATCTACGGGCGCGCGCCGACGGAGGCGCGTTGGGGACCGGCGGTGTCGGAGCCGATCAGCGGATTCGCCGGCGTGTTCGCGGCGGCGGCGTGGTTCGCGATGCTGGCGCATGGGATCGCGCGCCGCGACTGGCGCTCGCGCGAAGCCTTCTGCCTGGCCGCGTCGATCTTTCTGCTCGGCGTGCTCTACGCCTGGCCCGGCTTCGGCGACGTGATGCATCGTCTGCTGCCGCACGCCGCGCACTCGCGCTTCCGCCTGCCGCTCGCGCTGCTGCTCGCCGCGCTGGCGGCGGCCGCGGTGGATCTGGTGCAGGTCGATCGCCGCTCGCTGCTGATCGGGCTGGCGGTGATGACGGCGGTGATCCTCGCGCTGCTGCTGTTCATGCCGTTCCCGAGCGCGCAGCACCAGCGCGCGGCGGTGCTGGCGGCGTGGCCGGGCGCGCTGGCGATCGGCAGCGCGCTGGTGATGACGCTGTACGCGCGTGCACGCTTCGCGGCGACGCTCGTGCTGCTCGCCGCCGTCGTGGCCGATCTCTTCGTCGTCGGCAGGCACTGGAACCCGCCGCTGCCGCAGTCGAGCTTCTATCCGCGGCGGCCGCTCATCGCCGCGCTCGACGAGCTGCTGCGCCGCCTGCCGCCGAATGCGCCGGCGCGCATCGTCGGCAACGACGCCACTCTTTATCCGGAAGCGCACGCGGTCTACGGCTTCGAGGACATCCGCGTGCACGACCCGATGGCCAACGCCCGCTATTTGCGTTTCCTGCAAATCACCGGCGGCTACGACCGGCTCGATTACTTCGGGATGTGGCGCGAGTTCGACAAGCACGTCATAGACTTTCTCAATGTGCGCTACGTGGCGGTCGATCCGTCGGTCGTCTTACGAGACACCGATCGATACGCGCTTTTGTATGACGGTCCCGACGGACGCATCTACGAGAACCGCACCGTGCTGCCGCGGTTCTATCCCGTGCGCAACGTGCTGCTCGAGTTTCGCGACGATCTCTTCGAGGGCGAGCTGGCGCGCCGCGACGACTGGTCCGACACGGCCATGATCGACAAGCTCGAAGTCGAGAACGAGGCCATGCGCCGCGACTTTTTCGCGCCGCGTCCGGCCGATGCGCCGCGCGCGACCTCGTCGATCGTCCGCGCCGCGCCCACCGAGTACGCGGTCGACGTCCGCGCGCCGCGCTACACGCTCGTCGTCAGCAGCATTCCATGGTGGCCCGGCTGGAAGGTGACGCGCAACGGCGAGCGCACCCGTCCCATCCGCGTGAACGGCGCCTTCCTCGGATTCGCCGTGCCGCCCGGCACCACCCACGTGCGAGTCTGGTACGCGCCCTGGACTTTCTGGGGCAGCGCCATCGTGTCGCTGCTCACCGTCGCCGCGCTGGCCATCGCGACGCTCACCGCCTCTACCAATCGTAGACATCGCCGCGCCTCTGCTACCCTCGATCCGACGTGATCCACGACCTCTGGACCTTCGCTGAGGCGCCTCCCGACAACCCGCGCATCCCGGTGGCCAGCGAGGCCGTGCGCGCGCTGCTGATCCGCCGCGGCGTCGACGACGAGGAGTCGTACCGCCGCTTCGTCGCGCCGTCGGTCGGCGATCTGCACGATCCGTCGACCATTCACGGCATCGACCACGCCTGCGAGCGGATCGCGCGGGCGATCCGCGACGGCGAAGCGATCGTGATCTACGGCGATTACGACGTCGACGGCGTGACGTCGATCGTGATGCTGCAGACGGTGCTGCGCGCGCTCGGCGCCGACGCCGGCTTCGTCGTGCCGCACCGCCTGGTCGATGGCTACGGCCTCAAGACGGAGGTGCTCGATCGCGTGCTGGCCGAGCGCAACGTGCGGCTGGTCATCACCGTCGACTGCGGCATCACCAGCGTCGAGCCGGTGCGGCGGGCGCTCGCGCAAGGCATCGACGTCATCATCACCGACCATCATCTGCCGCCCGGCACGCTGCCGGAGGCGGCGGCGGTGCTGAATCCGAAGCAGCCCGGCTGCACCTATCCGTTCAAGGAGCTGGCCGGCGTCGGCGTTGCCTTCAAGCTTTGCTGCGAGCTGATTCGCCGCGCCGGCCGGAAGATTTCCATCGACTCGCTGCTGAAGATCGCCGCCATCGGCACCATCGCCGACGTGGCGCCGCTGGTGGGCGAGAACCGCACCATTGCCTCCTTAGGTCTTTCCGGACTTGCGGACGTGCGGAATCCCGGACTTCGTGCTCTCCTCAAGCGCCTCGGACTCTCCGGCCGTCCTCTACGATCCGTAGACATCGGCTTCAAAGTCGGGCCGCGGATCAATGCCGCCGGCCGCCTGGCCTCGGCCAACACCGCCATCGATCTCTTCGCCGCCACAGACGAGGATGCGGCGTGGGAGATCTGCGCGGAGCTCGACCGGATGAACGCCGAGCGGCAGCAGATCGAGCAGCAGGTGCGCGAGGCCGCGGAAGAGCAGGTGAGAGGCGGCGAGCGCGTGCTGATCCTCGCCGGCGCCGGCTGGCACCGCGGCGTCCTCGGCCTGACCGCCGGCCGGCTGGCGCAGAAGCATCACCGTCCGGCGCTGGTCATGGCCATCGAAGGCGACCACTGTATCGGCTCCGCGCGCAGCATCCCCACCATCGACCTGCACGCGCAGCTCGACGCCGTGTCGGGGCTCTTCACCCATTTCGGCGGCCACGAGTTCGCCTGCGGCTTCTCGCTCGAGACCCGCAACCTCGACGCGCTGCGTGCAAAACTCGAGGAGCGCTTCGCCGCCCTCGACGATGCGCTCTTCCGCCGCGAAGCGCGCGTCGACGCGACGCTCACGCTCGCCGAGATCGACGCCGAATTCGTCGCTGCACACGAACAGTTGCAACCCTTCGGCGCCGGCAACCCCCAGCCGCTCTTCGCCGTAAACGACGTCCGCGTCACCGCCACCCGCCCCTTCGCCGACGACTGCTGCGAGCTGACCATCGAAGACCCCACCGCCCGCGCCCTCGCCGTCCTCTGGCCGAGCGCCAAGCAATTGCGCGACACCCTCACCCGACCCGCCGACCTCCTCGTGCACGTCGAGCCCGACCGCTACGCGGTGGCGCGGTTGGAGGTGGTGGATGCACGGGCGGCGGAGTAGGGGAAGTGCGGTACGCGCGGCGACCGCATCTCGTGCGGCGTTCACGTACCGCCGATGGCGATTGCGACCCGCTTCGACCTCCTCGTGCGCGTGGCGCCTGATCCTATGCGGTGGCGCGATCGGAGTTGGTGCACGCCGCGCGCTGGAGTAGGGAAGGCGCGGCAAACGCGTGGCGACCATCTGCCTGCGTTGCGGGCTTCACGTACGCGGCGGTAGCGCGCTCGAGTGTGTCGACGCGTGCGCGGCGAACTGACGAGCAGCTCGCCGCGCGAACCTCACGGCTGCCGATTGCGCCGTCGCGGCGGCGGCGGCGGTTCTTCCGTTTCGGCTTCCGTGCTGCGCTCGACTTCGTCGTTCGGTTCCTCGTCGGCCTGCGCGACTCCGGCATTCGGCGCAACCACAGCCGCGGGCTCGCGCCGCTCGATCGCGTTCGCCTTCAGCAACTCCTCGCCCAGGTCGGTGCCGAATTGGTCGGCGTCCTTCAACTCCTGCGGGAAGCGGACGCCGGTCAGCATCCCTTCGAGATCGTCGATGCTCACCATCATCGGCGCGAATTTCTCGTCGACGTTGAAAGCCTCGGTGAACTGCACGTTGCTCAGGTCCTGCTCGAGCACGAACGCGAACGCGCGCAGTGCGCCGTCTTCGAGATCGACCACAATCTTCCAGAACCGCTGCGGGATCTGGATGCGCACCGGGCCTTTCTCGTCGAAGCCCTCGAAGAACTCGTCGTCGTCCGCGAGCACCGGGCCGGCGAAGAGCGTGAAGTCGTCTTCGGCGTTCTTCTTCTTGGTCTGCGCGAGCACCAGATTCTCAAGCTGTCCCCAGATGCCGCCTTTCTGCGACTGGTTGAACCCGGCCACCTGCGGCGAGCAGTTCGGCGTGTGGTAGGTGTCGCCGTTCGCGCGGCGCACCTGCTTGTAGCTCGCCCCAGCAGACGTCCTCGCGGCGGACGATGTGCCCTTTGTCGAAGGCCTGGCGATCCTTCGTGTAGAACTTGTCGGGCAGTTGCCACTTTTCGGGAACGCGCTCGTCGGTGATCCACATCTCCATGTCGTGCTCGCCGAGGCCGGTCAGACCTTTGCGGCTGTAATCGGCGCTCGGATCGGGCTCGCGCAGCTTGCGTCCGCCGGCGACGTTCGACGCTCGTTCGCGAACCAGTCGATCAGCGAATCGTCGATGCCATCCAGCTTCTCGACCTTCTGGCCGTTGCGCAAGACGTACATCCCGTTCTCATCCTGCCTCGCCTTGCCGGAATGGTGCAGTGCCACGACCTGGAACGAGTCGTTGAACGCCGGCGCTCCTGACGACCCTTGCGCCGTGTCGCTCTGGTACCACATGAAGCTGTTGCCGGCTTTTTTCTCGATGACGAGGTTGTCGCGGATCGCGAACTGGCGCCGGTCGCCGCCGGGATGCTGGATGATCGTCACCCATTCACCCTCGAAGATCTTGTGCGGATCGTCGACGAGGCGGTGATAGCCGAAGGTCGAGAGCTCGGTCGATCCGTCGGTCGAGCGCGGATTCACCGCGACCAGCGCGTAATCGAGCGTGCGGTCGTTGAAGAAGAAGCGCTGCGGCTGCAGTCCGAAGCGGATCGAGGGAACGGGATTGCCGCGGATGTCGCGCGTGTACTCGAACTCCGCGATCGAGTGCACCGCTTCGTCGGCGGACGTGAAGACGTGCCAGTTCGTCAGCAGGAGGCTCGGCGAGATCATGAAGCCGGTGGCCCAGCCGAGCTCACGGCCGGCCGCGTTGCTGACCGTGATGCGGCAGACCGGCCGCGCGGCGACGAGAGCGCGCTCGAGGAAAAACTCGTCGACGAGATCGTCGCCGTTGATGAAGCGCTCGAGCTCCTTCGGCGAAGGATTCGCGCCGGCGAATGCGGTGTTCGCGCGCCGCGCTTCCGCGGCGGCCGTGCGGATCACGCGTGCCGCCGGTGCGCGTGCCGCGCGGATCGACGCAGTGGCCGGCAGCGGCACGGCCATGGCCATTTCGTTTGCCGCCGCCGCCACCTCGACGCGTGCCGGGGCGCTGCGTTGCGCGATTCCGGCGGCCCGGGCGCGGCGGTCGCTTTCCTGCAGAAGCTCTTCGCGGATCAGCATGCTCTCGCCTCCCACAGTAGGAGAGACGGCGCCGCGCGATTCCCTACCACCGACGAAGATTGCTACCGCATCTGCGTAGCCGGCTTCACATACCCCCGGTGGCAGGTGGTGCAGGTGACCGACGGGTCGCTGTTGTCGATCTCCTTCATCTTTTCGAGATGGTCATTGATCTCGTTGACGAGCTGGATCATCTCGCGGGCGGCGCGTTTGGGGCGTTTGTCGTCCGCTTCCCAACGCTCTTCGACGTGGCAGTGATCGCAGCCGACGCCGAGGGCGCGGGAGAAGCCGGTGTCCATGAGCTTGAGGAAACGCGCGGCCGGGACATCCTTCATCAACTGCACGTTGCGGAAGACCTCGCCGGCGGGACGATTCTCCTTGCCGTGGATCTGCTCGAGCAGCATGGTGACGTCCCCATCTTCCTTCTCTACCGCCTGCGGATTATCGGGAGCGGCACCGGTTGCGCAGAGCAGAACGAGGGCGGCGAGGGACATTCGCAAGCGGAGCATGGCGAAATCGTAGCGTGCCGCGGAACGAAACGGGTGGCAAACGTGTTACGTCGCACCGGCATGCAGCGCACCATTCGTGTTCTCAAGATTGCGCTGCCGATCGCGATCGTCGTCTTCATCGCCGTCATTGTCCTGAGCTTCAACAGCACGAAGACCGGGCGCGACCGCGCCGCGCAGCAGCCGGTGATCGGCTCGCGCGGCAATGAGCAAACGATCATCGAGTCGCGCGTCTTCGAAGACGTGCAGACCATCGGCGGCAAAGTCGTGGCCCGCATCCGCGCGCGGCGCGTGGTCGGCTACGCCTCCGGCTGGACCACCCTCGAGAACGCCGACCTCACCCTCTACCGCGCCAACGGCCTGACCTACGAAGTCTCGTGTCCGGCCGCGCAGTTCAACAGCGAGACGAAGGAAGCGGAGGCGAAAGGCGGCGTGCGCGTGGTCTCGAGCGACGGCATCGAGATCAAGACCGCCGAGATCCGCTACGACGGCAGCCGCCTCACCAACGACATCCCCGTGCAGTTCCGCGTCGACCGCTGGAACGGCAACGCCGGCGCGCTCGACCTCGACGTACAAGGGGAGACGCTGCGCCTCTTCAAGAACGTCACCGCGACCATGACGCCGGCCAATCCCGCCGATCCGCCGATGGCCATCAATGCCGTCGACAGCATGTTCCGCCGCCGCGAGAACCTCGTCACCTTCACCCGGAACGTGGCCATCGACCGCGGCGCCGACAAGCTGCGCGCCGACGTCGTCAATGCGCGCTTCACGCCCGACCGCAAGTCGCTCACCGGCTTCGAAGGCACCGGTCACGCGCAGATGGTCATGTCTGCCACCGCCGCACCCGGCGAAGACCTCGGCGGACGCAAGACCATCGACTGCGAGAACTTCTACACCGAGCTCGGACCGACCGGACAGATCGCCGCCATCAACGCCCGCGGCGGTCCGGTCGCGCCGGCGCACGCGGTGCTCGACGGCCCGCCGCAGCGCGACATCGTGGCGCAGGGCTTCCGCGTCGGCATCGAGAACAAGGCGGTCAGCGAGATCAAGGCCGACTGGCAGGTGGTGATGAAGGAGCTCGGCGCCGAGCCGCGCCAGATCGAGTCGGAGCACGTCACGGTCTGGTTCGATCCCGCCGCGCACCGCGCGCGCGCCGCCTATCTGGAAGGCGCCTTCAAGTACACCGACGCGAAGACGACCGCCTCCGCATTCCGCGCGAACTACGACATCGTCAACGACCGCATCGTCCTCACCACGGATCCCGGCTGGCAGGCCATGGTCGTCTCCGACGGACAGACCATCAAAGCGAAGACCATCGAGTTCGCGCCGCGCGCGCAGACCGCGCGCGCCAGCGGCGAGGTGATCGCGCAGCTCGCCTCGAAGAAGAGCGGCCCGACCGCCGACTCGACGAATCTCTTTCCGGCCGGCAAGCCGGTCTTCGTCAACTCCGATCAGTTGACCATGCGCCAGGCGGAGAAGACGGCCGTCTTCAGCGGCCGCGTGCGCGCCTGGCAGGAGACGAACACGATCCTGGCGAACGAGCTGCAGCTCTACGGCAACGGCGACTCGATCACCGCGCGCGGCAACGTGCGCACGCTGCTCTACAACACCGGCACCGATCCGTCCGCGGCCGCGCGCAAGACGCCGATGGAGTCGACCAGCGAGCAGCTCGTCGCGCGCAAGGGCGAGCGCCGCATCGATCTTCTCGGCAAGGTGACGATCGTCGATGAGACGCGCACGCTGAAGTCGGAGAAAGCCTCGTTCTTTCTCGACGAGGCGCGCAAGATCCAGCGCGTCGAGGCGGAGACGAACGTGAGCATCGTCGAGGCGCCGACGCAGCGCAAAGGCAACGGCGACCGCGCCGTCTACCACGTCGACAAGCGCATGGTCTACGTCTTCGGCTCGCCCGCGACGGTGAGCGACCCCACCGGCTCGGTGGCCGGCCAGCAGATCGTCTTCGACCTCACCAGGAACAAAGTGCAGGTCGTCAGCCCGGCCGGACAGACGAAGGGGACGTACAAGCACGAGGGATGAGGCATGAGGAAATGAGGGATGAGGCATGAGGAATGAGGGATGAGTAGGTTTCGCCTTCCTCCTGCCTCATCACTCATGCCTCATCCCTCACGTCGGTTGTTGTAATGTTCGCGCCGGAATGACGAACGTCCCTGACGCGCCGCTGCGCCTCGCTGCCTCACATCTGGTGAAGGTGTACAAGGGGCGGCGGGTGGTGCGCGACGTATCGGTCGAGATCGCGCAGGGTGAGATCGTCGGGCTGCTCGGGCCGAACGGCGCGGGCAAGACCACCACCTTCTACATGATCGTCGGACTGGTGCGGCCCGACGGCGGCGCGGTCACGCTCGGCGAAGACGACATCACCGAGCTGCCGATGTATCTGCGCGCGCAGCGCGGCATCAGCTACCTGCCGCAGGAAGCGTCCGTCTTCCGCAAGCTCACCGTCGAAGAGAACCTGCTCTCGGTCTTCGAGACCATGAACCTGCCGCTGGCCGAGCGCCAGCGCCGCACGCGTCAACTGCTCGAGGAGTTCGGCATCACCCACATCGCGCGGAGCCGCGCCTATGCCTTGTCGGGAGGAGAACGCCGTCGCGTGGAGATCGCGAGAAGCCTCGCCATCAACCCGGCATTCATCTTGCTAGATGAGCCGTTTGCAGGAATCGATCCAATTGCGGTTTTCGAGATTCAGCGCATCGTGTCCCAACTGCGCGCCCGCGGGATCGGCATCCTCATCACGGACCACAACGTCCGCGAGACTTTGAAGATCACGGATCGGGCCTACATCATCAAAGAAGGGGAGATCTTCCGGCAGGGTGCGCCGGAGAGCCTTTCCGCGGACGCGGAAGTCCGTCGCATTTACCTCGGTGAAACGTTCAATCTAAACTGAGCGAGGAAGGCACCCGCAGTCGTCCATGGCACTTGAACAGAAACTTCATTTAAAGCTCAGCCAGAAGCTGATCATGACGCCTTCGCTGCAGCAGGCGATCAAGCTGCTGCAGCTCTCGAAACTCGAGCTCCAGGAAGTCCTCAACCAGGAGCTGCTCGAGAACCCGCTCCTCGAGGAGACGGCCGAAGAGGCGAAGGCGGAAGAGACGCCCGCCGAAGAGACGGAAGCCAAGAGCGAGACCGAGGAGCCGCCGAAGATCGAGACGAAAGAGAAGGAGAAAGACTCCTTCGACGAGATCGACTACGACGCCTATTTTCAGGACTACATCGAGTACGGCTACAACCCGCGCGGGATGGGTGAGGAGCATGAGGAGTTCCCGATCGAGAACACCCTCACCCGGCCGCCGAACCTGGCCGACCACCTGACCTGGCAGCTCTCGATGTCCGACGCGTCGCCGCGCACCAAAGAGGTCGCGCAGTTCATCATCGGCAACATCGACGAGGACGGGTATCTCCGCGCCTCGAACGAAGAGATCATGGCTTCGGGCGGCTACAGCGCCGGTGAAGTCGACACCGCCGTGCGAGCCGTGCAGTCGCTCGATCCGATCGGCGTCGGCGCGCGCGACCTCCGCGAGTGCCTCCTGCTGCAGCTGCGCTTCCTCGAGATCGACGCGCCGCTCGTCGAGATCATCGTCCGCGATCACTGGGACGAGTTCATGCAGCGTAAGTTCGTGACGCTGGCCAAGACCCTGAGCATCGACATGAAGACGCTCGAGGGCATCGTCGAGCTGATCAAACATCTCGATCCGAAGCCCGGCCGCAAATACTCGAACGAGCGCGCCATCTACGTCGAGCCCGACGTCTACGTGCACAAGGTCGGCGACGAGTACGTGATCGTCCTCAACGAGGACGGCATGCCGAAGCTGCGCATCAACAGCGGCTACCGCTCCATGCTCAACAACATGGATTCGAAGCAGGACGGCGAGACCGTCAACTACATCAAGGACAAGATCCGCTCCGCAGTGTGGCTCATCAAGTCGCTCGACCAGCGCCAGCGCACGATCTACAAAGTGGCCGAGTCGATCGTCAAGCACCAGCGCGAGTTCCTCGAGCGCGGCATCGACTTCCTCCGCCCGCTGGTCCTGCGCGACGTCGCCGACGACATCCAGATGCACGAGTCCACCGTCTCGCGCGTGGTGTCGAACAAGTACATGCACACGCCGCGCGGGCTGTTCCTGATGAAGTACTTCTTCCACAGCGGCATCGACTCCGATACCGGCGAGGACATCTCCTCGCTGACCGTCAAGAAGAAGATCCAGAGCTACATCGAGAACGAGGATCCGCGCAAACCGCTGAGCGATTCGAAGATCATGAAGATCCTCAACGACGAAGGGATCAACATCGCCCGCCGCACCGTGGCCAAGTACCGCGATGAGCTGAACATCCCGTCGTCCACCGATCGCAAACAAATCTTTTGATTCGAGGTCGTACACGACATGGCTACCGAGATTTCCGGCCGTAACTACGAGATTCCGCCCGACGTCCGCGACATGGTCGAGAAGAAGCTGGCCAAGATTCAGGAGCGGCTCTTCGACGACGTCATCGACGTGCGCGTCGTGCTGCAGGTCGAGAAGTACCGCAACATCTGCGAGATCCTGATCGTCGGCAAGGAGCACGACGTCAAGAGCGTGCAGGAGTCCGACGAGTCGATGCAGGACGCCATCAACTCCGCCATCGATCACCTCAAGCGGCAGGCGCAGAAGAACCGCAAGAAGATCCGCGACCATCACCGGAAGGAAGGCGGGCGCGAGAACGTGACCGAATGGGCCGTGCAGGTGCTCGAGCCGGGCAACCTCCGCGATGCCGCTCCGGCCAACACGCCGCGCATCGTCAAGACCAACAACATCCCCATCCGTCCGATGTCGATCGAGGAAGCGGCGCTCCGCCTCGATGACTCGAAAAACGAGTTCATCGTCTTCCGCGACATCGACACCGACCGCGTCTCGGTGATCTACAAGCGCCGCGACAACAACCTCGGCCTCATCGCGCCGGAGTTCTGACGCCGCGTTCGGGATGGTGCGCCGGACGGACTTCCGTCCGTCCGGCCTGCGTGGCGCTGCCGCTGCCTGCTATCATTCCGGAATGCGTTCCATCCTCCTCTGCGGCACGATCCTCTTCGCCTGCGCCTCGGCGTCCGCGCAGGTCGCGATGTACGAACATTGGGATCAGTCGCCGCAGGCGTTCTTCATGACCAGGGCGGAGCGGCGGCAGTGGCAACACGTCCGCCCGGAGGAGCAGGCGGCGTTCGTCTCGAAATACATCGCCCGCCGCGGCGGACTGGCCTTCACGAACCTGGTCGAGAGCCGCGTGGCGCTGGCCGAGCGTTTCTTCGGCACCTTCAACAAGAAAGGCGTCGAGACGCTGCGCGGCCGGCTGGTGGTGCTCTTCGGCGCGCCGTCGTCGATGGTCACCTCACGACTCCTGCAGGCAGGCGATCTTCTGCCGGACATGCCGCCCGAGGCGATGACGGATGTCAGCATCGGCGGCTTTCCGGCCAGCGGCGGCGCGAAGGCCCTGCGGGTTCACGACCATGGCCGCTACTATCGCGTGCAGACGCTGAAATTCGCCGCCGACAAGCTGCCGGTGCCGCACGACGGCGATCTTCTGGCGAGCGTCGAGATCGATGAGGCCAGCGGCACTGAACGCTGGAGCCGCGGCACGAACGAGAAGGCGATGGAGAAGTTGTTCGAGGCCGTGGCGGCCGCATCGGTAACGAAGTAGTTCCGTCCGGCAGGAATGCCGGCTCATCCGATTTTGTCCCATTGTCATCAATCCAATCCAAAATCGGAGAACGTCCACTATGAAACGAGTCATCACCGCTGCATTCCTGCTCCTGCTGTGCGCGACCGTCGCCAGCGCCGAGCTCGCCAAGTACAAAGACTGGGATCAGTCGCCGCAGGGCTACTTCATGACGAAGGCCGAGCGCGCCCAGTGGTCCGCGATCACGAACGACGCCGACGCCGAGCGCTTCGTCAACGAGTTCATCGCCCGCCGCGGCGGTGAGAGCTTCAAGGCCGAAGTGGCCAAGCGCGCCGACGCCGCCGACAAGTACCTCACCGTCGGTCCGCTGAAGGGCTCCAAGACGCTGCGCGGCAAGATCATCATCCTCTTCGGACCTCCGGCCGCGATGTCGGTGCAGGACTGGTCGAAGCGCAAGACCGGCGGCGGCAGCAACGGCCTCGACGCCACCGCGTACAGCAGCGGCGCCACCGGCAACAACATCGACGCGCCGAACGGCGATCCCGGCGCGGTCGGCCGCAACGGCGGCGCGACCATGTCGTGGATGATGAAGGACTACAACTTCCGCTTCAACGGCAAGTCGGTCCCGGGTCTCAACCGCCCCGACTATTCGGTCGTGGTCGAAGTCGAAGCCTCGACCGGCAAGGACCGCGTGAAGGACGCGAAGACGGAGAAGGACCTCGGCGAGGTGTTCGAGTCCGTCGCGCAGGCTTCCATCAAACAGTAAGGCGTCGTTTTGCACTTGTGACGGAGCGGTGTCGTACCGCTCCGTTTTCATTTTGTGCACAGAAGGCGGCATCGGCGCGGTCGTAACATGGTTCCTACATAACAACCGGAGGACGAATGAAACGAGCCGTTATCGCTGCATTTCTGTTGACGCTGTGCGCCGCCGTGGCCAGCGCGGACCTGAGCAAGTACAAAGACTGGGATCAGTCGCCGCAGGGCTACTTCATGACGAAGGCCGAGCGGTCGCAGTGGTCCGCGATCACCAACGACGCCGACGCCGAGCGCTTCGTCAATGACTTCATCGCCCGTCGCGGCGGCGAGAGCTTCAAGACCGAAGTGGCCAAGCGCGCCGACGCCGCCGACAAGTACCTCACCGTCGGTCCGCTCAAGGGCTCCAAGACCCTGCGCGGCAAGCTGGTCATCCTCTTCGGACCTCCGGCCGGTATGTCGGTGCAGGAATGGTCGAAGAAGAAGTCGGGCGGCGGCAGCAACGGTCTCGGCAGCGAGGCCTACACGACCGGCGCGACCAGCGGCGGCGGCGGAAGCCGCGGCGGCGAGGGCGACGTCACGGCCACCGGCCGCAGCGGCGGCACCTCCACCGCCTGGATGATGAAGGATTACACCTTCCAGTTCTCCGGCAAGAGCGTCCCGGCCCTCGGCCGTCCCGACTACCGCGTCATCGTCGAGGTCGACGCCTCGACCGGCAAGGACAAGGTCAAGGACGTGAAGACCGAGAAAGAGCTGAGCGACATCTTCGAGTCCGTCGCCCAGGCCTCCATCAAACAGCAGTGATCGAACGGGTTGGTGGTTGGGGAACGCCCCGGCCACCAACTCGCCTTACACTAGCGTCGTGACGGACGCCGCCGAAGACTTCATCGAGACGACTGTCCAGTCGCTCCGCTCCGGCGACCTGGACGACCTCCAGCTCAAGCTCATCACCGGCGACGACGGCCTCAATCGCGTCATCGCCCGGCCGCGCGTGCAGAAGCCCGGCCTCGCATTCGCCGGCTACTACGAATACATCAAGCCGTGGCGCGTGCAGATCATCGGCGCGTCGGAGACGAAGTACCTGCAGAGCCTTCCGCCGCGCCTGCGCGAGAAGCGCATCCGCGACGTGGCCGGCCTCGACGTCTCCTGCTTCATCGTCACCAAAGGCATCACGCCGCTCGAGGAGTTCCGCGTCGAGTGCGAGAAACGGGGAGTGCCGCTCTTCTCGACACCGGCCATGTCGTCGACCACCATCACGCGCTCGACCTACTTTCTCGAGGAGACCATGGCGCCGCGCGTGACCATGCACTCGGGCCTGCTCGATGTCTACGGCATCGGCGTGCTGCTCCTCGGCGACAGCGGCATCGGCAAGAGCGAGTGCGCGCTCGACCTCGTCTATCGCGGACACCGCCTCATCGCCGACGATCTGGTGGTCATCCGCCGCCATCCGAACGACGTGCTCCTCGGCTACTCGAACGACCTGCTGCGCCATCACATGGAGCTGCGCGGCATCGGCATCATCGACATCAAGGACCTCTTCGGCGTCGCCTCGACCCGCGACGTCAAACCGATCGACATGGTGGTGCGCCTCGAGAAGTGGGTGGAAGGCACCGAGTACGACCGCCTCGGGATCACCGGCGAAAGCTACGAGCTCCTCGGCGTGTCGAAGCCGTTCGTGCGCCTGCCGGTGGCGTCGGGACGCAACCTCGCGCTGCTGGTCGAGATCGCTGCGCGCAACCATCTGATGAAGCTGCAGGGCTACGACTCCGCGCGCGAGTTCACGCGGCGCATCGACGAGAAGATCGCCCGCGAAGGCGGCGCGAGCATCGGCGATACGCTGCCGGCGTCGAATCATGAGGAGCGGACCAGCTCCGAGTACCGCAGCATGCACGCGCGGCGGCAGCGCTGAACGAACGGATGAACGTTCCCGAATACCTCGTCGTCATCACCGGTCTGAGCGGCTCGGGCAAGAGCTACGTGCAGTCGACGCTCGAGGACCTCGGCTTCTACTGCACCGACAACCTGCCCATCGAGCTGATCGAGCCGTATCTCGCCGAGGTGACGGCGCACGAGAAGGCCAACCGCGTCGGAATCGTCGTCGACGTCCGCACGCACGACTTCGCGCGCATCTTCCCGAACTTCTATCGCGAGCGGCTCCAGAAAACAGTACCGAATATCGTGCTGATTTTTCTCGAGGCCACCGACGAGGTCATCGCCCGCCGCTACTCCGAGACCCGCCGCCCGCATCCGCTGGCCAAGGACCGCCCGCTGGTCGAGGCCATCCAGGCCGAGCGCGCCGCGCTGACGGAAGTGAAGTCGCTGGCGAACATGGTCCTCGATACCTCGCAGTTTTCCGTGCACGAGCTGAAGGCCGAGGTGATGCGCCGGTTCCAACTGCCGGGGCAGGAACCGTCGATGCTCGTCACGCTCATCACCTTCGGTTTCAAGTACAGCCTGCCGTACAACATCGATCTGCTCTTCGACGTCCGCTTCCTCCCGAACCCGCACTTTGTCGAGTCACTCCGCCCGAAAACCGGCCGCGATCCGGAAGTGGTCGCGTACCTCGAGGCGCAGCCGGGCTACGAAGAGTTCTACCGCCACCTCTACAGCTTCGTCGGCTACGTCCTGCCCGGCTACCGCAAAGAGATGAAGAGCTATCTCACCATCGGCATCGGCTGCACCGGCGGCAAGCACCGCTCCGTCGCCATCGGCCAGCGCCTCGGCGAGGAGCTCGCCGCGAACGGCTACGCCGTCGAGATCGTCCACCGCGACGCCGAGCGCGACAAGCGGTGAGGCGCCGCTGAATGGCGGTGCACACGAACGTGTGCACCGCCTTCCGCCTCACTTCACTTCGATGCGGATCTGCTTCGGCTTCGCTTCTTCGCGCTTCGGGACGTCGATCTCGAGGATGCCGTCGCGGTAGGAGGCGCTGATGCGTTCGCCGTCGACGGTGCGCGGCAGGGTGAACGAGCGGCTGAAGTTGCCGTAGATGCGCTCGACGCGGTGCCAGGTCATGGCCTCGCTCTTCTCCAGGCGGCGCTCGCCGCGGATCGTGAGCAGTCCGTTCTCGAACTCGATCTGGATGTCCTGCTGCCGCATCCCCGGCACTTCGGCGCGCACCACGATCTTCTCCTGCGTCTCGGCGACGTCCACCGGCGGCACCCAGGTGCCGCTGACCAGGTCTTCGTCGCCCGTCGTGAAGCGGGCGAACGGCTCGAAGATCCGGTTGAGCTGCGTCTGAAGGCTCTTGAAGTCCTGATTCGACATGGCGTAGCGACTCATTTTGGCGTTCTCCTTAGTGTCAGGCGCTCATATTCGAGCGGCACGCGCCGCAGCTTAGCACAACGATATTAGTGCTGAAGCATCAAGTATGCCTTTCGAGCCATCTCCTTTATCATGCACGCGTCCGGGAGGTTGCTTGATCGGGTCTCTGATCGTCACACACGGGAATCTCGCCCATGAGCTGTTGAACGCCGCCCGGCAGATCGAAGCCGACGTCGCCGGCATCGAGGCGGTGGCCCTCGAGTGGAACGACTCGGTCGATCAGGCCCGCGAGAAGATCGCCGCCGCGCTCGCCCGTGTCGGCGAAGGCCGCAGCGTCATCATCTTCACCGACATGTTTGGCGGCACGCCGAGCAACATCAGCCTCTCCTTTCTCGAACAGGGACGCATCGAGATCGTCACCGGCGTGAACCTGCCGATGATCGTGAAGTTCGCCACGGTCAAGCAGGAAGCGAAGGACGTGGCCACGCTCGCGCACGTGATCAGCGAGAAAGGGTCGAAGGCCATCCGCGTCGCCTCCGATCTGCTCACCGCGCAGAAAGCCGCAGGAGCGACGGCGTGATCTCGCGCGAGCTCGAGATCAAGAACAAGCTCGGACTGCATGCACGCGCCGCCGCGAAGCTGGTGCATACCGCCGCGCGCTTCAAGGCCGACATCAAGATCCGCAAGAACGATGAAGAGGTCGACGGCAAGTCGATCCTCGGCATCCTCCTGCTCGCCGCCGGCCGCGGCTCCGTCGTCACTCTGCGCGCCGACGGTCCCGATGAGCGCGACGCCCTCGACGCCATCGAGAAGCTCATCGACGCAAAATTCGACGAAGTAGAATGACGGGCGGATGCCGTCCGCACACACCCGTTCCGACATTCGTACCTACAAAGGGATCGGAGTCTCTCCCGGCATCGCCATTGGCCGCGCGATCATCGTCGAGAAGCGCGTCGCCTCCGTCTACCGCGTGCCGATCCGCGACGAGGAAGTGCCGGCCGAGGTCACGCGGCTGACCGAGGCGCTCGAGAAAACGCGCGACGAGCTCTTCGACCTCAAGGCGAAGGTCAGCCGCTCGATGGGCGACGAGTACGCGCAGATCTTCGAGGCGCACGCGATGATCGTCGGCGACGCTTCATTCGCCGACAAGGTCGTGCAGAAGATCGAGAACGAGCAGGTGAACGCCGAATGGGCGCTGGCGGAGGTGCAGGAAGAGCTGCAGGCGCGCTTCGCCAGCTTCGACGACGACTACCTGCGCGAGCGCGTGGCCGACGTCAAGGACGTCGCCGAGCGCGTGCTGGTGAACCTGCAGGGAATCGCCCATCACGATCTCTCCGAGATCAAGCACGACGTGATCATCATCGCCGACGACCTCACGCCGTCGGACACGATCCACTTCAACCGCCGCCCCATCGTCGGCTTCGCCACCGAGGCCGGCGGACGCACCTCGCACACCTCGATCATCGCCAAGTCACTCTTCATGCCGGCGGTGATCGGCGTGCCGCGCCTGACGAAGATCGTCGACAACGACGAGCTGATCATCGTCGACGGCTACGAAGGCACCGTGCTGGTGAATCCGACCGCCGCGATGGTCAGCGAGTACGAGAGCCGCGTCTCTCGACATGAAGAAGCGGAGCAGCGGCTGCTCGAGAACCGCTCGCTCGCCGCGGTGACGAAGGACCATCACCAGGTGCAGCTCCAGGCGAACATCGAGCTGGTGGAAGAGCTCGACGACGCCACCAGGTACGGCGCCGAAGGGATCGGTCTTTACAGAAGTGAGTTTCTCTACATTTCCACCAGTCCGGATCTCCCGACCGAGGAAGAGCACTTCGAGGTCTATCGCAAGCTGGCCGAGGCCACCGCTCCGAACTGGTGTGTCATCCGCACCTTCGACCTCGGCGGCAAGAAGCTCGCGCGCGAGGTGATGGGCTCGAAGGAAGACAACCCGGTCCTCGGCCTGCGCGCGCTGCGGCTCTGCATGCAGCATCGCGATATGTTCAAGACGCAGCTCCGCGCGCTGCTGCGCGCGTCCGCGTTCGGCAAGATCAAGATCATGTTTCCGCTCGTCTCCGGCGTGCAGGAGCTGCGGCAGGTGAAGACGCTCGTGCGCGAGATCCGCCTCGAGCTCGACGCCGCCGGCGTTCCGTACAACCACGAGCTGCAGATCGGGATCATGATCGAAGTTCCGTCGGCCGCAGTGATCGCCGACCTGCTCGCCACCGAGGCCGACTTCTTCGCCATCGGCACCAACGACCTCATTCAATATTCGCTGGCGATCGACCGCGGCAACGAGAATGTCAGCTATCTCTACGAGCCGCTGCATCCGGCGCTGCTGCGCCTGATCAAAGGCGTCATCGACGCCGGCAAGCGCGCCGGCATCCCGGTGTCGATGTGCGGCGAGATGGCTTCCGATCCGATCTACGCGGTCGTGCTCCTCGGCCTCGGCCTGGAGATCTTCTCGATGAATCCCTCGTCGATCCCGATCATCAAGAACGTGGTCCGCTCCGTGCGATACAAAGAGTGCCGCCGCATCGCCGAGATCGCGCTGCAGCGCAAGACCGCGCAGGAGATCGAGGAGTTCATCATCGAGAGCGTGGCCATGCGGTTTCCGGAAGGACTGGTGAACAAATCCCTATGAGCGCCGAACACGATCAACTCTTCGAGATCCATCACATCACGCACGTCGCCAAACCGTGGGGCTACGAGCTGATCTTCGCCCGCACCGACAAGTACGTCGGGAAGATCCTGCACATCAACCGCGGCGAGTCGCTGAGCCTGCAGTATCACGAAATGAAAGAAGAGACGCTGTACGTTGTGGACGGCGAGCTGCGGCTGACCATCGAGAAAGACGGCGACCGGCGCGAGCTCATGCTGCGGAAAGGCGAGTCGTTCCACATCCCGCCGCGGCTGATTCACCGGATGGAAGCGATCGAGGACACCGACGTCGCCGAGGTTTCGACGCCGGAGCTCGACGACGTCGTCCGGCTCGAAGACCGCTACGGCCGCGTATGAACACGCTCCTTCTCGTCGTCGTGCTGGCGCTCGCAACGGGCGATACGTCGACGCTCGTCAACGCCTCGAAGGCGACCAAGGCGAAGCGGAAGACGAGCACGACCCGCGTCATCACGAACGCCGACGTGAAGAAGTCGAAAGGGAAGCTGGTCGAGCAGAAGCCGACCGCGCCGGCCGATGCGCCGCCGTCGCAGACGCTCACCGAAAAGTACGAGGCCGAGCGCGCGCAACGCGCCGCATCGGAGGCGAGGCTCGCCTCGGCGCAGGCGCTCGTGAATGACCTCGAGCGCGAGCTGGCCCGCATCGAACAGAGTTACTACGACGAGAACGATCTCGATCGCCGCGACCGCGAGATCGTGAAGCGCTTCAACGACACCAAGGCGAAACTCGACGCCGCGCGCAAAGAGCTCGACGCCGCAAAACCGCAATGACCAAGACTTTTTTCATCGAGACGTGGGGCTGCCAGATGAACGAGCTCGACACCGAGCGGCTGTCGGGCGGGCTCAAGCTGCGCGGTTACCGGCGCGTCGAGGACGAGTCGCAGGCGAGCCTGATCCTGCTCAACACCTGCTCGGTGCGCGACAAGGCGGAGCAGAAAGTCTTCTCGCGCCTCGGCCGTCTGCGCGAGCTCAAGCGCGAGACCGGCGCGCGCGTCGGCGTCTGCGGCTGCGTGGCGCAGCAGGAAGGCGAGCGCATTCTCGAGCGCGCCCCATGGGTCGACTTCGTGATGGGGCCGGGCAACGTCGGCTACCTCGATGAAGTGCTGGAGCAGGGGAGGAAGCTCGCCGTCGAGTTCCCCGAGGATCGCCGCTACGACCACGTCGCCATCGACCGCACCTCGCCGACCAAGGCGTGGGTGACGATCATCGAAGGGTGCAACAAGAACTGCACGTTCTGCATCGTGCCGACCACGCGCGGGCGCGAGGTCTCGCGCCGCTTCGACGACGTCCTCGGCGAAGTGCGCACCGCCGTCGCCAGCGGCCGCATGGAGATCGAGCTCCTCGGCCAGACCGTCAATGCCTACCGCTGTCCCGAGTCGGCGCGCGACTTCGGCGCGCTGCTGCGCGCGGTTGCCGAGATCGAGGGCGTAGTGCGGCTGCGCTTCACCACGTCGCATCCGGCCGAGGTGAACGACTCGATGATCGCGGCCATGCGCGATCACGCCAACATCTCCCGCTATCTGCATCTGCCGGTGCAGTCGGGATCGTCGCGCATCCTGCGGCGGATGAAGCGGCTGTATACGCGCGAGAAATACCTCGAGACCATCGCCCGCATCCGCGAGGTTATCCCGGAGATCCACTTCTCGACTGATCTCATCGTCGGCTTTCCCGGCGAGACGGAGGAGGACTTTCAGGAGACGCTCAGCCTGATCGAAGAAGTGAATTACGGTTCGCTTTTCGCCTTCAAGTACTCTCCGCGGCCGGGCACTCCGTCGCTGCGCATCGGCGAGCCGGTCGACGACGCGGTGGCCTCGGAGCGGTTGCAGCGCCTCTTCGACCTGCACGAGCGGATGAAGCGCGAGCGCCTGGAGTCATACCGCGGCCGGGTCGTGCCGGTCATGGTCGAAGGGCCGAGCCGCCACGATCCGTCCATGCTCTCCGGCCGCACCGACGACTATTGGGTCGTCAACTTCCGCGGCGACCTCGCCACGCCGCTGGGGAGTATCCTTGGCGTGCGTATCGACGCAGCGCAGCATCACACACTTCGCGGAGAGGCGGTCGCATGAGCGAGCTCGTACCGATGTCGATCAAAGGGCTGATGCTCGACCCGGTGTCGAACTCTCCCATCGTCGTGCTCAAGGATGAAGAGGAGAAGTTTTTCCTGCCGATCTGGGTCGGGATCTTCGAGGCCAACGCCATCGCCCTGCAGCTCGAGAACATCGCCACGCCGCGGCCGATGACGCACGATCTGCTGCGCAACACGATCGAGGAGCTGAACGCGAGCGTCACGCGCATCGTCATCAACGACCTGCGCGACGCCACGTTCTTCGCCCAGATCCGCCTGCGCGCCGGCGACCGGATGCTGGAGATCGACGCCCGTCCGAGCGATGCCATCGCGCTCGCGCTGCGCACCGAGGCGCCGATTTTCGTGGCGCAGTCGGTCCTCGACCAGGCTCAGACGATCAGCCCGGAGTCGGAGGAGCAGGACGACAAGATGAAGAAGTGGTTCGAGAACCTCGATGACACCGATCTGGGCAAGTACAAGATGTAGAATCGCCCCGGTTCAATGATCATCACCGTTGCCAACCAGAAAGGCGGCGTCGGCAAGACGACGACCGCGATCAATCTCGCCGCGGCCGTCGCCAACAAAGGCAAAACGCTCCTCATCGACCTCGACCCGCAGGCCAACTCGACGATGAGTTACGTCGACGCGCGGTCGATCACCAAGTCGATGTACGACGTGATGGTCAGCGAGGAGCTCGACTTCGGCGACGTCATCATCCCGACCCGCGTCCCGAATCTCTTTCTCGCGCCGTCGCGCATCGCCCTGGCCAAGCTCGAGTCGAAGCTGATCGGGGATCTCGACGGACCGTTCCGCCTCAAGGATCGGATGAAGGACATCGCCGCCGAGTACGAGTACATCTTCATCGACACGCCGCCGACCCTCGGCATGATCACGGTGAACGCGCTGGTGGCCTCGACGCACGTCCTGGTGCCGATCCAGTCGTCGTATTTCGCCCTCGAAGGGACGGACGATCTGCTCGAGACGATCGAGAAGATCAAGGCGCGGCCGAACCCGAATCTGCAGCTCGCCGGCGTCGTCATCACGATGCACGACAAGCGCACCACGCTGGCCAAGGACATCCACGACCAGATCGGCCAGGTCTTCGGCGACCGCCTGTTCAATACGGTGATCACGAAATCCATCCGTCTGGAAGAAAGTCCTGCCTACAAGGAATCGATCTTTACCTTCGCGCCCCGTTCCAGCGGCGCGATGGAGTACTACAGTCTCTCCGAGGAGCTACTCTCGCGTGTCTGAGGAACGTCATGGCGGCTAAACGTGGACTACCGGAGCGCGCGGTCATGCGCCACGACCTGCATTACGTCGACGAGCTCACGCGACGGTCGGGGAGGCACATCGGCACGATGCTGCCGCTGCAGTTCATCGAGCCGAACGCGGAGCAGCCGCGCACGCAGCTCGGCAACATCGAGGAGCTCGCCGCCAGCGTGCGCGAGAAAGGCGTGCTCGAGCCGATCCTGGTGCGGCAGCTCGGCGCGAACCGCTACCAGATCATCTCCGGCGAGCGGCGCTACCGCGCCGCCACCATGGCCGGCCTCGACGAGATTCCCGCGATCGAGCTCGACGTCGACGACCGCGAGCAGCTCGAGATCGCGCTCATCGAGAACATCCAGCGCAAGGACCTGACCGCGTTCGAAGAGGCGGAAGGACTGTACGTGCTGCAGCAGAAGTTCGGCTACACGCACGAGAAGATCTCGCAGGTGATCGGCAAGTCGCGCACGACCGTCACCGAGACGCTGCTCATCAACGACATTCCGGACCGCATCCGGGCCATGTGCCGCGAGGCCGGCATCTCGAACAAGAGCGTGCTCGTGCAGGTGGCGCGCGCCGGATCGGAAGAGGCGATGGAGCAGGTGGTGCGCGCCTTCGCGGCCGGCGAGCTCTCGCGCGACGACCTGCGCAAGCAGACCGCCTCGAAGCCGGAGCCGAAGAAGGCGGGACGGCCGAAGAATTACGTCTTCGCCCTCAAGGACAAGTCGCTCCCGTTCACGCTCAACCTCGCCTTCCGCAAGCCGAACGTCGACAAGAGCGAAGTGATCGACGCGGTGCGCGAGCTGCTGCGCCGCCTGGAAGCGGAGTAGCGCTCACCACCCGTAACCGAAGCTCACCCCGACCCACGGCAACACGCCGCCGTCGGAAACGAGCGGCGTGAACCCGGCCCGGAAAACAAACCCCTTGCCCGGACGCTGGTAGCGGTAGCCGAGTGTGCCGGTGGCGACGAGGTTCGAAAAGTTCTCGTCCTCGATCTCATCGTCGAACAGATCCTGCGAGTCCCCAGTGAGCAGCGTGAAGCCCGCGCCCGCCTCGAGATGATGATTCGCCTGCGGCCGCGTCACGTAATTCACCATCACCGGAATGATGAACGTCGAGTCGGTGTCGTTCTCGCTCTCCCCAGTGACGTACGAAAACCCGATCCTCCCAAACACCCGATCGGTAAACCCACGTTCGTAGTTGACGGTGAGAATGATCCCGTTCCCGAGCAACTCCCCATACGCGACATTGCGCGGCGGCGTTTGGGCGGCGGCGGGCAGAACGACCAGGGCGGAAAGGAGGAGCAGCAGCACGAGCTTGCGCATCCTGGCGATCCCTGCAAGGTTCTTGACAAGCGGCTATGCCACGGCTCGTGCCATGGCTTTTGCCATCGTGCGTGGTAGCCGACTTGCCAACAATTTTGCCAATCGGTGCGCTGCGGCGCGCGCGGCTCGAGCGTAGCGAGGGACCTGGCCCATGTCATCCCGAGCGTAGCGAGGGACCCGGGTGGGTGGCGCGGCAGGAACGGCCCGTTGCACGCACGTGATCGAGCGTAGCGAGCGACCTGGCGAGGCCGCGCGAGAGGCACCTGCACCGCACGCCCAACCACCCAGGTCCCTCGCTACGCTCGGGATGACGTCGGGGCTACGAACACCCACACCCACACCCGCCCCAACCTTGTACTTAACATAATCCATCTTATCAGACGCTGCGGAATCCTTGCGGGTGGGCAGGGTTCTCGCCATCATCGGGCCGCAGATGCGCATCCTCACTCGCTACATCCTCAAAGAAATGTTCGGGCCGACCGCGCTCGGCTTTGCCTTCTACACCTCCATCATCCTCATGCAGAAGCTCTTCGACATGGCTGGGATGATCATCCGCCGCTCGCTCTCCGGTGCGGCCGTCGGCAAGCTGCTCCTGTACTCGCTGCCGCACATCATCGTCCTCACGGTGCCGATGTCGCTGCTGTTCGGCATCCTGATCGCCATCGGGCGCCTGTCGTCCGACTCCGAAATCGTGGCCATGCGCGCGCTCGGCATTTCCACGCGCACGATTTACCGGCCGGTGTTCCTCTTCAGCCTGGCCATCTTTCTGCTCAACCTCTACCTGATCAACTTCGTCATGCCGCGCGGCAACCAGCAGTTCGTGGCCTTGCGCGCAGACCTGACGATGTCGTCGGCCGAGAAAGTCATCAAGCCGCGGGTTTTCTACGACCAGTACGAAAACCTCATGATCTACGTGAACGATGTCGATCCCGCCACCGGCCAGTGGAAAGGCGTCTTCGTGGCCGACAGCCGCGGCGAAGAGGCTCGCGATCCGTCGACGCCGCAGCAGATGGCCAACCACATCGCCACCGCGCCGCAGCAGGAAGACGACGACGCGGCCATCCTCTCGCAGCGCTCCGGCGCGCAGCGCGTGATCATCGCCCGCACCGGCAATCTCTCGGTCATCCGCCCGTCGAAGGAAATCTGGATGAACCTCAGCGGCGCGGAGACGCACATCTGGGATCCGCGCCGGCCCGACCGCTACGACCACACGCGCAACGAGAGCCAGCGCATCCGCCTGCCGGACATCGGCGGCGACTTCAGCTCGAATCAGCTCGCGCGCTCGCTGCGCGAGATGAACCTGCGCGAGCTCATCGAGGAAGAACGGACGCTGCGCACCAGCAAGCACACCGAAGACGCCTTTGCAAGAAATCTCGCGCGCGTAGAGATCCACAAGAAGTTCGCCATCCCGTTCGCCTGCATCGCCTTCGGCGTCCTCGGCCTGCCGCTCGGCATCACCAACCGCCGCGGCGGGAAAAGCTCAGGTTTTTCATTAAGTATTGCCATCATCCTTTTCTATTACGTGATGATGAACAACGGCGAGCATCTCGCCGCCACCGGCAAAGTCTCGCCGGCCGTCGGGATGTGGTCGGCCAACGCCATCCTGCTGATCCTCGGGATGTTCCTGCTGACGCGGGCCAACCGCGACGCCGTCTCCAGCCGCGGCGAAGGGCGCCTGATCCCGCGGCTCTTCCGCGCCGTGGCCCGGCGCATCCCGGCCCGCCGCCGCACCGCCACGCCCGGCGCGGTCAGCGCCGCCGACGACGAGCCGGTGCTCAACCGCCTCGACATCACCTTCCCGAACATCCTCGACCGCTACATCCTCCGCGAGTTCCTCAAGATCCTCGGCATGGTGCTGATCTCGGTGGTGGCGCTCTTCGTCATCGTCGACTACACCGAGATCTCGAAGGAAGTGCGCGAGAACAACATCGGCCTCGACGTGCTGCTCACCTACTACCGCTTCCAGATCTTCCAGGTGCTGAACTGGACGCTGCCGATCTCGGTGCTGGTGGCGACGCTGGTGACGTTCGGCATCCTCTCGAAGAACAACGAGGTGACGGCCATCAAGTCGAACGGCGTCTCGCTCTACCGCGTGGCGGTGCCGATCCTGGCGGTGGCGGCGGTGATCAGCATCTTCTCCTACCTCATCCTCGACTTCGTGCTGCCGTACTCGAGCACGCGCGTCGAAGAGCTCAAGCGCGTGATCAACGGCAAGCCGGCCGTCACCTCCGCCTCGCAACAGAAGCTCTGGTACCTCGGCAAGGGGCGGTACCTCATCAACTTTCTCGCGTACGACAAGAACGCGAAGGAGCTGACGCAGGTGCAGGTGTTCGAGTTTCACCCGTCCGAGTTCCGCCTGACGCGCCGCGTCTACGCGCAGCGCGCGCGGTGGAACGGCCAGGCGTGGGCGTTCGAGAACGGCTGGATGCGCTCGTTCACGGACGAAGGCTCCTCGACCTTCACGCCGATCACGAAACCGCTGGCGCTCTTCTACTCGGAGACGCCGGAGGATTTCGCGACCGAGGTGAAATCGCCGGAGCAGATGACCTACGCGCAGCTCCGGAGATACATCGAGACGGTGAGCAACTCCGGCTACGCGGCGGAAGAGCTGGCGGTGAAGCTGTACGCGAAGACGTCGTGGCCGGTGATCAGCATCGTCATGGCGCTGATCGCGATGCCGTTCGCCTTCCGGATGGGGAAGCGCGGCGCGCTCTACGGCATCGGCCTCGCGCTGATCCTGGGGATCGTCTACTGGATGGTGTTCGCCGTCTTCACGAAATTCGGCGAGGTCGGCAACCTGCCGCCGCTACTGTCGGCATGGGCGGCGAACGTGCTGTTCGCGCTCGGCGCGATCTACATGTTCCTGCACGTGGAGACGTGAGTGGATGGCCGCATCGCGGCCATCCACCGGCGAGGATTGACTAGATCGCGTTCACGATCTCGTCGCTGAGACCCTTCCACTTGCGGAGGTACTCGCGGCGGTCGTTGTTGTACTTGCTCACGAGCTGCTGGTACTCGTCCATGCGGCCCTGGCGCTCGTACATCTTCTTCGGCTGCAGGTAGTCGGCGTCGGTCAGATCGGGGACGCTCGTGGCCACGAGATAGCCGAAGTCGGGGTCCTGCTCCCACTGAATCGTGCCCTCGGCGATCGCTTTGACGATCGCGGACGAGTGCTGGATCTTCACCTTCTTCGAGCGCTCGTCCTTCTCGTCGCCGCCGATGCGGCCCGTGTTCATGAGGTAGACCTCCATCGGGCTCTCGTTCATCAGCTCGAGCATGCGGTTGCCCTGGTAGGCGTGCAGCAGCGGGAAGAAGGGATTCGTGCCCGGCACGCGCAGCGACTTGCCGGCTTCCGCCGCGCCGCCGGCGCTGGTGCCCTTCGTCTCGCCGAGCATGAAGTAGGCGGCGGCCAGCGGACCTTCGAGCTTGGCCACGGCCGGGATGATGTTCTCGTTGCGGTTGAGGATCAGCAGGAAGTCGACCTTCGTCACTTCGCGCGCGTCGGCGGCGCCGGCGATGTCTTCCATCCGGATGACGGCGCGGCCGTTCGGCGTGTAGGAGGTGTCGAAGTAATCGATCTTCCCTTCGCCGCTCTGCGAGACGTTCTCGAGATAGGCGTGCGGCGAGGCGCAGGCGTGATAGATGGTCGGCTCGTCGGTCGGGTTGAGGCCGAACGTCTTGGCGAAGCAGCCATTCTCCGTCGCGTAGATCTTGCCGCCCGGCATCAGCGCGCAGAAGTCGTCCTGCACCGGCTGCGAGTTGTTCTGCTTGGTGAAGGTCGTAGTGGTCTTGCCCGTGCCGGAGAGTCCGACGATCAGGCCGACGCGGTTGCGCCCGCCCACCGGAATGACCTTGCAGCCGGCGTGCAGCGCCAGACCGCCGCGCTCGTACACCAGCTTGTTCCACATCCGCAGCCCGCCCTTCTTCGACTCGCCGAAGTAGTCGGAGTTGAAGACGCGCGTGACGTAGTTCTCGAGATCGACTGCGATCAGGCGATCATCCGGATAGCCTTCCGCCTTCAGGTTCGGCGTGTAGATGACGGTGACGGTCGGCTCGAACGACTCCAGCTCCTCGGTGGTGGCCGGGTAGTAGAGGATGTGCTGCATCGCGGCGATGTTCGCGTTCGCCTTCTCGATCACCAGCCGCGCCGGCGTGCGGAACTGCGGGTCGTTGCCGATGTAGCCTTCGATCACCAGCATGTCGCGCGTGGCGATGTAGTCGTCCTGCAGTTTGGCGATGCGCGCGTACTCCGCGCGGGTGATGGTCTGGTCCGAGTGTTCCTCGGGGCGGTCGGTGGCGATGAAGGTCGACAGCTTCGAGCGCGAGACCACGCGCGTGGCCACGTTGAGGTTGCCGAACTCGGTGAGCCGCGCATTCGGCATCTGCTCGGCGAACTGCCGCAGTTGCTCGGGGCTCGGGTTCCAGACGACGGACTTGGGCGTGACGGGGATCGTCTTCGTGGCGGTCACCATTTCGCTCATCTAAGGATCCTTTTGGTTGTTGTGTTGAGTCTGAAAACGACGCAAGGAACGCGCCGTGTTGCCGGAGAGGCGGGATTCTACAGGAAAATGCGGGCCGTGCAGAACCGCCGCCTGCTCATCACGCCCTACCGCGGCATCGGCCGCAGCGGCGAGCTCCGCGTGCGCGGCCGAGTGCTGGTGGAGAAGGCCGTCACCCGCGTCCAGTCGGCCGAGCCGCTCTGGCGCAACGTGCTCAACACTTACCGCCGTTTCGAGAGCGATGAAGTGCCCGGCGCAGTCGTGCGCGCGCAGCATCGCGACGCGGTAGTTGAAGGCTTCACGGACGGCGAAGGCTACTTCGAGCTGACGCTGCGGCCTCCAACGATCGACGACGCGCTCTGGCACGACGTCTCGCTGGTGCTGCCCGATCGCGACGTCACCGCCACCGCCCACGTGCTCGTCCCGCCGCACGAGGCGGAGTTCGGCATCATCAGCGACATCGACGACACCATCGTCCGCACCGATGCCACTCGCCTCCTCGGCATGGTGCGCTCGGTGATCCGCAACGCCGCGTCGCGCACCGCGTTCGACGGCGTGGCCGAGCTCTATCGCGCGCTGCACCGCGAGCGCAATCCGATCTTCTACGTCTCGAGCAGCCCCTGGAATCTGTACGAGCTGCTGCACGACTTCATGGATCTCAATGGAATCCCGCCGGGGCCGATGTTCCTGCAGGACTGGGGCATCAGCCGCTCGCAGCTCATCGTCGCGCCGCACGAGGTGCACAAGCTGCGGCAGATCCAACTGCTGCTCGATTTCTATCCGCACCTCCGCTTCATCCTCATCGGCGACAGCGGCCAGCGCGATCCGGAGATCTACCTCGACGTCATCCGCACGCATCACGAGCGGATCGCCGCGGCGTTCATCCGCGACGTGACGCCGAACATCCGCGACGCCGCCGTGACTCAGATCGCCGACGAGGCGCGCGCCGCCGGTGTGGAGATGCGGTATGTTCGCGACTCGTCCGAGGCGATGAGCGAGGCGAAGAAGATGGGACTGATATGAACAGCGAAGAGACTGCACTGGCCGCACTCCGGGCGCGCGTGACGCGCGTCTTTCCCGAGCAGATCCGCGCCGCGGTGGCGCCGCTGAGCGACGAGCAGCTCTGGTGGCGGCCGAACGAGTCGTCGAACTCGATCGGCAATCTGCTGCTGCACCTGACCGGCTCGCTCAATCTCTATCTGAACCGCAACCTCGGCGGGATCGACTACACGCGCGACCGCGCCGCCGAATTCGCCGCGCGCGGGCCGATGCCGAAGAATGAGGTGCTGGCAAAGTTCGACGACATGGTCGCGCGCGCCGAGCGCACCTTCGACGCGCTGAGCGCCGAGCGTTTGAGCGCGCCGTCGCCCGAGCCGTCGATGCACACGCTCGCCGTCGAAGACCTGATCAACGCCTTCGGCCACCTCGCCGCCCACACCGGCCAGATCATCTGGATCGCCAAGATGCTGCACGAGGGCGGACTCGATGATGTCTGGATGAAGGCGCATCGGGCGGGCGGAGCGTGGAAGAAATGAGCGGCACTGCCGACCAGTCGCCCTATCGCGTCGCCATCATCGGCGCCGGCGGCGTCGGCGGCTACTTCGGCGGCCGCCTCGCGCAAGCCGGCATCGACACCACCTTCATCGTCCGCGGTGCGACGCTCGAGGCATTGCGCGGGCGCGGGCTGCGCGTCGACAGCATCGCCGGCGACTTTGCGCTCGAGCGCGTGCAGGCTACCGACGATCCGGCGGACATCGGCGTCGTCGACGCCATCGTGATGACCGTCAAGACCTGGCAGATTCCGGAGGCGGCGGCGAAGCTGCGGCCGCTCATCGGACCCGACACCATCGTCGTCCCGCTGGAGAACGGCATCGACGCACCCGACGTCCTCGCGGAGCTGGTCGGACGCGAGCACGTCCTCGGCGGCTTGTGCGGCATCGTCAGCTTCGTCGTCGCGCCGGGGCACGTGCGTCACGTCGCCGCCGAGCCGTTCGTGAAATTCGGAGAGCTCGACAACCGCGCCTCCGAGCGCGCCGAGCGGCTGCGCGCGGCATTCGAGCGCGCCGGCGTCAAGGCCGACATCCCGGAGAGCATCCAGCAGTGGATGTGGATGAAGTTCCTCTTCATCGTGCCGATGAGCGCCATCGGCGCGCTGACGCGCGTCCCCATCGGCGTCTGGCGCGCCATGCCGGAGCCGCGGGCGATGGCCGAGGATGCGCTGCGCGAGATCATCGCCCTGGCGACCGCGCGCGGCGTGATGCTGCCGCCGAACGCGCTCGCGCTGACGATGGAACGCTACGACGCCATGCCGCCGGAGTCGACCTCGTCGCTGCAGCGCGACGTCATCGAAGGTAAACCATCCGAGCTCGAGGCGCAGCTCGGCGCGGTGGTGCGCCTCGGCGCCGCGAGCGGCGTGGCCACGCCCGTCTCCTCGATCCTCTACGCGTGCCTGGTACCGCAGGAGCGCCGCGCGCGCGGCGTTTGATACGATCAGCGCCGATGAAGGCGCCCACCGACGCGGCGGTGCATCCCGCGATCGCCGAGGCCAGACGCGTGCTGGAAGTGGAATCGGCGGCCATCCTCGGCGTGATCGACCATCTCGACGACCACTTCATCGACGCCGTCGAGCTCATCGCCGCAACGACCGGCCGCGTCGTGACCATGGGCGTCGGCAAGTCCGGCATCATCTGCAAGAAGATCAGCGCGACCCTCGCCTCCACCGGCACGCCATCCTTCTTCATGCATCCCACCGAAGCCATCCACGGCGATTTAGGGATGCTGGTACGGGGTGACGTCGTTCTGGCAATCTCGAATTCGGGAGAGACGGAAGAACTGATCCGCCTCCTGCCGAGCGTCAAGCGCATCGGCGCATCGATCGTGGCCATCACCGGCAACGCCGCGTCGACGCTTGCGCGCGGTGCCGACCATCACCTGTCGGCGGCGATCTCGAAGGAAGCGTGTCCGCTCGGCCTCGCGCCGACCGCGTCGACCACCGCGACGCTCGCACTCGGCGACGCGCTGGCGATGGCGCTGCTGGTGCGGCGCGGCTTCCGCGAAGAAGACTTCGCCATCCTGCATCCCGGCGGCAAGCTCGGAAAGCGCTTCCTCCGCGTGCGCGACCTGATGCACCACGGCGACGAAGTGCCGCTCGTGCGTACCTCCACCGGCATGCACGACGTCGTCTACGAGATGTCGAAGAAAGGCTTCGGCATCGCAGCGGTCATCGGCGACGACGGCACGCTGCGCGGCGTGATCTCCGACGGCGACCTGCGGCGCCTGCTCGAGCACGACGAACAGATCCTCCGCAAGACCGCCGGCGACTGCATGAAAGTCAATCCGCTGACCATCGCCGCCGGCGAGCTCGCCTCGGCCGCGCTGCAGATGATGGAGCAGCGCAAGATCACCTCGCTCTTCATCGCCGATGAAGAACGCCGAGTCGAAGGTATCATTCACATCCACGATCTCTGGGGTCTCGAGCTCTTCTGAATGGATAAAGTCGTTCTCCGCTATCGCGACGGCAGAACCGAGCGTGCCGCGCTCGAGCCGATCGATCCTTCCCGCGAGATGCTGACCGTGCGCCGCGATGACGGCGACGGCGCGGCCGAAGTGCCCTTCTCCGATTTGAAGGCGGTCTTCTTTCCGCGCGCGGCCGTCGACGACGACGCGCTGGAGCCCGCCTCCGGCATGCGCATCGCCATCGAGTTCAACGACGGCGAAGTCATTCGCGGCACCGCGCACTACAACCCCGAGCGCAACGGCTTCTTTCTCTTTCCCGACGACCGGAGCAAAAACGACCGCATCTTTGTTGTGAACTCCGCCATCGTCTCGATCGAAGTCGAGAAGATGTGACGGAGACCTCTTGATGCGATCGATTGCAATCGTCAGCGTACTGCTCGTCGCCACTTCCCTATCGGCCGCGCAGATCGAGCTCGATCGCGCCGCGACCGCGATGTCGGGCATGGAAGCGGGCTTCACCCATCAGTTCACCGCCAAAGGCTTCAAGACCAGCCAGAGCGAGAGCGGCAGCGTCATCTTCGGCGACCTGCCGCGCATGCGCTGGACCTACACGCGTCCCGAGCAGAAGCTCTTCGTCTTCGACGGCACGAGCTCCTGGTTTTACGTCCCGGCCGACAAGCAGGTCACCCTCGGCCGCATCACCGACGCGCGCAAGCGCGAGCTGCCGTTCCTCGTCCTCGGCGATCCGGCCGCGCGCGAGCGCTCGTTCGTGGTGAAGGAGCAGCGCCGCGGCGGCGCCGTCGTCACCACGCTGCAGCCGCGCGACAAATCGGCGCTGGTGCGGAACGTCGTCGTCACCATCGCCCCGTCGACGCACCTCATCCAGCGCATCGAGTACACCGACCGCGAAGGCAACCGCACCGCCTTCAGCTTCTCGGGATATCATCGCCGCGCCGCGTCCGCCGACACCTTCCGGTTCGATCCTCCCGCGGGCGTGCAGATCATTCGCGCGGAGTAGACATTCATGCCGCAGGACTTTTCGTTCGACGTCGTTTCGAAGACCGACCTGCAGGAGGTCGCGAACGCCGTCCAGCAGGCGCAGAAAGAGCTCGCCCAGCGCTTCGACTTCAAGGGCAGCAAGAGCTCGATCGAGCTGACCGGCGAAGAGCTCGTCCTCGTCAGCGACGACGAGGGAAAGCTGCGCAGCGTGATCGACATCCTCGAGAGCAAGCTGGTCAAGCGCCACGTCGCGCTCAAGGCCATCGATTATCAGAAGCTCGAGCAGGCGGCCATGGGCACGGTGCGCCAGCGCGCGAAGATCGTGCAGGGCATCGAGACCGAGAAGGCGAAGGCGATCGTGAAAGCGATCAAGGACGCCAAGATCAAGGTGCAGGCGTCCATCCAGTCCGATCAGGTGCGCGTGGTCGGCCGCAGCAAGGACGATCTGCAGCGCGCCATCGCCGTCATCAAGGACAACGACTTCGGCATCCCGCTGCAGTTCACGAACTACCGCGGTTGAGCGCTGAACGTTGGATCGACTATCCTTCGAGCCGTGACCGCTCCTCGCACTCTCAGCAACGGACAGGCGGCGTACGCGGACCGGGTCCTCGACCTGGTCGCGCCGAAGCTGGAGCTGGTGGAAGAGGAGCTGCGGCGGAACTTCCGCTCGAACATCGTCACCATCCGTGACGTCGGCGAGCACATCCTCGGCGGCGGCGGGAAGCGGCTCCGCCCTGCCCTGCTGCTGCTCGTGGCAAAGATGCTGCGCTACGAGGCGCGGCGCGACGTGGTCTACGCGGCTGTGGTCGAGTTCATCCACACTGCCACGCTGATCCACGACGACATCATCGACGAGGCCGACGTGCGCCGCGGCCGGACGTCGATCAACTATCGGTGGGGCAACAACCTCACCGTGCTGGTCGGCGACTATCTCTACACGCACTCGATGAACATGGCCCTGGCCGAGGGAAACCTCGACATCCTGAGGCTGCTCTCGAATGCCACCATCCGGATGATCGAGGGAGAGATCCTCGGCCTCGAGCAGAACGGGCGGAGCGATCTGTCGATCGACGACTACTTCGAGATCGTCGGACGGAAAACCGCGGCGCTCTTCGGAGCGTGCACGCGCATTCCGGCGTATCTGGTCGACCTGCCGGAGTCGAGCGCCACGGCGCTCTTCAACTACGGCTACAACCTCGGCGTCACCTTCCAGCTCATCGACGACCTGCTCGACTTTACTTCGAGCACCGAAGTATTGGGCAAACCGGCGCTCTCCGACCTGAAGGAAGGCAAGATCACCCTGCCGCTGATCCTGGCCATGCCGCGCGCCACGCCGCGCGAGCGCGAGCTGGTGACGCGCGTGGTCACAGGCCGCTCGTTCGACGACGTCGATCCCGCCGAGATCCTCTCGATCGTGCGCCGCTACGAGACCCTCGAGCAGACCCGCGAGATCGCCCGCGACTACGCCAGCCGCGCACGCATGGCCCTCGAGCCGTTCCCCGACTCCGCCGCGAAAGAAGCGCTGGAGATGGCGCTCGACTTTGTGCTCGAGCGCGACCGGTAGGCTTCGCGCGGCCTCATTGCTCGTCCTGCGGCTGCAGCTCGCTGACAGACCACTCGAACGCCGCGGCGAATGCGCGCTCCAGGTGATCGAGCTCCGGGTGATACTCGTGCGCGTGCGGTGACGGGATCGCGGCGCGCGCAACACTTCGACGAACGCCGCTTCTGGTCCGTACGGATAGAGCAGATCGTGGCGGTCGTGCACGCGCGGCGCGCCTTGCGTCGGCGCGTGAAGCCAGAGGTCGGAGCGCGCGTCCTGCTCGAAGAGCGCGCGATGCGCGAGCAGCGTCTCGCGCACGATGCCGGCGCTCAGCCGCGGACTCTGGTAGCGGCCGGCTTGCGAGCCGCCGCGACGCGTGTGCAGCACCCATAACAGCGCCAGCGGCTCGGGCAGCGTCGCGGCGAGCGCGAGCAGAAGATCGATCTGCTGTTCGGAAACCGCGGCGGCGAGGCGCGTGCCGCCGGTCGTCTCTTCGCGCTAGCGCTACGAGAGCATCTCCATGATCTCCGACATGGCCGCGCGGGCGCGGATCTGCAGGCGCGAGTCGCTGCCTTCGGAGAGGCGGATCACTTTGTTGTAGTGCTCGATGGCTTTCGGGTAGTCGCCGAGGCAGCGGTGGTAGATCTCGCCCTTGCAGAGCTTCGCCTCGAGGTTCATCGGGTCGAGCTCGAGGATCTTGTTGAGGAAGATCATGGCCGTGTCGTACTTTTCCTCTTCCATGGCCATGCGGTAGCGGAGGCGGTAGAGCGTGATCAGCTCGTTGTCCCGGGGGTCGATCCACGCGCCAGGCAGGTAGGTCAGCAACGTGGTGAGGAGGCGGCCCTTCATGCCCGGAACAGGAGCCGGACGCGCCGCATTCGTGCGTTTCACCGGAATTCTCTGCCGCATTCACACCCTCCCGTCACTTAGGTAAAACCCGAATTGAGCTCATCATAAGTTTCTATGTGCCGATCGTCAAGAGGTTGACCATCGGCCGCGGCGCGAACCCTGCTACCATCTCGCGCATGCGCACCGCCGTTTATCCCGGCTCGTTCGATCCGCTCACGAACGGGCATCTGGACATCATCCGGCGCGCGACGCAACTGTTCGACCGCGTGCTGGTCGGCGTGCTGGAGAACGAAGGAAAGGCGCCGCTCTTCTCCTCCGGCGAACGGATGGAACTGATCCTCCGCTGCACCGCCGAGATGCCGGGCGTGGAAGTGCACTCGTTCTCCGGCCTCCTGGTCGACTTCATGCGCCGCGTCGATGCGAACGTGGTGGTGCGCGGCATTCGCGCGGTCTCCGACTACGAGTACGAGCTGCAGATGGCGCTGATGAACCGCGAGCTGAGCGCGAACGTCGAGACGATCTTCATGCTGCCGTCGGTCGAGTTCACGTTCGTCTCTTCGCGACTGGTCAAAGAAGTCTTCCGCCTCGGCGGCGACATCGCCCACCTCGTCCCTGCCCCGGTGCTCGACGCGCTGCGCGCGCGTCTCGGAGCGCCGGCGGCGCGCTGAGCGTTCAGAGGATCTCGCTGCGCGGATCGAGCGCATCGCGCACGCGCTCGCCGATGATGTTGAATGCGGCCACGGTGCTGAAGATCGCCAAACCCGGAAACAGAATCAGCCACCAGGCGTACTCGATGTGCTCGCGCGCGGCGGCGAGAATGCTGCCCCACGACGCCGTCGGCAGCGGCACGCCGAGGCCGAGGAACGAGAGCGCCGACTCGGTGAGGATCGCGTAGGCGACGCCGAAGCTTGCGGAGACGAGCACCGGCGCGATGGCGTTCGGCAGCAGGTGGCGGAAGATGATGCGCGCGTCGCGCGCGCCGCTCGCGCGCGCGGCATGGGCGAAGTCGGTCTCGCGGATGCGCAGGAACTCGGCGCGGATGTAGCGCGCCTCGTGCGTCCACGAGGTCAGGCCGAGGGCGATCATCACCGTGTACATCGACGGCTTGAAGAGCGCGACGATGCCGAGGACGAGAAAGAGAAAAGGAAAACAGAGCACGACCTCGATGAGGCGCGAGACCAGCCAGTCGATGGCGCCGCCGTAGTAGCCGGCCAGCGCGCCGAGAGACGAGCCGACCAGCAGCGCGATGATGGTGGCGAAGAAGGCGACGGTGAGCGAGACGCGCGCGCCGTGGATCATGCGCGACAGCACGTCGCGGCCCAGGTCGTCGGTGCCGAGGAGATGCCCGCCGCGCGGCGGCTCGAGACGCTCGGAAAGCGCGACGCTGTTCGGCGAGTAAGCGATCGGCGGGTAGTACGCGACCAGCGGCGCGGCGCGCAGCGGATCGAGGTCGGGATCGGCGGCCCCGTAGTCGGCGAATGCGGGAAACGTCCAGCCGGCGCTCGTCTTCGCCGCCACCGGCTTGCGATTCGCGATGAGCGGCGCGAGCAGCGCGAGCAGCGACATCACGCCGACGTAGACGAGCGCGAAGGTGGCCAGCTTGCTGCGGCGGAAGCGCCGCCAGGTGAGCGCCCACATCGAGCCGGCGATGGCGCTCGTGATGGCGTTCGTCGCGCGCGTCATGCCGCCTCTCCCAACCGCACGCGCGGATCGGCGACGACGTAGAGCAGGTCGGCGGCGAGCGTAGCCAGCAGCGTGACGAGGGCGGTGACCACCGTCAGCGCCATCACCGTCGGATAGTCGCGCGAGAGGATGGCGTCGTAGTAGAGCAGGCCGATGCCGTCCCACTGAAAGATCTGCTCGACGATCACGCTGCCGCTGAGCAGGTACGGCACGGTCACGCCGGCCAGCGTGATCAGCGGCAGGAGCGCGTTGCGCAGCGCGTGATGCCAGAGCAGCGACGTCGTGCCGGCGCCGCGCGCGCGCGCCGCGGTGATGAAGTCCTGCCGGATCACTTCCGTGAGCGCCGATTTCGAAAAGCGCGCGAAGATCGCGAGTTGCGCGTACGCCAGCGAGACGGCCGGCAGCACGAGGTGCTGCAAGCGATCACCGATGCGCTGGGCCGCACTCAGATCGGCATAGTCCTCGGAGACGCGACCGAGGAGCGGCAGAACGTTGAGGCGGACCGAGAAAAACTCGATCAGCAGCAGCGCCACCCAGAACACCGGCAGCGAATAGAGGAGAAAAAATCCGACCGCCGAGGCGCGCTCCATCGGACGGCCCGCGTGCGCGGCGCTCCAGAGTCCGATCGGCAGGCCGAGCATCGCCGCGAGGAGAAAGGCGATGCCGTTGAGCTCGAGCGTGTGCGGCAGCTTGTCGAGAATGCGCTCGCGCACCGGCCGGCGGTCGATCACCGAGCGGCCGAAGTCGAGGGTGACGATGCCCTCGACCCAGTGCAGGTACTGCGCGGGCAGCGGACGGTCGAGATAGAACTCGTGGCGGATCTCGCGCGCCATCTCCGGCGAGATCGACTGGATGCCGGCGCGGCCGATGAAGAAGGTGATCGGATCGCCCGGCACGCTGTGGATCAGCGCGAACGTGGCGATGGTGACGCCGAAGAACGTGAGGATCGCGAAGCCGATACGCCGGAGAAAGTATCCGCTCATCGGCCCGCGCCGTCGGGCGCGATCCACCAGGCGAACTCGCCCGGATACCAGAGAAACAGCCCGAAGCCGCGGCTGGTCTCGACGCCGCGCACGCGCTTGTTGATGCCCCACTTCGACGAGACTTGAATGGTCCAGGTGTACGGCTGATCGGCGGCGATGACCTCGTGCAGGCGCTGGTAGATCTCCTGCCGTTTGGCCTGATCGAGCTCGCGCCGTCCCGCTTCCATCAGCCGGTCGGCCTCGGCGTTCGCGTAGTAGACGATGTTCTGCCCGTGCGGCGGCGCCTGCGAGGAGTGGAAGAGCGGGAACGGATCGGGATCGGGATCGAGATCCCAGCCCATGTACGCCGCTTCGTAGTTGCCTTTCAGGATGCGCTGGATGGCCATCGAGCCTTCGACGGTGACCAGCTCGAGCTGCACGCCCGCTTTCTTCATCTCCTGCTGCACCATTTGCCCGAACTGCATGGTGGTGGCGCTGCCGGTCATGATGATGAGGTCGAGCTTGAAGGGACGGCCGTCCTTGTCGAGCACTCCGTCGTTGTCGCGATCGACCCAGCCGGCCGCGGCGAAGAGTTTCTTCGCGCCTTCGACGTCGTAGCGGATCACCGGCACGTTCGGGTTGTACGCCCAGTCGTCGGGCGTGAACGGGCCGGAGAGTGCGCGCGCGGTGCCGTGATAGAGGTCGTTGATGACCGAGTCCATCGGGATGCACATGGCCAGCGCGCGGCGCACGCGCCGATCGTCGAGGGGCGGATGGCGCGCATTCCAGGCGATGAGGTTGTAGCTGAGGGTGTAGAAGCGACGGAAGTCGATCTTCGAGGTGAGCGCCGGATTCTTCTGCTCGCGCATCCAGGTATCGGATGCGATCAAGGTCTCGTCGAGATCGCCGCGCTTGAGGGCGTTCCACGCAGTGGCGTGGTCCTCGACGACTTTGAAGGTGATGTTCTGGATGTGCGGCCGCTCGCCCCAGTAGTCTTTGCGCAACGTGAGCAGGACTTCGTTGCCGGGACCGCGCCGCACCAGGGTGTACGGGCCGCTGCCGACCGCGCGGGCGATGTAGTCGTTGCGGAAGTTGCCTTTGTTGTAGACGTGCTCCGGCAAGACCATCAGGTCGTTGAAGAGGACGAGCTGCGTGGCGAGCGGTTTCTTGAAGCCGACTTCGACGGTGTGATCGTCGACCGCGCGCGTGCGCGCCAGGTCGAGTTGCTCGAACGCGCTGATGATCTGAATGGCCTCGGATGCCGGATCGACGATCTTGCGCAATGTGAAGACGACGTCGCTCGCCAGCACGGGCGTGCCGTCGCTGAAGGTCGCTTTCGGATTGAGCTCGAAGCGGTAGAGCAACCCGTCGTCGGAGATGTCCCACGACTCGGCCAGTCCGGCGATCGGTTTGAGATCGCGGTCGAGATAGACGAGCGGCGTGAAGAGGTAGTTGAGGACGTAGCGGTCGTAGCGGCTGCCCGAGAGGATCGGGTTGAGGGTGGTGATGTCGACGTCGAGCCGCCGCACCAGCGTGCCGCCGTCGCGCGGCGTATTGTCGATGACCGGCGGCCGCGGCTTCTTGACCTCAGTCCGCCCGCAGGCAAGCAGACCGAGGGCGACGACGAACCCAGTGGTGAGGACCCGACGACTCACGGTGCGTGATTATACAGAGGACGACCAGGGGCCTCCGGCGGCTGGGGCCGAGGGCCCCAGACCCCATTGGTTGGCCTAGCCT
>DASVQE010000013.1:0-16437 GCA_036389275.1 Thermoanaerobaculia bacterium
GCCAACCAAATGGGGTCTGGGGCCCTCGGCCCCAGCCGCCGGAGGCCCCTCGTCGTCCCCATCCGCTCAGTGCACGCGTACGATCGCTACGGTTGTTTCCAGACCTTTCTGGCCCATTCCCGAGCCGCTCTGCACTGAGTCGAGACGCGTGCGTACGAGCCGGTCGCCGACGCGGGCGAACAGCCAGTTGCGCTTCGTGCGCGCCTCACCTTTGAAGATGAGGAACGAGAACTTCGCCGCCTGCACGTGCTCCGCGGCGAGCGGCACGAGGTCCGCGCCGAGCCAGAGCGTGAGACGGTTCTCGAGTGGCGTCACGCGCGAGCCGTCGTTGCTCGGGCGGTCTGCGACCTTCAGCACCACCATGCGCGCCGGCTTCCCCTGAAACGCCGCCGCCGCATCGGATGTCACCGCCGCGCCATCGAGCAGGCGCAGGATCGACGGCGCGCAATCGATCGCGTCGGAGGCGCTGACGGCGGTGATATCGCGGAGAGCGTTCGTAGTCGGCGTCGGCTGCTTCGGATTGCGCGTGTGCGCCAGCTCCTCGCGCTCGACCTGTTCGAGCAGCGGCCGCGCGGCGATGAAACGCACGCCTGATGCGTCGCCTTCGATCTCGACACTCGCCTTCCCGCTGAACTTATCGTCGTTGAAGCGCCCTTCGTTATTCACGGCGCGCTGCAGCTCGTACGTCGCGTGGATCGGATCGCGCGCGCCGAGGCGCGTCAGCGCCGCGCGCACGTCGGCGAGAACGTCGGCGCGGAGCGTCGTCGGAAGAAAGAGAAGGAGCAGGAGAAGGCGGCGCATGCGCAAGTATGACGCGCGCGCCGTCTCGAACGTTGCCTCGTGCACAATACCGGCGCACAGGAGAGAACGAATGGCGCAGCGCAGCGACTATCCCGTCGGCCGGATCATCTTCGCCTCCGGACTCGGCACGATGATCGAGTGGTACGACTTCTACATCTTCGGCAGCCTGGCCGTGGCCATGTCGGAGCTGATGTTCCCGAAAGGCGATCCGACCTGGGCCCTGATCAAGACGTGGGCGCTCTTCGCCACCGGCTTCATCGTCCGCCCGTTCGGCGCGCTCGTCTTCGGCCGCATCGGAGACGTCATCGGACGCAAGCACGCCTTCATGGTCACGCTGACCATCATGGGTCTCTCCACGTTTCTCATCGGCCTGCTGCCGACGTACGCCAGCATCGGCCTGCTCGCGCCGACGATCCTGCTCGTACTGCGGTTGCTGCAGGGTCTCGCCCTCGGCGGCGAGTACGGCGGTGCGGCCGTCTACGTCGCCGAGCACGTGCCCGACCATCGCCGCGGCTACTACACCAGCTTCATCCAGATCACCGCCACCCTCGGCCTCTTCGTCTCCCTCGGCGTGGTGATGGCGGTGAAGAAGTCGATGAGCGCCGCCGACTTTTCGGCCTGGGGCTGGCGCGTGCCGTTCCTGCTGTCGATCGTGCTCGTGGTGATGTCGTTCTACATCCGGATGAAGATGCAGGAGTCGCCGCTCTTCGCCGCGCTAAAGAGTCAGGGCAAGACTTCCGCCGCGCCGCTGCGCGAGAGCTTCGCCCGCTGGTCGAACCTGAAGATCGTGCTGCTCGTGCTCTTCGGCGCCACCGCCGGCCAGGGCGTGGTCTGGTACACGGGACAGTTCTACGCGCTGTCATTTCTGCAGACGGTGCTGAAGATCGATCTCGTGCAGTCGAGCATCATCGTCGCCATCGCGCTGCTCTTCGGCATGCCCTTCTTCGTCGTCTTCGGCGCGCTCTCCGACCGCATCGGCCGGCTGAAGGTGATGATGGCCGGTAATCTCATCGCCGCCCTCACCTACCTGCCGATCTATCACGCCATGCACCGCTTCGGCGCCGACCCGCAGCATCCGAACACGCTCATGCTCGTGCTGCTCGTGTTCGTGCAGGTGATCTACGTGACCATGGTCTACGGCCCGATCGCGGCGTTTCTGATCGAGGCGTTCCCAGCGAAAATCCGCTACACCTCGTTCTCACTTCCCTACCACCTCGGCAACGGCTGGTTCGGCGGAACGCTGCCGCTCATCGCCGGCGTGCTCGCGGCGAAGACCGGCAACATCTACGCGGGCCTCTACTGGTCGATCGGCGTCGCGCTCATGACCTTCTTCGTCGGCACGTTCGCGCTCAACGAAAGCCACCGCACCGAGATCTGGAAAGAAGTCGGAGTGAGCTAAACGCCGAACTGCCGCAGGTGATGATCGAGGTGGCGGTACGCGAGCACGCCCCAGGCGCGGCGCGATAGCTTGCCGAACGCCGGATGCTCGGGGAACGGCTCGTCCTCGCGCCGCGCGGCGAGGCGCGCGATCGACGCGTTCAGCTCGGCGCGGCGCTGCTCCACCGTCCCGCTCTCCGCGGGCAGCAGCTCCGGCGCCGTGGGCGTGCCCTTCGGGAACGGGAAGACGTAGATGATGAGTTGCTTGAGCGGCCAGTAGCGGATCGGCAGCCGCTTCGATTTCGTCGGCAGCTCGCCGAGGGTCATGCGCATCGACTCGGAGAGATGCGCGAGCATCTGCTCCGCGTTCATCTTGCCCCAGAGCGGTTTCGCGCCGCTCTGCACGCGCGCGATGCGCCCGATCATTTCCTGCCGGCCGGCTTCGTCGAACAGCGTCTTGCTCATGCTCATCCCATTCTGACGCCGACCAGGCGTCCGATCCCATACGTCAGCGCGGCCGCGGCCAGTCCGAACAACACCTGTCGCGTGCCGGAGAACAACACCGAGCGTCCGGTGAAGAGCGTGATCGCGGCGCCGACGGTGAAGAGCGCGAGCGTGCTGAAGATGACGCTCAGCACGACGCTCGCGGTGCCGCTGGCGAAGAAGAACGGCACCACCGGCACGATCGCGCCCATGGAAAAGAGCAGGAACGAAGTGATGGCCGCGACGCGCGCCGAGCCGCCGAGCTCCTCCGGATCGATCCCGAGCTCTTCGCGCGCGAGCGTCTCGAGCGCGGTGTCGGGATTCGACATCACGCTGGCGGCGAACTCGCGCGCCTGATGCTCGTCGAGGCCGCGCGCCTGATAGATCAGCGCGAGCTCCTCTTCCTCCTCCTCCGGCATCGTCAGCAGCTCTTCTTCCTCGGTCTCGATCTGATGCGAGTAGAGCTCGCGCGAGCTCTGCACCGACAGCCATTCGCCGAGGGCCATCGAGCCGGCCCCGGCGAGCAGACCGGCCAGTCCGGTGATGAGCACGGCGCGCTCGCTCATGGCCGCGCCGGTCACGCCCATGACCAGGCTGAGATTCGACACGAGCCCGTCGTTCGCGCCGAGGACCGCGGCGCGGAGCGCGTTGCCGCCGGCGGTGCGGTGACGTCCTTCGAGCCGCGCCACGTCGGTGCCGGCGAAGCCGCCGCGCATCGACGACATCAACTGGATGATGCGCGAGTGCGAGCGCTCGTCGCCGTGAAAGTCGCGCGCGTCCGGCTGCGTCGCGTACTTGTTCGTGCCGGCCTGCTCGAGCGTCTGCAGCGACGGCAGCACCGCGCCGGTGCCGAAGCGCCGCGCCATCCACGCGAGCGAGCGCGTCCTCCACGACGGCCGGAACTCCGGCACCTTCTCGCCGGCCGCCTCGAGCTTCGCGCGCCACCGGTCGACGTGCCGCCGCTCGACGTTCGCCAGCCGCCGGTACACCTCGGCCAGCCGCGTGTCTTTCTCGACCTCGGCCAGCGCGTCGTACAACGCGGCACCGTTCATCTCGTCGACCAGATTGTCGACCAGCCGCCGCCGCTCGCGCGCACTCATCGCCGCCATGACGACAGCATACAATTCCGCGCCGCATGCAGAACCGCTGGTCCGAAACTCCGGACGATGAAATCGAGCAGCTCGTCCAGCAGTCGCGCCTGGTCGGCATGGAAGAAGACCTCGTGCTCTGGGGCGGCGGCAACAACAGCGTCAAGTCGCGCGCGGCCGATCTCCTCGGCGCGCCGGTCGACGTGATGTACATCAAGAGCAGCGGCAGCGACATGAAGTCGATCGTGCCGAAGCAGTTCCCCGGCGTCCGCCTCGACTACATCGCGCCGCTCCGCGCGCGCGACGAGGAGATGAGCGATCAGGAGATGGTCGACTACCTGGCCCGATGCCTGGTCGATCCGGCCAGCGCGCGGCCGTCGATCGAGACGCTGCTGCACGCGTTCCTGCCGGCGAAGGCCGTGCTGCACACGCACGCCGACGCGATCCTCGCGCTCACCAACACCCGCGGACGGGAGTCGACCGTGCGCGCCTGCTTCGGCGACGACGTCATCGTCGTCGGCTATCGCCGTCCCGGCTTTCGTCTGTCGCGCGAAGTCGGGGATGCGTACGACCGGCAGCCGAATGCGGCCGGTTTGGTGCTGATGAATCATGGGCTGATCACGTGGGGCGAGACCGCGCGTGAGGCGTATGAGCGGCATATCGAGTTGGTGACGCGGGCGGAAGAGTTCCTCGGAGTTCCTCGGGGTTCCTCGGCCGTCGTCGGAGGCACGAGCGCGCAAACGCCCCTTGCCGCGCCGCGTCTGCGCGGCGCGCTCGGCGGACGCATTCTCGAGCTCGACGACTCGCCGGAAGTCCTCGCGTTTCTGGCGCGGCCGGATGCGGAGCGCGTCACGCAGATCGGCGCGGCCACGCCCGATCATCTGCTCTACACGAAACGCTTTCCGTTGTTCGTCAGCGGCGATCTCGAGACCGCGTTGCGCGCGTACGTCGAGCGTTACACGAAGTGGTACGAGGCGCATCCGAGCGAGTTCTCCATGCTCGAGCCGCATCCGCGGGTGATCCTCGTCCCCGGCACCGGCATGTTCACCGCCGGCAAGGACGCGCGCGCCGCGCGGATCGTGCGCGACATCTACCGCCACACCATGCGCATCATCGCCGGCGCGGAGTCGCTCGGCGGCTACGAGACGCTGAGCGATCACGATGCTTTTCACGCCGAGTACTGGCCGCTCGAGCTCTACAAACTGACGCTGCTGCCGAAGGAAAAAGAGCTCGCCTCGAAAGTGGCGCTGATCACCGGCGCCGCCAGCGGCATCGGGCGCGCCTGCGCGGAGCGCTTCGCCGAAGAAGGCGCGCACGTGGTCGTCACCGACGTCGACCTGCCGCTCGCGCAGGAGGTCGCGCAGTCGATCGTGCAGAAGCATGGACTGCGTCGAGCCATGGCCCTGCAGCTCGACGTCTCCAGCGAAGAGGCGGTGGAGCGCGCGTTCGCCGAGACCGTGCGCGCGTACGGCGGCGTCGACGTCGTCTTCAGCAACGCCGGCATCTCCTCATTCGGCAGCCTCGACGTGCTGCCGGCGTCGGAATGGGACCGCAGCTTCGCCGTCAACGCGCGCGGCCACTTCCTCATCGCCCGCGCGGCCATGCGCATCATGAAAGAGCAGGGGCTCGGCGGAAGCATTGTGTTCAATGCATCGAAGAACGTCACCGCGCCCGGCAAGGAGTTCGGCGCGTACAGCGTGAGCAAGGCCGCCGAGGCGCAGCTCTGCCGGATCGTGGCGTTGGAAGGCGGCGAGTTCGGCATCCGCGCGAACATGCTCAACCCCGACGCCATCTTCGGCGGCTCCCGTTTCTGGAGCGACGAGATGCGCTCGATGCGCGCCACCGCCTACGGCATCGACACCGCCAACCTCCCTGACTTTTACCGCAACCGGACCCTGCTGAAAGTGGAGGTGACGGCGGATGACGTGGCCGAGGCGGCGCTCTTCCTGGCCGGCCCACGCTCGGCGAAAACCACGGGAGCCATGCTGCCGGTGGATGGCGGCGTGAAGGAAGCGTTCCCGCGGTGACGTGTCCTCATCAGTTCATCCCGAGCGCAGCGAGGGATCTCCGGCTACACCGCGCAGCGCGGAGATCTACTCGTCATCGGGCAGACAGTCGTCGCCGTTGATCGAGGCGTCGCAAAACGAATACGCGATGGCGCCGTCGCGCTTGGCGTTCCCGATCCCGATCGCCGGCATCTTGCCCCAGCGGTGCCGCAGCCACGCTCCTTCGTAACGCTCGATGCGGAAGCTCGGCGGGATGCGATCGTCAGGCGCCTCGGCGCCCTCGACCGTCATCACGATCCCGGTCCGCTCGTCCGGCGAGGTGATCACCAGCGAGCGCTCGTGCACGACCACATTCGCATGCTGCAGCTCGATCGAGACCGAACTCTCGAACGGCGTCTCGGCGAAGAGCGTAAAGGCGTGATCGACGGTGCGGCCGGCGTGCGTTTCCACGAAGACGCTGATGCGCGTGCGATGAATGCCTCGTCAACCTACCGCGCCCGCGCGTCGCGCACGTACGGCTCGATCGCGCGCGCGAGCAACTCGTCCGCCGCGGCCACGCCCGACGCTTCCACCACCAGCACCGACGGCGCCTCCGGCAGGTCGCGATGGCGCTCGTGCCGCTCGAGGTTCCGCAGCTCGTCGACGTCGCTCTCGCCGTACGCGCATTCGTCGACGCGCGCGAAGCCGGCGCCGCGTAGCGCCAGGGCCAGCGTGCGGCGGTTGTAGAGGAACTGATGTCCCCAGCCGTGAAAGGCGCGGTTGAGCTCCAGGCAGCCGTAGAGCTGCTCCTCTTCCGTCAGCTCCGCCGGCGGCTTGTAGTGCGTGAGCCAGACCCAGTCGAGGTTCGGCGTCGAGAGGCGCAGCACGCCGTCGGGCGCAAGCGTGCGGCGGCATTCGCGCAGGAAGCGCAGGCCGTCATCGAGCGCGAGGTGCTCGAGAAAGTGCTCGGCGAAGAGGAAGCGCGCGTTCGCGAACGGCAGTCCGTCGCGCACGTCGCTGACGACGTGCACGCCGGCGTACGGCACCACGTCGACGTTCGTCCAGCCGGGGATCGCCACCGGGCCGGAGCCGACGTGGATCTTGATGTCGACGCTCACAGCCGCGTCAGCGCGAGCAGCGTCACGTCGTCAGCCGACGGCTCGCCACCGGCGAAGGTCTGCACGTGCGTCTCGATGGCGTCGAGCAGTTGCGGTGCGCGCGTCGCATGCATCGTCGCCAGAAGCTGCGCCACCGGCTCGAGGCCGAGTTGCTCTTCGCGCGGATTCTCCGCCTCCGTCACGCCGTCGGTGAAGAGCACGAGCGCGTCGCCCGGCGCGAGCGTCACCCGCTGGTTCCGGTAGCGCGCGTGGCCGAACATCCCCACCACCATGTCGGTCGAGGTCTGCGCCGCGACGCCGTCGCGCGACACCAGCAGCGGCGCCACGTGGCCGGCATTCGTGAACTCGACCTCGCCGCTTTTCGGATCGAGCACGCCGACCACCAGCGTCACGAATTTCGACGGCGAGGTCTTCGGCGCGAGCGTCACGTTCATCTCCGTCACCAGCTCGGCCGGCGTCGGATCGGTGCGCGTGAAGATGTTGAAGGCCGTGGCCACGCTCGACATCACCAGCGCCGCGGTGATGCCTTTGCCGCTAACGTCGGCGATGATGAAGTACATCCTTCCATCAGGACGCATCAGCACGTCGAAGTAGTCGCCGCTGACGGTGCGGCACGGCTTGTTCGTGCCGGCGAAGGTGTAGCCGTCGATCTCCGGCAGCGTCGCCGGAAGCAGCCGGCTCTGGATCGTGTAGGCGGTGCGCAGCTCTTCCTCGAGCTTCGCTTTCGCCAGCGCTTCTTCGCGCAGGCGCGTCGTCTCCAGCTTGACCGCGGCGAAGCGCGCGATCTGCGCGACGAGGCGCATGTCTTCCGGCGTCACCGCGCCGCGCGTGGCCAGGAAGTCGAGATAGAGCACGCCGAGGACGGCGTCGCCGACCAGCAGCGGCGCGCAGACGGCGGCGCGGATGTTCTGGGCGATGATCGACTGCGCGCGCGCGAGCTTCTCGTCGGCGGAGGTGTCGACGTACGAGACGACGTTGCGCTCCTCGATCACTTCGCCGAGCAGGGTCCTGCTGATGAAGAGGTCGGTCGAGTCGCTGTCGTCGCTGCGCCGGAGATGGACGTGCTCGAAGGTCTTGCCGTCGCTGCCGAGGAGCGCCAGCGCCGCGCGCGACGGCTGCAGCACGTCGACCACGCGATCGAGGATGAAGTCGAAGAGCTCGTGCTGCGGCCGGTCTTCAATGAACTCGACGGCCAGCGACGCCAGCATGCCGGTGCGCGCGGAGTCGGCCACCGCCTCGCGCAGCGGAATGGCGAGGTTCTTCGATTGCGCGGCGCTGTCGAAGGCGATGAGCTGCGAGACGGCGGTGGTGTCGTCCGGCTGGAAGATGACTTCCGAGTCGCCGAGGCCGATGTGATCGCCGGGATGCAGCGGCGCGGAGCCGTTCACTTTCGTCCCGTTGAGCAGCGTGCCGTTGACGCTGCCGCAGTCGCGCACGATCCAGTCGCCGGAGGCGAAGACGATCTCGGCGTGGCGCCGCGAGAGGTAGCGGTCCTTGATCGGCACGGTGCATTCGGTGGCGCGGCCGAGGGTGATGGTCGGGCCCTGCACGTGAACCTTGATCGGGGCGAGGCTCGGCTGGAAGACGGTGAGGCGGATCGGTCGAGGTTCCATGGGGACGCGGTATTGTACGCGGCCGTGCGCGCGCTCTGGTACTGGCTGCCGGTGGTGATCCTCGCCGCGATGATCGTCGGCGCGGCGACCGATCAGCTCTCGTCCGAGCATTCCGTCAGTTGGCTCGAGCGCATCCTCGACGGCTCGGTCTCCTACGTCTGGATCGCGTTCTGGAACGTGATCATCCGGAAGATGAGCCACGTCTCCGAATACGCGCTGCTGGCCGCCCTCGCCTTCCGCGCCGCCCGCGCCGGCCGCCCCGGCTTCACCACGCGCTGGGCCCAAACCGCCTTCGCCGTCGCCGTCGCCGTTGCGGCCATCGACGAGCTCCGCCAAAGCACCATGCGCTATCGCAGCGGACGTTGGCAGGATGTGGTGGTGGACGCCTGCGGCGCGGCACTGGCGTTGATGGTGATTCGGTGGATGGCGCCAAGGTTCCTCGGTGCCTCGGCGGTGACTGCGGGCGAATAGCGGCTCCTCGGGTCCTCGGCTCCTCGGGTCCTCGGGTTCCTCGGTTCCTCGGTTCCTCGGTTCCTCGCACGCTAACTACCACGCAGCCCATCGCCACACCTTCTCCTGCAGCGCCTTCGGTACGACGGCTTCCGGCATGACACGCATCCCCGGCGCGACGTTCCGCTCCGCGGTTCCGCAGTTCCTCGGTTCCTCGGTTCCTCGATCGAAACTACCCGCGGAACTCACCGTCAGACTTGGCGCCTTCATCACATTCGCGCGCGGTATGACGCGCGGCGACAGCGGTGAGGACGATTCCGTCGGTTCCTTGCTCGTAATTGCGCGCGCAACTCCCGTAACACGATCTCGCAGCGTCTTCGTCACCACCACCGCGTTGACGCGCACCGACTGCGAGGATCATTCCTCGGTCCTCGGTCCTAACTACGCGCAGAAACACGTCGTCAGACGTTTTCGCGCAGCGCCTTAGTCAACGCTCGCCGTGGTAACGCGCACCGAATCGGCGAGGACCGGTTGCTCAGCGGTAACCGCGTGAGGGACCGAGGAACCGAGGAACCGAGGAACCGAGGAACCGAGGAACCCGAGGAACCGAGGAACGCGAACCTGAGGAGCCGAGGAACCCGAGGACCCGAGGAGCCGAGGAGCCGAGGACCCGAGGACCCGCCTCACCCACCCTCACCCCTTTTCCTGCAGCGCCTTGGTCACCTTCGTCACCACCGCTCTTGGCGTGACGCGCACGGACTGGGCGAGGAGTTTGTTGCGGAGGCCGGTCACGACGATGCGTTTGCCGCGTTGCATGCCGCGGTAGCCGATGGTGGCGACGTCCATCGACGTCATCGGGCGGATTTTCGTGAAGAGGCGGCGGTCGGTCATGTCGGCGGCGGAGGCGAAGCCGGTGGCGGTCGGGCCGGGGCAGAGCGCGGTCACGGTCACGCCGGTCGCGGCGAGCTCCTCGGCGATCGCTTCGGAGAACGACAGCACGTACGCTTTCGTCGCGTAGTAGACCGCCATCAACGGCCCCGGCTGAAACGCCGCGGTCGAGGCGACGTTCATCACCCGGCCGCTGCCGCGCGCGATCATCGCCGGCAGGAAGAGCTTGGTCAGGTGCGTCAGCGCGGCGATGTTCACCTGAATCATCTCCAGCTCGGTGCGCAGGTCGGTCTCCGCGAACGCGCCGGCGAGGCCGTAGCCGGCGTTGTTGACCAGCACGTCGACGCTCAGCCGCCGCGTCCGAAGCTCGTCGAAGAGCGCCTGCGGCGCGTCCGGCTTGGAGAGATCCGAGACGACGACGTGCGCCTGCACGCCGTGCTGCGCGGCGAGCGTCTGCGCCAGCTCGCGCAGCTTCGCCTCGCTGCGGGCGACGAGGATCACGTCGTGGCCGTCGCGCGCGAAGAGATGAGCGAGGTCGAGGCCGATGCCGCTCGACGCTCCGGTAATGAGTGCAGTCTGTTTCATGGCGTTCCTTCCAGCAGCGCCGCGAGCGACGCGGCCACTTCGGTTTGCAGATCGATGCGCAGCACGCGCAACGCGGTTTCTTTCTCGAAGACTTCGGCCACGACGGGCGACGGGTAAGCCATGCCGGCCAAGCCGGTGACGAGGGCGCTCGCGCGCAGCAGAAATCGCAGCGCGTCGTTCAGCGGCAGCGAGGTGCGCAGCGCGATCGATTCCGAGGCGCGGACGAAACGCTCGAGCGTGACGCGCTTGAACGCCAGCGCGGCGTCGTAGTCGACGTTCTGCTCGAGAACGCTGGCCATCAGCGGCAGCATCCGCACGAACCGCTCGTGCGCCTGCAGCTCCGCCGCGACCAGTCGCGCCACGCGGCGCTTCGACCACCGCCCACCCTCGGCCAGCCGCCGCTCGACACCCTCGAAGTACTCGCCGAGGAGCCGGCCGAGGAGCGCGAGGAACAGCTGCTCCTTCGTGGCGTAATAGAGGTAGAGCGTCCCTTTCACCAGCCCGGCGCGCGCGGCGACGTCGCTCATGGTGAAGTCGCCCCAGCGGGTGCCGTCGTTCCAGAGCGCGAGCCCGGCGGCGAGGATGGCCTCGCGGCGGGTCTCCTTGTGCTCATCTTTTCTGGCGCGCACGAACATGGTGTTAGCTGACTCTCAGTCACTAACTTAGCTGACTCGCAGTCAGTTGTCAACGGCTGGATAGAATCGCGCCGCCATGAAACGGAACCTCACACTCCTCTTCACGCTCCTCCTGGCCTGCTCCGCCTTCGCCGCGGAGAAGCAGCCGCTCACGCACGAGACGATGTGGCTGATGAAGCGCGTCGGCGCGCCGGCCATCAGCCCCGACGGCAAATGGGTGGTGTTCTCGCTCACCGAGCCGGCGTACGACGAGAAGGATCAGGTCTCGGATCTCTGGATCGTGCCGTCCGACGGCAGCGCCAAGCCGCGCCGCCTCACCGGCACCAAAGCCGGCGAGAGCGACGCCTCCTGGTCGCCCGACAGCCGCCGCATCGCCTTCTCCGCCAAACGCGAAGGCGACGAGCAGAGTCAGATTTACATCCTCGACCTCACCCTCGGCGGCGAGGCGCAGCGCATCACCAGCCTCTCGACCGGCGCGCGCGCGCCGAAGTTCCGTCCCGACGGCCGCGCCATTTCCTTCATCAGCACGGTCTATCCCGGCGCGCTCGACGACGAGGCGAACAAGAAGGCGGCGAAGGAAGAGAAGGAGAAGAAGGAGAAGGTACGCGCGTTCGACAGCTTCCCGATCCGCGCCTGGGATCGCTGGATCGATCCGAAGCAGCCGCACGTGTTCGTGCAGTCGCTCGACGGCGGCGCGGCGAAGGATCTGCTGGCCGGCACGAAGCTCGTCGCGGCGGCCGGCTTCGGCGGCACCGGCGGCGGCGAAGGACGCGAGACGATCGACGCGGAATGGTCGCCGGACGGGCAGTGGCTGCTCTTCTCCGCCACCTCCGGCCGCAACACCGCCGCCTACGCGGAGTACGACCTCAATCTCTACCGCGTCTCCGCCGCGGGCGGCGAGCCGGAGCGCATCGCCTCGCGCGCCGGCGGCTACGGCGACGTCGCCTTCTCGCCCGACGGCAAGACGCTCTACGCCACCTTCAATCCGAACAACGGCAAGGTCTACAACCTCAACCGGCTGGTGGCGTTCGACTGGCCGTCGATGCAGAACGAGCGGACGATCACGCCGCCGCCGAACGACCGCAGCGTCAACAGCTACGCGGTCTCCAGCGACGGCAAGACGATCTACTTCACGGCCGAGGACTCGGGGCTCGAGAAGATCTACTCGGTGCCGGCGAGCGGCGGACCGGCGAAGCTCGCCGTCGATCCGCAGCGCGGCGTCTACACGGGACTGCGCGCGGCCGACAACGCGCCGGTGTTCGTCGCGCAATGGGGCTCGTCGGTCGATCCGGCGGAAGTGGTGCGCATCGACCTCGCCGCACAGAAGCACACGAACCTCACCACGTTCAACACCGAGGTGGCGAAGACGATCGACTGGCAACCGCCGCAGCACTTCTGGTTCACCTCGAAGCGCGGCCGGAAGATTCACAACATGATCGTGCTGCCGGCCAACTTCGACCCGTCGAAGAAGTGGCCGCTGTTCGTGCTGATCCACGGCGGCGCGGCGAACATGTGGCGCGACGCGATCTCGCTGCGCTGGAACTATCACCTGCTGGCCAGGCCCGGCTACGTGATGCTGATGACGAACTACACCGGCTCGACCGGCTTCGGAGAAGAGTTCGCGCAGAACATCCAGGGCGATCCGCTGCGCGGCCCGGCCGACGAGTTGATGGAAGCGGCCGACGAAGCGATCAAGCGCTATCCGTTCATCGACGCGACGCGGCAGGTGGCCGGCGGCGCGAGCTACGGCGGCCACCTCGCCTACGCCCTGGAGGCGTGGTCGGGCACGCGCTTCAAGGCGCTGATCGCGCACGCGGGCCTCATCAATCTCGAGTCGCAGTGGGCAACCTCCGACACGGTCTACGGCCGCGAGTTGATGAACATGGGACCGGTGTGGGAACAGGGCGAAGTGTGGCGGACGCAGAGCCCGATCCGTTTCGCCGCGCAGTTCAAGACGCCGATGCTGCTGTCGGTCGGCGAGCGCGATTTCCGCGTGCCGATGAACAACACTCTCGAAGCGTGGACGGTGTTGCAGCGCCTGCGCATCCCGAGTCGATTGCTGGTCTGGCCGGAGGAAAACCACTGGATCCTCAACCCGGAGAATTCGCGCGTGTTCTACAGGGAGGTCGACCAGTGGCTGCGGCGCTGGGTCACGCCCGGACCGATGTAGCTACAATCGCGGCTATGAAAAGACTGATCGTGGCGACGGCGCTGGTGGTCGCGGCGGTGAGCGCGCAGGCGAAGGAAGTCCTGCCGTTCATCGAAGACGACTACTCGAAGGCGGTGGCCCGGGCGACGGCGAAGAACGTTCCGATCTTCGTCGAGGCCTGGGCGCCGTGGTGACACACCTGCCGCTCGATGCGCGCGAACGTCCTCACCGACGCCGCGCTCGGGCGATATGCCGGACGGTTCGTCTGGCTCAGCGTGAACACGGAAGCGGCGGCGAATGCCGCATTCCTCAAGAAATATCCGATCCCGGTCCTGCCGACGCTGCTGGTGCTCGACGCCAAGGGTGACCGCGTCACCATGCGTTACGCCGGCGGCGCGAGCGTCGCGCAGCTCAGCAAGATGCTCGACAACGCCGAGCGCGCCTATCGCGCGCGGACGCAGTCGCCGGCCGACGCGCTGCTGGTGCGCGCCGATCAACTCTCGACGCAAGGCAAGCATCTCGAAGCGGCCGACGCGTACGACGAGGCCATCGCCAAAGCTCCGAAGTCCTGGAACGGCCTCGGGCGCGCCGCGGAGTCGCTGGTCTTCTCGCTGACGATGGCGAGCAAGAACGACCGCTGCGCGCAGCGCGCGCTCGCGCTCTATCCACGGCTCAAGGGGACGACGTCGTCGGCGAACGTCGCCGCGACCGGTCTCTCCTGCGCGCTCGCGGCGGACGAGGAGCAAAAGACGCGCAGCGACTGGACGGCCGCGCTCGAGAAAGCGACGCGCGCGACGTTCGACGATCCGCGCATCGAGCTCTCCGGCGATGACCGCGCCGGACTTTACGGCGCGCTGATCGACGCGCGCGAAGCGGCGAAGGATGAAGCGGCGGCGGCGCAACTGCGCTCCGAGTGGGCGGCGTTCCTCGAGAAAGCAGCCGGCGCGGCGAAGACGCCGTCGCAGCGCACCGCGTACGACTCCTGGTTCGTCAACGCCTATCTCGCCCTCGGCACGCCGGAGAAGGCGCTGCCGTGGCTCGAGCGCTCCGAGCGCGACTTCCCCGACGACTACAACCCGCCGGCGCGTTTGGCGCTGATCTACAAGGCGATGAAGCAGTACGACCAGGCGCTGGCAGCGTCCGACCGCGCGCTCGCGAAGGTCTACGGCCCGCGCAAGCTGATCGTGCTCAGCGCGCGCGCCGACATCCAGCTCGCCAAGGGCGACAAGGAAGCGGCGCGGCAGACGATCGCCGATGCAGTCGCCTTCGCGAAGTCGCTGCCCGAAGGACAGCGGAGCGAGGCGCGCATCGCGTCACTCGAGAAGCGGCTTGCGTCGATGACGCAGTAACGCGAAGACGATCACGGCTGCGAGCGTCGCGGCCGTGATCGTCCTTCCGGCGACGAACGACTGCGGCCAATACTTGAACCGAATGCGATGCGTGCCCTGCGGCACGTGCACGGAGATGAAGGCGTGGTTGGCGATCTGCGTCGACACGCGTTTGCCGTCGATGTAGGCGCGCCATCCCGGCCACGCGGCGATCGACGTCACGACCCAGCCATCGCTTTCCATCGTCGCGTCGAGCTCGTAGCCGAGGCGCGCGTCGCGGATGGTCACGCGCCCGGGACCGTTGGCGCGCTCGTACGGCGGCACCTGCTCCTCGATCCAGGCGCGCGCGGCGAAGTCGCTCGCTAACGCCATGTTCATCAGATTGAGATTCGCGGGATCGCCGACGCGCACGCTGCGCGGCACGAAGGCGCGGTCGAGCGCGCGCGGATTGCGCAGCAGGATCGCGCCGCGCTGCCGCGCCACGGTCTGCCACGGCGCCGGCGGCGTGACGCTGTCGAGCGTGATCGCGTAGCGCACGTTCAGAAACGAGAGGAACGGCCGCGACAGATCGTCGGCGCGGCTCGACCAGACCGGCTGCTCGATGCACCACAGGCCGAACGTCTCGCGGTAGCGCAGCAGCGTCATCGCCGAATAGCCGCGCGGATCTTCGAGGCCGTACAGCGTGCTCGTGCCGGGGACGAACGAGTTGCCGTGGCCGATGATGCGGAACGGAGTGCGCTCGTTGCGTGTCGCGTCGAGGATCGGAATCGGCGGATAAGCGACGCGTTGCGGAAAGCTGTGCTGGATGTCGCCGGCGGAAAGCGCGCGCTGGGCGACGACGAGCAGGAGCAGGATCGGTGCGAGCGCGCGGCGCTGCATGGCCGCGAGCATAGCGGCGGCGAGCAGCGCCACTTCGGCGACGACGACGTAGCGGCCGAAGTGGACGTCTTCCTGCCAGATCAGCTTCGAGCGCGTTAGCCAGAGATTGCCGGCGACGACGACGGCGAGCCAGGCGCCGAGGATGTAGACGAGCGTGCGGTCGCCGGCGCGGCGCTGCAGCTCGTCGACGCCGAGGGCTGCCAGCACGGCGATGGCGAACGCGGCGCCGGTGCCGAAGCGGTCGAAGAGCGCCAGCTCGAGCAGCGGCACCTTCCCCATCGCGTTGGCGATCGGATTCCATTCGGCGGCGGCGACGATGCAGAAGAGCGCGATCGCGCCGAAGAACCAGCTCGTGCGCGAACGGATGCGCGCCAGGGCGTAGATGGCCAGACCGAGGGCCACGCTGCCAGTGGCGCCGGTGGTGAATGACGTCGGCGCGGCGGCGGTGAGGTACCAGGGACGGCCGTGCAGGTACGGGAAGAAATTCGTAGCCACGCGGACGAGCGACTGCCGCGGATCGATGCCGCGCGAGGCGAGTTGGAAGTAGCCCTGGCGGAACGCGTACTCCATCGTGTGCGGCACCGCGTCGAAGAACGGCAGCAGGTGAATGGCGTTGAGCAGCAGCGCGACGACGCCTGCGGCGACGGCGAAGCCGGCCGCGCGCAGTGCGCGATCGCGAGACTGCAGGAGCTCGAACGCGCCGTACGCGAGGCCGAGAATCACGATCAGCAGCGCCGACTCCGAATGGCCGGCGGCCAGCATCAGCGTGAAGGCGCACGTCAGCAGCACCGCCGAGCGCACGGACGGTTCGCGCGCCACGCGCCGCACGCCGGTGAAGACCAGCGGCGCCCACGCCCACGTCGCGCCGAGCGGCACGAGCGCGAAGAGCACGAGCGAGCTGGCCAGCGACCAGGTCGCGGCGGAGACGAGCGAGGCGGTCTCGCCGCAGGCGAGCTCGCGCGCGAAGACGAAGGCGCAGATCGCGGCGACGAGCAGCGCGATCGGGCCGCTGTACGTGAAGCTGAGCGCGGCCGGCAGCAGCAGCGCGGGCCACGTCA
>DASVQE010000014.1:0-82065 GCA_036389275.1 Thermoanaerobaculia bacterium
AGGGCCCCAGACCCCATTGGTTGGCCTAGCCTCCGCGACACAGTGTCGCGAGTTTGCCAGGCAGTGTCGCGGAGGCTAGGCCAACAAGCGGGGTCCGGGGCCCGTGGCCCCGGCCGCCGGAGGCCCCCGGTCGTCCCCCAATCCCTTGGCAAATCCAGAACGGTGCTGCCGTGTTGACCGCGGAGGTGATTCGCGCTTGCCGTGGTGAAGACGGCGTGCTGCAGCTCCTGCGCGAGCTCGGCTGGCCGGTGGCGCCGGTCGAGATCGATCCGCACGAGTGGCGCCGCGGCGGCGTCGACGTGCCGTGGAACGGCGAAGCGCGGCTGCGGCTGGCGGCGCGGCTGGAGCGATTCGACCTCTTCCTGCTCAGCGGAGTGGTGCCACAGGAATCGATCGCATCATTTCTGCATAGTTATCGCGAATACAATCGAGTCACGAAATCAGCGGTCGTTTATTGTGCTGAAGAACGGCTATCGGTTTTCGACTGCGATCGTGAACGTGGACTGCGACGCCTCGACGTCGATCTTACCCGTCCCACCGCCCACGCCGTCGACCGCCTCAATCTTCTCGCGCTTGGCGAGGCCGCCTCGCTGCCGCGCGTATTCGATCGCGCCCTCGATCGGGAAGCCGTCACGCGCCTCTTCTTCCAACGCTTCCGCGGCGCCGTGCGCGACGTGGCCGCGGCGCTGACGGCGGCGCTGCCGGACGAGCCGCGCGAACAGGTCGACGGCGAGGCGCTGCTGATTCTCTCGCGCCTCCTCTTCCTCTCCTTCGTGCAGGAGAAAGGATGGCTCAACGGCGAGCGGCGCTTCCTCGTCGATCGCCTGGAGCACGAGGTGCGGCGCGGACGCGAGTTCTTCGTCGGCGTCCTCCTGCCGCTCTTCTTCGGCTGCCTGAACACGCCGCGCGCCGAACGCACGCTCTCCGCGCGCCGCCTCGGGCGCATCCCGTACCTCAACGGCGGTCTCTTCGAGCCGTCGCCGTTCGAGCGCCGCCATGGCGAGCTGCATCTGCCGAACGAGTTGCTCGGGCGCGTGCTCGAAGAGGTGTTCGAGAAGTTCGACTTTCGCGTCGAGGAGTCGGGCAGCGGCACGCACGTCGATCCGGAGATGCTCGGGCGCGTCTTCGAGTCGCTGATGGCCGCCGGCGAGCGCGCCGCCACCGGCAGCTTCTACACGCCGAAGGAAGTGGTCGACGTGCTGACCGAGCGCGCCATCGACGAGTGGCTCGGCGGCGAGCCGTCGCTCGAGCGGCTCGAGCGGATCACCGTGCTCGATCCCGCCTGCGGCTCCGGCGCTTTCCTGCTGTCGGCGCTCGGCGCGATCGAGCGGCGCTGGCGCGCGCTGGCCGGCAGCTCCGCGCCGCGCGATCTGCGGCAGCGCATCGTGGCGCGCTCGCTCTACGGAGTCGATCTGAAGCCGGAGGCGGTGCGCCTTTGCGAGCTGCGCCTCTGGCTCTCGATCGTGGCCGGCAGCGACGAAGAGATCGAAACCGTCCCGCCGCTGCCGAATCTCGACCGCAACATTCTCCAGGGCAACTCGCTCCTCGGCGCGACGGATTTTCTCGGCCACGCCCGCGCGGACCTCTATCAGCAGTGGCTCTACGCGCTGCACGCGCAACGCGATCTGGTCGAGCGCTACCGCACCGCGCCGCACGCGCATCGCGCCGCGCTCTACCGCGTCATCCGCGGCAATGACCAGCGCCTCGCCGCCGATCTCCTCGGCCGCGCGCTCGAGGCGGCCGAGCGCGAGCTGCAGCAGGCCGTCGCGCCGCGCCGCGATCTCTTCGGCCGCGTCGTGCCGCAGGACGCGCGGCTCTGCGAGTCGCTGCAGCAGCAGGTCGCCGAGCTGCGGACGATGCTCGAGCGCGCGGACGAAGGGACGCTCGACTTTTTCTCCTTCGACGTGCACTTCGCTCCGGTGATGGCGGCCGGCGGTTTCGACGTCGTGGTCGGCAATCCGCCGTGGGTGCGCAACAGCCGCATCGACGCGCGCTCGAAGCGGATGCTCGCCGATCGCTACGCGCTCTTCCGCGGACGCGGCGGCGCGACGGCGTTCCATCAGCCCGATCTGTCGCTCGCGTTTTTCGAGCGCGCGCTGCAGCTCGCCGCGCCCGGCGGCGCGGTGGCGCTGCTGATGCCGTCGAAGATCGCCAACGCCGCGTACGCCGGGCCGCTGCGCCGCGCCGCGCGCGAGTGCGTCGTCGGCATCGACGACTGGAGCGACGACGCGCGGCGGCGGAAGTGGTTCGACGCCGACACGTTCCCGATGGGCGTCGTGCTGCGGCGCGGCGAGGCCGGCGACGAGGTGCGCGTGAGCGCCGGCGGCGAGACGTTCACGCTGCGCCGCGATCAGCTCGCGGTAGGCGAGGCGACGGGCGAGTGGATGCTCGTGCCGCCGGACGTTGGCGCGATCGCGCGGCGGCTCTTCGCGGCATTTCCGCCGCTCGCCGAAGTTCTCGGACGCAAGCCGTTCATGGGAGTGAAGACCGGCGACAACGCCGCGTTCTTTCTCGACGGCGCGCGCATCCGCGGCGCGCGGCTGGTCACGAGCGAAGGCGTGCACGTGCCGCTCGACGCGGTCTGCCGCTGCGTGCGCGGCCGCGACGTGCAGCGCTGGAGCGTGGCCGAGTCGCACTGGATGCTCTGGCCGCCGCGCGACGGCTGGCAGCAGCCGCCGCGCTGGCTGCAGCGGCTCGCGGAACTGCGCGCGATGGAGCCGGACGACTTCCGGCTCTCGTTCGTGCGGCCCGAGCACGTCGGGATCAAAGTGGCGTGGAAGGATCTCTCGCGCGGCGTCGCGGCGACGGTGCTGCCCGACGTCGTGCACATCGGCGCGAGCGCGTTTCCGCTCGTGCCGAATCAGACGCTCTACGCCATCGACGCGGTGTCGCTCGACGAAGCCTCAGCGATCGCGGCGGTGCTCAACTCCACCGTCGCCGGCGCGCTGCTGGTCTGCGTGGCCGAGCGCGCGAAGGACGCGCACTACCGCTACTTCGGCCGCACCATTGCTGCGCTGCCGTATCCGCATGCGAGCGATCCGCGGCTCGTGCGGCTCGCGCGCCGCGCGCAGCGGCGGGCGCCGGTGCACGACGAGCTTGATGCGGTGGTGGCGCGCGCGTACGGCGTGAGCGACAGCGAGCTGGCGACGCTGCGCGAATTTCTGGCGCGGAGACTCGGTGCTCGCTGAGCATCAGTCGCTCGCCGCCGAGCGCCTGCTCGAGCTGCTGCGGCTCTACGGCGGCGCGTTGCTGGCGGACGAGGTAGGACTGGGGAAGTCGTTCGTTGCGGCCGAGGTCATGCGGCGGAGCGCGGGCGCGCTCGAGCTGATCGTGCCGGCGGCGCTGATCGAGCAGTGGCGCGAGACGCTGGCGCGCTTCGGCATTGCCGCGACGCTCTTCACGCACGACGGCATCGTCGCGGCGCCGTTCGTGCCGGAGCGTCGCGAGCGGCTGCTGGTCGTCGACGAGGCGCACGCGTTCCGCAATCCGCACACGCGCCGCTACGAAGCGCTGGCGCGGCGGAGCGTCGGCGCGCGGCTGCTGCTCGTCACCGCCACGCCCGTCTGCAACTCCGCCCGCGATCTCGAGTCGCTGCTGCGCCTCTTCGCCCGCGACGACCTGCTGCGCGACGCCGGCGTGCCGTCGATCGACCGCGCCTTCGAGGTGCGCGACTCCGACGCCATCGCCGCGATCGTCGGCGCGCTGGTGATCCGCCGCGATCGCAGCGTGCTGCCGGATGCGCTGCAGTTCGGCGCGCTGGAGCGGCGCGTCGTCGTGCATCCGGTGCTCGACGCTTCGCTCATTGACGAGCTGCGCTTTCCGCTCACCGGTGAAGAGGCGCTGCTGCGGCGGTTTCTGCGGCGGCGCCTCGAGTCGAGCGAGGCCGCATTCATCGAGTCTGTGCGGCGGCAGTTGCGCTTCTACGAGCGCGCGTTGGGCTGCATCGCTGCCGGCCGCACGCTGCCGAAGCGCGACTATCGCCGCCTCTTCGGACGGGAAGAAGATCGCGACGCCTTTCAGGAAGTGCTCTTCTGGGATCTCTTCGCGCCGCCCGGCTCCGTCGACGCCGGAGAAATTCGCGAGGAGATGGCGCGGCTCGACGCGCTGCTCGCGCTCGCGCGAGCAGCGCCGTGCGAGAAGCGCGCGCTGCTGGTCGACCTCGTGCGCGGCGAGCGCGAGCCGCTGCTGATCTTCACCGGCTCGGCCGCCACCGCGCGCGATCTGCACGAGGCGCTGCGCGGTGTGCGCGCGTGCGGCCTGGTCACCTCGCGGGAACGCTCGCGCGAGGCGGTGCTGCGCGCGTTCATCGATCGCCGGCTCGATATCGTCGTGTCGACCGACATGGCGGCCGAGGGATTGAACCTGCAGCGCGCGGGCACGGTGGTCCACTACGACATCCCGTGGAACCCGGTGAAGCTCGAGCAGCGCAACGGCCGCGCGCATCGCATCGGGCAGTCGCGTGACTGCGTGCGCGCGATCTACTTCGTGCCGCGCTCGCGCGGCGCGCTGCCGGTCGTCGCGCGCAAGAACCGCGTGCGGCGCGCGCTGCTCGTTGGCGCCAGCGCGCCGCACGTTGCCAGCACGCTGCGGCCGCGGCTCGCGCGCGACGCGGCCTACCTCCGCTTCGCGGACGCCGCGGCGCGGGCCGGACTGCGCCTGCCGGAGTCGCTGGCGCGCCGCCACAAGGCGGGCATCGAGCTGCTGCTCGACGCGATGAGCCGCGAGTATCTCGATCAGCGGCGGCTCGACGAGCTGCTGGCCGTCGTCGACGTGTAAGCGCGGCGCAGCACCGCCGCCGCCGGCTTGTTCTCGAATTCGTACTCGTTGTCGCCGTGCTCGCGGTACGCTGGCGCGGAGAACCACTTCCAGGCGTACGCGCCGGCGATGAACGGCTGCGGCCAGACCGCTTCGAAGAAGGCCTCGTACGCGACCCGCTGCGCCTCGTCGTTCGTGCGCGCGTTGCGCGGAATCTCCCACTGCCGCCACGCCGCGCCGTCGGCGCTGCGGTAGCCGAACTCGGTGATCACGACGGGACGTTTCGCGCGCGCCGACAACGCGCCGAGGCGCGCCACGATCGGCTTCCAGGCCGCGACGAGCGCGGCGCGCGACGGCATCGGCGCGTCGACCAGCGGAAAGTAGGCGCTCACGCCGATCCAGTCGAGCGCGTCCCAGAACGGCACGTCGAACACCTCGTCGAAATTCGCGCCGTACGTCAGCGGCCCGCGGTAGATCGCCCGCACCCGGGCGATGATCCGCCGCCATTCGCGCTCGTGTCCGCGCGTCGCATGCTTCAGCTCATTGCCGATCGACAGCGCGTCCATTTTGTTGTCGCGCGCCAGCGTTGCGTAGTGGGTGATGAACTGCTCGTAGTCGGCGAACCAGCTCTGCCAGTCGGCGGCGTCGAAGCGGGTCATCGCCGCTTCGTCGCGGATCCAGACGTGCGGCTTGAGCAGCACTTTCATGCCGAGGGAGTGGGCCTGGCGCGTGGCGGCGGCGAGCGACTCGTCCGTCTCATATCCGCCCATCCGCACGTGTGGAGTAGCGGATTGAAATCCGAACGGCATGATGGAAATCGCGTCGACGCCGAGCTTGCGCGCGTTGCGCAGCGACTCGAGTGACGCCGCCGAGCCGTAGCGGATGTCGCGATCGCGCGCGAACGCGCAGGCGAAGTTGATCCCGCGCTGCTTCGGCGCCGCCGCCACCGGAACGGCGAGCAGCACCGCCACCGCCGCCACAAAAAGGAGGCGAGCGTGTCTCGATCCTTCATGGCCCAAGAAATCACGATCCATCAGGACACCAACATACACGTGACGAATCGCATCGTCCGGCGCGGATAGAAACGGCCAATATAATCGCCTGCGTGAACCTCCTCATCGTCGACGACGAGGCGTCGTTGCGCGACTTTCTCTCGATCGTCTTCGAGGGTGACGGTTGGCGCGTCGAGGCCGCGCCGTCCCTCGGCGAGGCGCGCGCCGCCATCGCCCGCGCCGAGCCCGACGTCGTCCTCTGCGACCTCATGCTGCCGGACGGCTCCGGCATCGACCTCATTCGCGACGTCAAGGCCCAGAGCCCGTCCATCGCCTTCGTCATGATTACCGCGCACACCTCGACGCGCTCGGCCGTCGAGGCGCTCAAGGCGGGCGCCATCGACTACATCGCCAAGCCCTTCGACATCGAAGAGCTCAAGATCATCGTCCGCAAGGCCGTCGAGCGGAAAGAGCTCGAAGACGAGAACATCCATCTCCGCACCGCACTCGAGGAGCGCTTCACCTTCGCCAACATCATCGGCAAGAGCGCGAAGATGCAGGAGATCTTCTCGATCGTGCAGCGCATCGCCAAGACCATGTCCACGGTGCTGATCTCCGGCGAGTCGGGCACGGGGAAGGAGCTGATCGCGCGCGCGATCCATTACAACTCCGACCGCCGCGGGAAGTTCGTGTCGATCAACTGCGGCGCGCTGCCGGAGACGCTGCTCGAGTCGGAGCTCTTCGGCCACGAGCGCGGCTCGTTCACCGGCGCGGTGCGCGACAAGCGCGGCCTCTTTCACGAAGCCGACCGCGGCACGATCTTTCTCGACGAGATCGGCGAGACCTCCACGGCCATGCAGATCAAGCTGCTGCGCGTGCTGCAGGACCGCGTCGTGCGCAAGGTCGGCTCGAACGTCGAGGCGGCCGTCGACGTGCGCGTGATCGCCGCGACCAATCGCGACCTGGCCGAGTCGATCCGCGAGGGAACGTTCCGCGAGGATCTCTTCTACCGCATCAACGTCATTCCCATCGCACTGCCGCCGCTGCGGCAGCGGCAGGAAGACATCCCGCTGCTGGTCGATCACTTCATCGAGAAATTCGCGGTGAAGATGAACGTGCCGCGCAAGCGCATCTCCGCCGACGCCATGCGCCTCATCGAAAAGTATCCCTGGCCGGGCAACGTGCGCGAGCTGGAGAACGTGATCGAGCGGATGATCGCGCTCGAGCCTTCCGACGTGCTGACCACCAAGTCGCTGCCGGAGCAGTTGCTCCTCGGCGGGCACATCCCCGATGCCGTCTACGACCTGCCGGCCGACGGCATCTCGCTGCAGGATCATCTCGAGGCCATCGGCAAGATCTTCATGCTCAAGGCGCTCGAGCGCACCGGCGGCGTGCAGACGCAGGCGGCCGAGCTGCTGCGGATGTCGTTCCGCTCGTTCCGTTACTACGCGAAGAAATACGACCTGCTGCCGCGCGACCGCGAGGCGGAGGAAGTCGTCGAGCTGGAGGAAAAATGAGGAAGCTCGTCCTGCTGCTGCTGCTCGTCGCCTGCTCGCAACCACAACAGGCGCCGGCCGCGCCGAAAGAGGAAGGAGGGCCGGGCCGCATGCGCACCGTCGATACCGAGCCGCGGGTGGTGCTGCCCGACGGCTATCCCGTGCACGTCGAGGTCGCCGCCGACGACGAGACGCGCGCGAACGGGCTGATGTACCGCGACCGTCTACGCCCCGGCACCGGCATGCTCTTTTTCTTTCCGGCCGACGGCGAGTATCCGTTCTGGATGAAGAACACGCTCATCCCGCTGGACATGATCTGGATCGACAAGAACCAGCGCGTGGTGCACGTGGCCGAGAACGTGCCGCCGTGCAAGACGTCGGACTGCCCGAACTACGCGCCGAACGCGGTCGCGCGCTACGTGCTGGAGCTCGACGCCGGCATGGCGAAGGAGCATGGGATCAAGGCCGGCGATTCGGTGAAAATCGAGAACTCCGAGAATGTGATCGTGCGCTGACGCGTTCCGGCTGCCAAGAGCCATGTTCCGGTCCAGAGGCGAGAATCTCCGCTCGGTTTTCATCCTGCTGTTCCTCTACGTCGCCTTCTTTCTGCTCGAGCACGACGACCCGGAAAAGTACGCGCGCCTCTTCTCCTTCAACCGCGACGCCGTGATGCACGGCGAGTGGTGGCGCGTGCTGACGTGGCAGTTCTCGCAGGCCGGCCAGGGTTGGATGGAAGCGCTCTCGCTCTTCGTCACGCTGCTGCTGGTCTACACGATGGGCGGCGCGATCGAAGAGGATTGGGGCACGCGCCCGTTCCTGACGCTGTTCGTGCTGTCGACCGGCGCGTCGGCGGCGATCGCCGCCTGGACGGGCGTGCCGCTGCTCGGGACGTATTTCGTCTACTTCACGCTGCTGTTCGTCTACGCCAGCGCGTTCCCGCACCGGACGTTTTATCTGATGGGCGCGATCCCGGTGCGCGTGCGGCTGCTCGCGCTCTTCTCGTTCGCGGTGCTGGTGTACGGCGTCTTCGCCGGCGGCATGGCCAACCTCGCCGCGCTCGGCGGCGCGGTGATCGGCTATCTCTACTACGCGTCGCATCGCGTGCGTCCCATCGCCGCGCCGGCCGCGATGTCCGACGATGACGAGCCGTCGCCCGAGCCGATCCGCATCGATACGACCGCCATTCACAACGGCGCGCGCCACGCCGCAATCAAGCAGATGCGCGCCGCCGGTGACGCCGTCGCCTACGAGCGCCTCCTCGGCCAGTGCGAGCGCGACGTCGTCCCGAACGTCAACATCTGCCCGCCCGCCGATTTCAAACCGGACGATAGCGACGGCTACTGCATCCGCTGCGAAGGCTTCGCCGAATGCTCGGCGCGCGCGCTGCGCGCGCACCCGGTGAAGGCCGCGCCTGCGGCGCTGGCGATGCCGGCGACGGACGCGCCGTAGCGGGCGCGAGTCGGGCGGCGGCGCTTGCTGTCGCGGATCGGCGGATTAGGTTCAACGTGATGCAGCATCGCGCGCCTGCGGCGCTAGCGATACCGGCGACGCACGCGCCGAAGATCGCGCGAGTCGGGCTGCAGCGGCGCTTGGCGTCGCGCATCGCCGGATCGCTTCAACGTGGTGCAGCATCGCGCGGCGCGGCATCGATCGATGCGAAGCGTTCGCCAAATGCTCGGCGCACGCACTGCGCGCGGACCCGGTGAAGGCCGCGCCTGCGGCGCTGGCGAATCGGCGACGGACGTGCCGTCGCGCGCCAGTCCGGCTGCAGCGCTTGCTGTCGCGGATCGCCGGATAGGTTCAACGTGATGCAGCATCGCGCGCCTGCGGCGCTGGCGATACCGCGACCGACGCGCCGAAGCGCGCGCGAGTCGGGCGGCGGCGGCGCTTGCTGTGTCGCATCGCGGGATAGCTTCAACGTGGTGCAGCATCGTGCGGCGCGGCATCGAACGGTGCGAAGCGTTCGCGGAACGCTCGCGCGCGCTGCGAGCCGATCGGTGAAGGCCACGCCTGCGGCGCTGGACGCGCCGTAGCGCGCGCGAGTCGGGCTGCAGCGGCGCTTGCCGTCGCGCATCGCCGGATAGCTTCAACGTGGTGCAGCATCGCGGCGCGGCGTCGTTCGCTGCGAGGCGTTCGCCGAATGCTCTGCGCGCGTGCACTGCGCGATCACCCGCGTAGCGTCCGCGCGCTACTCGCCCTGCGGCGGCGCGCTGTCGCCGCCGCCGCCGGGCCGGCGGCGCCTGCGGAAGCGGCGGCGCTTGCTGCGCGCTTCGCCGCCTTCGGCTGGCGGCGCGCCTTCGCCGCCGCCTTCGCGCGGTGGACGCGGCGCGGCATCGCGTGGCGCGCCGTCGCGAGGTGCGCCATCGCGAGGTGCGCCATCACGCGGTGCGCCATCGCGCGGCGGCCGTGGCGGGCGCGGTGGCCGCGGCGTCTGCGATGTCTGCGCGTTCGCGGTCTGCGCGTTCGGCGCCTCCGCGTTCACGCCGCTGCCGCCACCGCCGCCGCGTCCGCGGCGGCGTCTGCGGCGGCGCGCCTGCTGCTCCTGCGGTGCGGCGCCTTCGGCTGCCGCCGGTTGCGGCGGGCGCGGCGGACGTGGTCCGCGCGGCTGCTGCGGTTGCGATGGCGGTGCGCCGCCGTCCGGACGCGGCCGGCGCTCGCCACCTTCCGGGCGCGGCCGGCGCTCGCCGCGTTGCGGGCGTTCGCCGCGCGGGCGCTGCTGCTGTCCCTGCGCCTGCGGCTGCGCGCCGCCGCGTTGCGGACGCTCGCCGCGGCCGGGACGCTCGCCCCGTTGCGGACGTTCACCGCGGCCCGGACGCTCGCGCTCGTCGCGCCGCGGTGCGCGGCCGGTGCGCTGCTCGAACTCCCGCACCTTCCGCTCCATGAACCGCCGCGCCTGCTGGTCGTGCTTCGAGCGCACCTCGTCGAAGCCGCAGTAAGGGCAGCGCTTCCACCCTTCCGGATACGTCTTTTTGCACGACGTGCAAAGGATGCTTTTCGGCAGCGGCATCGCGAATCGGCGCGCATTGTACACTTCGCGAATGGACGACGACCGGCGCCGGACGCTGCTCGCATTGATCGAGCTGGCCGAGGAAAATTCGGCGTCCGCATGCTGGGACGACGCGCGCGCCATCCAGCTCCTGCGCGCCAACGCCACCGCCGACGAGCTGCGCGAGCTCGGCGCCTCGAACGGCATCATCGAGCACATCTTCGCGGAGCGGCCGTGAGCGGTCGATTCACCGTCCGCGTGGAGGCGCGCTTCGAAGCGGCCCACTACCTGCGCGAGTATCGCGGCATCTCCGAACCGCTCCACGGACACTCCTACAAAGTCGAAGCAGACCTGGCCGGCAGCGGCGGCGGCCTCGACTCCGACGCCATCGCCGTCGACTTCGTCAGCGCGAAACAGAAGCTCGAGCTGCTGGCCCAAAAGCTCGACTACGGCTGCATCAATGACGTCGCGCCCTTCACCACCATCAACCCGAGCGCGGAGAACATCGCCGAGTGGTTCGCGCGCGAGCTGCAGGCAGCGGTCGCCGGCGACGACGCCACCGTCACCGCGGTCACGATCTGGGAAGGTCCGGTCAACTCCGTCACCTACACCCCATGAACAAGCTCCCGAATCACACCGCGCTCAAGGAGTGGTCGAACGTCGTGGCCGCCCTCGGCCGCGGCGAGCAGGTCGTGCTGATCCGCAAAGGCGGCATCGCCGACGCTTCGTTCGGCGTCGAGGCGGACCGCTTCTATCTCTATCCGACCTACTTTCATCAGGGCGAGTCGGAGTCGCGGCCGCGCGTCGACATCACCCACTGGTGCGAAGTGGTCCGCACCTGGAGCATTCGCGACGCCGCGCTGCTCGATGCGCTCGCGCCGCATGTGGTCATCCCGCGCGAGACCCTCGAGTCGCGCTACCGCTTCCGTCCCGATCAGGCGCTCTACGTCATCGGCGTGCGCACCTTCGCGCTGCCGGCGGCAGTGAGCGTGCAGTATCAGGAGGCGTACGGCGGCTGCCGGAGCTGGATCAGTCTCGACGACGAGATCGCCATCGATGGCTCGCGCGCGGTGCTGGACGGGCGGGCGCTGGAGACGAAGCTGGGCGAGGTCGAGTCGCTGGTGGCCGCGGTCCGTTGAAAGCCGAGGCGGGATGGAGATCCTGGCGGTGCTCTTCATGCTCGGCGCAGGCGGCGCGCTGGCCGCCTTCGTCGTCAGCGCGATGGCCATCGCGCGCGGCGAGCGTGCGCGCATCGAAGAGCGGCAGCAGCCGGCGAATCGCGACGCGCTGGCGGCGTCGCTCCTCGTGCACATCATCGCCGCGGGCGGCGTGAGCCTCGACGAGGCCATGCGCCAGGTGCGGCGCGGCGCAGGGCTGGCGGCGCCGATCACCACCGGCATCGATGTGCCGAACTGGGCCGAGACCTTCGCGCGCAATGCCACGCAGCCGCAGCGCGCCATGCTCCTCGAGACCGCCGTGCAACTCGTCGCCTCGCGGGCCAGACCCGTTCCGCTGCGGCAGTACGCGGCGCTGCTCGACCTCTCCTTCGGCCTCGGCTTCCAGACCGACGCACTGGCGCGGCTGCGCGCGCAGTACGGCTTCGAGTACATCGATCATGCGAAAGACGCCCGTCCGCGGAGCGCCGACCGCGGCGCCGGCGGCACGCCGCTCTTCGTGCGCGTTCCTTCCGACCGCGCGGCGCTGCTGGCCGTCCTCGGCATCAGCGGCACGCCGTCGCGGCAGGAGATCGTGGCCACCTACCGAAAGCTCGTGGCGCAGGTGCATCCCGACCGCTTCCACGCGGCCGATGCGGCGGCGCAGGACGCGGCCGCGGCGCGATTCATCGAGATCACGCGCGCCTATGAGGAATTACTGGCGACGCATCGGGATTGATCTTTTTTCCGCCGCGCAGTATCATGCGCGCTGGGAATACGGGCAGTTCACTGTATGTTCACAGCCGGTTTGCCAGCAGTTCCCTCCGTTAGACCGTAGTTTTTTCATTGAAGAAGAGGCGCTTTCCGTGGACGCACGTGTCCGGCAGCGATGACGGATGCGCGTTGCCGCGTCACGATTCGCGCGGTGCATCGCCGAGCGGCTCTTCCTCGTAACCCGCAGTACCGGAACGACTTCGGTAAACGTGTCGGACCGGAAGTAACCATTTTATTTGCTGACGCATCTAAGGATGCATACGGCACGAAGGTTGAAGCTTTCTGCTGTTGTCGCACGGGAGAGACCATGAAGAGCGCCGAAGCGTATGAGCACGAACAGGGGTGGGATTTCGAACGGGCGGCCATGCCGTACGTCGACTCCCTGTACAACACCGCGTATCGCATGACGCGGAACTCCGAGGACGCCGAGGACCTCGTGCAGGAGACGTATCTCAAGGCGTACAAGTACTACGACAAGTTCGAGGAAGGCACCAACTTCAAGGCGTGGCTCTTCAAGATCATGAAGAACACGTTCATCAACAACTACCGGAAGAAGAAGCTCACGCCGCACAAGATCGACTTCTCGGAGATCGAAGAGTCGTACGAGCGCGTCATCCAGAAGAACGCGCCCGACCTGATCCGCGATCCGGAGAGCGAGATCTTCCAGGACATGATGGATGCCGACGTCAAGCGCGCGCTCGACTCGCTTCCGCATGACTACAAGATGGTGGTGCTGCTCGCCGACATCGAAGGCTTCTCGTACAAGGAGATCGCCGAGATCCTCGACTGCCCGGTCGGCACGGTCATGTCGCGTCTCTACCGCGGCCGCAAGATGCTCGAGCGCACGCTGCTCGAGTACGCGCGCAAGTACGGCTACATCCGCGGCGAAGCGGAGCCGGCCAAGATGCGCTCGCGCAAGGACGAGACGAAGGGCCGCAAGAAGAAGGACGACGCCAAACCGGAAGAAGGAGAGGCGGCCGAGCCGGAAGAGAACGAGGAAGAGATCCTCTTCGCCGGCGCCGACGACGAGGAGTTCGAGTTCGAAGTCGAAGAAGAAGAGGAAGAGCGCTTCGAGATCGAGTAGCGATTCGCTTGCACGGAGTTTTCACCGAGGGCGGCCGCAAGGCCGCCCTCGCCATTTTTGGGCAGCGCGGTTGCAGTAGGCCCGAGCGGCGTCAACTACAGATGGAGACGATCGCCGGAATTCACCATTCTGCAACGCAGTTCAATCGCGTGAATGGGTCGTCACCTCGAAGTCCACGGAAGGAAGCAGTGATGCTCTGTGACGATGTGAAACGCGTGGTGTACTTCTTTCTCGACGGATCGCTCGGCGATCGGAAGCAGCACGAGTTCAAGACACATCTGAGCGACTGTCCCGACTGCGAGACGCGCACCGAAGTCCACCGCAAGCTGCGCGACTTCGTCCGCAAACGCCTCACGGTCACCGGCGCTCCCGAACACCTCAAGATCCGCCTCAGCGCTTCGCTGCGCATCTCCGCCGAGTAAACCGCGCGTCGTGCCGAAAAAGCAGTCGAAGAAGGTCGCCGCCGCTTCTGTCGTCGAGCCCGCGAAGCTGATCCTCGTCTCCACGAATCCCAACAAAGGCATCGAAGCAGAGCGCATCCTCGGCGTGCCGCTGCTGCGCGTCTCGCTCTCGCTGCCGGAGATCCAGGCCGCCACGGTCGAGGAGATCACCCGCTACAAACTGGAGATGGCCAAGACGAAGGGCTACAACCGCCTCATCGTCGAGGACGTCTCGCTCGGCTTCGACGAGCTCGGCAACTTCCCCGGCCCGTACGTGCGCTGGCTGCTCGAGGCCGCGGGCGGCAAAGGGCTGGCCGCCATCGCCTACGCGCTCAACAACCGCGCCGCGCGCGCGCAATGCTGCGTCGGCTACTGGGACGGCAGGCGCGTGAAGATGTTCCTCGGCGAGACCACCGGCGAGGTCCTCGTGCAGCCGCGCGGCGAGCGCCACTTCGGCTGGGACGCCTGGTTCCAGCCGGCCGGCAGCGACAAGACCTTCGCCGAGCTCACCGCGGAAGAGAAGGATGCGCTCTCGCATCGCGGCCGCGCGTATCGCCAGCTCGCCGAACATCTCCGTTCCGAAAGTGACCGTTCCTCCGGACAGAGTTGAACGGAAAGCGGACAGGCGTCGTTTCCGTTCCGCAACCGCCGCGCCTCAACCATACCTGTAAACCCCACGTATTCAACGTCGTATGAACGACGCGAACGCCGGCGCCTTCTGGCAGGAGCCTTGAACTATAGGGCGATGCGACGGCGCGGGCCGGAGCCGACGAAAGGACGACCTATGTGGGTTTTCGACGGAGAAGAATGGACGCAGGACGACGGCAGCTTCTCGCCGGCGAGCCGTAAGCCGGAGGTCGCGCCGCGGCAGTGGGCCGACGAGTTCGTCCCCGAGCTGCAGGTGATCGAGATCGTGCAGACCCCGAGACCCCGTCACGACGTTCCGCCGCTTCCGATGCCGTAACGCTACGATCCGACCTTTCGATGGACGAGGCCGCGCGAGAGATCGCGCGGCCTTTTCGTTTTCAGACGCGCGTGTGCCGCGCCAGGAACTCCCGCACGATCGGCTCGACCGAGTCGGACGCGACGTTGAAGATGCGGTCGGCGTGATAGTTCCCTTCGATGTCGAGCAGGTGCAGCTCCTTCGGCTCGTGCGCCGCCTCGTAGAGGGCCACCGAGTGCGAGTGCCCGATCAGCCAGTCGTTCTTGACGTGGATGAAGCAGAGCGGCACGCGGACGTTCTGCACGTCGTCGAGCGCGCGCAGCTTGGCCGACTTGCGCATCGTCCAGCCGAAGCGCGGACGCCTCAGCGCCTGCGAGAAGGCGATGTGGCGATGGATGGTGAGCGGGTTGATCTTCGGCGCGATCATCTCGAAATCGGCCACCGGCGAGACCAGCAGCAGCGAGGAGATCGGCAGCGCGTGCCGCGCCGCGGCGGAGATGGCGATCGCGCCGCCGTACGAGAAGCCGATCAGCGTCAGCGAGGAGATCGTGCCGTTCTGCAGCAGGTCGCCGGCGACCGCGGCGACGTCGTGATGCTCGTGCAGGTTGAAGCCGTACGTCCCGCCGCTGTCGCCATGGCCGCGCACGTCGACGACCGCGGCGCGAAACCCTTCGCCGCGGAGAAAGTGGGCGAGGCGGACCATCGAAGGATGTTTGCGGTCGCGCCAGAAGCCGGGCACGACCAGCACGGCCGACTGCGACGGCGCGTCGTAGACGTCGTAGTGGATGGGAGTGCCGTCGAAGGAGAGGACCTGGCGCGCGGTGAACGGCGGCTGCGCGCTGCCGGCCGTTGGTTGCGGAGCCGCGCTACGCAACCGCCACCCTGGGCGCCCAACGCTGCAGCTTTCTTGACATCATCGCTTCGCTGCCTATGATAGGCCCCGAATCGGCGCTGTCTGCGCCTTCCGTGCCCCGTTGTAATCCCCTGGTCAGGTCTCCAAGTTTTCGCGCAACGTCGCGAAGCAGGTTCCTCAAATCGAATGCAAAGTGAGGTGAGTCGGGCAACCCGGACGCTACACGTACGCCAACCGTTTTTGCATCACACGCAAAATTTTTGAGAAGGAGAATCACCCATGAAGAAGACCCTCATCATCACCCTGGTCGCCGCGCTCGTCATCGGCATGCTCGCCGTCGGCTGCAAGAAGGAAGAGACCGCGACCGACACCGCCGCCACCGACACGTCGATGACGACCTCGTCGACCGACACGATGGCCAGCGACACGATGGCCACCGACACGATGGCCACCGGCACCACCGGCACGATGTCGACCACCGACACGATGGCCACCGACACCACCGGCACGAGCGGCACCGCCACCAGCGGCACGAGCTCGACCAGCACCACCACCGGCACCACCGCCACCACGACCTAGTCGCCGGCGACGAACCGGGCAGTACGGCGCCCTGCGGAGCACCCGCAGGGCGTTTTTGCGTCTGGCGCAAAAGATTGGCACTTCTGTTGCTCGTCGCTCACCCGGGCCGTGGTGTCTACACCCGGAGAAAAAATATTCAGCAGCGGTTTCCCCAGTAGGGGGTCGACTGTCCAATGCCAGAGGAGGTGAGCGCAGGCACTCAGAGACACGCACGCCACTGGATCGACCGAAGACACAAACGAAACAAGAGAGGAATTCACATGACCAAGAAAATCCTGGTTCTGCTCGCGGCGCTGACGCTCGTCATCGGCATGACCGCCTGCAAGAAGAACGATGAAGCGACGGCGACGGATACGTCCGCCACGACCGAGACCTCCATGACCGCCGGCTCGACCGACACGGGCATGGCCTCGACCGACACCGGTATGACCTCGACCGATACGATGGCCACCGACACCACCGGCACCGGCATGACCGGCACCGGCGGCACGATGGGTACCGACACGACCGGCACCGGCGGCACGATGGGCACGACCGGCACCTCCGGCACGACCGGCACGATGGGCACGACCGGCGGCACGACCACGACCTAGTCGTTTCTCACGATTCGCAGTGAAGCCTCGCGGCGTCAAACCCGCGGGGCTTTTTCGTTTTCGCGCGCTGCCTCGAGATCGCGGCGCAGCGCCTCGTACACGCGCCGCGTCTCGCGCTGGCCGGCCTGCCGGTCGCCGCTGTTGTCGATGACATAGTCGGCGTAGCGCAGCCGCTCTTCGCGCGGCATCTGGTTGGCCATGCGCCGCCGCACTTCCTCCTCCGGCATGCCCCGGCCCACGCCGCGCGCGAGCTGCACCTCGGGCGGCACGTCCACCACCACGATCTTTTCGTAGCGCTGCCGCCCGCCCGCTTCGAGCAGCAGCGTCGCCTCGACCATGTAGATCGCGTCCTCGCCGCGCAGCCGCTCTTCTTCGATGCGCACCAGCCGCGCTTCCTCCGCCACGACCAGCGGATGAATGAGGGCGTTCAGCTTCTGCGCATCGGCGGAAGTGCGGAAGGCCGCATCCGCCAACTTCCGCCGATCGATCGTTCCGTCAGGACGGAGAACCGCCGTTCCGTACGTCCGGACGATGGCTTCGTGCCCCGACTGGCCGGGCTCGTACAGCCGAGCCACGATTGAGTCGGCGTCGACCGTGAGGCAGCCGAGGCGGGCGAAATTCTGGAGGATGGTCGACTTGCCGGAGGCGATGCCGCCGGTCAGGCCGGCGCGAAGGATCACGCCCGTCTCCGCCGCGCCGCCTCGACGGTGTTGTGCATGAGCATGGCGATGGTCATCGGCCCGACGCCGCCCGGCACCGGCGTGATCCAGCCGGCGAGCTCGCGCACGCGGGCATAGTCGACGTCGCCGAGGAGCACGCTGCCGTTTTTGGAGAGCAGGCGGGACTTCTCGGCGTCGTGCGCGAGGCGCGGCGCGAAGTCGCTCTCCACGCGGTTCATGCCGACGTCGATCACGATCGCCTCGGGCTTCACCATCTCCGCGGTGACGAAGATCGGCCGGCCGATCGCCGCGACCAGCACGTCCGCTTCGCGCGCTACTGCGGCGAGCTCGCGCGTCCGCGAGTGGCAGATGGTCACGGTCGCGTTCTCCTGCAGCAGCAGCGCGGCCATCGGCTTGCCGACAATGTCGCTGCGCCCGATCACCACTGCGCGCTTCCCTTCGAGCGACACGCCGGTGGAGGCGATCAGGCGCATCACGCCGGCCGGCGTGCACGGCACGAGCGCGCGACGGCCCTGATGCAGCAGCCCGACGTTGATCGGATGAAAGCCGTCGACGTCCTTGGCCGGATCGATGGCGTCGATGACCTTGCGCGCGTCGATCTGTTTGGGCAGCGGCAGTTGAACGAGGATTCCGTCGACGGCGTCGTCGCGATTGAGGCGGTCGACTTCCGCGAGCAGCTCGCGCTCGCTCATCGTGGCCGGGAAGACGCGCTCGGTTCCTTCGAGCCCGAGCTCGCGCGCCTTCTTCGCCTTGTTGCGCACGTAGATCTCGGAGGCGGGATCGTCGCCCACGCGCACCGCCACGAGTCCCGGCCGGAAGGAGGCGCCGGCGATGGCCGCGGCGACCTCGCGCTCGATCTGCTGCGCGACCTCTTTGCCGTCGATGATGCGCGCGGTCACGGGGCGCGTTTGTATCACGAGCGTCGTTATCATTTCGCGCATGAATGCGATGGGAGCGGCGGTGTGGCTGCTGGCGGTGATGTTCGAGCTGACGCATGCCGGCTCGCCGGGCCGCCTTTGCAGCGGCGACGCGCGCGAGCCGCTCACGCAGTGCGGCAACACCAGCGGTGCGCTGATCGCCGTGATGCCATCGCCGCGCGAGCGCGCCTTCGTCTGGACGAGCGCCGACGGCGGGACGCTCTACGCCGGCACGATCGCCGCGAACGCGAAGATGCTCCTGCTCGACCGAAGCGCGTTCACGCCGATCGACCTGACCTTCCGCGGCGACGCCGCCCGCGGGTGGCCACTCGACGTCGAGCTCACCCTCGGCGCGCGCGCGGCGGCGTGGCAGTGGACGCTGCCGCGCGAGGTCGCCGCGCGCGTGCGGCGCCTCTACGTGCGGCCGAACCGCTACACGCTCACCGCCTCCGCCGCGCACCACCGCATGCTGCGCCGCCAGCTCGACGCCACGCATCCGTACGCCGCCGGCGAGCTGCGCCTCTTGCCGCAGCCGCTCGCGCGCGGCATCGTGGTCGACGGCGACGATCGTCCCATCGCCGATGCCATCGTGGCGCTGCCGGATGGCCGCGTCTGCGTGCACGCGAACGAACAAGGTGCGTTCGCCTGCGAGCTCGGCGAGCCGACCGCGGAAGCGCTGGTGATCTCCAAGCCTGGCTTCGGCGCGAAAGACGTCACGCTCGCGCGCGACACCGCCGACGTCGACCTCGGCCGCATCGCGCTCGAGCCGGCGCACAGGCTCACCCTCGACATCGTGCGCGACGAAGCGAAGCCGGCGCGCGTGACGCTCTTCCACGACGCGCCCGATCGCTACAGCCACGCGAAGGTGGCTACGCAGCCGATTCGCGAGCGGGAAGAAGAGGTGACGTTCGACGCCGCCGCCGGGAAGTATCTCGTCGTCGTTGAAGGCGAGGGCGCAACCGAGCGGCTGGAGACGCCGGTCGAAGTGAGCGAGAGCGACGTGCGTCGCAAGATCGAGATCGAGCCCTATCGCCTTGCCGGCACGGTCACGTTCGGCAACGCGCCGCTCGCGCGCGGCACGGTCGACATCGGCGCGCCGCAACACACCTGGCGCGTCCCGCTGACGGTCGTCGACGGCGCGTTCGAAGCGACGCTCTGGCAGCACGGCTCGGTCACAGCGTTCGTCCTCGCGCCGCCGGCCACGACGCCGGAGCTGGTGGTCTCGCCCGAGCTCGGCGCCGATCCGTCGCGCTGGGACATCCACCTCGAGAAGCGCACCATCTCCGGCCGCGTCACCGACGCCGCCACGAACGCGCCGCTGCCGAATCTCGAGCTGAGCGTGACCACGCGCGGCGAAGACTCGAGCGGCTACTTCGCCGTCCGCACGCGCGAGGACGGCACGTACGAGATCCTCGCGCACACGCCGGGCACCTACGCGCTGCGCATCGACGCGCCCGACTACGTCGCGGTGCAGCAGGAGATCGCCGTCGCCGCGGGCGACCGCAGCAGAACGGTCGACTTCGCGCTCGAGCGCGGCGCGGTCGTGCCGATCGAAGTGGTCTCGCCGAGCGGCGCGCCAATCGCGCATGCCATGGTGCTCGAAGGCGTGCAGCCCGATCGGGTGAACCCGCAGTACATCAACACCACCGACGGGCGCGGCCGCTACGAACTGCACGGCCGCGGCGGCGAGACGCGCCTGCTCTACGTCGTGCCGCCGGACGGCTCGTTCGCCGTCGCGCGCGTGGTCGTGCCGCGCAAAGCCGATGCGTCGAAGCCGCTGCAGGTCGTCGTGCCGCCGCCGACGTCGTCGCTGCGCGTGCGCACGGTCGACGCCAGCGGCACGCCGGTCTCCGCGCCGCTGCTGATGCGCTACGAAGGCGAGTTCGTGCCCGGCGCGATGCTCCGCTTCGTGACGAAGAGCTTCTTCGGCACCTCGCCCGCGGGTGAAGTGATCGTGCCGCGATTGCCTGCCGGCGCGTACGAAATCTGGGCGACGGCCGGGCCGCGCGACGAGGAGCAGTTGATCGCCACGAACGCTGCCGGACGGGCGCCGGTGCGGGTGGGACTTTCCGGCGGCGACGAGAGCGTTCAGGTCACCGCGCCGCCACGCGAGCCGCGGGCGCGTTGAGCTGCGTCAAGTCACGGGGAATGAACTCCTTGACCACCGCTGTTCGGCAGTGTTACCGTTTTGGCCCTTTCCCCCAGGAAAGGTGTGTTTCGTCTTTGAGCGATCTGTGACGTCCGCGGTTCACACCTCTCGTCGCAGGTCTGTCAGTCGTAAGTTTCAGGGAGAGTCATGCGTACCTATTTTCCCAAGCAGGGCGATATCGTCCCGCGCTGGTTTGTGATCGACGCCGACGGCCAGGTCCTCGGCCGTCTGTCGACGACGATTGCCAACATCATCTCGGGGAAGGCCAAGCCGACGTACACGCCTTTCCTCGACACCGGCGACCACGTGGTCGTGATCAACGCCGAGAAGATCCGCCTCACGGGCAAGAAGGAGACGGACAAGATCTACCGTCACCACTCGCTCTATCCCGGCGGCCTGAAGGAGCGCGCCGCGCGCTTCGTCCGCGCCGAGAAACCGGAGCGGATGATCGAGGAAGCGGTGTGGGGCATGCTGCCGAAGAACAAGATCGGCAGAAAGATGCTGAAGAAGTTGAAGGTCTACCGCGGAGCCGAGCATCCGCATCAGGCGCAGAAGCCCGAGCCGCTCGACCTCGCCGCGAGCAGCAAGTAATCACAGGAGGATTCCCTTGGCATTGGTCGAATACTACGGAACGGGAAGACGGAAGACGTCGACGGCCCGCGTGCACATCCGCCCGGGCGCCGGCGCGATCACGGTGAATCGCCGCTCGCTGGACGACTACTTCGGCAATGAAGTGCTGAAGATGATCATCAAGCAGCCGCTCTCGCTGACGGAGACGGTCGACAAGTTCGACATCGTCGTGACCGTCGACGGCGGCGGCCCGAGCGGCCAGGCCGGCGCGATCCGCCACGGCATCTCCCGCGCTCTGCAGGTCTACAACAGCGAGCTGCGCAAGCGGCTCAAGAAGGCCGGCCTGCTCACCCGCGACCCGCGGATGAAAGAGCGCAAGAAGTACGGACAGAAGGGCGCCCGCGCCCGCTTCCAGTTCTCCAAGCGCTAGTCCCGATGGTTTCCCCGATTCATCGCGTTTAATCCGGACAGGAGCCCGCGCGCTCCTGTCTTTTTTTGTCAATCGACGAGTTTCAATTTTCAATTTTGGAAGGAGGGTTCACTTGGCAGTCTCCATCACAATGAAAGAGCTATTGGAAGCTGGCGTGCACTTCGGTCATCAGACCAAGCGCTGGAACCCGAAGATGAAGAAATACATCTTCGGCAAGCGCAATGGGATCTACATCATCGATCTGCAGAAAACGCTCAAGCTCTTCAAGGAAGCTTCCGGTTTCATCTCGGACCTCGCGTCCGGAGGCAAGCGCATCCTGTTCGTCGGCACCAAGCGCCAGGCGCAGGACGCCATTCTCGAAGAAGCCAACCGCTGCGGCATGTTCTACGTGAACAACCGCTGGCTGGGCGGCACGCTCACGAACTTCACCACCGTCCGCAAGTCGATCGAGCGTCTCAAGGAGATCGAATCGGTCCTTGCCGACACCGATAAAGAGATGTCGAAGAAGGAGCGCGCGCAGCTCGACCACGAGCGCGAGAAGCTCCAGAAGAATCTCATCGGCATCCGCGAGATGGACGGCCTTCCGGACGCGCTCTTCGTGATCGATCCGAAGAAGGAGTACATCGCCGTCAAGGAAGCAAAGAAGCTGGGCATCCCGGTGGTGGCCATCGTCGACACGAATTGCGACCCGGAGGACATCGACTATGTCATCCCGGGCAACGACGATGCGATCCGCGCCATCCGGCTGTTCACGCAGAAAATCGCGGACGCGGTCCTCGAAGGCTACAACCTGGCCGAGGAGCGCTACATCGGAACCGAGGACAAGGGCGGCGCCGGCGATCGCGCGGCAGCCATGCCTCCGGCCGAGGCGTCCGAGCCGATGCAGGCCGCTCCGGCGGTCTGATCCCAACCCGACTTCCACCCGCGAGGACGGGCGCCGAGCGCGCCCGTCCTCCGCTTTGTGCTAGTACAAAACGAGGTTTGTCATGAACATTACGCCCCAGATGATCAAGGAGCTGCGCGAGCAGACCGGCGCCGGGTTCGGCGACGTGAAGGCCGCGCTCACCGAGGCCGAGGGAAACATGGAGCAGGCCGTGGTGATCCTCCGCAAGAAGGGTCTGGCCGCCGCCGGCAAGAAGGCCGGCCGGGTCACGGCCGAGGGCACCATCGTCGCCGACGTCGAAGGGAAGACCGGCGTGCTGGTCGAGGTGAACTGCGAGACCGACTTCGTCGGCCGCAATGAGAACTTCCAGCGCTTCGCCCGCGAGGTGGCCAAGGCCGTCGCGCAGAGCAGCGCCGCGAACGTCGACGAGTTCCTGGCCGGCAACTGGCCGGGATCGGGCGAGCCGGTCAGCCAGAAGGTGGCCGAGCAGATCGCCTCGATCAAGGAGAACATCTCGGTCCGCCGCTTCGCGCGCTACGAGGCGCCGGAGAATGCCTTCATCGGCACGTACATCCACGGCGGCGGCAAGATCGGCGTCATGGTCGAGGTGGCCGGCGGCCGGCATGAAGCGAGCGCCGAGGTGGCGAAGGACATCGCCATGCACATCGCCGCGGCCGAGCCGCGCTTCCTGCGCCGCGAGGACGTGACGGAGAAGGATCTCGACACGGAGCGCGAGATCGCCCGCGACGCCGCGCTCAAGTCGGGCAAGCCGGAGAACATCGTCGAGAAGATGGTGTCGGGCAAGATGGAGAAGTTCTACGGCGAGGCGTGTTTGCTCGAGCAGCCGTACATCCGCGACGACAAGGCCACGGTGAGCCAGTATCTGGCGCGGCGCGGCAAGGAGTCGGGGTGCGAGTACATCGTGACCCGCTTCACCCGGTACAAGCTCGGCGAAGGGATCGAGAAGCGCAGCGACGACTTCGCCGCCGAGGTCGCGTCCTACATGAAGTGACACCGGACGCCTTCGGCGCCGGTGTCACTCGCGGCGATGCAGCGGCGGAGCCGCTGATCGCCGCGCCCGCGCGACGCGTTCAGCCGCGCGAAGCGTCGGCTGCAACGCGGGATCGGCGCGCGGCAATCGGCGGACAAGCCGCCGATCGCCGCGACAGTCGCATTGCAGCGGCTTCGCCGCTGCTCGCGACAACGCGCCCACCCACCCGCGGCGATGCAGCGGACAAAGCCGCTGATCGCCCATCGGCGCATTCAGCCGCGCGTCAGCGCCGGCTGCCATGCGCCGAGCGACCGCGGCGCGAAGCGTCCGCGAGTCGCATGATATAAACGAGAAAGATGGCGGAACCCAAGTACAAACGCATTCTCCTCAAACTTTCCGGCGAAGCGCTCATGGGCGGCCGGCGCAGCGGCATCGACGCCGACGTCCTCGCCGCCATCGCCGACGAGATCGCCGAAGTCAACGAGCTCGGCGTCCAGACTGCCATCGTCATCGGCGGCGGCAACATCTTTCGCGGCGTCACCGCCGCCACCCAGGGCATCAACCGCGTCGCCGGCGATCACATGGGCATGCTCGCCACCGTCATCAACGCCATCGCCCTGCAGGACGCGCTCGAGCGCCGCAACGTGAACACGCGCGTCACCAGCGCCATCAGCATGTCCGAGGTCGCCGAGCCGTTCATCCGCCGCCGCGCCATCCGCCATCTCGAGAAACATCGCGTCGTCATCTGCGCCGCCGGCACCGGCAATCCCTTCTTCACCACCGACTCCGCCGCCGCGCTCCGCGCCGCGGAGCTCGAGTGCGACATCATCTTCAAAGCCACCAAGGTCGACGGCATCTACACCGCCGATCCCGAGAAAGATCCCAACGCCGTCCGTCTGCCGCACGTCACCTACCAGCGCGTGCTCGCCGAGCGGCTGCAGGTGATGGACGCCGCCGCCATCGATCTAGCCCGCGGCAGCTCCATTCCGATCTATATTTTCTCGATGCGCGACAAAGGCAACATCAAACGCGCGCTGCTGGGCGAGGACGTCGGCTCGATCGTGTCCGACGATCTGCCCGCGGCCTGAGGAAGTCATGCCGACAACCGACGTGATCAAAGACGTTCAACACCGCATGGACAGTTCCGTCCAGGCGCTGCACGCGCACTTCAAGACCCTGCGCACCGGCCGCGCCAACGCCGCCATGCTCGACGGCATCCATGTCGACTACTACGGCACGCCGACGCCGCTGGCGCAAGCCGCGAGCGTGAAAGTGCCGGAGCCCGCGCTCATCGTCGTCGAGCCGTGGGACAAGTCGATGGTGAGCGTCATCGAAAAAGCGATCCGCAACTCCGACCTCGGCTTCAATCCCGCCTCCGACGGCAAAGTCATTCGCGTGCCGATTCCGTCGCTCACCGAGGAGCGGCGCAAGGACCTCGTGAAGAAAGCGCACGGCATGGCCGAGGAAGCGCGCACCGCCATCCGTCAGGTGCGCCGCGACGGCAACGACAAGCTCAAGAAGATGCTCAAGAATCACGAGATCTCCGAGGACGAAGAGAAGCGCGCCCTCGATGAGATCCAGAAACTCACCGACCGTCACATCGACGACGTTGCGAATGTCCTGAAGCAGAAGGAACAGGACATCATGGCCGTCTGATGGCCGACTCGCTCGTCGTCATCATTCCCGCCGCCGGCTCGGGCAGCCGCTTCGGCGGCACCATCCCGAAGCAGTTCCTGCAGCTCGCCGGCAAGCCGCTCATCCAGCACGTCATCGAGCGCTTTCTGCTCGACGACCTCGTCACGCGCGTGGTCGTTCCCGTGGCCGAGGTGCTGCTCTCCGGCGTGAAGAACAGCGAGCGCGTGACGTTCCTCGCCGGCGGCGAGACGCGCATGCAGTCGGTGGTGCGCGGCCTCGCCGAAGCAGGCGATGCGGAGCTCGTCGCGGTGCACGACGCGGTGCGGCCGCTCTTCAGCGCGGCGATGTTCCACGCGGTGGTCGAAGCCGCGCGCATCAGCGGCGCCGCCGCGCCCATCGTGCCCGTCAGCGACACGATTCACGTGATGACCACCGACGCGACGATCGAGCGCACGCTCGACCGCACCATGCTCGGCGCCGCGCAGACGCCGCAGTGTTTCCGCGGCGATCTGCTGCGCGACGTGCTCGCGCAAGCCGAGCGCGAAGGCGTCGAAGGGACCGACGAAGCGGGTCTCGCGGCGCGCTTCGGCCACACCGTGCGCGCCGTGCCGGGCGATCCGCGCAATCTGAAAATCACCGTTCCCGAGGATCTCGCCGTCGCCGAGTCGTACCTCCAGCAATGGAGTCGTTCGTGATTCGCGTGGGGCAGGGCGTCGACGTTCATCCGTTCGACGCATCCCGCCCCTTGATCCTCGGCGGCGTGCGCATCGCCGACTCCGGCGGTCTGGCCGGGCACTCCGATGCCGACGCCGTGCTGCACGCCATCACCGACGCGCTCCTCGGCGCCGCCGGCGCCGGCGACATCGGCCACTACTTTCCCTCGACCGACGAGCGCTGGCGCAACGCCGACTCGTCCATCTTCATCCGCGAAGCGCGCCGCCTGCTCGCCGACAAACGCGCCGAGATCGCGAATGTCGACGTCACGATCATCGCCCAGCAGCCGAAACTCTCGCCGCATCGCGAGGCCATGACCGCCTCGATCGCGCAGTTGCTCGATCTTCCGAGCGGTCACGTGAATGTGAAGGCGACGACCACCGATCACCTCGGATTCATCGGGCGTGCGGAAGGGATTTGCGTGATGGCCATCGTCGCCGTCGAGACGAGCGCATGAGCGTCCGCGTCCGCTTCGCGCCCAGCCCGACCGGGCATCTGCACGTCGGCGGCGCGCGCACGGCCATCTTCAACTGGCTTTACGCGAAGCATCATCGCGGCACGTTCGTGATCCGCGTCGAAGACACCGATCAGGCGCGCTCGACACGCGAGTCCGAGCAGATGGTGCTCGACGATCTCCGCTGGCTCGGCCTCGACTGGGACGAAGGTCCATACCGCCAGAGCGAGCGTCTCGACTTTTACGCGCGCCTCGGACGCGAGCTCGTCGAGCGGAACATCGCCTACCGCTGCTACTGCACCGAGGAAGAACTCGAGGCGAAGCGCAAACAGGCGGAGATCGATGGACGACCGCCGCACTACGACTTGAAATGTTGGATCGACCGCCGCGATGACGACGCGCCGCACGCGATCCGCTTCCACGTTCCTGACGACGGCGACGTCACCATCAACGATCTCATTCGCGGCGAGATCACCTGGCGCAAGGAATCCCTCGGCGATTTCATCGTCATCCGCTCCGACGGCTTCCCCGTCTACAACTTCTGCGTCGTCGCCGACGATCACGACATGGAGATCACCCACGTGATCCGTGCCGAGGAGCATCTGACGAACACGCATCGCCAGGTGCTGATCTATCGCGCCATGGGCTGGCGCGTGCCGGAGTTCGCGCACGTCTCGCTGATCCTCGGGCAGGACCGCACGAAACTCTCCAAGCGCCACGGTGCAACGTCCGTTGCCGCGTACGCCGACGAGGGCTATCTCGCCGAGGCGATGTTCAACTACCTGACGCTCCTCGGCTGGTCGTCGCCGGCGGGCGCCGAGCAGTTCACGCGCGACGAAGCGGTCGCGCAGTTCTCGCTCGACCGCGTCAATGCAGCGCCGGCAGTCTTCGACCCGCAAAAACTCGACTGGCTCAACGGGCAATACATCCACGCGATGAGCGCGGCCGACCTCGCGCCGCTGGTGCGACGCTTCTTCGACGCGCCGTGGCTCGACGAAGCGATCGACGTGGTGAAGACGAGCGTGCACCGGCTGACGCAATTCGAAGAGACCTTGCGCTTCGTGACCGAATACGCGCCGCCGCAGGTCGATCGCGCGTTCGCCGAGCAGCTCGCGCAGGAACTGCGCGCGAACGGCACGCCGACCGATGAGGCGAGCTACAAAGCGATGGTCGAGCGGTTGAAGAGTGCCACCGGACTCAAAGGCAAATCGCTCTTCATGCCGCTGCGCCTTGCGCTGACGGGACTCGAGCATGGGCCGGAGCTGGTCCGCTCGATTCCGCTGCTCGAGCGCGCCAGCGAATGCGATCCGCGCGTCCTCTCGCCGCTGGCGCGCGTCGAGCGGATCCTCGCCGCATGATCTATCGCGCCGTCCGCGCGGCTCTCTTCCACCTCGACGCGGAGGATGCGCACGAGTGGACGGCCTCGCAGATCGAAGCGTTGCAGCAGATCCCGATCGCGCTGCGCGTCGTCGAGCGTTTCTGCCGGCCGCCGGCGGATGCCGCGCGCACGCTGTTTGGCTTGCGCTTCCCGTCACCGATCGGCATCGCCGCCGGCTTCGACAAGAACGCACGGATGATGCCGCTGCTCGCCGCGCTCGGCTTCGGCTTCATCGAAGTCGGCACCGTGACGCTCCGTCCGCAGCCGGGCAATCCGCGGCCGCGGCTTTTCCGGCGGCCGGAGCAGCGCGCGCTCGTCAACCGCATGGGCTTCAACAACGACGGCGCGGACGCGATCGCGGCGCGGCTGCGTGCGTGGCAACGGACCGTGCCGCTGTTTGTGAACGTCGGCAAGAATCGCGACGTGCCGCTCGAAGGCGCGGCCGAGGCGTATGTGGAGTGCTACCGCCGCGTCGCGCCGCATGCCGACGCGGCGGTGCTCAACCTCTCCTCGCCCAACACGCCGGGTCTGCGCGAGCTGCAGCGGCCGGAGCACCTCGAGAGTCTTTTGCGCGGCGTGCAAAGCGTGCGCAGCGGACCGGTGCTGATCAAGATCGCGCCCGACCTCGACGCGGCGGAGCTCGCCGAGATCTGCGAGGTCTGCACGCGCCTCGCCGACGGCATGGTCTGCACGAACACCACGATGGTCGAAGGCGGCGGACTCTCCGGTGGCCCGTTGATGGAACGGAGCACCTCCATCCTTGCGCAGGTGCGGAAGAACGTAGGTCCGGAGTTCCCGCTGATCGGCGTCGGCGGTGTCTTTACCGTCGACGACGCGCGCGCAAAAATCAGCGCCGGGGCGAACCTCGTGCAGGTCTACACCGGCTTCATTTATGAAGGGCCGATGATCGCGAAGAGGCTGGCGAAGGCATGATCGTCTACGGAACGAATCCGGTGATCGAAGCGCTGCGCGCCCATCCGAAGCGGGTGCGCTACATCGGCGTCACGCGCGACCAGAGCGGGCGGATGCAGAAAGTGCTGGCCGAGGCGAAGAAGCAGGGCATCGCCGTGCGCACGATGACCACCAACGAGCTCGACAAGCTCACCAATCGCGGCGTGCACAACGGTGTGGTGGCGGAAGTCGACGCCGGCACGTACGTCGACCTCTACGACGTCGTCGACGAGTCGAATTTCGTGCTGATCCTCGACGGCATCACCGACCCGCAGAACTTCGGCGCGATCCTGCGCGTGGCGGACGGCTTCGCGGTCGACGTGGTGATCATCCCGGAGCACGAGAGCGTGGGACTCACGCCGGCGGCGATCAAAGCGAGCGCGGGCGCATCGGAATGGGTGAAGGTCTCGCAGGTGACGAACCTTGCCCGCGCCATCGAGCTGCTGAAGGAAAAAGGCTTCTGGGTCTACGCGGCGGCCGCGGACGGAGATCGCGCCGACGCCATCGACTTCACCGGCAAAGTGGCCATCGTGATGGGAAGCGAGGGCAAGGGCGCGCGGCGCAACGTGCTCGAGCATTGCGACCGGACGGTGAGCATCCCGATGTTCGGCCACGTCGACTCCTTCAACGTCGCCTCCGCGGCGGCCGTTCTCTGCTACGAAGTGGTGAGGCAAACGCGGAAATAACAGGTACTTGCGTGCCGTTTGGCACTTCTGCTATAACCCGCAGTTCCTCGGCCGCCGCCGCACAAGCTCCGTTCACCGCTTGTCCGTCATAGGCTGATTGTGTCTTTGAAATCAGTAGTTTTGCTGGCATAGCTCAGTTGGTAGAGCAGCTGATTTGTAATCAGCAGGTCGCGGGTTCGAGTCCCGTCGCCAGCTCCAAGAGCGTCACCAGTCGGAGAGTTGGCTGAGCGGTCAAAAGCAGCAGACTGTAAATCTGCCGGGCCACGCCCTACGGAGGTTCGAATCCTCCACTCTCCACCACTTCTCGAGTGCACCTTTTAATGGGCGGGAGTAACTCAGGGGTAGAGTCACAGCCTTCCAAGCTGTTGGTCGCGGGTTCGAATCCCGTCTCCCGCTCCAGGACAATGCAGCGGATTCAGCCCTCGTAGCTCAGGGGTAGAGCACGTCCTTGGTAAGGACGGGGTCACGAGTTCAAATCTCGTCGAGGGCTCCAGCTTTTTTCGAATACGGGGTAAACCATGGCGGCAACGCGCGAGATCATCACGCTTCAGTGCACCGAGTGCAAACGGCGCAATTACACGACCACCAAGAACAAGAAGACGACCACCGAGAAGCTGGAACTGAAAAAGTTCTGCCGGCACGACCGGAAGCGGACGGTGCATCGCGAGACGAAATAAGCGGTCGGCTCGCCCATTCACGTAGGGAATAACACGCCAGAGCCGGGTTTTCTCGGTCTTTTGCGGCAACCTGTAGGCCAATAGCTCAACTGGCAGAGCAGCGGTCTCCAAAACCGCAGGTTGGGGGTTCGAGTCCCTCTTGGCCTGCCAAAATCTCGAGGCAACAGCTCTTCACCGGCCCGAAAAAACGGGCGCTGGTGAAGGGCTGTCGGAGTGTTCATGGAATCAGCAGCAAAAGAAAATGCGCTCGTCGCCAAACCGAAAGAGTGGTGGCTTTCCACGCGGGAGTTTTTCCGCGACACCAATCTGGAGATGCGGAAGGTGACCTGGCCGAGCCGGAGCGAAGTGGTCGGCACGACCGCCGTGGTGATCATCGCCACGCTCGTGTTCGCACTCTTCCTCTGGGGCTGCGACGCAGTGTTTTTCAAAGCGATCGACTTCCTCTTCTCGAGGTTCGGAGCGAGCACTTAGCGATGGAAGCGACCGGCCAGAAGCAGTGGTACATCGTCCACACCTACTCCGGATTCGAGGAGCGGGTGAAGGAGAACCTCAACCAGCGCATCGACGCCCTCGGCATGCGCGGGAAGTTCGGCGAGATCAAGATCCCGACCGAGACTCTCGTCGAGATGAAGGGCGGCAAGAAGCGCGAGGTCCAGCGCAAGTTCTTCCCCGGCTACATCCTCGTCGAGATGGACATGACCGACGACGCCTGGCATCTGGTCAAGAACACGCCGAAGGTGACCGGCTTCGTCGGCACCGGCAAGAAGCCGACGCCGCTCACGCCGGAAGAGGTCGACCAGATCCTCACCCAGGTCGTCACCACCAAAGAGAAGCCGAAACCGAAGCACGTCTACGAGCACGGCGAGCACGTGCGGATCATCGACGGTCCGTTCACGAACTTCACCGGCGTCGTGGAGGAAGTCAATCTCGACCGCAACACGCTGAAGGTCATGGTCACGATCTTCGGCCGCTCGACGCCCGTGGAGCTCGACTTCCTGCAGGTCTCGCGATTCGATCCGAGCGAAGAACAAGGCGGCGCCGCCGGCGCCGCGAAGGCACGATAAGGATTTCTCATGGCGAAGAAAGTTACCGGTTACATCAAGCTCCAGATTCCCGCGGGACAGGCCACGCCTGCGCCGCCGGTCGGTCCGGCCCTCGGCCAGCACGGCGTGAACATCATGGAGTTCTGCAAGACGTTCAACGCCCGTACGGCGAAGGATCAGGGGCTCATCATCCCGGTGGTGATCACGGTCTTCTCCGACCGCACCTTCACCTTCGTCACCAAGACGCCGCCCGCCTCGATCCTGCTGCTCCGCGCGGCCGGCATCCAGAAGGGCTCGGGCGTGCCGAACAAGAACAAGGTCGGCAAGGTCACGCGCAAGCAGGTCGAAGAGATCGCGCGCCTGAAGATGCCCGACCTCAATGCCGCTTCCGTCGAAGCGGCCATCCGCACCGTCGAGGGCACCGCGCGCTCGATGGGGATGGAAGTCACCGACTAGTTTTCAAGGCGCCCCAGCGCGTTGCTGAGGCATTCGACGTAGGAGGCTCCGCGAGGAGCCGCTAACACTACAAGGAGACATATGGCCAGACACGGCAAGAAGTATCGCGCCGCCGTCGAGAAGGTCGAACAGCGGCCGTATCAACTGGACGAAGCGTTCGGTCTGCTCAAGCAGATCGCCTACGCGAAGTTCAATGAGACGGTCGAGCTGTCGATGCTCCTCGGCGTCGATCCGAAACACGCCGATCAGATGGTCCGCGGCACGACCGTGCTTCCGCACGGTACCGGCCAGACCAAACGGGTGCTCGTGATCGCACAGGGCGACAAACAGAGGGAAGCGCAGGAAGCAGGCGCGGACCTGGTGGGCGGCGACGACATGGTCGAGAAGATCCAGGGCGGCTGGACCGATTTCGACGCGGTCATCGCCACGCCCGACATGATGCGTTCGGTCGGCAAGCTCGGCAAAGTCCTCGGTCCTCGAGGCCTGATGCCGAACCCGAAGACCGGCACCGTCACGTTCGACGTCGCCAAAGCATTGCAGGAGATCAAGGCCGGTAAGGTGGAGTTCCGCGTCGACAAGACCGCGATCATCCACGTCCCGGTCGGCAAGATCTCCTTTTCCGCCGATCAGCTCCGCGACAACGCCTCGGCGATCATCAACGCCGTCCGCAAGGCCAAGCCCGCGGCGGCGAAAGGCAAGTACGTCCGCTCCATCTACATCTCTTCGACGATGAGCCCGTCGGTTCCGATCGACACCGCCATCGCCGAGTCGAAGGCGGAGTGAGGAGAGACCGATGAAGAATCGCGAACAGAAAGCAGAAGCGATCTCCGAGTTCTCCACCGGACTCGGCTCCGCCACCAACGCCTTCGTGCTCGACTTCAAGGGCATCACCGTCCCGCAGGTCACCGAGCTGCGCAAGCAGGTGCGCGAGACCGGCTCCGAGTACGTCGTGGTGAAGAACACGCTCGCCCTGATCGGCGTGAAGGACACGCCGCTCACCAAGCTGAGCGGCCACTTCAGCGGCATGACCGCCGTGGCGTACAACACCACCGATGCAGTGGCCCTGGCGAAAGTGCTCACCAAGTTCGCCAAGGACGTTCCCACCGTGCAGTTCAAGGGCGCGATGCTCGCCGGCCAGGTCGTGGCGGCCGCCGAGATCCAGAACATCGCCAACCTTCCGAGCCGCGAGGAGCTTCTCTCCAAGCTGCTCTACCTGATGCAGCACCCCATCCGCGGCCTGGCGGTCGTGCTCAACGGAACGATGCGCAACCTCGCCGTCGTCCTCGACCAGATCGCCAAACAGAAGGGCGGCGGCGGAGAAGCGGAAGCAAACGCGTAAGAGATTGGCGCGGGCTCTCGCGGCCCGCAAAAAAGATTTCGATTATTTCGTACCTGAAATTTTGGAGGCTGAAAAATGGCGATTTCTACTGATGATTTTGTGAAGCAGATTGAGACGATGACCGTCCTCGACCTGGCCAACCTGGTCAAGGCCCTCGAAGACCGCTTCGGCGTTTCCGCCGCGGCGGCGACGGTTGCGGCGGCCCCGGCTGCCGGCGGCGCGGCTGCTGCGGCGGCCCCGGCCGAGGAGCAGACCGAGTTCACCGTCGTCCTCAGCGAGGTCGGCGACAAGAAGATCAACGTCATCAAGGCCGTCCGCGAGGTCACCTCGCTCGGCCTGAAAGAGGCGAAGGATCTGGTCGAAGGCGCGCCGCAGACGATCAAGGAAGGCGTGTCGAAGGACGAGGCCGAGAAGATCAAGAAGGTCTTCGAAGAGGCCGGCGCCAAGGTCTCGGTCAAGTAGTTTTTTACGCAGTCGATTTGGTTCCGGGCGGTGTTCGTGCATCGCCCGGAATTGCCTTTTCCAATAGGAACCGGTGAAGGGGGGAGCGGCCTTCACCATACGGTTCCGCCCATTCGCGTACGCCTTCCTGCGTAGCCTGCCGGAAGGTCTCGCCTGACGCGACACAAAGGAGTCCCCCGAATGAACGGAGCCATGCCGAAACAGGAGCCGGTCCGTCACGACTTCTCGAAGATTCGCAGCTATATGGCGCTGCCGAATCTCATCGACGTACAGAGAAAGTCGTACGAACGCTTCCTGCAGATGAACCTCCTTCCGGAGGAGCGCGAAGACACCGGCCTGCAGTCGGTCTTCACCAGCGTTTTTCCTTTCAGCGATTTCCGCGAGACCTGCTCGCTCGACTTCGTCCGCTTCTCCATCGGTAACTGGGAGTGCAAGTGCGGACAGCTCAAGGGCCTCGAGCACCTGCGCATGACCTGCGCGAACTGCGGCTCGAAGATCATCACCGACCATCCGCACGAAGAGACGGTCAACTGCCCGAGCTGCGGCGTCATCAACAAGAACCGCGTCGAGGTTTGCGACATCTGCGGCAATCCCGTCGACCTGCAGATGAAGTATTCGGTCGAGGAGTGCCAGGAGCGCGGCATGACCTACAGCGTCCCGCTGAAGGTCACCTTCCGCCTCTTCGTCTACGACAAGGATCCCGACACCGGCGTCAAGCACATGCGCGACGCCAAGGAAGAGGAAGTCTTCTTCGGCGACATCCCGCTGATGACCGACAACGGTACGTTCATCATCAACGGCACCGAGCGCGTCATCGTCTCGCAGCTCCACCGCTCGCCGGGCGTCTTCTTCACCAAGGAATCCGCCCACACCTACCTGGCCAAGATCATCCCGTATCGCGGCTCGTGGGTGGAGTTCGAGTACGACCAGAAGAACATCCTCTACGTGCGCATCGACCGCAAGCGCAAGTTCCTCGGCTCGGTCTTTCTCCGCGCACTCGGTCTCACCACCGATGAAGAGATCCTGCGCCAGTTCTACACGCCCATCAAAGTGCGCGTGACCGACAACGGCGCCGAGCTCTCCTTCGACCGCCGCGTCCTCGATCAGGAAGAGGCGAAGGAGCGTCACTCGATCCGCGGCCGCCGCGCCGTGCGCACCGTCTTCGGCGGCATCAAGCTCGACCAGAAGATGGCCGACTCGTTGACCAAGCACAACAACGCCACGGTCAAGGTCGACTTCACCGCGCTCGACAAGGCCGCCTTCCTCGGCGACGTCGTCGACTTCAACACCGGCGAGGTCCTCTTCGAGGCCGGCGAGAGCGTTCCGGCCGACTGGGCCGAGGTGCTCCGCGGCCACGGCGTGACCGAAGTGGAAGTGATGTTCCCCGAGTGGGATCTCGTCTCCGACATCCTGCTCAACACCGTCCGCAAGGACACCTCGAAGCAGTTCGAAGCGGCCATCATCGAGATTTACCGCCGCATGCGCCCGGGCGATCCGCCGACTCTCGAGTCGGCCAAGGCTCTGTTCGAAGGGATGTTCTTCGACGCGCGCAAGTACGACTTCTCGCGCGTGGGCCGCTTCAAGTTCAACATCAAGCTCGATCTCGACTCGCCGGTCACGCAGAAGACGATGACGCCGGATGACTTCTACGTCGTCATCAACTATCTGCTCCGCCTCCGCAAGGACGTCGGCCGCGTCGACGACATCGACAACCTCGGCAACCGCCGCGTGCGCGCAGTCGGCGAGCTGCTCGAGAACCAGTTCCGCATCGGCCTGGTGCGCATGGAGCGCGCCATCAAAGAGAAGATGTCGGTGCATCAGGACATCGACTCGGCCATGCCGCACGACCTGATCAACTCCAAGCCGGTCATCGCGGCGATCAAGGAGTTCTTCGGCTCGTCGCAGCTCTCGCAGTTCATGGATCAGACGAATCCGCTCTCCGAGGTCACGCACAAGCGCCGCTTGTCCGCCCTCGGGCCGGGTGGTCTGTCGCGTGAGCGCGCCGGCTTCGAAGTGCGCGACGTCCATCCGACGCACTACGGCCGCATCTGCCCGATCGAGACGCCGGAAGGTCCGAACATCGGCCTGATCTCGTCGCTCGCGTGCTACGCCCGCATCAACGAGTACGGCTTCATCGAGTCGCCGTACAAGAAGGTCGCCGACGGCCGCGTGCTCGATCACTACCGCGTGGTCAAGACCGGCGACACCGGCTTCACCCTCGGCCAGATCGTCGAGAAGAAGGAACTGCAGAAAGAGAACAACCGCATCGCCAAGGAGAACGCCGGCTCGTCGGGCAAGACGCGCAAGCAGCTCCTGCAGGCGGCCGAGGCCGAGCCGTACGCGTTCTATCTCTCCGCGTGGGATGAAGAGCGCTACACGATCGCCCAGGCCAACGTGATGCTCGACGACGAGGGCAACCTCGTGCACGACCGCGTCATCGCGCGGCAGTCGGGCGACTTCGTCTCCATCGAAAAAGAGAAGGTCGACTTCATCGACGTCTCGCCGAAGCAGCTCGTGTCGGTCGCGGCCTCGCTCGTGCCGTTCCTCGAGAACGACGACGCGAACCGCGCGCTCATGGGCGCGAATATGCAGCGCCAGTCGGTGCCGCTGCTCCGCACCGAGTCGCCGTTCGTCGGCACCGGCATGGAGAACGTCGTGGCCCGTGACTCCGGCGCGGTCGTGCAGTGCAAGCGCGGCGGCGTGGTCGACCTGGTCGACTCGAACCGCATCATCGTGCGCGTCGAGGCGGAAGATCAGGAGACCGGCGAGACGAAGGAATTCGGCGCCGACATCTATCAGCTCATCAAGTTCAAGCGCTCGAACCAGAACACCTGCATCGCCCAGAAGCCGGTCGTGCGTGAAGGACAGCGCGTGCGCAAGGGTCAGGTCCTCGCGGACGGTCCCTGCACCGACGCCGGCGAGCTGGCCCTCGGCCGCAACGTGCTGGTCGCGTTCATGCCGTGGCGCGGCAACAACTTCGAGGACGCGATTCTCGTCTCCGAGAAGCTGGTCAAAGAGGATTACTACACCTCGATTCACATCGAGGAGTTCGAGATCGAAGCGCGCGACACCAAGCTCGGTCCCGAGGAAATCACGCGCGACATTCCGAACGTCAGTGAGTCCGCGCTGCGCGATCTCGACGAGAGCGGCATCATCCGCATCGGCGCGACCGTGAAGCAGGGCGACATCCTCGTGGGCAAGGTCACGCCGAAGGGCGAGACGCAGCTCACGCCGGAAGAGAAGCTGCTCCGCGCGATCTTCGGCGAGAAGGCCGGCGACGTCCGCGACGCTTCGCTCAAGACGCCTCCGGGCATCGAGGGCACGGTCGTCGACGTGAAGATCTTCTCGCGCAAGGGCGTCGACAAGGACATGCGCGCCAAGTCGATCGAAGAAGGCGAGATCGAGCGGATGAACCGCAACATCCAGGACGAGATCCGCATCATCACCGATGCGCGCAACAAGAAGATCTCCGAGGTGCTCGCCGAGAAGAAGCTGCAGCGCGACGTGGTCGACTTCAAGACCGGCGACGTGCTGGTGCGCAAGGGCGAAGCGGCGGACCGCGAGACGGTCAATCGTCTGTCGCGCCGCGAGCTGCTGGCGCTGCCGGTGGACGAGGAGTCGCGCGAGACGGTGCGCATGTTCGTCGAGCGCGCCGAGAACCGCATCCGCGTTCTCGAGCAGAAGGCCGAGGAGCGGCGCGAAGACCTGCAGAAGGGCGACGAGCTGCCTCCCGGCGTCATCAAGATGATCAAGGTGTACGTCGCCATGAAGCGCAAGCTTTCGGTCGGCGACAAGATGGCCGGCCGTCACGGCAACAAGGGCGTCATCTCGCGCATCCTGCCCGAGGAAGACATGCCGTACATGCCGGACGGCACGCCGGTCGAGATCGTGCTGAATCCGCTCGGCGTTCCGTCGCGCATGAACGTCGGCCAGATCCTCGAGACGCACCTCGGCTGGGCCGCGCGCTCGCTCGGTCTCCACTTCTCGACGCCGGTGTTCGACGGCGCGACCGAAGGCGAGATCAAGGCGCAGCTCCGCGCCGCCGGCCTGCCGGAAGACGGCAAGACCCAGCTCTTCGACGGCATGACCGGCGAGATGTTCGAGCAGAAGGTCTGCGTCGGCTTCATCTACATGCTCAAGCTCTCGCACCTGGTCGACGACAAGATTCACGCGCGCTCGATCGGGCCTTATTCACTGATCACGCAGCAGCCCCTGGGCGGCAAGGCGCAGTTCGGCGGCCAGCGCTTCGGAGAGATGGAAGTGTGGGCTCTCGAAGCGTACGGCGCCGCGTACACGCTGCAGGAACTGCTGACCGTGAAGTCGGACGACGTCGAGGGACGCTCCAAGATTTACGAGGCCATCGTCAAGGGCGAGGTGCCGGACGATCCGGGTCTGCCCGAGTCGTTCAACGTGCTCGTGCGCGAGCTGCAGTCGCTCTGCCTCGACGTCGAGTTGCTGAAGGAGTAGCGAATGGGACGCAGAGTGACGCTGTCGCGCATGCCGAAAGAGTCGTGTCTTGCCTGTCATGGAATCGGCTCGATCCGCATGACCGTGCACTTCCACAGCGGCGACCACGAGTGGGAAGCCCCCTGCTGGGAGTGCTTCGGCAGCGACATCAAACTGACGTTCCCGCACCCGGCCAAGACCGACAACTGATTCGTCCCGACAACAAGGGAGGCGCAAATTGGAAAGCTTCAACGCACTGTTTCAACCGGCCAGACAGCAGGCGATCAACGATTTCAACGCGATCAAGATCAGCCTCGCTTCTCCGGAGAAGATCCGGTCGTGGTCCTACGGCGAAGTCACCAAGCCGGAGACGATCAACTACCGCACCTTCAAGCCGGAGCGCGATGGTCTGTTCTGCGCGAAGATCTTCGGCCCGATCACCGACTGGGAATGCCTCTGCGGCAAGTACAAGCGGATGAAGCACCGCGGTGTCATCTGTGACAAATGCGGTGTGGAAGTCACGAAGTCGAAGGTCCGCCGCGAGCGCATGGGCCACATCGAGCTGGCCTCGCCGGTCTCGCACGTCTGGTTCTTCAAGGGCCTGCCGTCGCGCATCGGCCACCTGCTCGACATCAGCCTGCGCGATCTCGAGCGCATCCTCTATTTCGAGTCCTACGTCGTCATCGATCCGGGCGATCTCGCCGGCGTGATCGACGAGAAGGAGCTCCTCACCGAGGAGCGCTATCGCGAGCTGCGCTCGCAGTACGGCGACGTCTTCGTCGCCAAGATGGGCGCCGAGGCCATCAAGGAATTGCTGCGCCGCGTGACGGTCGATGAGCTCAGCGACGAGCTCCGCCTGATCATGCGCACCGAGACCTCGCAGATCAAGAAACTGAAAGCCGCCAAGCGGCTCAAGGTCGTCGACGCGTTCCGCAAGTCGGGACACCGTCCCGACTGGATGATCCTCGACGTGATCCCGGTGATTCCGCCGGAGCTGCGCCCGCTCGTGCCTCTCGACGGCGGCCGCTTCGCCACGTCGGACCTGAACGATCTCTATCGCCGCGTCATCAACCGCAACAACCGTCTCAAGAAACTGCTCGAGCTGCGCGCGCCGGACGTCATCGTCCGCAACGAGAAGCGCATGCTGCAGGAAGCGGTCGACGCGCTCTTCGACAACGGCCGCCGCGGCCGCGTGCTCAAGGGCTCGAACAACCGCCCGCTCAAGTCGCTCTCCGACACGCTCAAGGGCAAGCAGGGCCGTTTCCGTCAGAACCTGCTTGGTAAACGTGTTGACTATTCCGGCCGCTCGGTCATCGTGGTCGGTCCGGAGCTCAAGCTGCACCAGTGCGGCCTGCCGAAGAAGATGGCTCTCGAGCTGTTCAAGCCGTTCATCTACCACAAGCTCGAGCAGCAGGGTCTGGTCGGCACGATCAAAGCCGCCAAGGAGCTCGTCGAGCTGCAGACCAACGAGGTGTGGGACGCGCTCGAGAGCGTCATCAAAGAGCATCCGGTTCTTCTGAACCGCGCACCGACGCTGCACCGCCTCGGCATCCAGGCGTTCGAGCCGGTGCTGGTCGAAGGCAAGGCCATCAAGATCCATCCGCTCGTCTGCACGGCCTTCAACGCCGACTTCGACGGCGACCAGATGGCCGTGCACGTGCCGCTCTCACCGAAGGCGCAGGTCGAGTCGCAGGTCCTGATGCTGGCCTCGAACAACATCCTCTCGCCGGCGCACGGCAAGCCGCTCGCGGTGCCGTCGCAGGATCTCGTGCTCGGCTGCTACTACCTCACCAAGGCCAAGCCGGGTGCCAAGGGCGAAGGCAAAGTCTTCGGCGACTTCGATGAAGTGATGATCGCCCTGCAGGCCGGCGAGGTCGAGCTGCTCACGCCGATCCGCGTCCGCATGAGCGGCCGCTTCATGGATCTGACCAAGCAGTTCAACAACCAGGACGTCGTGCACGCGGAGATCATCGAGCTCGAGCGCAAGCTCGTCGAGACCACCGTCGGCCGCGTCATCTTCAACACGCACGTGCCGGAGGAGATCCCGTTCATCAACGGCCTGCTCAAGAAGAAGGGCCTGCAGGAACTGGTCAACTACTGCTTCATCAACTACGGCAACGACCTGACCGTGCGCATGCTCGACTCGCTCAAGGACCTCGGCTTCCTCTACGCGACGAAGGCCGGCGTCTCGATCGGCGTCGACGACATGGTCATCCCGTCGAAGAAGCAGGACATCGTCGAAGGCGCGCGCAAGGCGGTGCTCGAGGTCGAGCGCCAGCGTCTCGACGGCGCCATCACCCACGGCGAGCGTCACAACAAGATCATCGACATCTGGCACCGCGCCACCGAGCAGGTGTCCGACGAGATGTTCGCGGAGATGACGCGCGTCGAGAAGCAGAGCGGCGAGTTCAATCCGATCTTCATGATGGCCGACTCCGGCGCCCGCGGCTCGAAAGAGCAGGTGCGCCAGCTCGCCGGCATGCGCGGACTGATGTCGAAGCCGTCGGGCGAAGTCATCGAGACGCCGATCACCGCGAACTTCCGCGAAGGCCTCTCGGTGTTGCAGTACTTCATCTCGACGCACGGCGCGCGTAAAGGTCTGGCCGATACCGCGCTCAAGACGGCCGATTCCGGTTACCTCACGCGCCGTCTCGTCGATGTCGCGCAGGACGTCATCATCACCGAGCAGGACTGCCAGACGTTCGACGGCATCGTCGTCACGTCGATCATGGAAGGCGGCGACATTCTCGAGCCGCTGCGCGACCGCATCGTCGGCCGCGTGGCGCAGGAAGACGTCTACGATCCGCTCACCGGCGATCAGCTCGTGGCGCAGAACGAAGAGCTCACCGAGGACCTCGCGAACGCGATCCAGGAAGCAGGCATCGAGCAGGTGAAGATCCGTTCGGTGCTGACCTGCGAGACGCGACGCGGCGTCTGCCGCCGCTGCTACGGCCGCAACCTCGCGAGCGGCAAGCTCGTCGAGATCGGCGAGGCGGTCGGCGTCATCGCCGCCGAGTCGATCGGCGAGCCGGGCACGCAGCTCACCATGCGTACCTTCCACGTCGGCGGTACGGCGTCTCGCGTGTCCGAGCAGTCGAAGCACGAGGCTACTTCACCGGGCCGCGTGCAGCTCGTCAACGTCACCACCGTCACCAACAAGAACGGCGAGCTGGTCGTCGTCAACCGCAACGGCAAGCTGTTGATCCTCGAGGACACGCCGACCAAGAAGTCGAAGAAGGCGGCGCCGACCGACGAGGCCGCGGGCGCCCGCGAGAAGGAGCGTTACGCGCTCGTCTACGGGTCGACGCTCAAGGTTCGCGACGGTCAGCACGTCGAAGCCGGCCAGCCGCTGGTCGAGTGGGATCCGTTCACCTCGGCCGTGCTCACCGAGCTCGGTGGCAAGGTGCAGTTCAAGGATATCGTCGAAGGGGAGAACGTCCGCGAAGAGACCGACAAAGTCACCGGCCTCACGCAGATGGTCATCGTCGAGTCGTCGACGGCCGAGAAGCGCACCCCGACTCTCATCATCAAAGCGGGCCGCGGCGAGGAGCGTAAGTACCTGCTCCCGACGGGCGCTCACGTCATGGTGCACAACGGGCAGGACGTGCATCCGGGCGACATCCTGGCGAAGATTCCGCGCGCCACGACCAAGACCAAGGACATCACCGGCGGTCTGCCGCGCGTGGTCGAGCTGTTCGAAGCGCGTCATCCGCGCGACAAGGCGGTCATCACCGAGGTCGACGGCACCGTGCATCACGGCGCCATCGTCAAAGGCATGCGCCGCATCATCGTCGAGACCGACGAGGGCACGCGCCACGAGTACAGCGTTCCGCGCTCCGTGCACGTCAACGTGCAGGAGACCGAGCGCGTGCGCGCCGGCGATCCGCTCATCGACGGTCCGATCGATCCGCACGACGTGCTCGCGGTCCTCGGCATCAAGGAGCTGCAGAAGTACCTGGTCGACAAGATCCAGGAGGTCTACCGCTCGCAGTCGGTCGCGATCAACGACAAGCATATCGAGGTGATCTGCCGCCAGATGCTCCGGTCGGTGCGCGTGACGCGCGTCGGCGATACCGATTTCCTCGTCGACGAGCAGGTCGATCGCTTCCGCTTCATGGAAGAGAACGAGAAGGTCATGAACCGCGGCGGCGAGCCTGCCGACGGCGTGCCTCTGCTCCTCGGCATCACCAAAGCATCGCTCTCGACCGAGTCGTTCATCTCGGCGGCGTCGTTCCAGGAGACCACGCGCGTGCTCACCGAGGCCGCGATCGCCGGCCGCGTCGACTACCTGCGAGGCCTCAAGGAAAACGTCATCGTCGGCCGCCTCATCCCGGCCGGCACCGGTATGCCCACCTACCGCGACGTCTACCTGGAAAAGGACGAAGCGCCGCCGCAGCCCTCGCTCGAAGAGCTCCTGCAGCGCGAATCGGAAGAAGAAGACGCTTTGTCGCTGGCGGACTTCGACGACGAGCAGTAGATCCACACATCCGCTGTTCCACCCATCGGGCGGTCCGCAAGGGCCGCCCGATTTCTTTCCCTACAAGGTCTGGCGGTAGCGCGCGACGAGCGTTTTGCCGTCGAAGCCGCGGATCTCCAGGACCGCTTTCGACGGTGCGTCAATGGTGAAGGTGGTGTCCGGCGGAGTGACGTTGATGGATTTGATTGGCCGTTCGTCCACATAGATGTCGAGACGGTCCATGCCCGTGGTCGTGGCGGTGACCTGCTTCGCGCCCGTGCCGTTCGGGATCTTCAGCTCGAGTGATCGCGGCGGTTTGCCGGCGAGCAGCGACGCGGCTTTGGCGATGAGGTCGACGTTGCCTTGGAGGAGGTCGTTGCGCGTGAGCGGATGGCGATCGTCCGAGAGCACGCCGAGATCTTCGACGGGCATGCCGGCCCGCTTGCCGACGCGCAGCGTGCGCCGCATCGAGACGCGCATGCCGGCGCCGTTCGGCAGCGGCTCGTAGACTGACGACTTCGGGATCGCGGAGCAGAGCAGCGCGTGCGTCCAGACGTTCGCGCCGCCCGCGCCGGTGGCGCTGTCGACGCCGAGCACGGGTCCGATCTCGTGATCCTGAAAACCGGCCGCGAAGATGTCGGTGGTGCTGTAGCACGACGCGTCGGTGATCAGCACGACCGGGCCAAAGTAGCGCTGCCCGATGTCGTTGCATGCCTCGGAGCTGGTGATCGGGAAGCCGGCCGAAAACGTCGCGCCGGTCTGCAGCGCCTGCTGCATCGACTCGACCCACGGCGTGAGATCGGTGAACTTCGACGCGGCATTGTTGCTCTTGCAGATCTGCAGGTTGAGGGTCGTGTTGAGGAACTGCACCGGCTCGGGCGAGATCGTGCGCGGCGTGAGGAGCTGCAGGATCCGTTCGCCGTTGAAGATCACGCCGCCGCCGTTGCCGCGCACGTCGATGATCAGGCCGTTCTTCGGCAGTCCGGCCAGCAGGCGCTGGAACTCGCCGATGAATGCGTTGATGTCCGCGCTGAACGTGCGGATGCGCAGGTAGCCGAACTTGCCTGACGGCGTGTCGACCTTTTTCGCCTGAAACACCGAAGGCATCTCGCTCTCCAGCGGATCGGCCGCCTTCGCTGCAGGCCGCTTCGCCTTACGCCGCTTCGCGGTGGCCTTCTCGGCGAGCACGATGTGCGGCGCGAACAACACCTTGCGCGCCTGCTGCACGATGTGCTGCTCGAGATCGACGCCGAGGTACGCAGCCGCGGCGTCGTCGCTGAACTGGCCCGCCACCTGGCCGGCCGGCGCAACCATCCAGTCGAAGCGGAGATCCTTCTCGTCGCCGCTCGCGGTGCGATAGCGCACGATCACCCACTCCTCGTCGGGCGGCGGCGCGATGATCAGCGCGCGCGTGGTGAGCGTCTGCACGCCGCGCGCGTGCTGCGCGTCGAGGTTGCTGCCGGCGTAGCGCCGCGCCTGCGCCGCCACGGCACGGTCGATCGGCATGCCGTTCCAGTAGAGCACTTCCACACCGGTCTTGAACGTCGCGTGTTTGAAGTCGGCTGCGACGTGCGACACGATGTAGTGGCGCTCCTTTTTCTCGACGTAATCCTCGACCATGAACGGCAGGAACGCCGTCATCCTGTTGAACGGATCCGGCAAGAGGTAGTTCGTGTGGAGATCGTGCAGCGACGTGAAGATCTCCGTCATCTCGCGGTGAAAATCAGTTTCCGGTTGCGCGGTCGCGGGCGAGCCCTGCTCCAGCCGCTGGACGATCAGCTTCAGGCGTTGCACCGGATCGACGGCGTGCATGGCCCGCTTGAGCGGCAGGTGCGCGTAGTTCTGCTCGATCAGAATGAGCGCCTGCCGCGCGAGCACTAATCGATCTTTGAGCGTGAGCGTGCCGGCCGTACCGAGAAACTGCGGCAACGTCGTTGCCCCTGCGAGATCCGCTTTCATCGCGGACGTTTTCAGGTAATCGCCGGAATGCCGCATTTCATGCTCTCCTGCTGATATGAGGAGAGCCGCGCATCCGCGCTTTCCCTACCGCGGTGAAAAAGATTTCATCGCCACACCACCCGCAACACCCGCCGCGCGAGCGCGGCCACGCGATCGCGCGCGGTGTGGCGCTCCGGGGCGTCGCTGCCGAAGCGGACGCGGTCGCCGATGGCGATGCGTTTGCCGAGCTCCGTCTGCGGGACGCGGGTGAGGATGGCCAGGTGGTAGTAGTGGGGGAGGGTGGCGCGGTCGGTCCAGTCGGGCAGGTTCGTTTCGCGCCAGTGCGAGAGGCGTTTTGCGAAGTCGCGGATGACGGTGCCGGTGTTGGGATCGCGAGATGGGACGACGCAGCGGCCGCAGTGCTCGATGGCGTGCACGCGCACCTTGCCGCAGCGGACGACGCCGGCGGTGGCGGTGCGGATGTAGCGGTCTTCTTCGAACGCGCTCGTGTCGTCGATGGTGAGGTTGGGACGAAAGCGCGCGCGCATCTCCTCCGGCGTGAGCGCGAACAGCTCCGCCGCGGCGGCGAGCGTGGCCGATGAAACGATGCTCGGGCCGGGGGTGCGCGTGTGATCGGGGAAGGCCCCGCGGCGGACGTGCACGGCGAAGCCGAAATGCTCGCTCAGACAGGCATCGATGCGCGCGTCGCCGAGGGTGAACGTGTCGCCGCCGAGCGTGACCGTTTGCGCGGCGAGGTCATACGTGGCGCGGATGGCGTGCACGCGCGGCGCGCGCTTGCCGTTGATCAGCCGTCCGGTCGCATCGAAGATCGCGTACTCGCGATCGCCGGCCAGGCCGCCGTGCGGCGCGATCTCCGCGCGCTCGACGCTCACGCCGTCGAGCGACTTGATCGGATAGATCGTGATCGAGCCGATGTGCGCCATCGCCTTCATCGTACGCGCGCGTCGCGATGCGATCTTGGAGCGGCGGCGCGTTTTAGGACGATCGCGGCGCCGCCAGGAATCGCGATCGCGACCAGAGCAGCCAGCACGCGGCGAGCGCCAGCGCGAACGCCACCATCGTCCAGAGCACCAGCTCGTTCGGCGGGAGCATGAACACCACCGCGATGAACGCGCACCAGAGCACCGCCACCACGTTGATGGCGCGGCCGAAGCGGCCGAGCGACCAGACCCGCGCCTGCTCCGGCAGCCGCCGCCGCAGGTGCAGCAGCACCGGAATCACGTACGCGAGATAGAGCGCGATCGTGCTGATCGACGTCACCACGTAGAACGCCGCCGCGTAGAGACAGACCAGCACCGACAGGATGCTGGTGACGACGATCGCCGCGACCGGCGTGCGATGGCGGCCGCTCACGCGCGCGATGAGACGCGAGGCCGGCATGCCGCCGTCGCGCGCGAACGCGTACCACATGCGCGCCATCGACGTGACCGAGGCCAGGCCGCACAGCCACATCGCGCCGCCGATGATCAGCGCGATGGCGTTCGTGAGCAGCGGCGAGAGATTCTTCGCGAGGATGTAGAGCACCGGATAGGGATCGGCCGCGGTCGCGGCGACGTCGCCGTCCGGGATGCACCAGGTCAGCGCCATCAACATCACGTAGCCCGCGACCGCCGACACGGCCACGGAGAGGAAGATGCCCCAGGCGGTGTTCTTGCGCGCCATGGTCGTCTCCTCGGCCACGTGCGCCGAGGCGTCGTAGCCGGTGTACGTCCACTGCGCCTGCAGCAACGCCAGCACGAACAGCAGCGCCGGCGGCGCGGCGCGATAGAGGCTGGCCAACGACGGGAAGAGCGCGAAGAGCGGCGAGCGCATCGAGAATTCGCCGGCCGTCATCGCCGCCGATGCATCGTACGCATTCACCGCCGGCGCAAACGAAAATAGGAATGATAACGATTGATGGTTTCCGAAGATCGTCAGCGCGCCGGCGATCAGCACGACGCCGGCGATGTGCCACCAGACGCTGATGTCGGAGAGGCGCGCCGTGAGGCCGATGCCGTAGAGATTGATCAGCACCTGCGGAATCAGAATGGCGATCATCACCGCCACCTGAAACGGCCACGTCGTCAGATACGCGCCTTGCAATCCGAACAGCCGCGTGGCCGCGCCGATCAGGTAGATGGCCGCCGCGATGTTGATGCCGCCGGTGATCGTCACCTGCCCGATCATGTTCAGCCACGCCGTGGTCCACGCCCAGCCGCGGCCGCCGAGACGCAGCGCCCAAAAGTACAAGCCGCCCGCGGTCGGATACGCCGAGGCGATCTCCGCCATCGACGCCGCCACGGCCAGCGTGAAGACGCTCACCAGCGGCCAGCCGACCGAGCTCACCACCGGCCCGGCGAATTTCAGGCCGTAGCCGTACAGCAGCACGGCGCCGGTGAGAATGGAGATGATCGAAAACGAGATGGCGAAGTTCGAGAAGCCGCCCATCTCGCGGAAGAGCTGCTGCGCGTAGCCGAGGCTCGCCAGATATTGCTCGTCGTCGCTGTCGTGCATGCAGTGCACAGGGTAATCTGGCTGCATGTACATGCGTCCCTCGACCGTCGCGCGCGACGCCGCGCACGTGCGCGAGATCCTCGAGCGATACTCCTTCGGCGTGATGGTCGGCGGCAGCGGCGACGGCCTGTTCGCCACGCATCTGCCGTTCCTCTACGACGCGGATCGCGGCGAGCACGGCACGCTGGTCGCGCATCTCGCGCGCGCGAACGCGCACGTGCAGCAGCTCGAGCGCGGCGAGCCGCAGCTCGTGATCTTCAGCGGCCCGCACGGCTACGTCTCGCCGTCATGGTACGTGCGGCGCGACACGGCGCCGACGTGGAACTACATCGCCGTCCACTGCTACGGCGTGCCGGTCATCACGCCCGAGCCGCTGCGCGCCATCCAGCGTCTCGTCGACGTGGCCGAAGCGAACCGGCCGAATCCCTGGCGCGTCGCCGAGCTGAGCGAAGCCGAGCGGCAGCGGCTGCTCGCGCGCGTCGTGGCCTTCGAGATTCCGCTCACGCGCATCGAGGCGAAGTTCAAATTGAGCCAGGGAGAGCTGCCGGAGAACACCGCCGCGGCCATCGAGGTGCTCGACCGCGAAGGCGATCCCGAGCTCGTGCGCTGGATGCGCGAGTACGCGAGATAATCCGCGGCGATGCCCACCACCTTGCGCGCGGTGCTGTTCGACTGGGACGGCACGCTCGTCGACACGTCCGAGGCGAGCTTCCGCTGCTACACGCGCATGTTCGAGGCGTACGGGATTCCGTTCGACCGCGAGACGTACGCGCGCACGTACTCGCCGAACTGGTATCGCACCTTCCGCGAGCTCGGGCTGGCCGAGGAGCACTGGCCGGAGGCGGACGCGCGCTGGCTCGAGCACTTCGCCTGCGAGACCGTGGAGCTGATCGACGGCGCGCGCGAGCTGCTCGAGTCGGTGACGGCGCGGCGGCTCGCGTCGGGCATCGTCACCAGCGGCAGCCGGGAGCGCGTCGAGCGCGAGCTGGTCGCGTTCGGGCTGGCGCAGCATGTACACGAATGTGTGTACGGCGCCGATCTGCGCGAGAAGAAGCCGCATCCCGAGGGGTTGCTCCTCTGCCTCGAACGCCTCGGCGTCGCGCCGGAGGCCGCGGTGTACGTCGGCGACAGTGCCGAGGACATCGAGATGGCGCGCGCGGCCGGCGTCTACGCCATCGGCGTGCCGGGGCCGTATCCGAATCGCGAGTCGCTCGCCGGCGCGAAGCCTGACGCGCTCGCGCGATCGCTGCGCGAGGTGCTGGAGCTGATCGATGGCCGGTGAGGTCGTAGCGATCTGGCTCAAGCGCGCGCGGCGCGGGCCGATGGATCCGGTCGAGGAGACGCTGGCCGTCGCCGGACGCGGCCTGGCGCGCAACGCCAATCAGGGCGGCAAGCGGCAGGTCACGATCATCGACGAGGCGGCGTGGTCGGAGGCGCAGGCGGAGCTCGGACTCTTCGTCGATCCATCGAAGCGCCGCGCGAACGTGATGCTGCGCGGCATCACCTTCGGCAAGGAATCGATCGGAAAGCGGCTGCGCATCGGCGAGGCGGTGGTGCGCATCTACGGCGAGACGCGCCCGTGCGAGCAGATGGAAGCGGCGCAGCGCGGGCTGCGCGCGGCGCTCTCGCCGCGGTGGCGCGCCGGCGCGTACGGCGAGATCGTCGAAGGCGGCGCGATCCGCGTCGGCGACGTTGCGGTCTGGGAATGATCAAGCGGCTTGCGCTCCTCCTGATCGCCGTCCTTGCGGCAGTCGGTATCGGCGGATGGGTGTACGTGCGCAGGTCCATCGCTCCCGACCGCGGCACGATCCGCACGCAGGTGCGCGCGCCGGTCGAGATCACGTACGACGCGAAAGGCGTTCCGCAGATCTGGGCGGAGACGGAAGGCGACGCCTACTTTGCGATGGGTTGGCTGCACGCGTCCGACCGCCTCTTCCAGATGGAGCTGGTGCGGCGGCTGGCGAACGGCGAGCTCTCCGAGGTCTTCGGCGCGGCCGCGTTCGACACCGACCTCGCCCAGCGCCGCCTCGGATTTGCGCGGCGTGCAAAACGCGACGCGGGCGCGCTGCGCAAGGAAGCGCTCGCGCCGATGCTGCGCTACGTCGACGGCGTCAACGCCTACATCGAGCAGCGCACGCTCGCGCCCGAATTCGCCATTCTCCGGCTGCGCCCGCGCCGCTGGACCGTCGAGGACTGTCTCGCCATCAGCGGCTATCAGACCTACTTCTCGCACGAGCTGATGGACCAGGACCGCAAGTATCAGGCGCTCGTGGCGAAGCTCGGCGCGCCGGCGGCGCTGCTCACGCACGCCGGCCATCCGTGGTCGCCGCCGACGGTGCCGGATGCATTCGCGAACGACATCCTCGGCGCGACGAAGCTGCGCGCGACGGCGGCGTCGAACTCGTGGGTCGTGGCACCGTCGCGCTCCGCGAGCGGCCGCGCACTGCACGCCTCCGATCCGCACCTCGGCATCGATCAGGCGCCGGGGCTCTGGTATCTCGCCGGCATCCACGCGCCGGGACTCGACGTGGTCGGCGTGACGTATGCCGGCGGCCCGTTCGTGGTGATGGGGCACAACCGCGAAATCGCCTTCTCCTTCACCGTCGCCTCGGTCGATCTCAACGACTACTTCGACGACCGCGCGCGCACGACGCTGCGCGAAGAGATCCGGGTGAAAGGGGAGTCGCGGCCGCGCGTGGTCGAGATCCGTTTCGGCGCGCGCGGCGTGATGCTCGACGAGACGACGTCGCTGCACTGGGCCGGCTTCGATTTCTCGACCGCCGACATCGGCTGGGCCGCGTACCGCCTGCAGCGCGCCAGCACGTTCGAGGAGTTCCGCCGCGCCGTCACCAGCTTCGGCGCGCTCGACGCGAACTGGATCTACTCCGATCGCGACGGCAACATCGGCTATCAGCTCGGCGCGCCGATTCCGATCCGCGACTACGACAGTTACGCGCGGCAGCGCGCCGAAGATCCGCGTGCGGTGTGGCGCGGCTATCGCGCGCTGGACGAGACGCCGCACGCGCTCAATCCGGCGGAAGGTTTCGTGGCGAGCTCGAACAATCAGATCGTCGGGCCGCGCTGGCCGTACGCGATCCCCGGCTTCTACGATCCGTACCGCATCGTCCGCGCGCGCGAGCTGCTGGCGCAGAAGCACTCGCGCGACGACATGCACGCGATGCAGCTCGATCTCGTCTCCGGCATCGCCACGCGCTGGGCGCCGCTCGCCGCCGAGGGCGCGCGCGTGGCCGGGCTGGCCGGCGCGGAGCGCGTGCTGCGGACGTGGGACCGCCGCATGAACGCGGAGAGCCGCGAGGCGGCGCTGTTCGAGGTGTGGTGGCGCGAGCTCGCGCGCGAGACGTTCGAGGACGAGCTGGGCGCGCAGTGGAACGACGGGCGGGTGCTGCTCGACGAGGCGCTGACGACGAATGCGAACGTCGTCGACGATGTGCGCACACCGTCGCGCGAGACGACGTCGGAGCTGTCGGCGCGGGCGATGCGCGCGGCGGTGAAGATCGCCAGCAACCGCACCTGGGGCGAGATGAGCACGCTGCTGGTGCGGCATCCGCTGTCGCAGGTGAAGCTGTTCCGCTGGATGAACCGCGGTCCGTTGCCCGCGCCGGGCGACGCCGGCACGCTCAACGCGAGCTTCACCAGCTTCGACGATGCGGCGGGAAAGTTCCGTTCGCGCGTCGGCCCGAGCATGCGCTTCGTGCTCGACTGGTCGAACGTCGACGGCTTCACGCTCACCGGCGCGCTCGGCCAGTCCGGCAACCCGTTCTCACCGCACTACGATGATTTCCTGGAAGACATGCGCAACGGCAAGGAGTGGATCGTGCCGTTCTCGCGCGCGGCAGTGTTCGCACGCAAGGCAAGCGTGCTGCGGCTGGAGCCGGGCGTGGGCGACGGAGGCTAGGCCCGAATGCGCCGGTAGCGCGCGTTCACCAGCGCGTAGACGCCGTACGCGGCGAGGCCGAAGCCGATCAGGACGAGCAGCCAGCCGTGCAGCGGCTCGGCGATCTGGTGCATCGCGCCCGACGTCCCTTGTGCATCGGTCGGATTGCGATGCAGGGCGGCGATCAGGAACGAGCCGCCGATGACGAGGAAGACCACGCCGCGCGCGCCGATGCCGAAGCGCGACACGGCGATGACCTTGCGGCGCGGCGCGGCGTCGATCTCGCCGAGCGCGAGCTGCTTGCTCAGCTTCGACGTCGCCGCCGCGTACACCTGATACGCGCCGTAGATCACCACGCCCAATCCCGCCGCGGCGACCAGCCAGCGGCCGAACGGCATCTCCAGCAGCCGCGCCGTCCAGTGGCGCGTTTGCTGATCGTTGCCGCCGCCGCCGGTGCCGCGCCGCAGCAGCATGTGCACGACCTCCGTGGCGAGATACGCGTAGATCACGCCGCGCGCGACGCTGGCGAAGCGCAGCGCGAGCCCTTTCGCGTCGCTGCCGCGGTGCTCCGAATCGGAGAACGCGCTGGCGAACCGCCACACCGCGTAGCCGGCCAGACCGATGGCGATGATCACCAGCGCCACGGCGCCGAACGGCTTGTCGAGCAGGAACGCGAACGCGCTCTTCTGCCCGCCCGTCGAGCCGCCGTGTCCGCGCGCCGCCGCCGCGGCGAGCAGTCCGACGATGATGTAGACCGCGCCGATGCAGAGATAGCCGAGCCTTGCTACCCGTTCGATCATGTGCGCGTGAGCGATTGAACGAAGCGTGCCATGTGATTTCGCACAGGCGATTGTGCAGAGTGGCGAAAAACATCGAATTCCGGCCGAAAATCGCAAAAAAATCGGTTGCGTCGCGCGCGGTTCGTGGCTACATTGCGTCGGCTCGTCCGCACGGACGAAAACGCCGAAAGGAGACGATCCCCACCAATGGCATCCGGCCCAATGACGAAGTCGCAGCTCATCAACTACATCGCCGAGGAGTCCGAAGTTCCGCGCAAGACCGCAGTGCGCATGCTCGAGGCGCTGAGCGATGTGGCGTACAAGGAAGCGAAGAAAGGCTTCACCCTTCCCGGTCTCGGCAAGCTGGTTCTGGTGAACCGCAAAGCGCGCACCGGCCGCAACCCGGCCACCGGCGAAGCGATCAAGATTCCGGCCAAGAAAGTCCTCAAGTTCCGCATCGCCAAAGCCGCGAAAGACGCGATCCTCGGAATCAAGAAGTAGGTCCTCGGGACCTCGGCTCCTCGGCTCCTCGGGCTGTTCTCCCGAGGCCCCGAGGACCCGAGGAGCCGAGGAGCCGTAGCTGCGAGGAGCTCCCCCATGCCGCACCGCTATCCCCAGGAATGCTCATTGCGCGACGGGCGCCGCGTGCTGCTCCGGCTGTTCACGGAGAGAGACGTCGACGCGCTGTACGACTTTTTTCATCGCATGCCGGCCGAGTACCGCCGCTTCGCGTGGGACAACCTCGACAACCGATCGCTGATCGAAGCGTGGGGACGGAGCATCGACTACGCGCGCGTCTTCCCGCTGCTCGCCGTCGACGGCTCGCGCATCGTCGCCGACGCCACGCTGCATCTCCGCGAGCACCGCGCCGGTCCGCTGCGCCTGGTCGGCCGCATCAAGTGGATGCTCGATCCGGAGTTCCGCGGCGCCGGCCTCGGCACCACGCTCGTCAATCACCTCGTCACCATCGCCCGCGAGCGCGGCCTGCGCCACGTGAGCTGCATGCTGATCTCCGACCTCGAGGCGGACGCGGTGAAGACGCTCGAGGAGCTCGGCTTCCGCTCGTACGTGCAGCCCGGCTACGGCACCGATCCCGACGGCAATCAGCACGACATGACCAAGCTCGTGCTCAAACTGTAGCGGCTACCGTTTCGCGCGCCCGTACTGCACCGGCCACTCGAGGTCGACGCCGAGCTCCTGCGCCGCGTGCAGCGGAAAGTAGGGGTCGCGCAGGAACTGCCGCGCGAGCAGCACCGCGTCGGCGCTGCCGTCGCTCACGATTTCCTCGGCCTGCCGCGCGCTCGTGATCAGGCCGACGGCGCCGGTGGCGATGCGCGCGCGCTCGCGGATCGCGCGCGCGAACGGCACCTGGTAACCGGGCTTCGCATCGATCTTCGCGTGCGGCACCGCGCCGCCGCTCGAGCAGTCGATCAGATCGACGCCGAGCTCGCGCAGCCGTTCGCTGAGGACGATCGACTGCTCGAGATCCCAGCCGCCCTCGGTCCAATCCGTCGCTGAGATGCGCACGAACAGCGGCAGCTCGTACGCCCACACCGTGCGCACCGCGCGCACGACGCGCAGCGTGAGCCGCATGCGATTCTCGAGCGAGCCGCCGTACTCGTCGTCGCGATGATTCGAGAGCGGCGAGAGGAACTCGTGCAGCAGATAGCCGTGCGCAGCGTGAATCTCGAGCACGCGAAACCCGGCCCGTCGCGCGAGCTGCGCCGCGCGGCTGAACTGCTCGACCACCTCGTCCACCTCGGGACGGGTGAGCGCGTGCGGAATCGGATCGCCTTCGCGAAACGGGATCGCGCTCGGCGCCAACGGCGTCCAGGCGTGCGGTCCTTCGAGGATCGCGCCGCCGCCGCGCCACGGCGCTTCGGTCGACGCTTTCCGTCCGGCGTGCGCGAGCTGGATGCCGGCCACCGCGCCGTGCGCCTCGATGAAGCGGACGATCGGCGCGAACGCGTCGGCGTGCGCCTCCGACCAGATGCCGCTGTCCCACGCGGTGATGCGGCCCGCGGGCGAGACGCCGCTCGCCTCGACCAGCACCAGTCCGGCGCCGCCGACCGCGCGGCTGCCGAGGTGTACGAGATGCCAGTCGTTCGGCAGGCCGTCGTCGCTCGAGTACTGGCACATCGGCGAGACGAAGATGCGGTTGCGGAAGGTGACGGCGCGGATCGTGAGCGGCGTGAAGAGCTGCGAGGTCATGTGCGCGACAACTTTCTCACGAGCGCGAGCAGCATCGATGCCTCGCGCGTCGACAGCGTGGTGCGCCCGACCAGCGCCTGCAGCTCCGCGCACATCCGCTCCGGGTTCTTGTCGCCGAAGAAGCCGATGCGATCGAGCAGCAGGCGCGTGTGCGACTCGAGCTGCACGATCAGATGATGCGGCGCCGGATCGGGCGCGGCGCTGCGCGGACGCAACCCCTTGCCGAGCTCGTAGCAGAAGATCGCCACCGATTGGGCGAGGTTCATGGTCGGGAACATCGGCCACGTGGGAATGGAGGCGGTGCGCTGGCAGAGCATCACCTCGCGTCCGGAGAGACCGGATGCTTCGCGACCGAACACGATGGCGAGGCGATGCTCGTCGCCGAGCGTTTCCTCGGCGAGTTGCGCGACGCCGGCCGGCGTGAGTTGCTCGGAGACGTGGCGGCCGCGCACGGCGGTGGTGGCGACAGTGAGATGACAGTCGGCCAGCGCTTCCTCGAGCGTGTCGACGCGCGTGGCGGCGTCGGCGACGTCTTTCGCGCCGACCGCCCACCAGTCGGAGACGTTGTCGGCGCGCTCGCTGCGCCCGCCGACGATCCAGAGGTCGGTGATGGCGAAGTTTTTCATGGCCCGCGCCGCGGCGCCGACGTTGCCGGCTTCGTGCGGCTCGACCAGTACGATGCGCACCTGCATCGCGCGAGCATAATGCGGCGGATGCTGCGGACGAGCAGACCGGCCGGCTGGAGACTCTTCGTGCGCCTCTGCCTGACGCTGCTCACCGCGCTCGCCTGCACGCGCACGCCGCCGCGGCGCGTGATCTTCGTCGGCCTCGACGGCGCCGACTGGCGTCTGCTCGATCCGTTCATGGCCGACGGCACCATGCCCGAGCTGGCGAACATCGTCGCCCACGGCGAGCGGCGCGTGCTCCTCACGCAGCATCCGCCGCTCTCGCCGCTGGTCTGGACCACGATGATGACCGGCGTCTCGCCGCTCGAGCATCGCATCCTCGACTTCACCCGCTACGACCCGCGGACGCGCGCGCAGGAGCCGATCACCTCCGACGAGCGCGCCGTGCCGGCCATCTGGAACATGGCCGTCGAAAGCGGGAAGAAGGTCGGCGTCTTCGGGATGTGGGCGACGTATCCGCCGGAGCCGGGCGTGGTCCTGACCGATCGCGATCTGCCGCGCGACTACGCCGCCGCCACCGAGCTGGTGTCGCAGCGCGCCCTTGGCTGGATCGGCACGAATCAGGTCGATCTCGCCATCGTCTACATTCAGGGCACCGACGAGATCGGTCACCTCACCTCCGGCAATCGGGAGAAGGCCCGCGGCTACTTTCATCGCGTCGACGAAATCCTCGGCGAGTTTCGCGCGCTCGCCGAACGGCAGCACGCGCAGCTCGTCATCGCCTCCGATCACGGCTTCGACTGGGGCGGCCGGCACGAGGAGTCGAGCACCGCCACCGCCACCGCCGCCAAGTGGCATCGCAACGAAGGCATCTGGATCCGCTGGCCGGCCGCGCGCGCCACGAGCGCGACCAGCATGCGCGTCGACCAGGTTTGCGGCGCGCTGCAGGATCTCGTCGGCCTGCGCAAAGACCGCCGCTACACGAAGCCGCGCATCACCCAACACGCCTCCGGTGAAAACGCCGAGCAGCTCGCCAAGCTCAAAGCCCTCGGCTACATCGGCTCCACCGCCCCGGCGCCGCGCAACGCCGCCTCGACGCGCACGCCGCAGTCGTACAACAACGAAGGGCTGATCCTGCGCGAGGCCGGACGCATCGAGGAGGCCGAGCGCGCCTTCGACTCGGCGCTGCGTCTCGACGCCACCTACGCCTCGGCGCGGCAGAACCTCGACGATCTTCTGTCGAAGCGCGGACTCGCACGGCTGCAGGCGCGCGACTGCCGCGGCGCCGTCGCCGATCTCCGCCGCATCGCCGCCGATTCCGCGCCGCGCTGGACCGCCATCGCCGCCGCCGAAGGCTGCCTCGGCCACGAGGACGCCGCGCGCGAAGCCTTCGAGCGCGCCGTGCGGCTCGATCCCGACGTCGCCCGCGCGATACACTGACGCCGTCCAGAATCAACACAGGAGGTCCTCATGCGTCTCTCTCGGGCCCTTCCTCTCGTTCTCTTTCTCTTCGCTGCGACCGCGTTGGCGCAGACCACGGGCGGAGTGACCGGCCAGGTCAAAGACTCCACCGGCAGCGCGCTGCCCGGCGTGCTGGTCGAAGCGCGCAGCATCGCCATGCAGGGTCTGCGCAGCGACACCACCGGCACCGACGGCACGTATCGCTTCGTCGTGCTGCCGCCGGGCGACTACGAGCTGCGGTTCTCGCTCGACGGCTTTTCTCCGCTTCTCCGCAGAGGCGTCCATGTGTCCCTCGGGAAAGACGTCACGATGGATGTCGTGCTGCAGCCGGCCTCGGTGAGCGAGATCCTCACCGTCACCGCCGCCGCGCCGCTGCTCGACACGTCATCGACGAGCGTCGGCACGAACCTCGACACGCGCGCCATCGAGACGCTGCCCACCGGCCGCAACTACGCCTCGATCGCGCAGGTCTCGCCCGGCACGTCGTCCGACGCCAACCCGTCCAATCCCGGCCAGCAGACCATCACCGTCTACGGCTCGTCGGGCGCGGAGAACGCCTTCTACGTCGACGGCGTCAACACCACGAACATGGAGTACGGCTTCCAGGGGAAAGAGCTCAACTTCGAGTTCATCCAGGAAGTCGACGTGAAGACCGGCGGCTACGAGGCGGAGTTCGGCCGCTCGACCGGCGGCATCATCAACGTCATCACCAAGTCGGGCGGCAATGAGCTGAAGGGTGACGTCTTCTCCTACTACGACTCCGACTCGCTGCAGAGCAACGCCGATGCGGTCGTGTCGAGCTCCGGCACGGTGGAAGGCTTCACGCGCAAGGACTACGGCGCCGACCTCGGCGGCTATCTGCTGCGCGACCGGCTCTGGTTTTTCGGCGCGTTCGACCGCGTAGAGAACTCGCTCGACAGCGCGCTGCCGGCCGGTCCCGCCGCCGGCGCGATCGAGACGTCGACCAGCGACCGCGATCTCGCCTCGGCCAAGCTGACCTGGAACGCCGGCGCCGGACAGTCGCTGGTCTTCTCGTTCCTGCAGGACCCGCGCGTCGACGCCGGCGCGATCAACGACGCCAGCCACACGCTCAACGGCACGCCCTCGACGTACCTCGGCCGGCAGGACTTCGGCGGCCGCGATTACGCGCTCCGCTACGACGGCACCTTCGGCGGCAACTGGATCTTCAGCGCGCAGGCGGCGCGGCATCAGGAGAAAAACTCCGTCGGCCCGGCCACCGGCGCCGGCGACGCCGTGCAGTTCCGCGACGCCACGAACGACTTCTTCGCCACCGGCGGCTTCGGCCTGGTGCAGGAGAAGAGCTTCGACCGCATGCACTACGGCGCCTCGGCGCTGCGCCTCGTCGGCCGCCACGAAGTGAAGGGCGGGCTCGAGCTCGAGCACGACCAGGCCGACGTCATCAAGGAGATGTCGGGTGGTCAACAAGTTGACGTATTTGCGAACGACGCAAATCCGTCCAAGCCGATCTACCGCCACTTCTACTGGACCACGCCGTCCGCGACCGTCGCCAACGCGCCGCTCTCGCAGCTCGTGGCCTCGCCCGAGCACAAGGTCACCACGGCTTATCTGCAGGATCGCTGGAACGTCACCGACCGCCTCGTCTTAAACTACGGCATCCGGTGGGACCGCCAGCAGATCGTCGACGCCTCGGGCGTCACGCAGATCGATCTCGACAAAGACTTCGCGCCGCGCCTCGGCTTCGTCTTCGATCCGAGCGGCAGCCACACCGCGAAAATCTTCGGCTCCGCCGGCCGCTACTACGAAGAGATCCCGATGGATCTGGTCATCCGCTCCTTCTCGTACGAGCGGCAGCCGCGCATCATCAATTACAGCCCGACCAGCATCGCGCCCGATCCGGCGGCGGAGGCGGATTTCGGGACCGACTCGGCCATCCTCGGCGGCTTCACCGAGCCGTCCGATCCCGACCTCGAGAATCAGTATCTGAACGAATATCTGCTCGGCTACGAGCGCGAGCTGCGCCCGAATCTCGCCCTCGGCGTCAAAGGCATTTACCGCAGCTACGGACAGGTCATCGAAGACTTTCTCTGCGCCGACGACGGCACCTACTGCATCGGCAATCCGGGCGAAGGGATCATGTCGGAAGTCTTCACCCTCGACTACTCCCACACGGTACCGGCGCCGAAGCCGAAGCGCACATTCAAGGGCGTGCAGCTCGACGCTACCAAGCGCTTTTCGAATCACTGGCAGGCCATCGCCTCGTATCTCTACTCGAAGCTCGAAGGCAATTTCGACGGCGAGTACGCGCCGTTCACGAACGTCGGCGCCGACCCGAACATCAGCGCCGCGTACGACTACTACGACTTCTTCACGAACGGCAGCGATCTCTCGCGCGTGACGAACCGCGGGCCGCTGTCGAACGACCGCCGCCATCAGTTCAAGGTGTCGGGCGTGTACGAGACGCCGTGGCGGCTCAACGTCGGCGCGGCGGCGTACTGGCGCAGCGGCACGCCGGTCACGCGTTACGGCTACTCCGACGCGTACGGGCGCTACGAATTCTTCCTGACCAATCGCGGCGCCGAGGGTCGGACGCCGAGCAACTACGACCTCGACGTGCACCTCGGATATCCGATCGACGCCGGACCGGTCACGGTGAATCTGCTGCTCGACATCTTCAACGTGCTGAACACGCAACGCGCGGTGCTGCTCGATCAACGCTGGGGATTCCAGGAGTCGGACAACGCGTCGCCAACGCCGGTCAACCCCGGCTACGGCAACGCGGTGCTGCGCACGCCGCCGACGAGCGCGCGCTTCGGCGTGAGGATCTCGTTCTGATCGACGCGCCGACTCTCGAAACGGAACGCCTCCGCCTGCGCATGTTGCAGGCGGAGGACTTTGACGCGTACGCGGAGATCCACGCCGACGACGAGGTGACGCGCTTCACCGCGCGCAGGCATCTCGATCGCGCCGAGGCGTTCCGCCACATGGCCATGATCGTCGGGCACTGGCACCTGCGCGGCTTCGGGTTCTGGGGCGTGTTCGAGCGCGACACGAACCGGCTGGTCGGGCGCGTCGGCTTTCACCAGCCGGAAGGCTGGCCGGCGTTCGAGCTCGGCTGGACGCTCGGCCGCGCGTCTTGGGGCAAAGGCTATGCGACCGAGGCGGCGCGGCGCTGTCTGGACTACGCGTTCAACGAGATGGGACGCGACCACGTCATCAGTCTCATCGATCCGGCCAACGTCGGCTCGGTCCGCGTGGCCGAGCGCCTCGGCTACACGCCGGAAGGCGAGTGGTCCTTCGAAGGGCACCGCCTGATCATCTACGGCATCTCCGCGACGCGCCCGTAGTCGAGGCGCACTACCCGGTCGGCGATGTGGAACCAGCGGTCGTCGTGCGTCGCCGCGACCACCGCCTTGCCGCGCGCGCGCAGCTCCGGCAGCAGCGACTCGTACAGGAAGCGGCGGAACTCCGGGTCCTGATCGGCGGCGAGCTCGTCGAAGACGAAGGCGGGACGGTCGTCGAGCAAGGCGATGACGAGCGCGAGGCGCTTGCGCTGGCCGGTGGAGAGGTCGAGCGTCGAGAAGCGATCGGCCGTGACGTGAGTCTTCCGGTCGATTTGCATGAGACGCAAAAGCTCGTTCACGCGCGCCGGCTCGGTGCCGAGCAGGCCGTAGAGTTTCTCGAACAGGTGAAAGTCGGCGAAGACGGCGGAGAAGAGCTCGCGGTAGCGCTGCCGGTCGCGATCGCCGACGCGCAGGCCGTCGAGCACGATCGCGCCCTGTTGCGGGAACTGCAGGCCGGTGAGCATGCGGATCAGCGTCGACTTGCCGCTGCCGTTGCCGCCGGCCAGGAACACCAGCTCGCCCGGCGCGAGCGTGAAGTCGATCGGCCCGAGCTGAAACGCGCTCTCGCCCGGCGCCGCTTTGTAGCGGATCACCGCGCCGCGCAGCTCGATCTTCGTGAAGCCCGCCTGCCGCGCCGGCGGCCCGGCGTCCGCGCCCGGTTCCGCCGCCGCATCGAGCCGCGCTTCGAGCTCGAGGATCGTCTCCGCGGCGACGTTCGCTTTGTTCAGCTCCGGCGTGAAGGCGATGATGCGCGTGAGCGGCGCCATCAGGAAAAGCACCGACGTCGTCAGCCCCATCACCACCGACGACGGTGCGTGCACGAACGTCGGAAAGACGAAGACCGCGCCGGCGAGCAGGCCGAAGAAGAAGCAGTGGCCGAAGATGTGATTGCGGTTGCCGAGGTCGTTCGTGCGGATGCGGAGATCGCGGAGCTGCGCGCTGACGACGGCGATGTCGTCGAGCAGATCGCGCTGCCGCTGCCAGTGCAGGCGCGTCTCCTTGAAGCCGCTCAGCGCGTGATGCACGTTGCCGAAGAACGCCACTTCATTCGCCGTCGTCTCGCGCAGCACGGCGCGTGCGACGCGCTCGCGGCGGAAGAACCACGTCACGCCGAGCAGCACCAGCACCGCGATCACGAGAAAGGCGAGAGGAGAGAGAAAGAAGACGTAGAGGCTGCCGAACAGCACCATCGCGCCCGACTGCAACGCGGTGGTGATGAGCGAGTTGGCGGTGGTGAGCGTGGCCGTCTCGCGGGTGAGCGCGTTGTAAATCGTCGAGGTGCCGATCGCTTCGAGCGAGGCGAGATCGGTGCGGCCGATCTTTTCGAGGATGCGCATGCGCAGCCGCTCGATGCTCGTCTCGATGATGCGCGTGGTCGACTGAAACGTCGCGTTCAGCGTGACGACGTAGAGCACGGCCGCGACGGCGAAGAGCAGGAAGTAGCGCGCGCTGCCGCCCGGCTGTCCCGCTGCGAACGCGGCGCGGTTGACGATCGCCAGGATCGCCGCGTTGGCGAGACCCGATACTGCCGCCAGCGCGAGGATGCGCGGCGCGCGTCCGCCCGACTCATCGCGCACCAGCCGCAGCAGCGCGGAGAGATCGAGCGCTCTCATCGCGGCACCGAGCCGCGGAATTGTCTGCCCACAATGCCTCCGGTCTCCCGCCGGAAGTACGGATGGGCGGCATTCTATCAGTAAGGAGCTACTGCTGCGCCTTCGGACGGAGCGTATCGACCAGCGCGCCGAGACGCGTGCGGGCGTCGCTCTGCTCCTGCAGCGTCCCGCCCAGGAGGCGCGAGATCTCGGCGAGCTCGTTGACCACGTCGGGTGTGGCGTCGCCGACGGACATCGAGCCGCGGGTCGTGCCGCTGAGCGCCAGACGCTTGCGCTCCTCGTCCGCGCGCGCCTGTTCGGCGGTGCGGCGCTCGAGCTCACCCGGCAGCGAGAGCAGCGCCTCGTCGGTGGCGTTCTTGAGCTGGCCGCGGTTCATGTCGCGCGCGGCGACGAGCTCGCGGATGGCGACGAGGCGCTGCACGGCCGGAAAGTAGGGGCTGTTCGGATCGTCGACGAGCTTCGCCTGCACGAGCGACACCTCCGCCACCGCCGACTTGTTGCCGCTCTCGACGCCGAGCTCCACGGTCGCTTTCACCGACTTGCCGATCTCCGGCAGCGGGCCGCCGGTGGCATCGCCCGGCGCGACCCAGAGGTTGATGGGGATGTCGTGATGCACGGTCTTGCCGTCGAAGCCGGTCGAGTCGACGCTCACGTTGCGCACGTAGACGGAGTTGTTCGCGGTGAACGCGCCTTTCTTCTTCGGCACCGCCACCTCGACGCGATAGCCGTTCGCGCCGGTGAGCGTCACGTTGCGCAGCTCCTTCTCGCTGAAGACGTACTCGACGGTCTTCTCGTCCTTCACGCGCCCGCCTTCTTCGCGCTGCAGCGAAGCCCAGCGAAACGTGCCGTCCTCGCGCGGCTCGCGCAGCGTTTTGATGTCGCTGTCGAGGATGGCCAGCAGCACCTGGCGCGAGTCGCCGAGGTCCTGGGCGAGGTCGGCCACGCGCGCGATGGTGCGCAGGTCGGCCGAGAGCATCTCCATGTTGCGGTCGGGCGACGGCGCGTTCTGCGCGATGGCGGCGGAGGCGGCGAGAGACAGCAGTGCGGCGGCAATCGTCAGGCGCATACAGAAAGTTTACAAAAAACCTCTTGCACCTGACGCAACGTCAGGTCCTACGCTGTGCGTGCGATGAACGAAGCGCGATTCAAAATCGGGGATCTGGCAAAGCGCACCGGCGTGACGATCCGGACGTTGCACCACTACGACGAGATCGGCCTGCTCGTCCCGCCGCACCGGACCGAGTCCGGTCACCGGCTGTACGGGACGGAAGAGGTGCTCCGGCTGCAGCAGATTCTGTCGCTGCGGCAGATGGGCTTCTCGCTCGATCAGATCGGCACGATGCTGGGCAGCCCCGACTACGACGCGCGGCGCGTCATCGAGCTCCACATCTCGCGTCTCCGGCAACAGATCGCATGGCAGCAGGAGCTCTGCATGCGGCTGGAAGCCGTCGCGGCGCATTACCCGTCGGTCACGGCCGGCGAAATCATCAAAACGATCGAGGTGATGACCATGTTCGAAAAGTACTACACGAAAGAGCAGCTCGACACGCTCGCCAAACGGCGCGAGCAGCTCGGCGAGGCCCGCATGCAGCAGGCCGCCGAGGAGTGGCCGCGGCTGATGAAGCAGGTGCGCGAGGAGATGCAGCGCGGCACCGACCCGAAGGACCCGCGCGTGGTGGCGCTCGCAAAGCAGTGGCGCGCGCTCATCGACGAGTTCACCGGCGGCGACCCCGGCATCGAGCAGTCGCTCCGCAACTTCTACCAGGGCGAATCGAAATTCGCCGAGCAGCAGGGCGTCGACAATTCCATCAATGAGTACATCGGGAAGGCGCTCGCGTAGAAACGAGTCTCTTCACGCAACCATGATCACCGGCCGCTTCGCGCCTTCGCCCACCGGCCCGCTGCACCTCGGCAGTCTCGTGGCGGCAGTGGGAAGCTGGGTGCGGGCGCGGGCGGCCGGTGGGCGGTGGCTGGTGCGGGTCGAGGATCTCGACACGCCGCGGGTGGTGCCCGGCTCCGCGGAGGAGATTCTCGCCGCGCTGCGGCGGTATGCACTCGAATGGGACGGCGAGGTGGTGTTCCAATCGCGCCGGACCGAAGCGTACGAGGCCGCGCTCGCGACGTTGCGCGAGCGCGGCTTCGTCTTCGACTGCGCCTGCTCGCGCGCCGATCTGCAGCGCGCGCCGTCGGCGCCCGACGCGAGCGGTGAGGCGCGCTATCCCGGCAACTGCCGCGATGGCCTGCCGCCCGGCAAGGCAGCGCGGGCGGTGCGCTTTCGCGCGAGCAGCGAGATCATCGAGTTCGACGACTGCATTCGCGGGCGCGTCGCCGCGCCGGCGGACGACTTCGTGCTGCGCCGCGCCGACGGCCTCTTCGCCTACCAGCTCGCGGTCGTCGTCGACGACGCCGCGCAAGGCGTGACGCAGGTCGTGCGCGGTGCCGACCTGCTCTCGTCCACGCCGCGCCAGATCGCCCTGCAGCGCGCCCTGCAACTCCCGACCCCCGAGTACGCCCACCTGCCGCTGGTGGTGAACCCCGACGGTAGCAAGGTGAGCAAACGGGACGGCGCGCTTCCGCTGCCGACGCTCGACGAGGTGCGCGTGCGCGACACGCTGCGTGTCGCCCTGCAACACCTCGGCATCGAGGTGGAGGCGGATGAGCCGCGGCGGATGTTGGGTGAGGCGCTGCGGCGCGCGTCCTAATGAAATCCGCGTCCGCGACACCGCTCCGCCTCTGCAACACGTCGGCATCGACCCTCGAACCGACCAGCCGCGACGCACCCTCGACGGAAGCGCTCCGCACCCGCGCCGCGACGCGCTGATCTACGCGCCGCCGCAGCGCAGTGAGCAAGCGCGACGACGCGCTGCCGCTGCCGACGCTCGACGAGATGCACGTCCGCGACCACGCTCCGCGTGGCCCTGCAACACGCTCAGCATCGACGTCAGCCGGAGCAATCCGACGGATGCTCGAGGAAGCGCTCCGGCACACTGCGCGCGCCGTTTGCGTCTGATGCAAACCGCGTTTGAGGGTGCGGTGGCGCCTCGGGATCGCATGCGCGGCAGCTCGGCGCCCGCCGTGACGCGCTGATCGACGCGGCGTCGCGCCGCGCGGTGAGCAAGCGCGACGGCGCGCTGCCGCTACCGGCGCGCGATGAGATACGCGACGAGCCATGACCGATGCTCGACGAACCGCCCCGGCACACCGCCCGCATCCTTTGCGTCCGATGCAAAACGCCTTTTCCACCGCCCGCCCATCACCGGACGCCGCCGGCGGCGCGGCGGGCCTGCACGCGCTGCAACTCGGCGCGCGTCGCGACGCGCTGATCTACGCGCCGCCGCACCGTCCCGCGGCCGCGCCGTTCGCGCTGATGCTGCACGGCGCGGGCGGCAACGCCCGGCACGGCCTCTCGCAGCTCCAGCCGCTCGCCGACGAGCATGGCCTGATCGTGCTCGCGCCCGACTCGCGCGGCGACACGTGGGACCTGCTCATCGGCGGCTACGGTCCCGACGTCGCCTTTCTCGAGCGAGCGCTCCGCTGGACCTTCGAGCGTTACGCCATCGACGCGCGCCGTCTCGCCATCGGCGGTTTTTCCGACGGCGCCTCCTACGCGCTCTCCCTCGGCCTCGATCACGGCGAGCTCTTCACGCATGTGATCGCCTTCTCGCCCGGCTTCGCCGCGCCGTCGGCGCCCGCGGGCGCGCCGCGGCTCTTCGTCTCGCATGGCACGCGCGACGCCGTCCTCCCGATCGACCGCTGCAGCCGCCGCGTCGTGCCGCTGCTCCGCCGCGCGCGCTACGACGTCGACTACCGCGAGTTCGACGGACCGCACACCGTCCCGCCCGAGGTCGCCGCCGCGGCGGTGGCGTGGTTTCTGAAGTAACGCGCGGGCATGGACATCCGCCACAACGAAGAAGAGTCGCGCTTCGAGACCACCATCGACGGCCATACCGCCTTCGCCGAGTACGAGCGCGAAGAGCCGAACCGCATCGTCTTCACGCACACCATCGTCCCGCCCGAGCTCTCCGGCCGCGGGCTCGCCAACGACATCGTCAAGCAGGCCCTCGACTACGCGCGCAGCGAGAAACTCACCGTCGTACCGCAGTGCGCGTTCGTCGCCTCGTACATCAAGAGGCATGGGGAGTACGCCGACTTGCTGCAGTGAAGTGCCGCTACAATCCCGCGCATGCAGCTCACGCTGATCGCGGTGGTGTTTCTGGCCGTCATTGCGCTCTCGTACCGGCTCTACGGCTCGTGGATTGCGCGGCTGGTGCGCGTCGACGCCGGCACGATCACGCCGGCGCACGTGAATGAAGACGGCGTGGACTTCGTCCCGACGAAACCCTTCTACCTCTTCGGCCAGCACTTCGCCGCCATCGCCGCCGCCGGTCCGATCGCCGGACCGATCATCGCCTGCCAGGCTTTCGGCTGGCTGCCGTGCCTCCTCTGGATCGGGCTCGGCGTCGTGCTGATCGGCGCGGTGCACGACTTCATGGCTCTCGCCGCATCGGTGCGCCACGGCGCGCGCTCGATCGCCGACATCACGCGCGAGCACCTCGGCTCGCGCGCCGGCATCGCCATGATGGCCTTCATCTGGCTCGCCCTCGTCTACGTCATCGTCGCCTTCGCCGACATCACCGCCTCGAGCTTCGTCACCGGCGGCGAAGAGCTGGCCGGCGCCGCCACCGCTTTTCATCCCGGCGGCGCCGTGGCCGCGGCGAGCATCTTCTACCTCGCGCTGGCCGTGCTCATGGGCGTCGTGCAGCGCTTCTTCAATCCGCCGCTCTGGCTCGTCACCATCATCTTCGTGCCGGCCACCGGTTTCATGGTCTGGCTCGGGACGAAAGTCTCCACCTGGTTCATCCTCGATGCGAAGTGGTGGGCGCTGCTGATCCTGGTCTACTGCTGCATCGCCTCGATGGTTCCGGTGTGGTCGCTGCTGCAGCCGCGCGGCTATCTCGGCGGCTTCGTCCTCTACTTCGCGCTGGCCATCGGCGTGATCGGGATCTTCTTCGGCCGCTATCCGATCCTGCAGCCGGCCTTCAAGACCTTCAACTCCGGCGGCATGACCGGGCTGCTCTTCCCATTCCTCTTCGTGACCATCGCCTGCGGCGCCTGTTCCGGATTTCATGGACTCGTTTGTTCCGGAACGACGTCCAAACAGATTGACAGAGAGACGGACATCCAGCCGGTCGGCTACGGCGGCATGCTGGCCGAGGCCTTCGTGGCGCTGATCGCGATGGTCACGGTGATGATCGTGGCGCAGAAGGATCTGACGGGACTGAAGCCGGGCACGATCTACGGCAACGGCATCGGCGAGTTCCTCACGCTGGTGATCGGCGAGAAGTACCGCCGCTTCGCCATCACCTTCGGGGCGATGGCGTTCTCCACATTCGTCTTCGATACGGTCGACGTCTCGACGCGCCTCGGCCGCTACATCGTGCAGGAGCTCTTCCGGTGGGAGTCGCGCCTCGGCGCGTGGGTCGGCACGGTGATGACCGTCGCGCTGCCGCTCTACTTCATCGCCTTCGCGCCGGCCGGGAGCTGGGTGAAGTTCTGGACGCTCTTCGGCGCGTCGAACCAACTGCTCGCCGCGCTGACGCTGCTGGCCATCACGGTCTGGCTGCATCAGCGCCGCCAGCAGATCGCCTTCACGCTCATCCCGATGGTGTTCGTGCTCACCATCACCTTGTGGGCGCTCGTGCAGTTGACGGTGGCGAGCTTCGCCACGGCCACGCACGATCCGGTGGCGATGGTCAACGGCATCACCTCGGCCGCGCTGATCGCGCTCGCGCTCTACCTCGTGGTCAGCGCCATCGGAAAGCTGCGCGCCGAGCGCGCCGCGCCCGCTCTGGCGTGATGCATGCTGCGCCTTGGGGCATGCTGAAGAAGTTGAAAGCGAAGCGGCGGAACGCGAAGGTCAAGGCGAAGGTGAAGGCGCATGCGGCGGACGTCGTGGCCGGCGTCGTGCTCGGCCTGCTGACCGACATCGCCACCGACGCGGCGCGCCATCTGCTCACGAAAAAGATCGCCAAAAAACTGCGATAGAAACGTCATAGCTGCTAGACTGCGCCTCCAAACCACAACCTGGAGGAGACAGTCCTATGAAACGGTTCTCTCTCGCCGTTCTCGTCGTCTCGCTCGTGGCAGCGATGCCGGCGATGGCGATCACGTATGGGCAGTTCGACGGCAGCGCGCATCCCGAAGTGGGCGCGCTGGTCGGTCAGTTCAGCTCGGGCACCTATCCGTATTGCTCGGGTACGCTCATCTCGCCGACGGTGTTCCTCACCGCCGCGCACTGCGACCTCGGCACCTCGCGCGTGTTCGTCACGCTCGATCCGCGGTTCAGCTCGAAGTCGAAGCTGCTGGCCGGCACCTACTACGCCGATCCGCTCTACAGCCAGATGCAGGACAACCCGCACGACATCGCCGTGGTCGTGCTCGACTCGCCGGTCAAGGGCGTCACCCCGGCCCGTCTTCCGGCCGCGAACTCGCTCGGCTCGCTCAGCGTGAATCAGCAGTTCACGGCCGTCGGCTACGGCGGTCAGGAAGCGGTCAATCAGCCGGGCGGTCCGTACATCGCGTATTACGACACGCGCGAGAATTCGACCTCGTCGCTCAATGCGGTGAACCCGGCCTGGCTGCGTCTCTCGCAGAATCCGAACACCGGCGACGGCGGCACCTGCTACGGCGATTCGGGTGGCCCGAACTTCCTCGGCGCCGGCGCCTCCGAAACGAACATCCTCGCCGGCACCACCATCACTGGCGACATGTTCTGCAAATCGACCAACGTGATCTACCGTACGGACACGGAGAGCGCGCGGTCGTTTCTTTCGCGGTTTGTGAAGTTGCCGTAAGGCAGTTCCTCGGGTCCTCGGTTCCTCGGTTCCTCGGGTTCCTCGGTTTTCACTCCGAGGAACCGAGGAACCCGAGGAACCGAGGAACTCGTCTAGAACCTCAACCCCACCGTCAACGCGAGATCGTCATTGTCGCCGCCGTTGTTTTCGAGCGAGCGAAAGTACTTGATCTGGGCGTAGGGCTTGAGGAAATCGAGATCGAAGCGCACGCCGCCGATCAGATTGCCGAGGGTCTCGGTGTTGTCGCCGAAATCGGTATCGACGTAGGCGAGGCCGACGCCGGCGCCGACGTACGGCGTGAAGCGCGAGATCTTGGCGATGTCGAGGGTCACGTCGAGATTGGCGCTGCCGGCGGTGACGTCGCTGTCGACGTCGTATTCGACGTTCGGCACCAGGCTGAAACGGCCGAGGTCGAAGGCCGCCTCGGCGCCGACGAACGTATCTTCGCCGTCATTGTAACGGCCGGCGCGCACGCCGAAATCGGCCGCGAAAACGGCGGGAGCGGCCAGCAGCACGACTGCGAGAATCGGAAGAAAACGGCTGGACTTCATCGGTCAGAATCCTCCTGTGATCACTTCTGCGGCGCTCGTCCTGTGCAGGAGCGATTCCATGATTGGGTGCCGCGCGGTTTGACGCGCGTAAACGAATCGGCACAGAATCGCCGGACTCGATACACAAACAACTGCGAGGGGTTTGACAACGATGGCGACTAAATCTTCTTCCAAGGGCGGCGGTAAAGGTCTTTCGGCCGCGGTGACGCCCAGTTCCGATCTCGCGGCGATCGTCGGTAGCGATCCGATGCCGCGCAGCGAGATCACCAAACGCGTGTGGGATTACATCAAGGCCAACGGTCTGCAGGACCAGCAGAACAAGCGGATGATCAACGCCGATGACAAGCTCCGGGTCATCTTCGGCGGCAAGGATCAGGTCTCGATGTTCGAGATGACCGCGCTGGTCAACAAGCACCTGAAAGCCTGAGCGCGCAGAACGCGGGCGGCGCGCGCCGCCCGCGCTCCTCACTTCATTTCGAGGAGAGCACGAACTGGTTTCCCTCGGAATCGCGGAAGAGCGCCGAGGTGCCCCACGACTCGCTCTTCGGCTCCTGGACGAACTCCACGCCCTTCGACTTGAGCTCCTCGTAGGTCTTGGCGACGTCGTCGGTCTGCCAGACGATGTTCGAGAACCCGCCCGGCGCCTTGCCCGGCGGCGTGAAGAGCACGACCCGCGTCTCGGCGCGCGGAATCTTCAATTCGATCCAGCGCATCCCTTCTCCCATCGGCTGATCGGTGGCCACCTTGAAGCCGAGCTTCGAGGTGTAGAAGTCGAGGGCGCGGTCCTGGTCGGCGACGTGGATGCTGACGAATTTCACTTGCGTAATCATGCCGCCAATGTAGGAGCCGCGGCCGCTCTTTTCAACGGTCCGCTTTGTCGCTATAGTGTTCGTTACTATAGCGAAAATCGAGACAGCGCGGATCGACCGCTACATCCTGGAAACGCTGCTCGTGGACCTGGTCGGCCACGACAAGTCGCCGTCCGCCTGGGTGGTGTACGTGCACCTCTGGCACCGCACGTTCGGCAGCGGCGCCAAGAGCGTGCGGGCGAGCCATCAGACGATCGCTGACGAGACCGGGCTCTCCAAGAGCGGAGTGCAGGCGGCTATGCGGCATCTGGTGCGGCGGCGGCTTGTCCGGTCGGTGCGCGAGACGCAGACGGCTACGCCGGAGCATTTCGTGTTGAGGCCGTGGAGAAGGTGACCGCGTGGTACGTGCAGCGCGCGGCCACCCACCCAGGTCCCTCGCTACGCTCGGGATGACATGGCGCGCTCGACGGCGGCCATCGACGGGTCGATCTCGATCACGTTCTCCGCGCGGTAATTCGACTCCGGGTCTTTGAGGATGTGGCCGGTCAGGACGCAGACGACGCGCTCGTTTGCGGCGATCGCGCCCGATGCGCGCAGTTTCTCGACGCCGGCCAGCGTGGCCGCGGAGGCGGGCTCGCAGCCGATGGCCATGCCGTCGATGGTCCGCTTCGCGCGCACGATCTCCTCGTCGGTCACTTCTTCGACGATGCCGTTCGTGGCGCGGATCGCGGCGACGGCGCGGTCGTGGCTGACCGGATCGCCGATGCGGATGGCGCTGGCGATGGTCTCCGCGGCGATGCGGTGGCGCGTGGCGAACGACTCGGCGTAGCTGCGGAAGAATGGATTCGCGCCGTGCGCCTGGATCGAGGCGAGCCGCGGCATCCGCTCGATCCAGCCGCGCGCCTTTGCCTCGACCAGCGCTTTGCCGAACGCGCTCGTGTTGCCGAGGTTGCCCGCGGGCACGACGATCCAGTCGGGCGCGTCCCAGTCGAAGTCCTGCAGCAGTTCCCAGACGATGGTCTTCTGCCCTTCGATGCGGAAGGGATTGATCGAGTTGACCAGGTAGATGCCGAGGCGCTCGGAGGCTTCGCGCACGAGCCGCATGGCCGCGTCGAAGTCGCCGCGGATCTGCAGGCAGGTCGCGCCGTAGGCGAGGGTCTGGGCGAGCTTGCCGCTGGCCACTTTGCCGGCCGGCACGAAGACGATCGCACGCAGCCCGGCCTGCGCGGCGTACGCGGCGAGCGACGCGCTGGTGTTGCCGGTCGAGGCGCACGCCACCGCGCGCGCGCCGACGCGCACCGCCTGCGTCACCGCCACCGTCATCCCGCGGTCCTTGAATGAGCCGGTCGGGTTCTCGCCTTCATGTTTGAAGTAGATGCCCGAGCGCTCGTACAGCCGCGTGCCGCCCTCGGGGTGCGTGACCGCTTTGTCGACGGCGAGCACGCCTTCGCGGAAGCGCCAGACGCCGCTCTGGTCGATGGCCGCGCGCGAGCTGCGGCGGTCGTCGAAGGCGTCGCGGTCGACCAGGTGATCGCGCTCGACCGACAGCAGCGAGCCGCACTCGCACGTGTAGCGCACGGCCATGATGTCGTAGCGCTCCTCGCAGCCGATGCATTGCAGCCATTCGCTCATGCGCGCCGCACTCCTTCCTTCGCGATCGCGCCGCAGTGCGCGCTCGACTCGATCTCGCCGAACGCGCGCTGCATCGCCGCCGCGCAGCCGCGCGCCGCGCGCTCGTCGCCGGCGATGGCGAAGATGGTTGGGCCGGAGCCGCTGATCGAGCAGCCGAATGCGCCCGCCTCGAGCGCGGCGCTCTTGACCTCGATAAAGTGCGGGATGAGCGACGCGCGCCGCGGCTCGGCGTAGCGGTCGTCGAGCGCGCGGCCGAGGAGCGCCGCGTCGGCGGATGCGAACGCGTGCGCGAGCGCGGTGGTGTTGGCCATCATGTGAATCCAGGTGGCGCGGTCGAGCGACTCCGGCAGCAACGCGCGCGCGTCCTTCGTCTGAATGCGCACGCGCGGCGTGACCAGCGCCACCCACCACTCCGCGTTGACGGGCAGCTTCACCACGTCGATCGGATCGTCGCAGCGCGAGAGCGCCAATCCGCCGAGGGCGCTCGGCGCGATGTTGTCGAGATGCCGTCCTGCCACCGCGCACTCGCCGGCCAGCGCCGCGGCGATCACATCGCGCATCGCCGGCACTTGCCCGAGCGCGAGCGCCGCCGCGTACGCGCCGGCCACGCTCGACGCCGCGCTGCCGCCCATTCCGCCGGCCAGCGGCAGCCCTTTGTCGACGGAGACGATCGCCGCATATCCGTAAGGACGGAGATACGCACTTGCGGCAATGGCCGCGCAGTTCCGCTCCGCCTCGCGCGGCACCAGCTCCGCGTCGCGCCCGGTGACGCCGGCTACGCGCGATGCGCCGCGCGTCAGCTCGACCGTGACGCGATCGCCGATCCCGTCGACGGCCAGCCCGAGCACGTCGAAGCCGGGGCCGACGTTGCCGATGGAGGCGGGCGCGAAGGCGGTGGCTTTGCTCATCGCGAAGACTTCCGCCGCTCGTGAATGGTGATGGCCACGATGTCGTTCAGCACGCCCGCCGCCGTCACCGCCGCGCCGGCGCCGGGGCCGGTCACCACCAGCGGATTCGTCGCGTAGCGTTTCGAGTGAATGACCACGGTGTTGTCGGTGCCGCGCAGCCGTCCGAGCGGCGAAGCCGCATCGACCGCTTCGATGCCGACGCGGATGCTGCGCCTGGTGATCTTCGCCACGTACCGCAGCACCTTGCCGCCGCTGCGCGCGCGCGCGACGCGCCGCGCAAAGTCGTCGTCGAGCGCCGCCAGTTTCTCCACGAAGCGCGCCGGATCGGCGTCGTCGACGTCGGCGGTGTAGAGCGATTCGAGGGCGATGTCCGACAGCTCGAGCCGGCGTCCCAGCGTCCGCGCCAGGATCAGCGCCTTGCGCGCGACGTCGGTGCCCGACAGGTCGTCGCGCGGATCGGGCTCGGTGTAGCCGAGCTTCCACGCGTCGCGCACCGCCTGGCTGAAGCGCCTTCCTTCTTCGAGTGCCGTCATGAGATAGCCGAGCGTGCCGGAGAACGCGCCGAGAATCGTCTCCACGCGATCGCCCGACTCCTGCAGTTTCGCCAGCGTGTCGAGCACCGGCAGTCCCGCGCCCGCCGTCGCTTCGTAGCGCAGCATCAGGCCGCGCTCGCGCGCCGTCGCCACGAGGCGGTCGTATTCGATCTGCGCCACGGCCAGCGGCTTCTTGTTCGCCAGCACCACATGAAACCCGTTCTCCAGCGCTTCCTGAATCAGCGGCGCGGTTTCCTCGGAAGTCAGATCGACGAGGATCGGCCGGTGCGACGGCAGCAGCCAGAGCTCCTCGCGCATCATCGACTGCAGTTGCGCGAGCGTCACCGGCGAGTCGCGATCGAAGAGCTTCGCGCCCGATGCCTTCTGTTTCGCGAGCCGCTGCAGCGCCGCAGCACCGAAGCCGCTTTCCTCGATGCGGATGCCGGAGCGGTCGGCCACGGCGATGACTTTCACGTCGGCGCCGAGCTCCTGCCGCAAGTGCTTTTCCTGCGCGATCAGTTGGGTGGCGAGCTCGCGGCCGATCTGCCCGAAGCCGAGGAGCGTGAGCTTCGATTCGCGGCCCGAGGCGTCGGCCAGCGGATGCAGTTTGTCGAGCTGAAACTCGCGATGCAGCGCCTGCAGCGCGCGCGTCGCATCGCCGCCGGAGACGGCCGCGGTGATGTTCAGCTCCGACGAGCCCTGGGCGATGGCGATGACGTTCACCGCCGCGCCGCTGAGCGCGGAGAACGTGCGCGCGGCGATGCCCGGCCGTCCGCGCATGCCAAGTCCGACCACCGCGATCAGCGCCACCTCTTCGTCGGCGCGAATGCGGTCGATCAGTTTCGATTTCCGCTCGAGCGCGAACGTCTCCTCGAGCGCGGCGACGGCGTGCGCCGCCTCGCTGCGCGGCACGACGAAGCAGATGCTCGACTCGCTCGAGGCCTGGCTGATCATCGATACCGAATGGCCGGCGTTCGAGAGCGCGGTGAACGCGCGGCCGGCCACGCCCGGCACGCCGATCATGCCGGAGCCTTCGATGGAGACGAGCGCCTGCTGATGAATCGCCGTCAGCGCCTTGACTGGATAGGCGCCCGGCTGCACGTCGCCGGCGATGCGCGTGCCGCGCGATGCCTCCCGAAACGTGTTGCGCACGAAGAGCGGAATCTTGCGATCGACCAGCGGAATCATCGTGCGCGGGTGCAGCACCTTCGCGCCGTAGAACGCCAGCTCTGCCGCCTCGCGGTAGTGCAGCTCGCGGAGAAGCCGCGCCGACGGCACGCTGCGCGGATCGGCCGTCATGAGTCCGTCCACTTCCTTGAAGAGCGTCACCGCGCGCGCGCCGCTGCTGCGCGCCAGGATGGCCGCCGAAAAATCGGAGCCGCCGCGGCCGAGCGTCACCACTTCGCCGTCCGGTCCGCGGCCAAGGTAACCCGGCATGACTACCACGCAACCGCGCGCGACGAGCGGCGCGAGGTGGCGTTTCGCGGCGCGCTCGCATTTCGCGAAATCCGGCCAGAGACTGCCGAGGCGTGTTTCGGTGACGATGATGTCGGTGGCGTCGACGTACTCGGCGGTGATGCCCGATTCGCGCAGCACCGCGGTGAAGATGCGCGCCAGCAACCGCTCGCCGCGCGCAACGATCGCGTCCTGCGCGCGCGGCGTCAGCTCGCGTAGCACGGCCACGCTCTCGGCCATCGACCGCAGCTCGTGCATTGACTCGTCGATGGCCGCGTTCAATGGATCGCGATCGATCAGCAGCGCATCGACCAGCTCGCGATGTCGCCGCTCGAGCGCGTCAGCGGTCTCGCGACATCGCTCGCGCTCACCGCGCAGCGCCGCCTGCGCCGTCGCCAGCAGCAGGTCGGTGACGCCGTTCGCCGCCGACACCACCACCGCCACGCCCGGCGCCGCGCGCCGCACGTGTCCCACCGCCGCGCGAATGGCCTCGGCACTGCCGACGGCAACGCCGCCGAATTTGTAGACCTCGAGTGGCATGGGACGAACTCGCTACTCTACCGTTCCGACGTAGAGATACGCGATGCCGAACGTCAGCGGCGCGACTTCGATCGACGCGAAGCGCGCCGACTCGCGCATCAGCGCCACGAACTCGTCGCCGCATGGAAAGCGCCCGGCCGAGCGTTGCAGGTATTCGTACGCGTCGCGATCGCCGGTGACGGCGCCGCCGAGCCGCGGCAGGATGTGGCGCGTGTAAAACGAGTACAGCGGTCCGAAGATCACGCCGCGCGGCTGCCCGAACTCCAGCACCACCACCCGTCCGCCCGGCCGCACCACGCGCGCGAGCTCGGCAATGCCGCGCCGCGGCTCGCCGACGTTGCGGATGCCGAAGGAGATGCTGGCGATGTCGAATGACGCGTCGTCGTACGGCAGGCGCGTGACGTCCGCGACTTCGAACGCGATCGCCGGCGCCTTCGCACGCGCGAGCGTCAGCATCTCCGGCACGAAGTCCGTCCCGATCACCTCGCCGCCGGGCGCCACCGCTTTCGCGAACGCGATGGCCAGATCGCCGGTGCCGGTCGCGCAGTCGAGCACGCGCTCGCCCGGCTTCGCGCGCGACATCCGCACCGCGCGCTTGCGCCAGCGGTGATGCACGCCGCCCGACAGAATCGTGTTCGCGCGGTCGTAGCGCGTGGCGATCGCCGCGAACATCGAGCGGATCCTCGTCGGGTCGGGACCGGTGCCGTTGCTCATCTCATACAATCACGCCGTGCAGCGCGACTTCGCTTTCGTGCAGACCGCGCCGGGACGGCTCTTCGTCGGCTGGGGTCCGTTCGAACAGTTGCCGTTCCGCCGTCCGGAGCGGCCGGCATTCTACGTCAGCGATTTTTTTCTCGACGACGTCCACCCGTGGCGGCATCCGTCGCAATGGGAAGAGCTCTCGATCGGCGAGCTGGCCGCGCGCTTCGATGAGGACGGCGTGCCGGAGGTCGACTGGGATGCGCCGTCGCTCGACGAGTTCGTGCCGCTCTTCGAGTCGGCGCACGCGGCCATGCTGCGCGGCGATTTCACCAAGATCGTGCCGGTCGTTTTCGAGTCAGGACGGTTTACGCGCCGCGCAAACTGGTGGTCGCACTTTTTGCGTCAACTGGAAATGCTTCCGCGAGGCCTGCACGCCTACGGCTACTCGCACAACGGCCACTCGCTGGTCGGCGCGACGCCGGAGGTGCTCTTCCAGGCGGAGGCGCACGGCTACCGCACCATGGCTCTCGCTGGAACGCGTCCGGTCGCGCGCGCCGAGGAGCTGCTGCACGATGCGAAGGAACGCCGCGAACATCGCCTCGTCGTCGACGACATCGTTCGCCGCCTCGGTCCGTTCGGGAACATCGAGGTCGGTCCGGTCGGTCTGCTGCGCCTGCCGAACATCGCCCATCTGATGACGCCGATCTTCTTCGCCGAGGCGGGCGGCTCCGAGAAAATGTCCTTCGCGGAGATGGTGCGCCGCCTTCATCCCACCGCCGCACTCGGCGTGTCGCCGCGCACGCCCGCCGGCGAGCGCTGGCTGCGCGAAGCCGACCGCGGCGTCAAGCGCCGCACCTTCGGCGCGCCGTTCGGCGTCGAGCGGCCCGACCGCTCGTCGCTCGCGCTCGTGGCCATCCGCAACGTGCAGTGGAGCGGCGAGCGCGTGCGCGTCGGCTCCGGCGCCGGCCTGCTCGCCGAGAGCCAGCTCGAGCGCGAGTTCGACGAGCTGCGCCAGAAGCGCGATCAGGTGAAGTCGCTCTTCGCCATCGAGTCGGTGCCATGGGTAATCGTGACCGCGCGTCGCAGTTGATCGACGCGGTCGTCGCCGCCGGCGCGCGCGACTTCTGCGTCTGCGCCGGCTCGCGCAACAGCCCGCTCCTCGCGGTCCTCGGCACGCGCGGCGACGTCGCGCTCTACTCGTTCGTCGACGAGCGCTCAGCGGCTTTCTTCGCACTCGGCCGCATCAAGCGCGACGAGCGTCCGGTCGCGGTCGTGACGACTTCCGGCACCGCCGTCGCGGAGCTGCTTCCCGCAACGATTGAAGGCCATTACTCCGGACTTCCGCTCATCCTGATTTCCGCAGATCGTCCGGCGCGCTTCCGCGGCACCGGCGCGCCGCAGTCGATCGAGCAGGTCGGACTCTTCGGCGTCTACGCCGAGACCGCGCTCGAGTCGTGGAGCCGCGCCCGTCCGCTGCATCTCAACATCGAATTCGACGAGCCGCTGCTGTGAAGAAGCCGCTGGTGATCATCGGCGGTCTCGCGCCGCGGCATCGCGCGCGCGTCGCAACGCTCACGAGCGGCGCGGCCGTCTACGCGGAGGCGCTCAGCGGATTGCGCGACCGCGCGACCATCACCGCCGGCGAGCGGATGATCGCGCGCGGCGAGTTCGACGGCGTCGTCCGCATCGGTAACGTGCCGACGCTCCGCTTCTGGCGCGACCTGGAAACGCTCGAGCTGCCGGTCGAGCACTACAGCGATCTGCCGTTCACCGGCCTCACGCGCGGTGCGATCCGGCCGCTCGATGCGCTGCCGGCGATCGCGGGCGACTACGGCGATTTCTTCGAGCGCGACCGCGAATTGCGCGCGCGCTTCGAAGCGATCCTCGACGACGAGCCGCGATCGGAGCTGGCCATGATCCGCGCGCTGTCGCGCGAGCTGCCCGACGGCGCGCGCGTCTACCTCGGCAACAGTCTGCCGATCCGCGAATGGGATCTCGCCGCCGAGCGCCGGCCGTTCGAGTTCGAGGCGAACCGCGGCGCGAACGGCATCGACGGGCAACTGTCGACGTTCTTCGGCTGGTGCGCGCCGTCGCGCGAGAACGTCTGCGTCGTCGGCGATCTCACCGCCATCTACGATCTCAACGCGCCCTGGATCGTGCCGCAGCTCGAAGCGGACACGCGCTTCCGCATCGTGATCGTCAACAACGGCGGCGGCCGCATCTTTTCGCGCGTCGCTTCGCTGCGCGCCCTCGACCCGTCGCTGCGCGAGCGCATCATCGAGAACGTGCACGAGCTGCGCTTCGACGACTGGGCGGCGATGTGGAACATCGACGTGACCGAGCTGCGTCCCGACGACGCGGCGTCGAAACGCGTCTGGCAGAGGTACGACGCGCTGTGGTCGTGATCCGCACGCTCTCCGGTTTCCTCGGCCTGCCGTCCGATTGGGACTTTCTCCCGTGGCCTCATGATCCCGACCGCGGCAACGTGCTCCTCGGCTACTCAATGGGCGGCCGCCGCGCGCTGCAACTGCTCGAGCGCGAGCGCTACGATCGCGCGGTCATCGTGTCGGCTGGTTTGAACGCGCCCGAAGACGCGCGCCGCGCACGTGACGAAACGTGGGCGAGGCGCTTCGAATCGGAGGAGTGGTCATCGCTGATGCGCGACTGGAACGCGCAGCCGGTATTCGGCGGCCACGTCGTCCAACGTCGCGAAGAAGACTACGACCGCCGCGAGCTCGCCCGTCAGTTGCGCGAGTGGTCGCCCGCGGTCTTGCCGCCGCCGCAACTCGAATCGATCGCCACGCCGGTGCTCTGGGTCGCCGGCGAGCGCGATGCAAAGTACGTCGAGGTCGCCCGCCGCGCCGTCGCACGCGTGCCGCATGCGGAGCTCTGGATCTGCCCGAACGCCGGACATCGCGTGCCGTGGGAACAGCCGCAGGCGTTCGTGTCGCGATTGCGCGAGTTCCTCGAATTGCAATAACGTCCGCGTCATGGCAGAGACCTGGCACAAGCTGCACGATTTCGAAGACATCAAGTACGAGCGCACCGATGACGGGATCGCCAAGATCACCATCAATCGTCCCGAGGTGCGCAATGCGTTTCGTCCGAAAACTGTCGGTGAGCTGAAGCTCGCGTTCGACATGGCGCGCGACGACTCCGAGATCGGCGTCGTCATCCTTACCGGCGAAGGCCCCGACGCCTTCTGCTCCGGCGGCGATCAGCGCGTGCGCGGCAAGGGCGGCTACATCGACGAGAAAGAGAAGATCCCGCGCCTCAACATTCTCGACGTGCAGAAGCAGATCCGCAGTCTGCCGAAGCCGGTCGTGGCGATGGTGGCCGGCTACGCCATCGGCGGCGGCCACGTGCTGCACGTCGTCTGCGACCTGACCATCGCCGCGGAGAACGCGCGTTTCGGCCAGACTGGCCCGCGCGTCGGCTCGTTCGACGCCGGCCTCGGCTCGTCGTATCTGGCGCGTATCGTCGGCCAGAAAAAAGCGCGCGAGATCTGGTTCCTCTGCCGTCAGTACGACGCGCAGCAGGCGTTGCAGATGGGGCTCATCAACACGGTGGTCCCGCTCGACCGGCTCGAGGAAGAGACGCTGCAGTGGTGCCGCGAGATGCTCGCGCTCTCGCCGATGGCGCTGCGCTTTCTGAAGGCGGCGATGAATGCCGATTGCGACGGCCAGATCGGCCTGCTCGATTTCGGCGGCAGCGCCACGCTGCTCTACTACCTGTCGGAGGAAGCGCAGGAAGGCCGCGACGCGTACGTGGAGAAGCGCAAGCCGCAGTTCGACAAGTTCACGCGGTTCCCGTGAGGCGCTGGCTCCTCGCGGCGCGTCCGAAAACGCTCTCGGCGGCAGTGGTGCCGGTGATGATCGGCTCCGCGCTCGCCGCGCAGGAGCCGCCCGGCGTGAGCTGGCCGCATTTCTTCTGCGCGCTCCTCGGCGCGGTGATGATTCAGGTCGCGACGAATCTCATCAACGATGCGCTCGACTTCAAGAAAGGTGCGGACACCGGCGAGCGCCTCGGCCCGATCCGCGTCACGCAGGCCGGTCTGATCTCGGCGGAGACGGTGATGCGCGGAGCATGGTTCTCTCTTTTCATCGCCGCGGCCGCCGGCATCCCGCTGATCTATCGCGGCGGCTGGCCGATTCTCATCATCGGACTCGGCTCCATCGCCGCGGCGTATCTCTACACCGGCGGTCCGTTTCCGCTCGCGTATCACGGACTCGGCGAAGTGTTCGTGCTGGTCTTCTTCGGCTTCGTCGCCGTCGGCGGCACGTTCTACGTGCATTCGTTGCAGTACACGCGCGCCGCCTGCCTCGGCGGTTTCGCGGCTGGCTCGCTGGCCATCGTGCTGCTCGTCATCAACAACCTGCGCGACGTCGACGGCGATCGCCGCAGCAACAAACGCACGTTGGCAGTGCGCTTCGGCGAAGGCTTCGCGCGCGCCGAGATCGTCACCTTCACGCTCGCGCCGTTCGCCGCCGTGGCGCTGATCGCCTGGATGCAGTCGCGACCCTGGCTGCTGCTCACGCTCGTCGCGCTGCCGCTCGCCGCGCTGCTGCTCGCGCGCGTGCGGCGCAGCCGCGGCGCGGAGCTCAATCGCTGTCTCGCACTCGCCGGCGCGCTGCAGTGGCTGTTCGGCGTGCTGTTCGTCGCCGGCACGATCGTCTGATGCAGATCGCGTTCTGGCGCTACACGCTGAAGCCGCGCCGGCGGCTGAGCGGCGTCGCGCGCGACGGCGTGCGCGAAGGCGCGCTGCTGCGCGTGGGCGACGGCTACGCCGACGTGCATCCCTGGCCCGAGCTCGGCGACGCACCGCTCGATGAACAGCTCGCGCGCCTGTCGCGCGGCGAGCTCACGCCACTCACGCGCGCCGCGTTGCATCACGCGCAAATCGACGGCGAAGCCCGCCGCCGCGGCATCTCGCTCTTCGCCGGCCTCACCATCCCCGAAAGCCACTGGCCCGGCCCCGACCCGCCGCCCGGTTTCGACACCGTCAAGCTCAAGTCGATCGACGTCATCCCGAACGATGTGCGCCTCCGCATCGACTTCAACGCGCGCCTGACTCCCGACGAGTTCGTGCGCATCGCTCAGAAACTCCCACGCGAGCGCATCGACTTCATCGAAGACCCCTGCCCCTACGACGCGAAGGTGTGGCGCGACCTCGAGCACCGCACCAACCTCCGCCTCGCCCTCGACCGGTCCATCGCGCCGCCGACCGCGCCCGCCCCATCCGTCATCATCCACAAACCCGCCTTATCAGCCACCTTCCCGCAGACAACCGCGGAGGTCGTCGTCACCTCCTACATGGACCACCCCCTAGGCCAATTCACCGCCGCCTACATCGCCGCCACCAACAACGTCAGCCCGCGCTGCGGCCTCTTCACCCACACCCTCTACGACCCGGACCAATTCATCGAAACCATCCACTCCACCGCCGCCCGCCTCCACCCACCACCCGGCACCGGCATCGGCTTCGATGACCTGCTCGCAAAGGTGCGCTGGTCGCCGCTCAACTAAACACCGGCGCAACGTCCGCCCGCCGCACCACCTCTCGACTCATCCCTCAGTCTCATCCCTCGTCGCGCCTCACGCCTCACCTGAGCTCCTTACGCCTCGCCACATCACGACTCATCCCTCACTCCGCGATCCCGCACCTCGCGCGCCGCGTGAACTCTTTTCATCCCGCCGCATCACTCCTCACTCCCGCGTTTTCACTTCAACTCCTTGCATCTCTCCGCCTCTCTACTCATCCCTCATCCCTCATCCCTGACTTCTCATCCCTCGCGACAGCGCCAAATCCTTCCCCACCACCGAAGTTAAAACTACGATTCCCCCATGAACCGCCTGATCCTCTTCCTCGCCCTCGCCGCTGCAGGTGTCATCGCCTGCGCCACCGCCCGCACCAAACCCGCCGCGCCGCGCGTCGCGCGCATCTGGCACGGGCAGGTTGCCGCCAGCCGCGGCGACGAGTACGAGCGCTACATCTACGAGAGCGGCATCCGGAAGCTCCGCGCCACGCCCGGCAACCTCGGCGTGCAGTTGTTCCGCCGCACCGTCGGCGACCGCGAAGACTTCATCGTCATCTCCTACTGGCCGTCCGAAGACGCGATCCGCGCGTATGCCGGCGCCGAGGTTACGAAGGCGCGGCTCCTGCCGCGGGATCCGGAGTTCCTCATCGATCCGGAGCCGGAGGTCAGGCACTTCACCATCGTCGCCGACGACAAACCGTGATCGACTGGCGCTCCTCCGAATCCCACCTGCTCCTCAATCCGCGCATGCCGGAGGAGGAGCGGCGGCGGCTGGAGAGCTTCGTCACGCCGCTCGAGTCGCACGTCTGGCTCGCCACCTCCGGCACCAGCGGCGCGCTGAAACTCACCGCGCTCTCGAAGCGCGCACTTCTCGTATCCGCCGCCGCCGTCAATCGCCACCTCGAATCCACCGCGCGCGACGTCTGGTACTGCGTGCTCCCGACGTTCCACGTCGGCGGCGTCAGCATCCATGCACGCGCCTTCCTCTCCGGCGCGCGCGTCGTCGAGCTGCCGTGGGATCCGCACGCCTTCGCCGCCTCGCGCGAGCTCACGCTCGCTTCGCTCGTTCCGGCGCAGGTGAGCGACCTCGTTCGCGAGCGCCTCGATCCGCCGCCGTCATTACGGGCAATCGTGGTGGGCGGCGGCGCGCTCGGCGACGACCTCTACGGCGCCGCCCGCGCCGCCGGCTGGCCGCTTCTCCCGAGTTACGGAATGACGGAATGCTGCTCGCAGGTCGCCACGGCCACGCTCGCTTCACCCGAGCTGATCCTGCTCGATCACGTCGATGCACGCATTGAGGCCGACGGTCGCATTGCACTGCAGAGCGAGTCTCTATTGACCGGCTACGGCACCGAGCACGGCTTTATTGATGCGAAGCAGAACGGCTGGTTCATTACAGAAGACCTCGGCATTGTGCGAGGGCGGGTATTACACGTCGCCGGCCGCAGAGGAGAATTCGTGAAAATCGGCGGCGAATCGGTCGATTTAGCCAGGCTCGACCGCATTGTGAGCTCCGTCGCCGGCGACCGCGCCGCCATCGTGGCCATGCCCGACCCGCGCCTCGGACACGTCATCCATCTGGTCGTCGAGCGAGGCGCCGACACCGCCATCATCGCCGCCGCGTACGACGCCCGCGTGCACCCGTTCGAGCGCGCCCGGCGCGTGCATTTGGTATCGCGAATCCCGCGCACCGCCCTCGGCAAGCTCAAGCGTGTCGAGCTCGCCGCGAGTCTTCCAACCAGCGTGGAATAGCCACTACCCCTCGGTCGTTATCCTCGGTCCCGACGCGGAAAACGATCTCTGAAAAAACAACCGTAACTCTCGCAGCGTCAGCAGCTTGACGACGCGGCCCGGAATACGAAGCAAGGCACGGTGGTTATCCTCGTTACCTGCACGACGTTGACAAAGTCGCGCGGCGCACCTAAGATCCTCGGTTCCTGCAGTTCGATCTTTCCAGCAGCAACAATCGGCGAGAGTGAGCAGTTCCGGGTCAGACGGAATGGGTTCGTGCGAACGAAAACATTCCGCTTGACACGGACCGGAGGGGTCTGGCAATCTAGCCGCCCTTTCGCGAGGCCGGTTCCTTGACAACTGAATAGGAAAGCAACGAAGGCAAACGTGATTCCTTTGAGTCCTGAGAAATGGACTCTACAGAAACACACAAGAAGTATCCGAATAAGCATCAGTCGTTTGACTGATGTCAGAGCTTCAAATTCAA
>DASVQE010000015.1:0-52224 GCA_036389275.1 Thermoanaerobaculia bacterium
GGCGGCCGGGGCCACGGGCCCCGGACCCCGTCTGTTGGCCTAGCCTCCGCGACACTGCCTTCCAAGCTCGCGACACTGTGTCGCGGAGGCTAGGCCAACCAATGGGGTCTGGGGCCCTCGGCCCCAGCCGCCGGAGGCCCCCGGTCGTCCCCCACTACCGCGGCAGCTTGATCTCCGGCTCCTCATCGCGCTCGCGATAGAGGATGGCGATCTTCCCTACCGTCCCTGCAATGTGGGCGTCGCTCTGCGTGGCCAGCTCCTCGGCCAGGCGGCGGCGTTCGGACGAGTCGTCGACCTCGATGCGCACTTTGATCAGCTCGTGCACGTGCAGCGACTTCACCGTCTCCTGCACCACCGACTGCGTCACGCCGCCGCGGCCGACGCGCACCACCGGCGAGAGCGGATGCGCGAGCCCTTTCAGAAACTGCCGCTGCTTGCCTGTCAGCACCATCACTGCACCTTCCGCAGCCGCTGCAAGAATGCGTCCGGCGGCTCGAAGCCGGTCAGCCGCGCGTCGACGATCTCGTTGCCGTGCGCGTCGAGGAAGACGAGCGTCGGCACGCCGAGGATCGCGTACTCTTTCGTCAGCCGCTTCGTGGTCGCATCGTTCGCGGCGGTGAGATCGGCCTTCACCCGCACGAAGCGATCGAGCTCCGCGCGCACGCGCGGATCGGTGAAGGTCTTCTCGTCGAGCTCCTTACACGGCAGACACCAATCGGCGTAGAAATCGATCACCACCGGCTTGTTTGTGGTACGCGCGGCGGCGAGTGCGCCGGCGTCGTACTTTGCCCACGTCGCGCCGGCCACCTGCTTGCGCGGAATGGCGAAGGCGACGCCGGAGACGAGCAGCAGGATGCCGATCGCGAGGCGCATCACGCGCGCGCCTTTCGCACGCGACACGAGCAGGAACGCCGCGCCGATCAGCAGGCTCGCGGCGACGCCGTACTGAAAGACGGTATCGCCGACGATCGGCCGCAGAAAGTAGAAGGCCATGGCGATCAGCACGAAGCCCATGCCCTTCTTCACCGTCACCATCCACTCGCCGGGACGCGGCAGCGCGTTGAGCATGACCAGGTACGGAAAGCCAAGGCCGAAGGCGAGCGCGGCGAACATCACGCCGCCGAGGAGCGGATCGCCGAGCTGGGCGACGAGCGTGATCAGCGAGATCACCACCGGTCCGACGCACGGCGCGGCGACGATGCCGATCACGAGACCCATCGACAGCGCGCCGGCCAGACCGGCGCGGCCCTGCGACTGATTGGCGATCCAGCGCGGCGGCTGAATCTCGAAGGCGCCGAACATCGACGAGGCCAGCACGAGCATCAGCAGCGCGAAGCCGATCAGCACCGCCGGCAGTTGCAGCCAGGCGCCGAACATCTTGCCGCCGAGCGCGGCCAGCACGCCGAGGATCGAATAGGTGACGACGATGCCGAGCACGTACATCGACGAGAGCGCGAGCCGGCGCGAGCGGCGGCCGTCGCTCTGCATGGCGAAGAAGCCGAGGGTGATCGGGATCAGCGGAAAGACGCAGGGCGTGAGATTCAGCGCGAGCCCGCCGAGGAAGAGCACCAGCAGCGTGAGCGGCAATCCGCTCGACGCGAACGTTTGCGCGAGACGACTGGCCGGCGCCGCCTTCGCGTCTTTCGGCGCGGCGGTGAGCGGCGTAAAGCTCGAGGCCGACGGAGTCGCGGCGGGCGTTGGAGAGGCGATCGGCGCCGCGGCGATGGCGTCGACCGAGACGTCGGCGTACGCATCGTTCGGCGGCAGGCAGACTTTGTTGCTGCAGGCCTGATAGTGCAGCTTCGCGCGCAGCGTCTTCGCGCCGCCGGCGAGCTTCGCCACGAAGGGAATGGCGATCTCCCCATCGTAGACGGCGAGCTTCCCGCCGCCGGTGAACTCGAAGGCTTTCAGTTGATGCGGCGGGTACTGCGCCGACACGAGTTGCGCTCCCGATTCGAACGAGAGCTCGGTCTTGATGGCGAACTCCTCGCTCGGCGTGTGCGAGTTGATGTGCCAGCCGTCGGCGATCTTCGCGGCGATGGTGCCGTGCACTTCGTCGCCGCTGCGCTGCTGCACGGTTCCGCTGATGGTGACCTTCGGTCCAGCGTCGATGCCGCCGAACTGCGGGAACGCCGGAACGGCGGAAAGCAGGAGAAGAAGAAGGAAGGAAAGTCTTCGCGTCACGACTTCACTTCGAATTCGCAGCGAGGCGCCGCTCGATCTCCGGCAGCATCATGTCGACGTTGCCGATGAGCGGCGAGTTCGGAAAAGCGGCCTTGAAACTGCGCAGCTCGTTCGCCGCGCCGAGCAGGTTGCCCTGCTGCATGTAGATCTGGCTGGCGAGGTAACGGGCTCGCTCCACCGACTCGCCGTTCTTGCTGAGGGCGGTGAGTTGCCGGACGGTCTTGAGGCCGTCTTCGTTGCGGTTCTGCACGGCGTAGTTGACGGCGAGCTGGTAGTACGCCTCGTCGCGAATGGCCACCGGGATCCCTTTTTCGGCGATGAGCTTCTTGAGCCGCGGCTCGCTCTTGTCGTACGCCGCGCGCGAGATGAACTCTTTGGCCAGATCGAGGCGCGCCGAAAAGTCCTTGCCGAACGAGGCCTCGTTGGCGACCTTCTTCTGGAAGACCGCGTACTTGTTGCGCGTCTCTTTCAGCATGTTCGCGAAATCGGCCGGCGGCGAATAGCCGCGGATGATCCCGGCGATGGTGAGGTCGGGCGCAAGCACGAGGAAAGTGGGCAGCGAGGTGATCCCGAATTTCCGCGCGATCTGGGTCCCTTCGCCGCCATCCTCAGTGTCGAGGCGCAGCAGGACCATGTCAGAGGTGGCGTTCTGGAAGGCCATCGACGGGAAGACTTCGCGCTCGAAGCGGTGGCACCAGCCGCACCACTCGGCGAACATGTCGACGAGGATGAGCTGGTTCTTCGTCTTCGCCTGCGTCTGCGCGGCCGCGACGGTCTTCTGCCACGTGCCGCCGTAAAGCTGTGGAACGATCGTCATCGCCACCGCGGCGAGCAGAACCAGTCGTCGAATCAAGAAGGCCTCCGTCGCGCGTCGAAACGGCGCCCTGAAAACCGCTATTCCGCTGCGTCTGCCGCGGCCGGTGACAAATCCGTGGCCGCGCTTTTCTCCTTTGCGTAACGCCGCGCCGCCTCGACGAACGCGCCGAAGAGCGCCGCCGCGGAGCCCTCGCCCACCATGTCCTCCGGATGCCACTGCACGCCGAGGTAGAACGGATGGCGCGGATCCTCGAGCCCTTCGATCACGCCGTCGGGCGCGTGCGCGGTGATGCGCAGTCCTTCGCCGCTGTTGCGCACGGCCTGGTGATGCGAGGAGTTCACGTTCAGCTCTTCGTCGCCGAGGATGGCGGACAGTTTCGTGCCGGCTTCGATGAGCACGTCGTGACGGCCGCGGTGCTCAGGCGGACTCTCGTGATGGATGTCGGTGTCGATGGAAGGATCGGAGTCGATGTCCTGCACCAGCGAGCCGCCGGCGGCCACGGCCATGACCTGCATGCCGAGGCAGATCCCGAGTGTGGGGATGCCGCGCTCGCGTGCGACTCGGGCCAGGGTGAGGTCGTTCGACTGCCGGCGCGGATCCATCGGATGGTCGACGGTGGGATGGCGCTCTTCGCCGTAGGCGGCCGGATCGCAGTCGTCGCCGCCGGCGAGCAGGAGCCCGTCGAGGCCGCGGACGATGTCGGCGGCGTTCTCCGGCTGCGGCGGCACGACCACGGGAATCGCGCCGGCGCGGCGGAGCGCCTCGACGTAAGTGAGAAATGCGAATGCGCGTTCACGTTCTTCGGCGTGCGGCGGCACCTGCACGTCCGAGCCGATTCCGATGATGGGTTTGCTCAAAATTCCAATCGCTCCGATCCGAAATGCCGGCCGCGTTCCGGCCGTTTTTCACGCTACTCGATGATGATCAAAGTGCTCACGACGTTCACCGCGCTCGCTCTTTGCCTCGCTGCTCCGGCCGCGCTCGCTGACGGCACGCACGTGCAGTTGCAGTCGCTGCCGTCGTACGTACATCGAATTTACGTGCCCGTTGTACCGCAGACGGAGAACAGCGTCACGATCGAGGCGCTGCCGCTCCAGTCGATCGAGGTGACGCCGCCCGGTTTCGAGGTGCGCATCGTCAGCGACCGGCTGGTCGTTTTCGCGGACCGTGCGGAAGAGAGCGGTTACGCGGTGGTGCGCGCCGGCGGACGGGAGCTCACCCTGACGCTGGCCAGCGTGAAGCCGTACGAGGCGGTGCGCGACGGCAAGCTCGACGGCTATGCGATCGGCAGCTACAGCGAGCGGCCTCTGCGCGGGCTGGAGTCGTACGAGCGGCCGGACGGTTTCGTGCGGCTGACGCCGAAGAACGGCGAGCTCTTCGTCTCCGATCACTACCGGTTGCGCGACTTCCAGTGCAAGCTCGACGGCGCGTCGAAGTTCCTGGTGCTGCGCACCGAGGCGCTGCTGAAGCTGGAGATTCTCCAGCACGAGCTCGAGAGCCGGCACGGCGTGCAGCTCTCGCGCTTCTCGATCCTGTCGGGTTACCGCACGCCGTACTACAACGCGCGCATCGGCAACGAGACCACCAACTCGCGGCATCTGTACGGCGACGCGATGGACATCTACGTAGACGCGAACGGCGACGGGACGATGGACGACATCAACCGCGACGGCCGCACGAACGCCGGCGACGCGCGCTTCCTGCTCGAGGTGGCGGAGTCGATCGACCGCTCGCCGGAATGGGGTTGGCTGCGCGGCGGCGCCGGCGTCTACGAGGCGAACGCGGCGCACGGGCCGTATCTGCACGTCGACGCGCGCGGCTACGTCGCCCGCTGGGGCGCGCTGGCCGGCTCGCCGCCGGCGACGCGCGCGATGGCCGTGCCGACGCGGTAGTAGCGCACGGACTGGATGAGATAGACGATCGCCAGCGCGCCGCCGATGTATGGCGCTGCGCCGAGCGCGTCCTCTCCAAACGCAAGGGCGAACGCCGCGATGACGGCGACGACGGTCCAGTTGAGGAGCCCGACCACTTCGACCGCCGGCTCGGAGGTGCGCGGCCGGATCACGCCGCGCATGATCGGCGCGTAGCGCAGCATCGCGCCGCTGGCGAACGGCTCGCGAAAGGCGATGGCGTCGCCGGCCAGACGGCGAAAGCGGAGCGCTCCCGACGCGGCGCTGTTCTCGGTCCTCCGCGCGACCTCGTCGACGTCGAGCTCCTCGATGCGCACGGCGACGCGCACGCGGCGGATGAAGATGGGGATGCCGAAGGTCAAGTAGCGCGCGTTCCACCGCCAAGAGAGGATGATCTCCGCGACGAGCACGGGAACGAAAGCGAACAACAGCACGGACGGATGATAGCGAGTTCCTCGGAGTTCCTCGGAGTTCCTCGGAGTTCCTCGGAGTTCCTCGGAGTGGCGGCAGCCCCATGTCACTCCGAGGAACTCCGAGGAACCCGAGGAACTCCGAGGAACCGGGCGGACGGGTGGCGGCGCCTATTTTTTCTTCGCCGCGCTGGCGCGTTTTTTCGCCGGCGCCTTCTTCGCCGACGCCCGTTTGCGCGTGGCGGCCGGCTTGCCGCTGCCGCCGAGGGACCGGCTGAGGACCGCGAGGAGATCGACCACTTCGCCGCCTCCGCCTTCATCCTCGTCGCGCGCTTCCTTCGGCGCGCGGACGATGTCTTCGCCTTTGCGCTCTTTCGCCGCGACGAGTTTCTCGAGCCGCTCGCCGTAGTCGTCGAGGAGCTCGCGCAGATCGAGCTTCTTCGTTTTCCGCGCGATCTGTGCGTCGAACTTTTTCACGTCGGCCGCGGGCACTTTGGGCGGCTTCGGCAGCCCGACATCTTCCGGCGTGCGAAGCTCGTCGGCGAAGCGCAGCGTCTCCGCGCGCAGGATGCCGTTCTCCGCGATGATGGCCACGAGGTACTCCTTGGCGCGCATCACGAACGTTGCAATGCCGGCCTGGTTCTTCCGCTCCATCACCTCGGCCAGCAGGCGGTAGGCCTTGTTCGTCCCGCCGCTCGGCACCAGGAAGTAGGCGCGCTCGAAGTACATCGGATCGATCTCGTCGCGGTCGACGAAGAGCTGCAGATCGATCTCGCGCGACTTGCGCGGCTCGATGGCCTCGAGCTCGTCGTCGGTGACGACCACGAACTTCCCTTTCTCGATCTCGTAGCCGCGCACGATGTCGTCGGCGTCGAGCGGCTCTCCGTCTTTCGAGCAGACGTAGCGCCGCTGCACGGCCGCGCCTTCGCTCGCGACCATCTTCAGGTTCACGCCGCGCGGACGCGTGGCGGCGTAGAGCGCCACCGGCACCGTGACCAGGCCGAAGGTGATGGTGCCGGTCCAGAAGGAGCGCAGTCCGCCCGGTTGTTCGTCGAGCTCGTCCTCAGCCATGTTTCCTCTTCATGCCGGCCAGACTGGCCGCGAGCGCGTCGGTGAGTTGATCGTCTTTCTGCTTGCGCGGCCGGAACGTGGCCACCTTCGGCTTCTTGCCGGCGGCCTTCGTCTCGACGAGATCGAGCACGCGGGCGCGGTACTGATCCTGAAACTGCGATGGATCGAAGGGGCCGTGCAGCGCCGCGAGGAGTTGCTCGGCCATGGCGAGCTCCTTCTCCTGCAACGCGCGTCCTTCAGGCGACTTCAAGGCGTCGGCGGCGATGATCTCGTCGGCGCGGCGCAGCACGATGAGCATCAGGTAGCCGTCGTCCGCGCGCAACGCGCCGACGTACTCCTTGCCGCGCATCACCCACCGCGCGAGCCCCTGCTTGTCGCGCTTTTCCAGCGCGGCGGCGGCGGCGAAGTAGGCCTTCACGTTGGTGTCGGGGCCGGCGTAGTACGCCCGCTCGTACCAGCGGTGATCGATCTCGGAGGAGGCGACGAAGCGCGTAACTTCGATGTCGCGCGACTCTTTCGGCTGCAGCTTCTCGAGCTCTTCGCCTTCGAGCACGACCAGCCGTCCGCGCGTGAGCGGATAGGCTTTCTTCACCTCCGCATACTCGACCGGCTCGCCGGTCGCGGAGTCGACGAGCTGCTGCTTGACCGGCTGGTGATCGGTTTTGTGCAGCAGACGGAAATGGATCGAGCGGTCCTGCACCGCCGAGTAGAGCTTGACCGGCACCGAGAGCGTGCCGATGTTGATCACGCCTTTCCAGATCGCGCGCGCCGCCAACTGCGTCCTCCTTTCGGCTTCTTCTCCTCGTCGTGACAGTCGGAACAAAACGGCTCGCCCGCGACGAGGAACACGCAGGTCGGGCAGTAGGCACGGTCGCAGGCCACGCACCGCGCCTCGACCGCATACGCATGCGTGTTGCCGCACCCGGTACAGGTGCGATCGCCGCCGCGCAACCAGTAAGGAACGAGTCGTCGAATGCTCTTGCGCACGGGAAGAGGTAATGCTGAAGGCGTTCCAGCGTGGCGAGTTCCTCGGAACTCACTTCACCGTGATCCGCACTTCATCGCGCCGGCCGCTCGCGTCGATGGCGGTGATCACGTGCTCGCCGGGGGTGAGCGGCCACTCCGATTTCACGGGCCGATTGTTGACGCGCCACTCGACGTGCGACGTGGCGTCCGCGCGCAGACGCAGGGTCTGGAACTCTTTGCGCAGGGTCGGGTCGATCAGGTACGTGGCGCCGTTGGGCGGGTTGGCGATGCGCAGGGTCGCGGCGTGTTGCGTCGGCGCGTGCGTTGCCGTCGACGCGGTCTGCAGCGGCGCGGCCCAGGTGCGGTACTCGGCCGGCCAGTCGATGCTGCCGTCGTGATGCCACGAGCAAAACCGCGGCGTCTCGCGCGTGTGCAGCCACTCCTTCCGGATCATCGGGCAGTAGGGCGACGGCCGCAGCCCTGACAGCGCGCAGATATCGACCTGCTCGACGTCGGGCGGCGGCGCGACGATCGGCGATGCATCGCCGAGCGGCAGCGAGCCGCGCACGCGCTGCATGGCCGCGAGCATCACGCCGTGGAACAGCGGCGCCGCGCCGGTGACGCCGCTCGAGCCGCGCAACTCCGTCACGTCGAAGTTGCCGACCCAGACGCCGACCGTCACCTCCTTCGTGTAGCCGACCGTCCAGTTGTCGCGATACGCCTGCGACGTGCCGGTCTTCACCGCGACCGGAAATGGGAAATCGAGACTGCCGCCGGTGCCGAAGGCGTACTCGCGCGCGTCGGGATCGGAGAGGATGTCGGTGATCCAGAAGGCGGTGCGCGGCGTGACCACGCGCCGGCCGTGCAGCACGCCGCCGTTCGCGAATGCCGAGTACGCGGTCACGAGCTGCTCGAGCGTCACTTCGGCGTCGCCGAGGGTCAGGCCGAGACCGTAGAAATCGGCCGTGCGCTGCAGGCTGGTGAAGCCGGCGTTGCGCAGGAGGCGCAGCAGCGACTCGGTGCCGAGCTGCGAGAGCATGGCCACGGCCGGCACGTTCTCCGAGCCGGCCAGCGCCGCGCGCACGCGCATCGGCCCGCGATAGCGCCCGTCGTAGTTGCGCGGCGTGTAGACCACGCCTTCTTCGGCGGTGGTGAAATGCGACGGCACGTCGGGCAGCACCGTGGCCGGCGAGCGGCCGCTCTCGAACGCCAGCGCGTAGGTGAACGGCTTGAGCGTCGAGCCGGGCTGCCGCGGCGTGGTCACGCCGTCGATGGCGCCGCCGAAGCGCGTGCCGAAGTAATCGCCCGAGCCTTCGTACGCGAGCCACTGTCCCGTGGCGTTGTCGAGCACGGCCACGGCCACGCTGTGCGCGCCGTGGCGCAGCAAATCGGGGCGATGCGCTTCGATGACGCCGAGGACGTCGCGCTGCAAGCGCGCGTCGAGCGTGGTCACGATGCGCGTGGCGTCGGGATGCTCGCGCAGCGCGCGCTCCACGTAGTGCATGGCCACCACCGGCTGGGCGGTTTGCGCGAAACGCAAACGCTCCGCGCGGGCGCGCTCGCGCTCCTCGCCGCTCAGCGGCATGCGCGCCAGGATCGCCAGTTGCCGCGCGCGCGCACGCTCCGCATCGCGCAGCGGATTGAATGCACCCGGCCGCTGCGGCAGCGACGCCAGGAACGCCGCCTGCGCCGCCGTGAGCTGCTCCGGCGCGCAGCCAAAGTAGGCCCGGCTGGCGCGGGCGATGCCGCTGATGCGATTGCCGTACGGCGCGAGATTGAGATACAGCGCGAGCAGTTCGCGCTTCGAGTAGCGATGCTCGAGCCGCAGCGCCACGACGCTCTCGCGCAGCTTCTGCGTCAGCGTCCGCTCGCGCGAGCCGAGGAGCAGCTTCGCCACCTGCTGCGTGATCGTCGAGCCGCCTTCGACCACGCGCCGCGCGCGCACGTCGTGCAACGCCGCACGCGCGATCGCGATCGGATCGACGCCGGGATGGTGGAAGAAGCGGCGGTCCTCCGCGGCCAGCGTCGCCTCGACCACCGCTTGCGGCAACGCGTCGGCGCGCAGCCACTCCGCGCGGTTGCCGGTCGACGCGAGCGGCTCGTACAGCACCTCGCCGTTGCGGTCGACGACCACCAGCGACTGATGCTGCGCCGCGTCGACAACCGGCACCGGCCCGAATCGGAGATACGCGATCGCCGCCGCCGCAAGCGCGAGGACCACGACGATGACCCACCGTTTCATTTGTTGACCTCGACGGTCGTCGTGGCCGTCCGGCCGAAGACTTCCGGCTCGTACATCTCCTCGGCCCGCGTCGGCGCGGTGATGAACGTGCCGGCGGTGGTGGCCCGCAGGAGATATGTGAATGTGTGTTCACCTTCGCCGAGGCGCGTGGCGAAGACGTTCACGCGATCGTCGTGACGCTCGATGTGATCCCAGCCGCCGCGCTCCCACCAGGCCCAGAAGTCGCCGGTTTGGCGCTGCTGCTGCTGCTCGACCAGCGCCGTGGCCGTCGTGGCGAACGCCGTCTCGACCGGCTCCGTGCCGGCCGGCACCGGATCGGTCACGGCCACGTAGCGGCGCTCCTTGGTGTTGCGCACCTTCAGCGTCACCTGAATCAACTCGCCGGCCTTGAACGTGGTCATGGCGCTGCCGCCGCTCGCCGGCGCGTACGTGCGCTCGATGCGGAAGCCCTGATCGAGCGCCTCGTGGAAGATCCTGTTCGCGGCGTAGCGGAGGCGCAGCATGTAGAAGAGCGTGCCGCTGCCTTCGCGCGTGAGCACCACCGACGAGGCGGGACGCTTCAGCAGATCGGCCATCGAGAACTCGCGCGTGCGCGCGGTGGTCGAGCGGCCCTTGAAGGTTTCCTGCGCGATCGGCTGCTCGCCGAGGAGCACGCTGCCGACAAAGTCCGGCACCTCGCTCTCGTAGCGGCGGTAGTAATCGACGAGCGACTCCATGGCCCAGGCGTTTTCCTGCGTGTTGCCCCAGCGGCCGTTCTCGCGCACCTGCATCAGCCAGCGCACCATCCGCTTGACGAGCTCCTCGTCCTGACCATCACGGACCAGCGTGCCGAGGACGATGGCCGTCGAGCGCACGTTCGAATTCCAGAACCAGAGCAGATAGGGATCCTTCAACTCATTGACGAAGGCAGTCCCGCCTTCCGGAGAGATGGAGTTCAGGATGCGGCGGTGCAGCTCGGCCGCGCGCGCGCCGCTGGTCTCGCCTTTCGCCTGCAGCGCGTCGTAGAGGAAGGCCAGCGCGAAGACCGGCATCCGCTCGCGATATCCGTAGATGCGGTTGATGTGCGAGTCGGCGTTGCGTCCGCCCTCGGCCAGCGCCTTGACGGTGAACGCCTGCCACGCCGTGAACGCCGGCATCCAACCTTCGTTGGCCGGCTTCGGCTCGTTCAGCTTCGCCTCGAGATAGGTGTACGACCGCTCCAGCAGATCCTTGTCCACGGAGTAGCCGAGCTTCGCGCCGCGCTGCATCACGTGCACGACGTAGCTCGTCAAGTACGGCGAAGTCATCGTGCAGTCGCCGGCCCAGAAGGCGAAGCCGCCGTCGCCGCACTGGAACTTCGACAGCTCGTTCAGATTCGTCTGCACCGTCGGCTTGAGTTTCGGCGCGTCGATGCCGGGCAGCGTGAAGGCCGCGCCGAGATCGGCGGCGAGCATCAGCGCGAGCGAGCGCGAGGAGCGCTGCTCGGCGCAGCCGTACGGGTACTCGACCAGATATCGCGCGCCCTCGGCCAGGCCGACCAGTTGCGTCGACGCCAGCTCGACCCGCAGTCCGCCGTACGTCGGGACGACGTTCTCCGGCAGCGCGAGCTTCTCCTCGGCCCGCGGCTTCGCCTCGCCGTACGCGGCATAGGTCTCGGGCGAGAGCAGCACGCGCACCGGGATGATGTCTTCGAAGGCGTCGTTCTCGCGACCCATCGTCACGCGCATGCGGACGCGCGCCTCGCCGATCGCTTTCGCCGACGCGTCGAAGCGAACTTCGACCGGCGCGTTCGGCGCGACGTCGACCGTCTGCGAGCCGCCTACTGCCAGCACGTTCGGATCGAGCGACTCGATCGACACGGTGGCCTTGCCGCCCTGCTTCGACTGGTTGTGGACCACCGCGCCGAAGTGCGCCGTGTCGCCGACCGCGAGGAAGCGCGGCCAGGCCGGCGTGAGCATGAGCGGCTTGTTGATGCGCAGCTCGTTCTGCGCCCAGCCGAAGCGCGACTGCCGGTCGCCGGCCACGGCCATGATGCGATACGTGGTCAGCGACTCCGGCAGCGTGACCTCGGTGCGCGCGCGCCCTTTGGCGTCGGTGACGAGCGAGCCGACCCAGAACGCCAGCACGCGGAAATCCTTCCGCAGCGTGCCGGGGCCTGCGTCGCGTCCGCCGCCGCCGCCTTCGCCGGCGCCCTTCGGCGTCAGCACGCGGCGGCTGACGATGCGCTGCCGCGACTCTTCGTTGACGACCTGCAACGCCTTCTCGAGATAGATGGAGCTCAATACATCGGGCGTGGTGTAGCCGGTCAGCGAGAGCACGCCGTAGTCGACGGCCCAGAGCGTGACTTCCGACTGTGAGCCTTTGCCGGCGGCGTCGCGCACGTTCACTTCGATCTTCGCCTTCGAGGCGGGACGGAACTCGTCGCGATTCGCTTTCACGTCGACGTGCAGCCGCTTCGACGCGTCCTCGACCTGCAGTTCGACGTAGCCGAGGCGGAAGGCGGGCTTGCCGGGATCGCTGCCGTCCTTGCCGGGATCCTGGCGCGTGCGGCCTTTCACCAGCAGCACGGAGACGTAGACGTTCGGGATGTCTTTGTCGGAGATCGGAACCGTGATGGTCTGCTGGGTCGAGGTGAGCTCGAACGGCTTCCAGGTGCGCACGCCTTCGCGCTCGGTGGTGAGCAGCGCCGTCGCCTTCTCCCACGGCGACTTGATCATGATGCGCGCGGTCTCACCCGGCTTGTAGGTGGTCTTCTCCGGGACGAGGTCGATGCGGTTGTGATCGTAGCGTTCCCACGCGGTGTAGCCGTCGCCTACGGCGTAGAACCAGGTGCGGGTGGTGGTGGAGCGTCCCTGCGCATCGTGCGCCGTGGCCACGAGCAGATACTCGCCGCCCTCGGCGGTCGGCACGTGCAGCGGCACCGGCTCGGCCTTCGTGGTGATAGTCCACTCGCCTGCCGGAATCTCTTTGCGCTCGCTTTCCCAGTCGTAGAAGCCGTCGCCCTCGGCCTGGCGGACGCTGGCCCACTGCAGCCGCTTGAGCTCGACCTTCACGGTCACGCCGGCCACGGCCAGCCCGTCCAGTCCGGCCGCCACGACCTCAGTGTCGATCCCTTGTACCGACTCAGCAAAGTACGGTGGTCGCTTGATACCAATGTACCAAGGTGCGGCATCGACATGGTACGTGGCGCGGCCGGCGATCTGCTGCCGGGTGACGTCGGTGACCACGCCTTCGAGCGTGTAGTCGAACGGCGCGCCCGCCTCGAGGTCGGTGTCGAGGCTCAGTTTCAGCTCGCCGTTCTTGTCGAGCTTCGCCTCGGCCTGCTGCACGGTCACGGTCTCGGGACCGCTCTCGTCGTCGTCGGCGCCGAGGAAGACGTAACGCTCGTACGGGAAGCGGTCGAGAATCTTCTGCGGCACGTCGCCGGTGCGGATCTTCGAGTACGTCCAGGCCACGTTCTTGCCCGACATCGCGCCGCCGAAGAGATAGCGGCCGCTGATTTTGCCGGCCAGTTTCGTTCCGGCCAGCGTCGACGGTGCGGTGAGCGTCGTGTCGACGCGGAAGTCCGGACGGCGGTAGGCGGCGACGAGGATGTCGCCGACCACGCTGCCGCGCTGCCCGGCTGCCTTCGCCTCGATGCTGTACGTCCCGAGCGGCGCCTCCTGCGGCAGGCGCAGGACCCATTCCGCGCTGCTCCATGGATTCACGTCGATGGTGCGGCGGTCGATCTCTTTGCTCTGGCTGTCGCGCACGATCACGTTCAGCTTCGTGCCCGGCTTGAGCAGTTGCATGCCGGCCGGCGTGTCGGCGCGCAGCACGGCCTTGAAGTGCACTTCCTCGCCGAGCTTGTAGACGCCGCGGTCGGCGAAGACGGTGCCGCGCAGTTGCGGATCGGCCTCGCCGACGTCGTAGCGCGTGTCGAAGTCGTACGGCAGGATGCCTTCGTTCCAGTCGCTGCCGACGTAGGCGAGGTCGCCGTCCTTCTCCGCCGTCACGACGAAGAAGAGATCGCTCATCGCCGCCCAGGAGTCTTCGTACTCCTCGTTGCTGGGGTCGTTGCTCTTCTGCTCCTGCGCGCGGCGCAGGTCGGTGTTCGGCGCGATGGCGATGCCGGTGGCGTCGGTCGTGCCGCTCCAGAAGATCTTGTTGGCTCGATCGCGGATCGTCACCTTCGCGCCGGCGACCGGCTGCGCGTCGTCAAGGCGCGTCACGCGCACGAGCGTGTTCTGCGGGCTGTCCTTCACGCTGATGCCGAGGTTCGTGGCCTGGATGAGCGTGGCCACGACCTCTTCGCTGTACGGCTTCGACTGGGCGATGTGCTCGAGCGGCTGGATGGCCGCCCAGGCCAGGCCACGGTTGTCGTCGCCGATGGCGGGCTTCAGATCGAGGCCGAGGAAGGTGATGCGGTCGGGTGGCGTATCGAGCTTGCGCGTCTGCGGCGTGGTGTTCGGCGTGACGGTGTTGTTCGCGTCGCGCATGCGGATCATGGTCGGCATGAGCTGCTCGACCGTCAGCGGCGCGAGCCACTGCTTCACGCTGCGGAAGTTCCGCGAGGAGAACGGCAGCACCGAGCCGCCGCTCGTTTCCCAGACGCCGTGACCGCTGCCGAAGCTGACGAAGGCGGAGCGATGCCAGTTCGTCACGACGGCCATGAAGGTGTAGCCGAGCTTCTGCCCATCTTCGGCGGTGAGGCTCGGGTCGACGCGCACCGCGTAGCGATGCGCCGGCAGCAGCGTGTATCCGAGCTCGTCGAGGCCGTAGCCCCATTGCGGATAGTCGTAGTCGGCGGTCACTTTCTTCGGCTTGAGCGGCATTTCTTTGGCCGGGTCGGTGATGTCGAGGACGGTGATCGCCTTGCGCGCCTCCTCGAAGCGGACGCCGGGACCGCTGCGGAAGTTGACGGCGTTGCGCTGGCCCGGATCGCATTCGTCGGTGCAGTCGATGCCGCTGACGAAGAAGGTCGGCTCGAGCTCAATCGTGTAGGTCTGCGGCGCGCCGGCGCGGGCGTTGCGCGACGAGGCGGCGATGTTCTCGTCGATGCTGACCACGAACGAGGTGTCGGTGGCGATGCCGGGTTTGGTCTCGAGGACGACCAGCTCCTTGCCGGGGGCGAAGCGCTCCTTGTTCCAGTCGGTGGCGACGAAGGAGAGGATGGTCTGCCCCGTGGCCGCTGCGCTCGCGCGCGCCTTCGCCACCTTCGCCTCGAACGCGGCGATCGCCGCCGGCTCGGTTTTCTGCAGCCGCGCGCGGCCGGCCGGCGGCATGGCGATCTCCTGCAGGTCGTGGGCGACGGTGCGCAGTTGCACGTGCGCGGCGAGGATGGCCGGATCGACCGGCTGGTTGAAGCGCAGCGCGATCACGATCGCGCCGTTGTTCTTGCGATACCAGTCGGTGCTGGTCAGGCGGATGGTGGGCGTCGTGAAGGTCCAGGCGTACGGCTGATCGAGGGTCTTGCCGCTGAGCGCCTTCGCGCCGGCGTCGACGGTGACGCGATACTCGGTTGCGAACGGCAGCGGCCGCGTTGGCGTGAAGATGAGTGTGGTCGTGCCCGACCAGCGGAACGAGCCGGCGACGTCGGGAGCGATGTGGAAGAAGGGTGCGGCGACGTTCTGCGGCACTTTCCCGAGCGCGACCATCGGCTCGGAGAAAACCACCCGCACCTCATTCGCCTCGGCCAGCCTGGCGACCTCCCCCACCGGCCCGGCGCTGACCACGCGCAATCCGTTTGCGGCTTTCGTAGGAAACGCGAGAACGGCCAGCAGCAGCGCGACGACGATTCTTCTCATACGGCGTGCAGTGTATGCGGCCTCCACGCAAACGAAATGGCGCACTTGAGGAATGACGCGTAGGAAAGTGTGGCGGCAGTGTGGCGGGCGTCAGAAGAGGATGATGGCGGCGACGATCACGACGAGCGCGATCGCGGCGAACGCGTAGAGCGCCAGGTCGCGTCGCAACCGGACCGTGGCGAGCGGCGGCGCCTCGTCCACCTCGTCCGCGACGGGCGCGATCACCTGGCGCGGTTCGATCGGCGGCTGGAGGCAATCGCGCAGATGCGTGAAAAAGACGGCCGCGTCGTACGGAGCATCGGGACCGCCGACGTCACCGTTGCAGACGTGGCAACGCATCGACTTTGACGGCGCTCCGGCATAGGTCCGGAAAATCTCCATCAGGCTGTCGAACTCGAACGGCTTCTGGAGCGCCGCGTCGAAATGGCCGGTGGCGAGCATGTCGTCCATCTCGCGCGCGCCGGAGAGCAGCACGATGCGGATGTGCGCCGCGTCCGGATTGGCGCGGATGGCCGCCGCCACGTCGACGCCGTTCAGCGGAGTCATGCCGTAGTCGGTGAGCACGCAGCTGTAGTCGTCCGGCGCGCGTGTCACGCGGAGGATGGCCTCACGCCCGCCGGTGACCACCTCCGACTCGTAGCCGTATCGCGCCGCCAGGAGCGCGGCCAGCCGCGCCGGCTGCGGGTCGTTGTCGACGATGAGGATGCGGCGCGTCACTCCTCCGGTTCCGCTTCGAGGCGCGACTGCAGGCAGACTTGCAGATGATCCACGACGGCGGCTCCGTTGTACGGCGCCCCGGCAGGCGCAAGCGCGCTGTCGCAGGCAAGGCAATGCATGAGGAAGAGCGGAGGACCGGCGTAACGCTTGAGTAGGGCGGCCACATCGTCGAACTCGAACGGCTTTCCGAGGTAATCGTGGAAGCCGGCCGCTCGCGCGGTCTCCGCGATGTCGCGGTCGGATGAGACGAGAATCAAGTTGATGTGCCGCGCGCGCGGATCGGCGCGCACCGCCGCAGCAACCCGATCGCCGTGCACCGGTGACATCAGCAGGTCGGTAAAGATCGCCGCGTACTGCTCCGGCGCGCGCTGCACGCGGCGGATCGCTTCACGGCCTCCGATGACGACCTCGCAGGCATAGCCGTGGCGCACCGCGATCATCGCCATCAACCGCGCCACCTGCGGATCGCCATCGACGAACATCACCCGTCGCGGCACGCTCACTTTCCTTCCGCTGCCCGCGTGTAGCGCTGCAGATGCTCGAGGCGGATGGCCACGATCTTCGACTCCGTCAGCCGCAACTCCTGCCACGCATCATCGAGGAAAAGCAGCGTCTCGCGCGCGAACGGCGCCTCGCGCACCCGGTCCTCGCACGCCAGGATCACGTTCTTCACCTCGTGCGTCAGCGCCGCCACCGAGGACGGCACCGCGCCGACGTACTCGCGATAGAGACGGATGTAGCCGGCGCCGGCGGCCTTGATGTCCTCGACCACCGACTCCGCCGAGATCGTCCCGGCCGGCGCGCGCACGATCATCTGCAGCGTGTCGCGAAAGGTCTGAATCTCCGTCGCCGCGCTCTTCAGAAACTGCGCGAGGAGCATGGCCTCGTCGTGCTCGACCTGCACCGCGTGCTGCCGCCGGTCGCCTTTCGACTCGCGGCGCCCGGCGAAGAGCGCCGTGAAGTAGGCCACCACGATCGCGGAGACGGCGCCGGCGATCGCCGTCAGGAGCGGATCGAACGCGATCTTCAGTTGCATCGCCGCTACGTTACCGCGCCGGCTCCGGCCTTCCGAAGAGAAATCCCTGCACTTCCTCGCAGCCTTCTTCGCGCAGGAAGGCCACCTGCGCCTCGGTCTCCACACCTTCGGCCGTCACGGCGAGGTCGAGGCCGTGGGCCATGGCCACGATCGAGGAGACGATGGCGCGGTTGCTGCGGCTGCCTTCCACCGCCTGCACGAACTCGCGGTCGATCTTCACCCGGTCGATCGGGAAGCGGCGGAGGTAGCTGAGCGAGGAGTGGCCGGTGCCGAAGTCGTCGAGGGCGATGCGCACGCCGAGCTCGCGCAGGCTGGCCAGCGCGGCGATGGTGCGCTCGCTGTTGCGCATGGCCGTGCTCTCGGTGATCTCCAGCTCGAGATGGCGCGGCGCGATGCCGCTCTCCTCGAGCGCGCGCACCACCGTCTCGCAGAGATCATTCTGTTGAAACTGGCGCGGAGAGAGATTGACGGAGATGCGCAGATCCGGACGTCCGCCCTTCTGCCATTCCTGCAACTGCCGGCAGGCCTGCCGCAGCACCCATTCGCCGATCGGCACGATCATCCGCGTCTCCTCGGCGATGCCGATGAACGTGCCCGGCGGCACCAGGCCGTGGCCGGGGCGGTTCCAGCGCAGCAGCGCCTCGTAGCCGGCGACGTCGCCGCTGCCGAGGGAGACCAGCGGCTGGTAATGCAGCACCAGCTCGTCGCGCTCCACCGCGCGGCGCAGCGCCGTCTCGATCGACAGCCGCTCCGCCGCCCGCGCGTTCATGGCCGGCGTGCAGAGCTGATAGCCGCTGCGCCCCGACTCCTTCGCGCGATACATGGCGCTGTCGGCGCTCTTGAGCAGCGTCTCCGCCGAGTCACCGTCGTTTGGATAGAGGGCGATGCCGATGCTCGTGGTGACGTACAGCTCGTGCCCTTCGACGCGCACCGGCTCGGCGATGACGTCGAGCAGTTTCTGGGCGACGTTCGCCGCATCCTCGGCCTGCTGCAGATCGCCGAGGAGAATCGTGAACTCGTCGCCGCCCATGCGAGCGATCGTGTCGCCTTCGCGCAGCACCGACTCGAGCCGCGCGGCGATGGCGCGCAGCAACTCGTCGCCGAGGCTGTGGCCGAGCGTGTCGTTGACGAACTTGAAGCGGTCGAGGTCGAGAAACATCACCGCCAGCGCGCTCTGCTGCCGCTTCGCGTGCGCGAGCGCCATGGTCAGGCGATCGCGGAACAGCAGCCGGTTGGGCAATTGCGTGAGCGCATCGTGGTACGCCTGATACTCGATCTGCTCCTCGGCGCGCCGCCGCTCGCTCACATCGCGCGACACCGAGATGATCTCCGTCACCTCGCCGCTCTCGCCGTCGATCAGCGCGCGGCTGGTGGTCTCGAACCAGACCGTCGATCCATCCTTCCGCACGATGCGATAGCTGAACGTCTGCGGCCCTTCGACCAGCGCGGCGCTGGAGCGGCGGATGACGTAGTGATCGTCGGGCGCGATGAACGTGTAGACGCTGCGCCCGACCATCTCCGACGGCTCGTAGCCGAGCAGCGTGCGCACGGCGTCGGAGGCATAGAGCAGCCGCCCGTCGTGCGTGGTGCGCGAGATCATGTCGGTCGAGTTCTCCGCCATCAATCGATAGCGCGCCTCGCTGTCGCGCAGCGCGTTCTCGGCGACCTTGCGATCGGTGATGTCGATGACCGTGCCTTCGAAAATCTCCTCGCCGCCATCGCCGCCGAGGGCGTGCACGCTCTCGAGCAGCCAGACCGGACGCCCGTCCTTGCGGCGCAGGCAGACTTCGAGGCTGCGGATGCTGCCCTCGCGGCGCACCGCCTCGAGGAAGCGGTCACGGTCGCGCGGATCGAAGTAGAGCTCGCGCGCGTTCGTGCGCAGCATCTCCTCACGCGACGCGAAGCCGAGCATCTGCGCCAGCGCGTCGTTGCACTCGATCATCCGGCCGTCGGCGGTGTCGCGGTAAACGCCGGCGAGATTGCGCTCGAACAGCAGGCGGTGGCGCTGCTCGCTCGCGGCGAGCGCGCGCACGGTGCGGTTGCGCTCGAGCGCGCTGACGAAAATCTCGCCGGCGATGCGCAGCAGCGAGACCGTCTCGTCCGACCACGACCGCGGCTCGGTGACGGCGCTGACGCCGACCGATCCGATCAGCCGCTTCTTCACCGCCATCGGCACGAAGACCGCGCTGGTGATGCCCTGGCGCTCGAAGAGCCGCCGCTCGTTCGCCGCTTCCGGCGGCAGATCGTCGCTGGTCCGGAAGCGGACGTTGCGCGAGCGGCTGAGCTGATCGATCCACCACGGAAAGGAGGCAGCCGGGAAATCCGGATAGACGTCTTTCCGGAGAGACACACCCGGCGCGCTCCATTCGTGAGTGAGGCGTCCGCTCAAGCCGTCGTCGGTGAGCAGGATGATGTGGCCGCGCTCGGCGCCGACGAACTGCGCGACGGCGGCCAGTGATTCCTCGATGCCGGCGTCGAGCTCCTCGGCGGCGAGGTTGACGAAGCGCGTGGAGATGCTGGCGATGAGCTTCTCGAATTCGACGCGGTGGCGCAGCGCTTCCTGCGCCTGGCGGCGGTCCTGCGCATCGACGGCCATGGCCACCAGGTCGGCGATCGAGCTGGCGAAATTCTCTTCCTCGATCGACCAGGAGCGCACCGGGCCGGTGTGCTCGAAGCAGACCACGCCGGTGATCTGGCCGAGTCGGCGGATCGGCGCATCGAGCATCGAGGTGACGCCGAACGGCGCGAGATAGCTTTCGGTGAACGCGCTCGTGCGCGGATCGAGCCGCGCGTCGTCGGCGGTGATGGTGCGCTCGCTCTCGAGCGCCTTGAAGTAGAGCGGATAGCGGGAGGCGAACAGCTCGCCGCCGTCGGAGTGGCGGCCGCGCGAGAGCTCGAACAGCTCCATGCAGCGGATCGACTGCCGCTCGGCCGTGAAGAACCAGACCCCGAACCGCTCGACCTCGAGCGTGGCCGCGGCGACCGTGGCGATCTCGCGCAACGCCTCGGCGAGATTGCCGGAGTGGATGGCCGGCCGCCGCGCCAGCTCGACCAGGGTCATGTTCTGCCGGCGCACAGGCGGCTCGGCATCACGCAACAGCGTGTCGATGCGGGAAGAAGACGAACGTCTGCGGATCGGGGCGTCGGGCACAGCGGACCTCGGGACGAGTGAAGGCCATGGTAACGGATTTACGGAATGACGGGATTCTGGGGAACCGGCGACGCGCCACTCCGTATCACCATGCATGCGCCGCGGTTTGATACTCGTCGCGCTCCCGGCCGCGCTCGCGCTCGGCGCGATGCGCACGCGCGAGTCGCGCTGGCCGCCGGCGCCGCTGCCGCCGCGGCGGGTGGTGATCGTCGGCGATTCGGTCGCGCACGGCGCGGGCGATGAGACGCGGCGCGGCGGGATCGGCGCGTGGCTGCGCGGCGCCGACGTGGTGAACCTCGGCGTCGACGGCGCGCGCACCGCGAACGTGCTGCGCGTGCTCGCGACGCAACGCGCTCGCGCGGCGGTGCGGCGCGCCGATGCGGTCGTGCTGTCGATCGGCGGCAACGATCTCTTCGGCGACTCGCGCGCGCGGCTGGTCTCACTCGTCGCGCCGCGACTGGCCATGCGCGTGGTGAACGCGCGCGTCGCCGCGGTGGTGGCGCGCGTGCGGCGCGAGAACGATCGCGCGCGCATCTACGTCGTCGGACTCTACAACCCGTACGCGCGCTCGAGCCTCGGGCCGTGGATCGATGTGCAGGTCGCGCGCTGGGACGCGCGGCTCATCGCGCGCTTCGCAACATTACCGGCGGTAACGGTGATCCGCATCGCCGACGTGCTGGCCAGGCCGGAGCGCATCAGCGCCCTCGATCGCTTTCATCCGTCGAGCGGCGGCTATCGCGCCATTGCCGCGCGCATCGCCGGCGCCTGGTGAGTCACGCCTTCTCGAGCGGATAGACCTTCACATTCACCTCCGACGCGTAGTGGCGGAGGCCGAGCGAATCGTTGCGGCGGATGTTGGCAGCCCAGATCAGCGTCTCGTCGAGCTCGAGGACCTCGGCGCGCTGGATCGGGTACGGCTGATGATGGATGCGCGCTTTGTGGAGCTCGCGCTGCTCATCCTCGGAGTAGAGGATGTAGCGCTCGATGAGGAAATGCTCGAGCGAGCCGGGTGCGGCGTGCGTGACCGGACCTTCCACCGGGCGATAGCGCACGTGACAGTTGGCCGGCAGCGTGCCGCGGTCGTCGGTGCGGCGCGAGCGCATGGCCATCTCCGGCAGCGCGCCGGCGGTGGCGGCGAACTCGATCTCCGCGCCGAAGTAGGCCAGCTTGTACGCGGCGCGCGCGGCGGCGACGGCGATGGCGCTCGACGCGTCGAGGCTGAAGAACCAGACTCCGGGATCGCGGCCGTCGAGATGCACGTACGTACGCACGTTCACCTCGTGAAAATTCGAGATCCACGGCAGCGGCGGCGTCATCACCGGCCGCACGCCGGTAAGCGTGAACGGCACCAGCCCGACGTACGCGCGACCTTCGTAAGTGTCCACCGTCAGCCGCGGCGGGATCAGCGCCTGCAGCTCCGCGGCCGGAATCTCCCAATGCAGGAACAGCAGATGGTGCCAGTTCTGATGCATCAGCACCGGCTGGTCCGGCTCGAGAGTCGGCGAGATGCGGTCGATCGCGTCGTGCTGGTGCATCGGCGCTATTCGAACAGATCGTACTCGGCCACCGGCAGCTCGCCGGGAGGCGCGAGGCGCCAGGTCTCGAAGACGTAGAGATCGAAGAGGAGCAGAAAGACCTCGCTGGTCATCCGCCACCGCGCGTGGAGACCGTCGCGCAGCCCGCGCTTCGATTCCTTCAGCACGTGATTGAGACCGCGGATGACCGTCTGCTGCTGACGCAGACCGGCCGCCGAGCAGAAGCAGTTGAGCGCCGCCTCGATCTTGAAGTGCGCCTGATACTGCGGCGGCACCACTTCGAAGACCGCCTTGCGCATGACCCGGATGCCGGAGAGCACCGGGCCGCACTTCAGTTTCAGATGAAGAAAGTTGGCGACGGGCCCGCGGTCGCGCACACCGATGTTCATGTCGCACGCGCCGGCGGCCACCGGCTGCACGAGCGCGGCGATGTGCTCGTCGGTGACGTTGTACATGTCGCCGTCGCAGAAGAAGAGGATGTCGTACGAGGCGTTGGCGACGCCGACGGCCATGGCGAAGCCCTTGCCGTGGTTCTCACGCAACGCGATGGTGCGCACGCGCTCGAAGCCGCGGCAGATCTCGACCGTGCCGTCCGTCGAGCCGTCGCTGACGACGATCACTTCGTCGATGCGAGGGCTGGCGGTGAGCGCGCGAAGGACGTCCGCGATGGTTTTCTCTTCGTTGTATGCCGCAACGATGGCGGTCGTCCTCAAGCGAGCGATCTCCTGAACTTCACGAATTGTCCGGGGGTTGCAACGGGCAGACCACGGCGGATTCTACACGGGCGAGCGCTTTGCACCGAACGCAGCCGCATGAGACGCACACTGACCCTCGGAACCGCCCTCGCCGCGCTCAGCATGGCCGCCGGCGCAATCCTCCTGCTTACCAATGGCTGCAGTACGTTAGGCCGCGCGCTGAACATCGAGAATCCGCGCTATTCGATCCGCGACATCCATCCGCGGGTCGACATCGCCATCCCGCTTTCCTCGTCCTCGATCGATGTCGACTTCGCGCTCGAAGTGGATAATCCGAACTCCGTCGGCCTGCGCCTCGACCAGCTCGATTTCAACCTGCTGATCAACGGCACGCGCGTGCTCGACTCGATCAGCCAGCAGAACATCAACATCCCGGCCAACGGCCGCGGCGACGTGCGGCTCACCACGCGCATCGGCTACCAGAACATCCGCTCGATCTTCAACGAGATCGCCGACGTGGTCCGCGGCCAGCGCGCCCGCTACGAGATCCGCGGCAACGCCTACTACAACACCCCGATCGGCCGGATGAAGTTTCCGGTGACGGTGTACTCGACGCGCTAGTTGTCATCCCGAGCGTGAGCGAGGGACCTGGGTGGGCGGGCGGTGCGATGCACGCGCCTGGCGCGCGCTACGAAGTTCCGGTGACGCGATAGTTGTCATCCCGAGCGTGAGCGAGGGACCTGGGTGGGCGGGCGGCACGCGCATCCCGCCGCCGCCCACCCAGGTCCCTCGCTACGCTCGGGATGACACGGTGTTAGCTGACGTCGCGGGTGACGGTGATGGTCTGCGCGAGGTAGCGGCCGTTGTCGTTGACGCCGGTGACGCTGATCTCGTCGCCGCGCTCGAGATCGGAGATGCTGTAGTCGCGGCCCTGATAGACCACGCGGGTGTTGTTGTCGTAGTAGATCGTGCCGCGCTGGCCGCCGTTGTCGTTGCGCAGATTGTTGACGTACGCCACGTCGAGATCGATGCGCCGCGCGTTCGTGTCGATGCCGGCTACCGTGCCGCGGACGTCGGACGACTGCGAGCTCGAGGGACTGCCGAGGATGATGTTGCCGAGGTCGCCCAACCCGCCGCCGCCCGACCCGCAGGCCGCTGCGAGCAGCAGCGCGACCAGAAGCGTTGAAGCTCTTCGCATTTGTTGCCTCCTGCGGCAGAATCAGGAGCAAGGACCGAGCCGTTGACCGACACCCGCCGCCGCTGGCTCATCCCGTCCCTCGCTGCCGTTCTCTACTTCGGGCAAGGCTTCCCGTTCGGCATCGTCAACGAGACCGTCAACCTCTATCTATCGGTGGCGAAGGTCGACCTGCGCACCGTCGGCCTCGTCGGCAGCGTCGGCATCGTCTGGACGCTGAAGGTCTTCTGGTCGCCGCTCATCGACACGATCGGCACCTACCGCACCTGGATCTTCGGCGCGCTGGTTGCGCTGTCGCTCTCGCTCGCGGCGCTCGGCATCGTGCCGCCGGCGAGCGGCGCGTTCTGGGCTGCGCTGATCGCGCTGGCCGTCGCGTCGGCCACGCAGGACATCGCCATCGACGCGCTGGCGATCCGCATCACGCCCGATGATTTGCTCGGCGCGGTGAACTCCGCGCGCGTGGCCTCGTATCGCGCGGCGATGATCGTGGCCGGCGGCGGCGTGGCCATCGTCGCCGATCGCATCGGCTGGCGCGGCGCGTTCATCGCCGCGGCGGCGCTGCCGCTCGTGCTGCTGGCGATCCTCTTCTTCGCCGCGCCGCGCGAGCGGAGCGAAGCGACGCATCGCGAGAATCCGTTGCGCGCGCTGCTGGTCTGGATCCGCCGCCCCGGCGCGGTCGCGCTGCTCGCCGTGATCCTCCTCTACCGCCTCGGCGACAACGCGCTGATGGCCATGATCCGTCCCTACTGGATCTCGCGCGGCTTCAGCGCCACCGAGGTCGGCAACGTGACCACCACCCTCGGCATGGTCTGCACCATCGCCGGCGCCGTCGCCGGCGGCGCCTTCGTGGTCCGCTTCGGCATCTACCGCAGCCTGCTGCTCCTCGGCATCGTGCAGATGCTCTCGAATCTCGCCTACGCGTTCGTCGCCATGACGAACGCGGGACGTCCGGCCATGTACGGCGCAGCGGTGATCGAGACCTTCTGCGGCGGGCTCGGCACCGCGGCGTTTCTCTCGTTCCTGATGTTCATCTGCGACCGCGACAACGCCGCCACTGAGTACGCGGTGCTGAGCGCGCTCTTCGCCGTCGGCCGCACGTTCGCCGTCGCGCTCAGCGGCTACGTCGCGCACGACCTCGGCTTCGCCTCCTACTACTGGCTCACGGCTGCGCTGGCTCTGCCGGGCCTTGCGCTGCTTCCGACGATCCGCGGGCGCCTCGCAGCGAGCGCCACATCTTCAGCACCCGCGCACTAGGCGACTCGCCGCGCGCGCGCACGTCGGTTTCGGGATGCCGCTCGCCCAAGAGCACTTCGCGGGCGCGGAGATCGCCGAGGGCCATCAGCTCGGTGAGCTTCGACCAACGCCGCTCGATGAAGCGGTACGGCAGGCGGTGGCGCGGGCGGATCACGATGACGCGGTCGCGCAGTGCGGCCGGGATGACGTGATCGACGTCGCGCACGTTCTTGTAGATGCCGCCTTCCGACTCGCCTTTCATCGGCATCAGCACCACCGCATCGCAGCCGGAGGCGAGCGCGAACTCGTACGGCGCGTTGTCGGTCACGCCGCCGTCGCCGTAACGCTCGCCGCCGACGCGCGGCGCGTGCGTGTAGAACGGCGGCAGGTAATTCGCGGCGAGCAGCAGGTCGATGGGATGCTCCATCGAGTTGGCCAGCAGCAGCGCGCCGGTGCGGTCGCGCAGCCGCGTCACCGACACCCAGCACGGCAGCGCCTCGGGCGCGTGCAGCCGCGCGCCGATGAAGCGGCTGAAGTTGCGCCGGTGCATCTCCGCGTAACGCCATGGCGAATGTTCCACGAGCAGGTTGCGCAGGTCGAGCTCCGGCATGCGCATGAACGACTTCCAGTAGTAGCGGATGCGATGCTCGATGCCGGCGGCGACGATGGCGGCGTTCCACGAGCCAGCCGAAACGCCGATGGTCATCGACGCGCGGATGCCGAGGGCGGAAAGCCGCTCGACCACGCCGACTTGAAACGCGCATCGGGAGGAGCCGCCGGAGAAGATGAAGGCGATGCGCTTCGCTTCGCGGAGACGTTGCAGCTCTTCGGTCACACCGTCCTCGATCATAACGATGAACGATGAAGGATGAACGATGAACGATTCATGAACGCACGCTTGCCTGTTCATCGTTCATCCTTCATCGTTCAACGCCATGCGCCACCGCATCCACGTCCCGCGCATCGAAGCTCGCACCGAGGTGCGCGGCGACGAGTTCCATCACGGCATCCGCGTGGTGCGGGTGCGGCCGGGTGAAGAGGTCGAGCTGTTCGACGATGACGGCAACATGGCTCGCGGCACGGTCGAGCTCATCGAGCGCGATCGCGCGGTCGTCATCGCCGGCGAGCCGATCGCTTCGCGCGAGTCGCCGCTCGATCTCACCCTGGCCATGGCCGTGATCCAGCTCGAGAAATTCGAGCTCGTGCTGCAGAAGGCCACCGAGCTCGGCGTGCGGCGCATCGTGCCGCTCGAGAGCGCACGGACGGAAGTGCGGAGAGAGCGCTACTCCGGAAAAGCGGAACGCTGGAACAAAATCGTCGTCGAGGCGGTGAAGCAGTCGGGCCGCTCGATCGCGCCGCTCATCGAGCCGCCGGCCACGCTCGAAGAGCTTCTGCAGCGCGAAGGAACAAAGATCCTCTTCGACGCCGACGCACCGCCCGACGCCTCGCAACCGGCGCCGCCGGTCACCATTCTGATCGGTCCGGAAGGCGGCTGGAGCGACGAAGAGCTTGCGCTCGCGCGGCGCTCCGGCTGCGTGTTTCAGCGCCTCGGCCCGCGCCGGCTGCGCGCCGAAACAGCGGCCATCGCCGCCCTTTCCGTCATCGCGTCCCGCCTCGGTGATCTGTAGTAGATTACGCCTCCGCAATGGAGGTGCCGTTCGTGGCCGATACCCTCACCATCACTGATAATCGAACCGGAAAAACCTACGAAGTCCCGATCACCGACGGCACGATCAAGGCCCTCGACCTCCGCAAGATCAAAGTCGAAGAAGAGGAGTTCGGGATGATGACGTACGACCCGGCGTTCATGAACACCGCGTCGTGCCGCAGCGCGATCACCTTCATCGACGGCGACAAAGGCATCCTCGAATACCGCGGCTACCCGATCGAACAGCTCGCCGAGAAGAGCAACTACCTGGAGGTCGCCTATCTGCTGATCCACGGCGAGCTCCCGACCGAGCAGCAGGCCGCCGACTGGGAATTCCAGATCACCCACCACACCATCCTCAACGAGAAGTTCAAGGACCTGATCAGCGCGTTCCGCTACAACGCCCATCCGATGGGCCGCCTGATCGCCTCGGTGGCGGCGCTCGGCACGTTCTATCCGGAATCGAAAAACATCTTCGACGCCGACTGCCGGCTCAAGCAGATTCACCGCCTCATCGCCAAGATCATCACCATCGCCGCCTTCAACTACCGCAGCACCGTCGGGATGCCGTTCTCCTATCCCGACAACGACCTCTCCTACAGCGGCAACTTCCTCAACATGATGTACAAGATGACGGAGGTGAAGTACACGCCCAGCCCGGTGCTGGAGCGCGCCCTCGACGTCCTCTTCATCCTGCACGCCGACCACGAGCAGAATTGCTCGACCAACGCCATGCGCGCCGTCGGCAGCTCGCATGTCGATCCCTACTCCTCGGTGGCCGCGGCCGCGGCGGCGCTCTACGGGCCGCTGCACGGCGGCGCGAACGAAGCGGTGATCCGCATGCTGCTCGAGATCGGCTCGGTCAGCGCCATCCCCGACTTCATCAAGCGCGTGAAGGAAGGCGAAGGGCGGCTGATGGGCTTCGGCCACCGCGTCTACAAGAACTACGATCCGCGCGCGAAGCTGGTCAAGCAGGTGGCCTACGACGTGTTCGAGGTGACGGGCAAGAATCCGCTCATCGACATCGCCGTGGAGCTCGAGCGGATCGCGCTCGAGGACGAGTACTTCATCAAGCGCAAGCTCTATCCGAACGTCGACTTTTACTCCGGCCTGATCTACCAGGCCATGCGTTTCCCGATGGACATGTTCACGGTGCTCTTCGCCATTCCGCGCGTCTCCGGCTGGCTGGCGCAGTGGCAGGAGATGCTCGGCGATCCCGATCAGAAGATCGCCCGGCCGCGCCAGATCTACACCGGCGTGACGCGCCGCGACTTCGTGGAGATGGCCGACCGGAAGTAGTCACCTAGGCCGGCCCTCTTCGTAGCGGAAGGTCCAGGTGCCGGAGATCGTCCACGATGTTCGCGGCACGAGGATGTTGCTGCTCTTCGTGAACTCGCAGAGATCCCGGTAGCGTTTGCCGCGCGCATCGCACCAGCGTTTCGCTGCGGCGGTGCCTTCGGCGCGCAGTGCCTTCAGCATCTCCTCCACATCGGTCGCGCGGATTCTGCCGCCGATCGGCCGAACGCGATGGACGCCCACCTGATCGCGGCCGAAGCCATCGCCGACCTCAATCGTGTCGACGAGATGCGCGCGCACGGAACCGCAGGCGATCGCTTCGTCACTGGCGTGATCGTCGCGCAGTTCGAGCTTCAGCCACTTTCGCACCGACATCTGATCGGCGTATTCGCGGCCGGGATTGATCCGGAAAAATGCCTTGCGCCACCGCGCCGCGATCGCGCGCGACTGCAGCGCGGCGAAGGTGCTCAGGATGAACAGCACGGCCGTGAGCGCGTACTGCTCGAACATCACCAGCTTCAGGTTGATGCGCAGATAAGTCGCGCCGGCCTCGATCGTTCGCTGGTTGCTCCAGACGACCCAGGCGTGGACCAGCGACGGCGCGTAGAAGACTGCGTGCCGCACCGCGCCGATCGGATGGCTCCACCGCGCCAGCGTCGGCGCGGCCACCAGGACCTGCCGCATGGCCAGGGCGTGATAGAGGAAGTTGCCGGCGCGGTCCGATCGCTCCTTGCCGCTCTTCTCGTCGCAGAGACGTCGCACCTTGTAGAGCGCCAGGTAGAGGTTTTCGTGCTCGCGCATGAGGCAGACCAGGAAGAGAGCGAGGGTGACGCTCAGCGCGAGGCCGCCGATCAGGCCGAGGTCGTGTACGTCGATGACCACACCCGGAATCGGCGACGAGGTGAAGAGCACGTGGTCGACGAAGTGCTTCAGATACTCCTCGCGCCGGTCTTTGAACCGTTCGAACCACTGCTTCATGGCCGCTCCGTCCGTGACCCAGTTCGGCAGCCGCTGCGCAGCGTCCGCCTTGCTGTACCAGGTGTCCAGACGCACGCGCGGCCAGCTGTTCTCCATGATGTTGTGGTTGGCGATGAAGACGAGCACCGTCACCACGACGACTACGTAGAGCGAAATGCGGGCGCGGTCGGAAGAGGCGCGATACGCGTCGATGTACTCGCGGATTTCTTCGTCCATGACGCTCTCCTTCACCTATGGAGAGCCGCCCTTCCGGATTTCCCTACCTACGGGCGAAAGACGCCCGCCCACCACTCACCTTTCGAGCGCTCTTGCACCAGCTCGAGCTCGTGCTCGCGCGCGGCGCTCACCACGTCGTCGCGCCGCACGACCAGGATGCCGCTGAGGACGAGCGCATCTCCGACGTGGCGCACCACGTCGCCGAGGAGCGGGATGATGACCTCGGGGATGATGTTCATCGTGACCAGGTCGAAGGTGCCGCCGCGCAGCGCGCCGGTGCCGCCGATGAAGAGCGGCATGCGCGACGCGTCGACGCCGTTGCGGATGCGGTTGTCGCGCAGCGCGCCGTAGGCGTCGGGGTCGTTGTCGAAGGCGATCGCTTTCGACGCGCCGAGGCGCAGCATGGCCAGGGCGAGAATCCCGCTGCCGGAACCGATGTCGAGGCCGCGCATGCCCGGCTCGACCAGCGACTCGAGCAGCTCGATGCAGAGCGAGGTGGTCTCGTGCGAGCCGGTTCCGAAGGCCTGCTCCTGCGGCACGACCAGCGTGAGCCGCGCGCCGGCGTCAGCCAGCAGTGAGGCGTCGGGCGCGACCACGAAGCGCTCCCCGATGAACATCGGCTCGAGCGACTGCTGGTAGAGCGCGAGCCAGTCGACGCGCTCCCGATCGAAGGCGTGCATGGCGATGCCTTCGATCTCGCGCAGCGACTCCATCGCCGCGGCGCGGTCGTCCGGCGAGTCAAAGTAGGCCGCGATGACCTCGCCGCTGGTGGTGCTGCCGGTGGAGGCCGTCAGGAACAGCCGCGCCTCGACGAGCTCGCGCACCGCGGCGTCGCAGGTGATCTCGAGGATGAAGTCGTACATGCGCGATGAAACATATCGCGCCGCATTCGTAGTATGTAGATATACTACGAATATGGATCCGATCGAAATCCTCACCTCGCTAGGACTCAATCAGCTCGAGGCGGAGGTGTACGTGCACCTGCTGCAGAACGAGCCCGCCACCGCCTATCGCATCGGGCAGGCCCTCGGGAAGCAGACCGCCAATGTCTACAAGGCGGTGGGAGTGCTCGCGCGCCGCGGCGCGGTGCTGCTCGAAGAAGGGCAGAACCGCGTCTGCCGCGCCGTGCCGGTGCGCGAGTTCATCCGCCACACCGAGCGCGCCTTCCGCGAGAAGACCGCCCAGGCTGCGGAGGCGCTGGCCGGCGCGCACACGCCCACCTTCGACGAGCGCGTCTACCGCGTCGAGTCGGTCGACGCCGTGCTCGAGCGCGCCGCCACGATGCTCGAGAAGGAAGCGAAGGACGTAGCAGTCATCGACGTCTTTCCGGCCGCCTTCGCCGCCATCCGCCCATCCATCGAGAAGGCCGTGCGGCGCAAGGTGCAGGTGCATCTGCAGACGTACGAGCCGGTGAAGATCGCAGGCACGGCGCTGCACGTGGTGGCCCATCCGGGGCAGCAGTCGCTCGAGCATTGGCGCAGCGAGCAGCTCAACCTCGTCATCGACGCGCGCCAGAGTCTGCTCGCGCTGATGAGCCAGGAGCTCGACCGCGTGCACCAGGCCGTCTGGACGGAGAGTCTCTACGTCTCGGTGCTGCTGCACGGCGGCATCACCGCCGAGCAGACCATCCATCGCCTGCTGCACCTCGGCGTGAAAAACCGCGCGCTGCGCGAGCACCGCTTCTTCTTCAACAGCCGTCTGCGCGGGCAGCAGGAGCTGCTGGCGCGCTTCCGCGGAGAACCGTCCAAATGAAAACCGCCCGCATCGTCGTCATCGGTCTCGTCGCCTTCCTCATCGCCGCCGCCATCGCGCGCGCCTTTCCGCACGCGATGCGCGCCGCACATCCGTGGATCGGCAACGCCGTCACGAAGACGGTGATGCTGCTCGAAGTGGCCATCGCATTTGCCATCGCGAAGAAGCCGCTCTCCCACTACGGCTTCCGCAAGCCGACGCGCGGCTCGGCGCTCGGCATCCTCGGCGGCGTGGCGCTCGGCGCGCTGGCCACGACGACCGTGCTCGCCTGCGGCCTCACCGGACTGCGCGAAGTGATGAAGGGCCAGAGCTTCGTCCAGATCATCCTCGGCGTCTGGATCTACTCGAGCCTGGCCGAGGAGATTTTCGTGCGCGGCTGGTTGCAGAGCGAGATGAGCGACGTCGCGCCGCGCGCGCGCATCCTCATCTCCGGCCTCCTCTTCGGCTCGATGCACCTCTCGCTGCTCGTGGCCGGCGTCGAAGCGGCGAGCGTGGCGGTGATCGTCACCTTCACCACGCTCCTCGGCATCCTCTGCGCCTGGCTGCGCGAGGCGCGCGACAGTCTCCGCCCGGCGTTCTGGGCGCACTTCGGCTTCAATGCCGGCGGCCTGCTCGGCGGCATTCTCTACACGATCGCGACGAGGCTCGCGCGCTGATCAGCGCCGCGCGTCCGCGCTCTTCGCGCGCAATGCGTTGAACTCCGAGCCTTCGCGCCACATCGGCCAGGTGCCGCTGAAGGCGAGCTCGCGTCCGAGCGTGTGGAAGAGCGCGACGTCCTGCGCCGCGCCGCGCAGGTCCCAGTCGGCGCGCGACTCGTCGCAGGTCTGGTGATAGCAGTTCGCGGTGAACTCGGTCACCCAGCGATCGCCGGCTTCGCGTCCGCCGTCGACGAGATCGACGCCGCCGCCGAGGGCCATCAGGATCAGCACCGGCACACCGCGTTTGGCGAAGGAAAAATGATCGGCGCGGTAGAAGAGCCCGCGCTCGGGACGGGTGTCGGCGGTGATGACGCGATTCTGTTGCGCGGCCGCGCGCGCGAGAAGATCTTCGAGCTCGCTCTGCCCTTTGCCGATCAGCACCACGTCACGCGCGAGGCCGTTCGGCTGCAGCGTGTCGAGCGTGAGATTCGCGACCGACTTCTCGAACGGGAAGAGCGGATGCTGCGCGTAGTACTCCGATCCGAGGAGGTTGCGCTCCTCGGCCGTCCAGGCGGCGAAGACCAGCGTGCGCTCAGGACGCGGACCGCTCTTGAACGCGCGCGCCAGCTCGATCGTGCCGGCCACGCCGCTGGCGTCGTCGAGCGCGCCGGGGCGCACGCGCTTGCCGCGCGCGTCGGGCGCGCCGAGGCCATACGCGTCCCAATGCGCGGCAAACCAGACCGTCTCGTCGGGATGCGTCGAGCCGGTGATCTTGCCGAGGACGTTGTGGCTTTCGACGCGCGTCGTGTCGACGTCGAAGGCGGCGGTGAGCGTCGCGCCGAGGTCGATCGGGCGGAACTCCGCGGTGCGCGACTGCCGCTTCACGCTCTCGAAGTCGAGTCCGGCGCGGCGGAAGAGATCCTCGGTCACGCTGCGCTGGATCCAACCCTGGAGCAGCACCGGTTGTTGTGCACCTTCGCCGAGGACGACGTTGTACGCCTCGCCGCCGGGAGCCTGCACCGTGTTCCAGCCGTAGCCGGCGCCGGGCGTCTCGTGCACGACCAGCGCGGCGATCGCGCCGCGGCGTGCGGCTTCTTCGAATTTGTACGTCCAGCGGCCGTAGTACGTCATGGCGCGGCCGCCGAAGCGATCGGCCACCGGCTCGTTCGCCGCCGCTTCGAAATCGGGATCGTTGACGAGGCAGACCAGCACCTTGCCGCGCAGATCGACGCCTTTGAAATCGTCCCACTGCCGCTCCGGCGCGGTGACGCCGTAGCCGACGAAGATCATCGGCGCGGCGTCGATGCGTGCGGTCTGCGTCTCGCGGGCGGTACTGAGATAGATGTCGCGCGGCACTTCGAGCGCGAGATGCTCGCCGCCGCGATCGATCGCGACCGAGCCAGGCTTCTTCAGTTGCGTGCGCACGAGCGGCACGCGCTGCAGCCACGTCCCGTTCTCGCCTGCCGGCTCGAGACCGGCGGCGCGGAACTGCTCGGAGATCCAGGCGATCGTCTTCGCCTCGCCGGGCGTGCCGGGCGCGCGTCCTTCGAATTCATCGGAGGCCAGCGTGCGGATCATCTCCGAGAGACGCGCGGCGTCGATCTGCGGCGGCGGCGGCGTGGTCGATGTCGCACAGGCGGTGAGCAGCGCGGTCACGGCGGCGAGTCGTTTCATGATTCGAAGTGTGCGCGGTAGTCGTCCATGGCCGCGCGCACGACCTGCGCGGCGTGCTCGTAGCCGTAGCGGCCGGCGATGCGGATGCGCTGCGGCTCGCCGGGCACGAGCTTGTACGTGGAGAAGTAATGTTCGAGCCTCTCGATGAGGACGTTCGGGACGTCGGCGAGATCGGCCGCTTCTCCCCAGACGTAGTCGCCCTGCAGCACGGCGATGATCTTGTCGTCCGCTTCGCCGCGGTCGTGCAGTTGCAGACCGCCGATCACGCGCGCCGGGATCAGCACTTCCGATTTGGCGATGGGACGCTCGCTGAGGACGCAGATGTCGAGCGGATCGCCGTCGCCGCGCTCGGCGCCGGGCGAGAGCTGCGTGACGCGCTCGGCGCAGTAGGTGCGCGGGATGAAGCCGTAGAGCGCGGGCGGCTGCGACGAAGTGCGCTGCGGCCGGTCGACGCGCAGATAGCCGCTGGCCTTGTCGACCTCGTACTTGATCAGATCGAAGGGCGTGATCTCGACGTACATCGTGACCACGCGCGGCGCATCTTCACCCGGCGAGAGCCCGTGCCACGGGTGCGGACGCCAGTGGGAGAAGGTGGAGGCGGGCATGGCGCGCGATTCTATCGCGCGCAGTTCCGAGGAACTGCTTTGTCACGCCGAGAAAAAATCCTTCACCTTCTCGAACACGCCCTTTTCCTCCGGCGGCTCTTCGCCTTCCAGCGTGGCCAGGCGCTCGAGCAGGGTGCGTTGCTCCGCGCTCAGTGACGTCGGGATGCGCACGGTGACGTGCACGTAGTGATCGCCGCGGCCGGAGCCGTCGAGGAACGGGACGCCTTTGCCGCGCAGGCGGAAGACCTGATTCGGCTGCGTACCCGCGGGAAGGCGCAGCGCTTCGCGGCCGTCGATGGTGTCGGTCTGTACCTCGCCGCCGAGGGCTGCTTGCGTGACGCTGACCGCCTGCTCGCTGTGGATGTCGTAATCGCGGCGCGTGAACTTCGGATGATCGGCGACGCTGAGGAACACGTAGAGATCGCCGGGAGGTCCGCCGTTGAAACCCGCCTCGCCTTCGCCGGCCACGCGCAACCGCGAGCCGTCGTCGACGCCGGCCGGAATCTTCACCGAGATCGTCTTCTCCTCGCGCACGCGGCCCGCGCCGCCGCACGTGCTGCAGGGATCCTTGATCACCTTGCCGGCGCCGCCGCACTGCGGACAGGTGCGCGCCACGGCGAAGAACCCCTGCGAATAGCGGATCTGCCCGCGGCCCGCGCAACCGGTGCAGGTCACCGGCTGCGTGCCGGGACGCGCGCCCGTGCCGCTGCAGGTCGTGCAACTGGCGGTGCGAGGCACGTCGAGCGAGGCGTCCTTGCCGAACGCCGCCTCCATGAAGTCGAGCTGCAGATCGAAGCGGAGATCGTTGCCGCGCGCCGGGCGCGTGCCGCCGCGGCGTCCGCCGCGCGCGCCGAAGAAGTCGCCGAAGCCGAACAGATCGCCGAGGATGTCGCCGAAGTCGGCGAACTGATTCGGATCGAAGCCGCCCATGCCGGCGGTGCCCTGATGCCCGAAGCGGTCGTAGCGCGCGCGCTTCTCGTCATCCGACAGCACGCCGTACGCCTCGGCCGCCTCCTTGAACATCTCCTCCGCCTCGGCGTTCCCCGGATTCTTGTCGGGGTGATACTTCACGGCCAGCTTGCGGTAAGCCTTCTTGATCTCGTCGATCGATGCGGTGCGCGGGATACCGAGCACCTCGTAGTAGTCGCGTTTTTCCGTGGTGGCCATGTCAGGTGGTGCTCGTGTCGGACGAGGAGATCTTGATCGGGTTGTAGAGCATCACGCTGGTGAGAATGCGCGAGGCGCCCTGCAGCTCGAAGATCGCGTCGTTGATGGTCTGCTTCTCCTCGGCGGTGACGGCGTCCTTCGCGCGCGTGAGGATGCTCGTGACGCGGTCGCGGTCGCCCTCGTTGAGGAGCTTGCCGAATTCCTTGAAGACCTTGTCGTTCGTGTAGATCATTCCCTCGAGCTTGTTCTGCAGCATGCGGATCTCGCGGCGCTGCGCGTCGCTGCGCTGGTGCGCGGTGGCCTCGTTGATCAGGCGGTCGATCTCGTCCTTCGACAGCCCGCCGGCCGGATTGATCTGCACGCCCTGCGACTGCCCGGTGGCCTGATCGCGCGCGGTGACGTTGACGATGCCGTTCGAGTCGATCGAGAAGGTGACCTCGATCTGCGGCACGCCGCGCGGCGCCGGCGGAATGCCGACCATGTCGAACTTGCCGAGGGATTTGTTGTCGCGTGCGAACTCGCGCTCGCCCTGCAGCACGTGCACCGTGACCTTGCTCTGGTTGTCGGCGACGGTGGTGAAGACGAGCGAGTTCTTCGTGGGGATGGTCGAGTTGCGCTCGATCAGTTTCGTGAAGACGCCGCCGTGCGTCTCGATGCCGAGCGAGAGCGGCGTGACGTCGAGCAGGACCATGTCCTTGATGTCGCCGCGCAGGATGCCGCCCTGGATGGCCGCGCCGACCGCCACGACTTCATCGGGATTGATGTTGCGGTTCGGATCTTTTCCGAAGACCTGCTTGACCGCCTCGATCACCTTCGGCATGCGCGTCTGGCCGCCGACCAGCACGACCTCGTCGATGTCGCGCGCGGTCAGGCCGGCCGCTTTCAGCGCGTCGTTGACCGGGTCGATGGTCTTCTGGATGAGGTCCTCGACCATCCGCTCGAACTCGCGCCGCGTGAGCACGGCGTTGAGATGCTTCGGACCGCCGGCGTCGGCGGAGATGAACGGCAACGTGATGCGCGACTCCTGCTCGATCGACAGCTCGCACTTCGCGCGCTCGGCCGCTTCCTTCAGACGCTGCAGGGCCATGCGGTCCTCGCGCAGGTCGATGCCGGAGTCGCGCTGGAACGTCTCGATCAGCCAGTCCATGATCCGCTTGTCGAAGTCTTCGCCGCCGAGGTACGTGTCGCCGGAGGTGGAGAGCACTTCGAACAGACCGTCTTCGAGCTTGAGGATGCTGATGTCGAACGTGCCGCCGCCGAGGTCGTAGACGGCGATGAGCTGGTTGGTCTTGTTGTCGAGACCGTACGCCAGCGCCGCCGCGGTCGGCTCGTTGATGATGCGCAGCACTTCCAGTCCTGCGATGCGGCCGGCGTCGCGCGTGGCCTGCCGCTGCGAGTCGTTGAAGTACGCCGGCACGGTGATGATCGCCTCGGTCACCGGCTCGCCGAGAAAGTCTTCGGCGAACGATTTGATCTCGGTCAGCACGAACGAGGAGATCTCCTCGGGCGAGTAATCGCGCTCGCGGATCTTCACCTTCACGTCGCCGTTCGAGGCGGCGACGATGTTGTACGGCAGCACGCTCTTCGCGTGCGCGACCTGATCGGATTCGAACTTGCGGCCGATCAGCCGCTTGATGGCGAAGACGGTGTTGAACGGATTGGTGATGGCCTGGCGTTTGGCGATCTGTCCGACCAGCCGCTCGCTGTCCTCGGTGAAGCCGACCACCGAAGGCGTGGTGCGGCTGCCTTCGCGATTCGGGATCACCTGCGGCGTCGTCACGTCGACGACCGCGACGCAGGAGTTCGTCGTCCCGAGGTCGATTCCGATGATCTTGGCCATGCGCGTTTCGGCGTCGGGACTACCGCTCCGGCCCTCCGACGGCGACTTTGACCATGGCCGGCCGCAGCAGGCGGTCGTTGAGGAAGTAGCCCTTCTGCAGGACGGCCAGCACGGTCTGCGAGGGCACGCTGTCGTTCTCCTCGCGCATCACGCCTTCGTGGATGTTCGGGTCGAAGTGCACGCCCGCTTCGTCGATCGGCTTCAGACCGTGGCGCTGCAGCGTGTCGTAGAGCTGCTTGTAGATGAGCAGGACGCCTTTGTGGAACTCGTCGCCTTCCTCGGCGTGGTCGAGAGCGCGCTCGAAATTGTCGAGCACCGGAAGGACGTCCTTCATCATCCCCGCAACCGCGTATTTATAGAAGTCCGCCTTCTCGCGTTCGGTGCGCTTGCGGAAGTTCTCGAAGTCGGCCAGCGTGCGGAGATAGCGGTCGCGGAACTCATCGCTCTGCGGCGCGGCGGCGGGCTGCGCGTCGCCGCTGTCGGGCGCCGGCTCGGCCGCCGCTTCCTGCGCGGTCTCGCGCATCTCGCGCTCGATCTCTTCGACCGACTCGCCGCTGTCTTCGATGACGTACGAGCCGTCGTCGGCTTCGTTGCGCGTGTTGTCTTCCATCAGCTTCGCTGCTCCTCTTCCTCGATCTTGCGGCTGAGCGCGCGGCTGAGATAGTCGACGAGCGGAGCCATGCGCGCGTACTCCATGCGCATCGGGCCGATGATGCCGACCATGCCGAGCGGCGCCGACTGCGATCCGTACCGCCGGGCGACGATACTGAAGTTGTGCACCTGTGTGAAGTCGCTCTCGCCGCCGACGAGGATCTGCAAGCCGTCGGCCTCGAGGCAGGACTCGAGCAGCTCGACGAGCTTCTCCTTCTCCTGCAGCGCGAGAAAGGTCTTGCGCAGCGCGGCGGCGTCGGCGAATTCGGGCTTGTTGAGGATCGACGCGGCGCCTTCGACGTAGAGCTCGTGCTCGATGGGCGCGACGTCGTTGACCGCCTCGATGCCGAGGGAAATCGTCTTCTGCAGCATGCCGTCGTGCTGCGCGCGCTCCTGCTCGGTCATGCGGATCAGGCGGCGGCGGATGAGGTCGAGCGTGCAGCCGGAGAACTCGACGGAGAGGAAGCGGCTGATTTTCTCGAGCTCGTCGCGGGTGAAGGTGATGCGGGTCTCGATGATCTTGTTCACCACCACGCCGTTCACGCCGACGATCACGCACATGATCTTGTTCTCGGCGACGAGGATGAAGTCCATCGAGCGGATGGCGAACTGCAGGAGCGTCGGCATGAAGACGAGGCCGACCTGGTCGCTCAGTTTGTAGAGGACGGACGAGGCGAGCTGCAGCACTTCGTCCATCTCGTTGGCGTGATTGACCTGGTCGTCGATGACCTCGCGCTCGCGGGTCGTGAGCGCGCGCGACTTCATGAGGTGGTTGATGAAGAAGCGGTAGCCGCGGTCGGTCGGCACGCGGCCGGCGGAGGTGTGCGGCTGGGCGAGGTAGCCGAGGTCTTCGAGATCGGCCATGACGTTGCGGAGGCTGGCCGGCGAGAGCTGGAAGCGCCCGCACTTGGCCAGCGTGCGCGAGCTGATGGCCTCCCCCGAGGCGATGTGCTGCAGCACGATCTCGCGGAGCACTTCCCGTGCGCGCGGATCGAGGTCGACATGCAGATCGTGCGGTCGCGTAGCCATGGTCGCGGTCTTAGCACTCGCAAAGTGCGAGTGCCAGACCACTGTAGGAACAGAAGTTTGGGGGTGTCAAGTTCCTGCCGGCTTGGGCCGTGACAGCTTCACACCACGGTTAGGTGTCCCGTTGCTCACACGGCAGTTGAAGCCACCGACAGATCCCTTGCTCGATATCCGCCAATTGCTGCGCCGTCAACTTCCCGAGTAAGCGGGTTGCGCGAGCCACCGGCACCGTGACGAGTCCCTGCGCGTCAAACGCCCCGAGCTTGAGGAAGCGGACCGGCGCGACGATCTCGAACTCGGTCCCGCGTGTCGATGTGGTGTGTGGAACGAGCGTGATCAATGCACGATCGAGATCACTGATGCGTGTGCTGACGACGACGCACGGCCGCACCTTCGCGGTAAGGCCGAGGTCGACGAGCCAGACTTCACCCCGTTCGGGGTATCTCACTCGCCTTCACGCTCGTCGTACGTCAGGAAGACATCATTTGCCGCGGAGAGGAGCTCGTCGTCGGACACCGTTGGGTAATCGATACGACCGGAGATCCGAACGAGCTCCGCAAGCACCTCGCGCTTTGCAGGGTCCGGAAGTGCCTGAAAGTCGTCGACGATGTGTTTCGCCTCTGCCGTCATGACGTTCGATTCTAACGCGCGACGGGCGGCATTCGGGCCTACTGCACCCGCTCCGCCTTCCCGTCCGCGATCGCGCGCTGCATGATCCGCTCGAGCTTTTTCTCGGCGATTGCTTCGAGGGCGTCGGCGCGGCGTTCGAGGGTTTCGAGGTTGCGCTCCATCGGTTTGTAGGCGAGCTCGGCTTCGCGGAGGCGTTGCTCGAGCTCGCGCATGCGGCGCTCGTTGCGGGTGCGCTCGGCTTTGGGGAGGTCTTCGTCGTCGAAGGAGTCGCTGACCTCGTCGAGCTCGCGCTCGACTTCCTCGGCGCGGCGCTCGTACGGGCGGATCTTTGCTTCCAGCGCCTCCAGCTCCGGGTGCATGGCGTCGAGCTCGGCGTAGGCGCGCGCGGCTTCGGCGAGGACGCCGGCGTCGCGGATGAGCCAGGCGCCGCGGGCGTCGCGCACCCAGATGAAATCGCCCGGGTAACGATCCGTGATCGAGGCGACCGACTTCATCGACTCAGGGTACGTGCCGTCGATGACGAGGTACGACTTGCCGTTGTGGCGATAGATGTAGCGCGGCGACGACGCCGACACGGATCCGGACAGGGACAGACCAACGAGCAGCGAGGCGAGGACGGCGATGCGCGCGTTCATGCCGGTATAGACTTGGCACGTCCGGCAGCGGTTAGTCGCGATGCGCAAGCTCCTCCTCCTGCTCCTGTTGGCTCTGCCGGCGAGCGCCGTCACGGTCGATCGCATCGCCGCCGTGATCGACCGTCAGGTGCTCACAGTCAGCGAGATCTCGCAGATGGTCGAAATCCGCTTCTTCGCCCGAACGTCAACCAGCGAGGACGACTACCGCCACGACGTGCTCGACGCGCTGATCGCGCAGGCGCTCCGCTTCCGCGACGTGGAGCGCTTCGGCGCGCAGGACATCCCGCGCGACACGATCGAGGCGCGCATCGTCGAGATGCAGCACCGCTTCGCCTCGCCTGCCGAATTCGAAGCGGCGGTCGCGCGCGCCGAGCTGACCATGGACGAGGTGCGCGCGCTGGCCAAGCGGCAGTTGCAGGTGGAGGCGTACATCCAGGAGCGTTTCGCGCCGCTGGTCTTCGTCTCCGATGAAGACATCGAGGCCTACTACCGCGGGCCGTGGGCGGAGCAGCGCCGCGCGCGCGGACTGGCCATGCCGCCGCTCGGCGAGGTGCGCGAGGAAGTGCGGGCGGCCGCGCGCGCGTCGCGGCTCGAGCAGGAGACGGCGTCGTGGACGACGCAGTTGCGCGCCCGCGCCAACGTCGACGTGTACGCGTGGCGGTGACTCCCGACATCCTCATCGTCGGCGCCGGCGTGATCGGGCTCTCGGTCGCGCGCGAGCTGAAGCGCCGCGAGCCGCCGCGCCGCATCGTGGTGATCGACCGCGAGCCGCGCATCGCCATGCACGCGAGCGGCCGCAACAGCGGCGTGCTGCACGCCGGCTTCTACTACTCGCCCGACTCGCTGAAGGCGCGCTTCACCCGCACCGGCAACGCGCTGATGACCGCCTACTGCAGCGAGCGCAAACTGCCCATCCGCCGCTGCGGCAAGCTGGTGGTGGCGACGTCGCCCGAAGAGCTGCCGCGCCTCGACGAGCTGCATCGCCGCGGCCTCGCCAACGGCGTGACGCTGGAAATGCTCGACGCGCAATCGGCGCGGGCGATCGAGCCGCGCGCGCGCATCTTCGAGCGCGCCATCTGGTCGCCGTCGACGTCGACGGTCGATCCGCTGCAGGTGATGGAGTCGCTGCTGCGCGACGCGCGCGACGAAGGGATCGACGTGCAGCTCGCCACCGCGTACGACAAGCAGCCGGCCGGTTTCGTGGTCAACGCCGCCGGCCTCGGCGCGGTGGCCATCGCCCGCCGCTTCGGCCTCGCCCAGCACTACAGGATGCTGCCGTTCCGCGGCGCCTATCTCTACTCGAGCGAGCCGCCGGACTCGTTCCGCACGCACCTCTATCCCGTTCCCGATCCGCGCTTCCCATTCCTCGGCGTGCATTTCACGATCACGGTCGACGGCCGGGCGAAGATCGGCCCGACGGCCATGCCGTCGCTCCGTCACGGGGCGATGCTGCTCGCCACCCATCCGGAGTTACGGAGCCACGCCTGGGCGGAACTGCGGAAACGCTCCCGGCGGCAGATGGTGAAGCTCGCGGCGCGTCTCGCTGACAACGTGCGCGCCAGCGACTACCGCACCTGGGGCACACCCGGCATCCGCGCGCAGCTCTACGACACGCGCCGCCGCGCTTTGGAAATGGATTTCGTCCTCGAGCGCGGCGAGCGCTCGCTGCACATCCTGAATGCGGTGTCGCCGGGGTTCACCTGCGCGATGTCGTTTGCGGAGTACGTGGCGGACGCGGTTCTCACGAAATGAGCGCCACGAACTCCTCTTCCGTCAGCACCGGCACGCCGAGCGAGCGCGCTTTCTCCAGCTTCGAGCCGGCGGCTTCGCCGGCGACGACGTAGCTGGTCTTCGACGACACCGAGCCGGACGGCTTGCCGCCTTCGCGCTCGATCAGTTTGTGGATCTCGTCGCGTGAGAAGCGGGTCAGCGTGCCCGTGACGACGACGGTCTTGCCGGCCAGACGGTCGCCGGTGGCGGTGGCGACGTGCTGCGGCGCGACGCCGAGGCGCTGCATGCTGGCGATGCGCTCCCGATTCGCCGGGACTGAAAAATAGAAGGTGATGGCCTCGGCTACTTTCGGACCGATCTCGTGGATGCCGACCAACTCCTCCGTCTTCGCATCCATCAACGCATCGAGCGACTGGAAGTGCTCGGCGAGAATCTTGGCGGCGCGCTCGCCGACCATGCGGATGCCGAGGCCGAAGATCAGGCGCGAAAGCTCATTCGTCTTCGAGCGCTCGATGTTCTCGATCAGTTTCGTGGCCGACTTCTCGCCCTTGCGCTCGAGGTTCGCCACCTGCTCGACCGTCAGCTCGTAGATCGAGGCGTAGTCGGCGATCAGCTTCGCGTCGAGCAGCGCCTGCACCGTCTGCCAGCCGAGCCCTTCGATGTCCATCGCCTTGCGCGAGGCAAAGTGCGTGATCGACTGCAGCACGATGGCCGGGCAACCCTGATTGATGCAGCGGATCGCCACCTCGTCCTCGAAGCGGTGCACCGGCTCGCGGCAGACCGGGCAGCGCTTCGGCGGCTGCACCTTGCGCGTGCCCTTCGGCCGCTGGTCTTTGATCACGTCGACGACCTTCGGGATGATGTCGCCGCCTTTCTCGACGACGATCGTGTCGCCGATGCGGACGTCCTTGCGCGCCAGCTCGTCGAAGTTGTGCAGCGAGGCGTTGACCACCTTCGTGCCGCCGATGCGCACCGGATCGAACTCCGCCACCGGCGTGACGGTGCCGGTGCGGCCGACATAAAGATTGATCGCGCGCACGATCGTCTGCGCGGCCTCGGGCGGATATTTGTACGCGACCGCCCAGCGCGGCGCCTTCGAGGTCGCGCCGAGCTCGAGCTGCTCCTCGCGGCGATTCACCTTCACCACGATCCCGTCGATCTCGAACGGCAGATCGTGACGGTGCTCGTGCCAGTGATCGAGAAAGCGCTCGACCTCGTCGAGCGTCGAGCAGAGCGCGCGCTGCGGATTGGTCGGAAAGCCGAGCGCGTCGAGCAGCTCGTACGCGGCGGTCTGCGACTCGATGCGCTGCTCGTCGGCATGCGCGAGGTGGTAGACGTAGGCGCTGAGCCGCTTCTGCGCGACCTGCTTCGGATCCTTCTGCCGCACCGCGCCGGCGGCGGCGTTGCGCGGATTGGCGAGCGGCTCGTGGCCCGCTTCCTCAATGGCTTCGTTGAGCTTCGTGAAGTCGGCTTTGGTGATGAAGATCTCGCCGCGCACTTCGAGGCGGCGGAAGCGCGGCTCGATCTTCAGCGGCAGCGTGCGGACGGTGCGGACATTCGGGGTGACGTCGTCGCCGCGCACGCCGTCGCCGCGCGTGGCGCCGCGCGTGAGCTGGCCGTTCTCGTAGAGCAGCGCGATCGAGACGCCGTCGATCTTCAGCTCCGCCTCGTACTCGACGCGCTCGACGCCGAGGCCGCGGCGGACGCGCTCGTCCCATTCGCGCAGCTCCTCGCGCGAGTAGGCGTTCTCGATCGACAGCATCGGCGGATCGTGGATGACTGTCGGAAAGCTCTCGATCGGCGCGCCGCCGACGCGCTGCGACGGCGAGTTCGGATCGTGCAGCTCGGGATGCGCGGCCTCGAGCTCCTGCAGCTCGCGCAGCAGTTGGTCGAAGTCGTAGTCGCTGATCTCGGGAGCGGCGTCGAGGTAGTAGAGGCGGTTGTGGCGCTCGATCTCGGCGCGCAGGCGTTCGATGGTTTCGCGAGGCGTCATGCCGGTCGGGAAAGATACCGCGAGCGCTCCACGATCCGCTCGGCGAATTGCATCGATCGCAGACGCGCCTCGAGCAGCGCCAGAAAGTCGCGGCGCCCTTTGATCAGGTTGAGATTCAGCGCGACGAAGCGCATGCCGCGCGGCGTGTCGAAGTAGACGATCAGCCGGTCGCCGCCGATCATCTGCTCGGTGCCGCGCAGCGCGTCCCACCGCACCACGCGGGTGCGGAACTGATGCAGCGGCCGCAAGGTGATGGTGTCGTCCCGCAGCTCGGCAATGGGTCGGCGCGTGCCGAGCCACACTTTCAATCCGCCGAGCCAGAGCGTGCCGATGTAGACCCAGACGAACCGCTCGCCGAACCAGCCGTAGCGCGATTGCGGCGACACGATCAGCGTCGCGGCGATGAGCGCGCTGAGGCCCGCGGCCACGAGCACGATCGACCATCCGGCCCGCCGCACCCACGGACGAAAAACGAAGAGCGCTTCTTTTGCGTCTGGCGTAAACTGCTGGTTCATCACCCGTTCATCTGCCTGCCGGTGTAATCTGACGCGGGAACGCTTCAGGCCGGTATGAGATTCGCATTCTCGACCTCGGTAGCGGTATAGCGACAGCACGGAAATGCCTGTACAGAAGCTGGATGGCAGCGGCCGGCGCATCCTCGTGATCGACGATGACCTGGCGATTCGCGTCCTCCTTCAGGCCGTCCTCAAACGGATGAAGTTCGACGTGGAGCTCGCCGAGGATGGCGCGGCCGGCTTGGACATGCTGCAGAAAGACGGCAGCTTCGACCTGATCCTGCTCGACCTGATGATGCCGCGCCTGAACGGCTACGAGTTCATCGACCGCATCAGCGAGCGCGATTCCGACCATCGTCCGCACATGATCGTCTTCACCGCCGCCGGCAAGCGCGGCGTCGACAAGATCCCGCCGAGCGCGGTCTGCAACTCGATCCTCAAGCCGTTCGATCTCGACACCTTCATCGAGATCATCCGTGAGTGTCTCAACGAGCGTCATGCGACGCCCGGCTCGCGAGCTTCCATTCAATCTGCCGAATGATCCCGAGGAGGATCGTCGCCTCGCGAGCGTCGAGCGACGCGCGCCCGGCCATCGCGCGCAGATCGTCGTAGATGCGGTCGGGGTTGTTCTCGTGCAGGAAGCCGACCTGGAGCAACAGTTCGCGCGCGCGGCGATGCAGTCGCTCGATCGACGCCGCGTCGGCGAGCTCGCGCGGCCGCGGCTCCGGCGCCAGCGACGCCAGCTCGTAGCAGAAGACGCAGGCAGCCTGGGCGAGGTTCATCGTCGGAAAGGCGTCGTTCGCCGGGATGGCCGCGGTGTGCTGGCAGAGCATCAGCTCCTCGCGCGTGAGGCCGCTGTCCTCGCGGCCGAAGACGAGTGCGAGGGTCTGCTCGGATGCGAGTGACGCGTAGCTCTGCGCGAGCGTCTTCGGCGTGAACGACACAGGCGTGCTGCGGCCGCGCATCGAGGTGGTGGCGACGGTCAGGTGCGCGTCGCCGAGCGCGTCGAGCAGCGCCGGCGCAAAGTGCGCGCGCTCCAGCAGATCGTCCGCGCCGCTCGCCCACCATCCCGCCACCGGCAGCAGTTCCGGATGCTCGCCGACGATCCAGAGATCGTCGAAGCCGAAGTTCTTCATCGCCCGCGCCACCGCGCCGACGTTGCCCGCCTCGCGCGGCTCGACCAGCACTATTCGCAGCATGCGCGCAGCGACTCGATCATCGCGTCGACGTCGCCCTCGGTGGTCCGCGCGTTCATCATCGTCACCCGCAGCACGCGCTCGCCGCGCAGCACGGTCGAGGTGATCCAGGCGCGTCCGCTGCGGATCAGGCGGTCGCGCAGGTTCGCGGTCTGCTCGTCGTCGAAGCCGCGGCGGCGGAAGCAGAGGATGTTCAGCTCCGGCTCGTGCAGCGGCTCGAAGTCATCGGAGTCGCGCAGCCGCTCGTAGAGGTAGCGCGTGAGATCGCCGACGCGCTCCATCGCCTGCACGATCGCGCCAACGCCGCGCGACTTGAGCACGAGCCACAGCTTGATGGCGTCGGCGCGCTTCGAGCACTGCAGGGTCATCTCGCCGAGGTTCACCGCGCCGGCGTGAAACAGATACGGCGCGTCGGCGGAGAAGGCGCGGCGCAGCCACATGCCGTCGCGCACGAGGATGGTCCCGAGCGAGAGCGGCATCCACATCATCTTGTGCGGATCGCAGGAGAACGAGTCGGCGCGCTCGAGTCCGCGCACCAGCGGCGCGAAGCGCGGGCTGAGGAGCACCGCGGCGCCGTGCGCGGCGTCGACATGCAGCCAGGTGCGATAGCGGTCGCGCAGCAGCGCGATCTCGTCGAGGCGGTCGAAGGCGCCGGTGGCGGTTGATCCCGACGTAGCCACGATCGCCAGCAGCGATGCGTCGTCGCGCGCTTCAACCGCGGCCAGCGTCGCTTCGAGCGCATCGAGGTCGAGACGGTGGGCGTCGTCGGTGGCGACCTTCAGCACGTCAGTGTCGGGAATGCCCATGAGCGCTGCGGCGCGGGCGACGGAGTAGTGCGCGTCGGTCGACGTCACCACCACCGGGCGCCGCGCGGCGTTCAGCGGATCGGCGTTCCAGCGCGCACGCGCCGCGAGCAGTCCGGTGAGGTTCGCCACGGAGCCGCCGGAGACGGCGGTGCCGAGGGCGGTGTCGGGATAGCCGGCGCGATCGGCGAGCCAGCGCACCACTTCCTGCTCGATGACCGTGCCGATCGGGCTCATCTCCCACACCGCCGTCGACTGGTTCATGAAGGAGATCAGCAGATCCGCCGCGGCCGCATCGAGCAGCGGCGGACAGACCTGATGTCCCATGTACGAGGGATGGTGCAGTTGGATCGAGTAGCGCATCACCAGTTCAGCGAGCGCAGCCGGCTCGACGGCGCTGCCGTCGATTCGCACCAGCTCGCGCAGCTCGTCGGCGGGCGTCCACTCCACGACCGGCCGCGCGGCCACGCCTTCGACGTGATCGAACAGCAGATCGACTAACTGATGGGTAAAGCTGCGGGCATCCTGCATCGAGCGCGGATCATACCGGCTCGACGGGATTGAAGGCGTCGATCAGCGCGGCCCACGCTTCGATGTAGCGCTGCGTCGGCACGCGCCAGCGCGCATCGTTCTCCTCGATGTACACGAAGCCCTGCTGCTCGTAGATGCGGATGCGCCACTCGTCGTCGACGTCTTCGTACGGCAGGTCGGCGCTGCCCATCGGCACGTCGGCGGCGATGAAGTGGCGCAGATCGCGGTCGGCGTGCTCCCACGCCGGGAACCAGGCGATGCGGCCGCGCGAGACGCTCACGAGCTCGAGGCGGTGATCGTCGGTGAGCCGCACCGCGAAGTCGTCGATGGTGGTGTGCACGGCGGCGGATTGTACGTCGCGGCGCGCGTCCCGAAAGCGCGCGCCGCGACGAGGAGCATTCCTACTGCCGCGCGCCGGCGGCTTCGAGCAGGCGCACCAGCTCCGCGGCGTTGCGGCTGCGGCGCGCCATCGACAGCGGCGTGCGCCACTCGCCGCCCTGCGGCGTGTCGGCCCAGACGCGCGCGTTGACGTCCGCGCCATGCTCGATGAGGTAGCGCGCCACCGCGACGCTGCCGCCTTCGCAGGCGTGAATGAGCGCGTTCTCGTCGCCCGGCACGACCTCTTCGATGGAGGCGCCGCGCGCGATGAGCAGCTTCACGATCTCGAGCTCGCCCGCGCCGGCCGCGGCGATGAGCGCGTTCGCATCGCCGGGCACTCCGCGATCGATGTCCGCGCCGTGATCGAGCAGGTACTGCACCGCCTCGGCGTGGCCGTGCGACGCGGCGGCGATGAGCGCATTGCCGTCGCCCTCGACGCCGGCGTTCGGATCGGCGCCGGCGGCGAGCAGCACCGCGAGCGCTTCGACGTGACCGCCGCGCGCGGCGGCGATCAGCGCGTTGCCGTCGCCGTCGAAGGCGGCATTCGGATCGGCGCCGCGCGTGAGCAGGCTGCGCAGCGCGGCGGTGTCGCCGGCGCGGGCGACGCCGAGGAGCGCGAAGTCGAGCGGCCGCGACTCGGCGTCACGATCTTCGGAGTCGTCGTCATGATCGTCGTCGCGATCGTCGTCGTGCGCGACGATCGGATCGTGCAGCGCGGCCAGCGGCGCGGCGACGAGGCGCAGCGGCGCGATGCCGAGCAGGATGGCCGCGGCGAGCGTGGCCACGGCCAGCGAGGTCCAGCGGCCGATGCGCGAGCGCCGCAGCGAGCGGTCGAGGATCGCTTCGACGCGCGAGCCGAGGTTGCTGCGCGTGGCCATTGAGAGCGCGGGCACAGCGCCATGTCCGGCCACGCGGCGGGCCAGCTCGACGAGCTGTTCCGCGTACGTTTCCTCCGGCGCGCCGCCGCGTAGCACGGCGTCGTCGCAGGCGCGCTCCGCTTCGAGGCGCAGGCGCGACCAGAGCATCCACACCAGCGGGTGCGGCCAGTAGAGCGCGCAGCCGATGCGCGAGACGATCTGCGCGAGCCAGTCGCGGCGGACGATGTGCTCGAGCTCGTGGCGCAGCGCGCGCGTCACCGCCGCCGCTTCCCAGTCGCGCGTCTCCGCCGGCAGCAGGATCGAACGGTTGAAGGTCATCGGCACGGCGAGCTGCTCGGAGACGAAGACGGCGATGCCGGACGGCAAGCCTTCGGCGCGCGCGAGCTCGTTGGCGAGCCGGGTCGCGCTCACCGACGGCTCGGCGCGATGGCGCAGCCGGTACAGACGAAACACGCCGCCGGCGAGCGACAGCAGCAGCAGCGCGACGCCGCCGAGGTAGACCGCCGCGACGATCGTGCGCGGCTCGATGCGCGTTTGCGCCGGCGTTGCTGCGGCTGCGGCGCGCGGCGACGGTGCGGCTTGCGGTTGTGCCGCCGGTGCGGCAGCGATCACGCGCGCGGCGGCGGCGGGTACGGTGACGGCGCGAGCCGGCGCGAACGAGGCCGCGAGCGGCAGCAGCAGCGCGACGGCGAAGGTCACCGAGGCGATGCGGTGGCGCAGCGCGGCGGAGCTGCGGCGCGTGGCGCGCAGCAGCGCCAGCGCGGAGACGAAGACCAGTGTGGATTTCACGACGAGCATGGCAGTCATCACCGTCTCTCCTTCTTCATGCGCTCGATCGATTTCGACATCTCGTCGAGCTCCTCGGCGGTCCACTTCTCGTTTTCCAGCAGCGCGGTGACCGCTTCTCCCGGCGAGCCGCCGAAGAAGACGCGCACCAGCCGCTGCAGCGCCGATTTGCGCGCGGTCTGCCGCCGCGCCACCGGCGCGTAGACGTAGCGCAGCCCTTTTTCCTTGTGCCGGATCAGCCCGCGCGACTCCAGCCGCGCCAGCAGCGCGCGCACCGCGGAGTAGCTCGGCGGCGCCTCCAGCCTCCCCCGAATCTCCTCGGCCGAGGCCTCTTCTCCGAGCTCGTAGAGCGCCTCGAGGATCTCGCGCTCCCGGCGCGGCAGATCCGTTTCATCGACGTTCGGCATGGTTCCCCCTGATTGCTACATACGTAGCATAGAGCTACAAATGTAGCAGGTCAAGAGGGAGGCGAAAAAAAGTTCCTCGGAGTTCCTCGGGTTCCTCGGAGTTACTCGGGGTGGGTAGGCACGACGGCTGCGGGCCACTCCGAGGAACTCCGAGGAACTTCCGAGGAACTCCGAGGAACTGCCTCTGACTAGTCTGCCGATTCGATCCGGTAGTTCGGCGCTTCCTTCGTGATCGTCACGTCATGCGCGTGCGACTCGCGCAGGCCGGCGGCGGTGATGCGGACGAATTGCGCTTTGGTGCGGAGCTCTTCGATGTCCTTCGAGCCGGTCAGGCCCATGCCGGAGCGGAGGCCGCCGACGAGTTGCGGGATCATGGCGCTGATCGAGCCCTTGTACGGCACCTTCCCTTCGATCCCTTCGGGGACGAGCTTCGTCACCTCGTCGGTCTCTTCCTGGAAGTAACGATCCTTCGAGCCCTGCTGCATCGCGCCGATCGAGCCCATGCCGCGGTAGGCCTTGAACGTGCGGCCCTGATAGAGAATCGTCTCGCCCGGCGCCTCGTCGGTGCCGGCGAAGAGCGAGCCGATCATCACGCAGTGCGCGCCGGCGGCGAGCGCCTTGGTCATGTCGCCGGAGAACTTGATGCCGCCGTCGCTGATGACCGCCACGTCGTACTTTTCAGCCGCGCGCACGCACTCCATGATGGCGGTGATCTGCGGCACGCCGGCGCCGGCGATCACGCGCGTGGTGCAGATCGAGCCCGGTCCGATGCCGACCTTGATCGCGTCGACGCCCAGCTCGCAGAGATCGCGCGCGCCTTCGTACGTGGCCACGTTGCCGGCGATGAGCGGCGTGGACGGGAAGAGCTTCTTGAACTGCCGGATGGTGTCGAGCACGCCGGCCGAATGGGCGTGCGACGAATCGAGCACGATCACGTCCGCCTTCGCGTCGATCAGCGCGCGCGCACGCTCGATCCCGTCGCGTCCGGCGCCGATGGCCGCGGCCACGCGCAGACGGCCGAGCGGATCCTTCGCCGCGAGCGGATAGCGCCGCGCCTTCTGGATGTCCTTGACCGTGATCAGACCCTTGAGGTCGCCGTTGGCGTCGACCACCAGCAGCTTCTCGATGCGGTGGTGATGCAGCACTTCGCGCGCCTGCTCGAGCGTGGTACCCACCGGCACCGTGACCAGGCCGTCCTTGGTCATCCGCTCGGAGATCGGCAGATCGAAGCGCGTCTCAAACCGGAGATCGCGATTGGTGAGGATGCCGACCAGTTTGCCGTTCGCATCGGTAACCGGCACGCCGGAGATCTTGTACTTCTCCATAACCTGCAACGCTTCGGAGATCGACTGCCACGGCCGCATCGTGACCGGGTCGACGATCATGCCCGCTTCCGAGCGCTTGACCTTGTCGACTTCTTCGGCCTGCCGGTCGGGCGGCATATTTTTATGGATCACGCCGAGGCCGCCGTGCTGGGCCATGGCGATGGCCAGCCGCGCCTCGGTGACGGTGTCCATCGCCGACGAGACGATGGGGATGTTCAGGCGGATGTCGCGGGTCAGTCGAGTGGAGACGTCGACGAAGTTCGGATGCACGTCCGAGCGTGCCGGCTTGAGCAGCACGTCGTCGTAGGTGAGCGCGAGCGGAATCGGATCGGCGAAGCGCTCCGATGGCAGCGGCGCGGCGCGCTCGACCTCATGAATCTCGACCCGGCCGATCACCGGAACGTCCCGCAATACACGCTCGTCGCTCATGTCCGCCTCCGCATTTGAGTATAGAACGGCGTGGTCTGCACCGGAATTGCACGCGCGTTTGGGCGGAGAGCATGAGATTCAGGGCATGAGATTCACAGTGGAGGAGCGCCATCTGACGGACACGGCAGGCAGGCCCATCGCCGCGCCCGACGCTGTCGCGTTTCACCATTGGGACGCCGAGAACATCGACGAGGCCGTCGACCTCTTCGTCGCCCATGACAATGCCGAGATCATCGGCACCGTCCTCAAGTTCCCCGGCTTCCAGGCCGTGGCCACCGTGCGCAAGGACAGCGGTGTGTACACGCTGCAGTTCACGCCGGCGAGTCAGAACCTGCGGCTCTGAACGCGGAACACGGAACACGGAACACGGAACGAAAAACCGTCGGCGCGAAGCGTGTTCATCGTTCCGTGTTCATCGTTCCGTGTTCCGTGTTCCGCCTCATCCTGACCGGATAATCTCCTTCAACATCTCATCCTGCAGGTGATAAACCGCGTAGACGCCGACGCGGTAGCGGTTGAAGATGAAGGAGAAGGCGTAGACCTTGCCGCTCTGGGCGTGCACGTAGCCGGACAGCCCGACCACGCCGACGATGTAGCCGGTCTTCGCGTAGACCTGCCGGGCGAAGGGCGGATGCTTGAGGCGGTTGCCGAACTTCGAGTCGGGGTCGCCCGAGTACGGCAGCGAGCTGACGAACTCCTCGCGCCATGGGCTCTTCCACATGTAACGCAACAGGTGAATGAACGCGTTGGCCGAGGCGCGGTTGTTGCGCGACATGCCCGAGCCGTCGACCGCGTAAAACTCCTCCGCCGGCGCGCCGGTCTTCGTCGTCAGCCATTCCTTCACCGCCGCGGCGCCGGCCACCCACGTCCCCTGCTGCTTCGTCTCGGCGCCGATCATCTTCACCACCTGCTCGGCGTAGTGGTTCTGGCTCTTCTTGTTGATGACGTAGACCAGGATGCTGAGCGGCGTCGAGTGCTTGGTCACGCCGCGCCAGTCGGCACGCGCGTCGTGCGGCGTGAGCACGATCTGCCCGCCGATGCGGATGCCGCTGCGCTGGAAGGTCTCGTTCGTCACCGAGGCGAAGTAGTGCACCGGATTCTCGACCGTGACGAAGACCTCCGTCGCGCCGGAGCGCGCCGGCACGCCGCCGCGCACGATGATCGTGTTCGAGCCGCGCAGCCGGGTGATGAACGGCAGGCCGCCGCCGGTGCGGCAACTGTTCTGGACGGTCAGATACGACGTCGGCGGCTCGAGCTGCACCACGCACTGCTGGCCGGGACGGCTCGGCAGCACGCGCACTTCCACGCAGCCTTCCTGCATCGAGAAGGCGGAGATCGGCGCCTCGTACCAGTTCACGAGCTGATCGACCGGCCAGGTCGGATGGATGTACTCGGTGTCCATGTAGCCGTACTCGAAGACGAGATTGCCGGCCACGTTCTTGATCCCGGCGCGCTTCAGATCGGCAGCCCACTCCTGAATGACGGCGGTCGCCGCGCCGTCGTGAAAACGTCCGCCGATGGTCGGGTCGCCGTGGCCGACCACCTTCACGTCGCCGTTGAGCGTGCCGC
>DASVQE010000016.1:0-20922 GCA_036389275.1 Thermoanaerobaculia bacterium
CGACGTCGCCGCGCACGAAGACGCTCGTCGTCACCTCGAAGGACGGCTTGAGCAGATCGATGGCCGCGGCGGTGGTGAAGAGCTTCATGTTCGACGCCGGCGCGAGCGGCATGTGCGGATTGCGCTCGGCCACGACGCGTCCGGTGTCGACCTCGACGATCTGGATGCTGGCGTCGGAGCTGCGCGCCACGCCGCCGTTGACGAGCGAGGCGAGCCGCTGCTCGAAGGTCGCGCCCACGGGAACATCCGCGGGCGGTGCGGCCGGCTTCGGCGCGGCCTTGCGCGTGGCCGTGGCCTTGCGCCGCGCGGCCGGTTTCTTCTTCTTCGTCGCCGCGTCGAGCAGCGCCGGTTGGGTGAGGGTGAATAGAAGAATGGAGAGGATCGCGCCGAGGCGCACGGGACGGGACGTCATCGGGCGTGAAGCATAAGCAATTTCGGTGCGACCTCTTCAGATGCGTTGAAACGATTCGGGCAACGCCAGGCGAATCCGCTCGCGCAGCACGTGCGGCAGCCGCCGTTTCACCAGCGTCCGGATCTCCTCGTGCGAGTAGCGGCGCGAGAAGTGGGTCAGCACGATCAGCTCGTTCTCGAAGCGGTCGGCAAAGTCGGCGATGTCGTCGACGTGGATGTGGCGGTAGCGCGCGGCGCGATCCTGATGTCCGTCCGCGAGGAACGAGCACTCCACCACCAGCACCTCCGAGCGGAAGACGGCCTCACACGTCTCGAAGATGCCGCGGTCGGTGTCGCCGGTATACAGAAGGATGGACGTCCGGAACTGCTCCTCGACGTCCGTTCCTTCCTTCCGCAGCCGGGCGATCTCCGCGAACGGCAGTTGCGCGTACTCCTCGCGCAGATGATGGCGCCGCTCGAAGAACTCGTACGCGCGCGCGGCCACGCGATGCGGCGCGGCATGGGCGCGCACGACGTGACGCCGTCCGCACGCGACCTCGTCGCCGGCGGCCATGCCGTGGACGCTCACCTCGAACTCGGCGCCGGTCAGCTTCTCCTGAATCCGCAGGAGCTCGCGCACATCCTCCGCCGCCTCGGCCGGCACGTGCAGCGTCCCGCCGCGCAATCCCTGCAGCCGCCGCTGCCCGGCCCAGAAGGGCATGCCGGCGGCGTGGTCGAGATGCGCGTGGGTGATGAAGACCTCACCCATCGGGATGACGGCGTCGGGGCCGCGGCCGATGTCGAGCGCGACGCCGAGCTCGCGCACGCGGAAGAAGGTCTCGTGGCCGGCGCGCGAGCGACCTTCGAGCGTGAAGTGCGGCGCCTGGATGGTGATGAAGTCATCCTTCATCCTTCATCCTTTCGACGACCTCCAGCACGTCGGCCAGCCGCGTCACGTGCGCGTCGGCGAGGATCTCCAGGCCGTGATCGATCGGAGGCGCGACGGCGCCGCCGCGGTCGGGCGGATCGAAGTGGATCGCGCGCATGCCGCAGCGCTGCGCGCCGTGCACGTCGGCGTAGAGGTTGTCGCCGACGAAGACGATCTCCCGATAGTCAACTTGTAGACCTTTTCGCAGCTCTTCGAAGATCGACGCCTGCGGCTTGCACGCGCCATGTTCGTTGGAGAAGACCATCGCGTCGATGGAGCGGCCGAGGCCGAGCTGGTCGAGGACGCGCCGCAGCGCGTAGCCGGGCGTGCGGCCGGTGTTGCTGATCAGGCCCACGCGGTAGCCGCGCGACTGCAGCTCGGGCAGCAGCTCCTGCGCGCCGTCGACCGCGCGCGGCGGGATCTCCACGGCCGCGTGCGCGTAGGCGTGTTCGAGCGCGGAGAGCGTCTCCTCGTCGAGCGCGCGCGGCTCGAGGCCGAGCTCTTCGAGCAGATGCTCGACCTGGCGGCGGCACGGCACGTCGACGTCGGCGGACCAGTAGAGCTCCTGGCAGCGGTGCCAGAGCGCGCGGTATGCATGCTCGATCCGGTCCGCCAGCGCGCCGTGGCCGCGCGCGGCGAGGATCTCCTCGATGCGCGTGAGCCGCAGCCGCTCCTGCGTGCGCGCGACGTCGCGCGTCTCGGTGATCAGCGTTTCCCAGAGATCGAAAGCGACCGCGCGGATCAATTCAACTTCACCCTTCCGCCGAAGCCTTCGTCGTAGCCGTGGAAGTATTCGAGAGCCGGCTCGGGATGGCGCCAGCAGTAGTAGCCGCCGCCGCTGTCGAAGTCGACGAGCCAGAGGCCTTTCACCTCGACGCCGAGGGAAAGGATGGCCTCGGCCCATTCAGTGACGACGCTCTGATAGGCATCGACGTCTTCGACGGTCATCGCCTCGACGCGCTCGACGGCCTCGGAAGTGATGCGCTGTACTTCGGGCAGGAGCGCGATCGCGTCCTCATAGGAGAAGATTCGTTTCGCCACGGCGCGCGAATCTATCATCGCGACGGGTGGCACCAGCGGGATGCTTGTGCTAAAACGCGCCTTGCATTCGTGCCCCAGAAGATTAGGAGGGACATACTGATGGCGGGTTCCGTAGAGGAAAGGGTCAAGTCCATCATCGTCGAGCAGCTCGGCGTGGACGCCGAGGAAGTCACCCCGGATGCTTCGTTCGTCGAAGACCTCGGCGCCGATTCGCTCGACACGGTCGAGTTGATCATGGCGTTCGAGGAAGAATTCGGTGTGGAGATCTCGGACGACGAGGCTGAAAAGATCCGCAAAGTCCGCGACGCGGTCGACTACATCGACAAGCGCGCCAAAGCACAGTAAGGCGCTGCGCTGCCGCGCAGCCAGGTGCTGAGTGCAAAGTGCAAAGTGCCGGGAACAATCCCTCGGCACTTCGCACTTAGCACTCAGCACTTTTTCGTTGTTGAGGAGACCTCTTGAGCAAACGTCGCGTGGTGGTTACGGGCCTGGGGATGATCTCGCCGCTCGGCGTCGGCAACGACGCCACCTGGCAAGGCCTCATCGAAGGACGCTCCGGCGTCGGCCGCATCACCAAGTTCGACGCCAGCGGCTATCCCTCGCAGATCGCCGGCGAGGTGCGCGGCTTCGAGGCCGAGAAGTTCATCGACAAGAAAGAGGTCAAGAAGTCCGATACGTTCATCCACTACGCTATCGCCGCGGCGCAGCTCGCCGCCGATGACGCGAAGTTCGAGCCGTCGAAGGAAGACTCCGACCGCGTCGGCGTGATCATCGGCTCCGGCATCGGCGGACTGCCGCTCATCGAGGAGATGCACAAGAAGCTCCTCGAGCGCGGCCCGACGCGCATCTCGCCGTTCTTCATCCCCGGCCTGATCGTGAATCTCGCCTCGGGACACATCTCGATCCGCTTCGGCTGCAAAGGTCCGAGCTCCGCGCCCGCGACCGCCTGCGCCACCGGCGCGCACGCCATCGGCGATGCGGCGAAGATCATCCGCCACGACGAGGCCGACGTGATGTTCGCCGGCGGCAGCGAGGCGGTCATCAGCGCGCTGGCGGTCGGCGGCTTCTCCGCCATGCGCGCGCTCTCGACGCGCAACGACGATCCGGAACGCGCGTCGCGTCCGTGGGACGCCGGCCGCGACGGCTTCGTGATCGGCGAAGGCGCCGGCATCCTCATCCTCGAAGAGCGCGAGCACGCCATCAGCCGCGGCGCCACGATCTACTGCGAGCTGACCGGCTACGGGATGACCTCCGACGCGTTCCACATCACCTCACCGTCGGAAGACGGCGACGGCATGGGACGGGTCATGACGCGCGCGCTCAAGGATGCCGGGCTGCAGCCGGCCGACATCGATTACATCAACGCGCACGGCACCTCGACGCCGGTCGGCGACAAGACCGAGACCATCGCCATCAAGCGGGTCTTCGGCGACGACGCGTACAAGGTCGCGATCAGCTCGACCAAGTCGATGACCGGGCATCTCCTCGGCGCGGCCGGCGGTCTCGAGTCGGCGGTCGCGGCGATGGTGGTGAAGACCGGCATCATCCCGCCGACGATCAACTACGAGACTCCCGATCCCGCCTGCGATCTCGACTACGTGCCGAACGTGAAACGGGAAAAGGACGTGCGCCACGTGATGTCGAATTCGTTCGGCTTCGGCGGCACGAACGCGTCGCTGATCTTCTCGCGCCACGAAACGTAATCGCCCGGGCGACGTACACTCGCTCGATGCCGATCACTCTCGAGCGCGGCACGTTCTTCGGCCGCCTGGTCAGCGCCGCGCATTGGGAGCCGTTCCGGATGTCGGAGACGCGCTACGCGCGCGGCGCGTTCCTGCCGTGGCATCGTCACGAGGAGAGTTACCTCACCTTCGTGCTCTCGGGCGGCTATCGCGAGCGCTCGCCGGCGCGCACGCGCGCCTGCGCCGCGCGGTCGGTGGTGCTGCATCCGGCCGGCGATACGCACGAGGATGATTTCGCCGAGCAGCCGACGCGCTGCCTGAATCTCGTGCCCGCGGCCGGGTTCGTGGCGCGGCTCGGCGACGCCGCCGATCCGTTGCATCGCGGCGACGTAGTCGACGGGCCGCAGGTGGCGAGCATCGGCGCGCGGCTGTCAGTCGAGTTGCGCCGCAACGACTCGGCCGCGGCGCTGATCGTCGAAGGGTTGCTGCTGGAGCTGTTCGGGCACATCGCCCGCGCGCGTAGCGATTCGCGCCGCACGCCGCCGTGGCTGGCCGAGGTGCAGGCGATCGTGGCGAGGCGCTTCGTGGAGAAACTGTCGCTGGCCGATCTCGCCGCGACGGTCGGCGTGCATCCGGTGCATCTCGCGCGCGCATTCCGCCAGCGCTACGGCGTCTCGGTCGGCGAGCAGGTGCGCGCGCTGCGCGTCGCCTACGCGCGCGAGCTGATCGCCTCCGGCGTCGCGCTGGCGACGGCGGCGACGCAGAGCGGCTTCACCGATCAGAGCCACTTCACGCGAGTGTTCACGCGCGACTGCGGCGTCGCGCCGGCGGAGTGGCGGCGGCGGATGCGCGCGTCGCGCTAAGCGCGTACCACGATGTTCGCGAGCGACAAGATCCCGGCGCGCGGCGTTGCGTATCGTCGTCTCATGATCCGCAAGCTCGCACTCGTCCTCATCACGCTCCTCGTCGCCTGTCATCACGAGGCGCAACCCACCGGCAGCGCGTACGAGCGCGCCCGCTCCGCGGCAGCGAACGGAAAGATGCGCGATGCGGTGAAGCTGTTCACCGAGGCCGCGCAGTCCGATCCCGATCCGGAACATCGCGCCGAGGCGCCGGTGCGGCTGGCGAATATCGAATGGCGCGTCCTCGGCGACGTGAACGCCGCACGCACGCGGCTGCGGAAGCTCGACACGTCGGCGGCGCATGCGGAGCTCGCGCGCCTCGGAATCGAGACGAAGGAGTTCGCGTCCTCGCGCGACGAGGCGAAAAAGGCGCTGGCGACGGCGAAGAAGAAGAAGGAGCGCCGCCGCGCCACGCTGCTGCTCGCCGGCGCGACGGTGGCTGATCCCGCGGCCACGCCGGAGTCGCTGCGCGCGTCGGTGACGACGCTGCGCGCGCTGATCGCCGAAGCTGGTCCGGTGCTCGAAGTAGCGCGCCTGCTCACCCGCGCCGCATTGCGCGCCGGCGACGGCGCCGCCGCACTCGAAGGCGTCGACGCCTACTACCACGTTTCCGCCTACGCCACCGCGCCGCAGCTCGTCGCGGCGGGACGCGCAACGCTGGCGCGCCTGCTGCCGCCGTGGCGCGGCAGCGATGCCGAACGGCCGGCCATCGCCGCGGCGCTCGCCGAGGTCCGCTTCTTCGACGAGGCGGCGCTTGTGCAGCCGCGCGGCGCCATCGCCGATTACGCCGCCGCGCTCCGCCGCATCGACGCCGACGCCACTGCTTACTACCGCGCGCTCTCGACCGACGGCGCGAAGGAGAAGACGTTGCGCGCGATCATCGATCGCGAGAAACCGGCGCAGGAGTTCGGGAAGCGCTATGGCATCTACGTTCTCCTCGGCACGACCGGCGGCTACTTCGATCTGCACCTCGGCCACCGCGTCATCGATCGCGCCATGCCGGTCGAGCAGTACGGGCACAAGGCCGCGGTGAACTTCGTCGCGCTCGACTCGATGGTGTCGAATGGTTTCTCCGAGTGGTGCAACGACGGCACGAGCGGCGACGGCGGCTGGGGCACGGCGAAGGAGATCGTGCAGGTGCGCCCGCGCTACGCGAACGGGCCGCTGCGCGAATGGGAGCTCGTCGCCGACGCGGAGGTGCGCGGCGAGGACGAGCGCGAAACGGCGCAGGAGACGGAGCGCGACCGCGCCCGCGCGAAGGAGCAGCCAATCCAGTTCTTCCCCGGCCTCGCCAAGCGGCTGCGGCGGCAGTATCTCGAGAGCGTGTACCGCGAGACGCGCGAGCGCGACGCATTCATCGCCCGCGTCGAGCGCGAGCACTTCACCTCGTCCATCCTCCTGCACGAGGGACGTCACGCGATCGACGCGTCCGAAAAGCGGATGGGCAAGGTCTGGACGCGCGAGTACCGCGCCAAGCTCGCCGAGATCTCGCTGGCGCCATCGCCGCGCGAAGCGTTGGGCAGCGTGGTCGATAACGATATCGGCGGCACCGGCTCGCACAGCGAGGCGAACGGCCACCTCGCCGAAGGGCTCGTGCAGTGGATGGAGCAGCACCGCGCCGAGATCCACGGACTCGACGCGACGCTGCCGCTCTTCCCGCAGATCGATCGCCTCACCGACGAGCAGATCCGCACCGCAGTGCGCTCACTCGACGAACTGGCGACGAATGGGTGACGACCGGAGGCCTCCGGCGGCCGGGGCCACGGGCCCCGGACCCCGTCTGTTGGCCTAGCCTCCGCGACACTGCCTTCCAAGCTCGCGACACGGTGTCGCGGAGGCTAGGCCAACCGATGGGGTCTGGGGCCCTCGGCCCCAGCCGCCGGAGGCCCCTCGTCGTCCCATTCCGTCAGCGTTACGGCGCGGTGATGCCGGCCGCGGTGATCTTGCCGGTCACCTTCAGGTCTCCGGCGATCTCGACCTGCGCCTTGCCGTCGACGTAGCGCACGGAGAGAAGTTGCTTCAGCGTCTTCGTCGTGCCGTCGTACACGTCGACGATCAGGTGATCGGACGCGATGCGCTGGTCGACGGCGATGCGCCACCGCAGTTTGCCGGCGACGAACACCTCTTCCGCCGCCGGCCCGTAGCAGCCGTTGAAGTTGATCGCCTGGAAGCCGCTGTTCCCGCCGGGCAGCGTCTGCAGGACGATGTTCGACGCGCCGCCATCCGTGACGAATGCGCCGAGGTCCTCCTGCGTCTTGCTGACGACGGTCAACTTCCCCGTGCGGCCGACCGCCGCATCGCCGACGAGCACCGCGCTGCGCGTTCCGCTCGCGATCGCGAGCTGCGACGTCCCGCCGCCCTGCGTTCCGACGTACTGGAACCCCGTCGCTCCGGTGAATGGCTGTGAGACTTCGAGATCAGGCATGGTTCGTTTCCTCCTTGCACGGAGAGACGGAAGTGCGCCCACCGATTTCCGGCGCTGCAATTGCACGCACGTACTTTGCACTGTAAAGTTATCGCTATGGTCAATGACGTGGTGGTGATCGGCGCAGGCCTTGCCGGATTGCAGTGCGCGCGCGAGTTGGCGGTTCGGGGGTTGCGGGTGGTCCTCCTCGACCGGAAGCCTTCGCTCGCGGCGCCCGTGCATACGACCGGGATCTTCGTGCGGAAGACGTGGGAGGATTTTCCGTTGCCGGAGGAGGAGCTGGGGCCGGGGATCCGGGAGGTGGTGCTGCACTCGCCGGCGCGGCGGGAATTGCGGTTGGTGGCGCAGCGCGACGAGTTCCGCATCGGGAGGATGTCGTCGCTCTACCTCGATCTGGCCGAGCAGTGCGTGCGCGCGGGCGTGACGTGGCTGCCGCGGACGCGGCTCCTGGCGTGCGAAGACGGCGGCGTGCGGGTGTGGCGGAACGACCGCGAGGAACGGATCGCGGCGCGGTTCATCGTCGGCGCGGACGGTGCGCGGTCACTGGTGGCGCGGCAGCTCGGGCTCGACGTGAATCGCGAGCTGCTCACCGGCGTCGAGGAGATCGTGCCCGCAATCTCGCGCGAGCGCGTGCTGCACTGCTTCGTCGATCCGCGGCTCGCCCCCGGCTACATCGCCTGGCTGGCCAACGACGGCGAGGAAGCGCACCTCGGCGTGGCCGGCTATCGCGACGGCTGGGACCCGGCCGCGGCACTGCACACGTTCCGTTGCAGCCTCCCGTTCGACATCGGCCGGACGATCGAGCGGCGCGGCGGACTCATTCCGGTGGGCGGGATGCTGCGGCGCACCGCCTCGCCGCGCGGCCTCGTCATCGGCGACGCGGCCGGCGCGGTCTCGCCGCTCACCGCCGGTGGACTCGACGGCGCGCTGCGGCTCTCCTCCTTCGCCGCCGGCGTCATCGCCGCGCACCTCGACGGCGACCGGACGGCGCTCGCGCAGTACACGGGCGATCGCTTCCGGGCACGCTTCATCGCCCGGCGGTGGATGCGCCGCGCGCTGCGTGCGGCGGCCACGCCGCTGCTCGCCGAGGCCGGGCTGGCGCTGCTGAGAATCCCGCCGATGCGCGCGTTTGCCGCGCACGTCTTCTTCTCGCGCGGCGGCTCGTTCCCCGACGTCGCACTGCAGCCGGCGCCTACGCGCGCGTGAGCCAGTCGGCGAACTCGGGCTGGTTGTACGTGCGCGCGGTGTCGGCCGGCGTCATCGCCGCGCACCTCGGCGGCGACCGGACCGCGCTCGCGCAGTACACCGGCGACCGCTTCCGGGCGCGTTTCATGGCCCCGGCGGTGGATGCGGCGCGCGCTCCGTGCGGCGGCCACGCCGCTGCTCGCCGAGGCTGGGCTGGCGCTGCTGCGAATCCCGCCGATGCGCGCGTTTGCGGCGCACGTCTTCTTCTCGCGCGGCGGCTCGTTCCCCGACCTCGCGCTGCAGCCGGCGCCTACGCGCGCGTGAGCCAGTCGGCAAAGTCGGGCTGGTCGTACTTGCGGGCCACGTCGGCCGGCGTCATGCCGTCGTCGGAGCGCGCATCGCGGTCAGCGCCGCGCTCGAGCAGCAGCCGCATCGTTCCACGATGTCGCGCTGCCGCCCGCGGCTACGCGCGCGTGAGCCAGTCGGCGAACTCGGGCTGGTTGTATTTGCGGGCGACGTCGGCGGGCGTCATGCCGTCGTCGGAACGCGCCTCGCGATCGGCGCCATGTGCCAGGAGCAGCTTCGCCGCCTCGACGTCGCCGCGGCTGGCGGCGCCGTGCAGCGGCGTGTAGCCGAGCTGCTGCCGCGCGTGCACGTCGGCGCCGTGCTCGAGCAGCAGCCGCATCGTCTCCCGATCGCACACCGCCGCGGCGGCGTGCAGCGGCGTGACGCGCTGCGCGTTCTCGGCCGGCGCATTCACGTCCGCGCCGCGCTCGACCAGCAGCCGGGCCAGCTCGGGATGGCGGAAGAAAATCGCCAGACCTACGGCAGGAAAGCCATCCGGCGATCGGGAGTTCAGCAGGGACGGATCGGCGGAAAGCAGAGCTTCCGCACGTGCGGAATCGCCGAGGGCGCAGGCCTCGTGAAACGAAGGCACGACGCCACGATCGAGGAAGAGCCGCGCCAGCGACGCCTGCCCGTGATAGCAGGCCAGAAGGATCGGCGTGACGCCGTTCTCCGACGACTGCAGCAGCGACGGATCGGCATCGAGCAACGCGGCGACGCGCGCGGCGTCGCCGGCGCGAATGGCATCGGTGAGCTCACTCATGCGGCGATCGTAGCGCGGGCGGCTCGCGCGGCACTTCTCCGTTCCTGCGAAAACGCGCCGGCGGTAGGCCGAAGGCGCGCGTGAACAGCGTCGTGAACGAGCCGGTGCTGGCGAAGCCGCACGCTGCGGCCACGTCGCTCACGCTGCGCTCCGTCGCGCGCAGCAGTGCCCGGGCGTGGTCGAGCCGCAGCCGAGTGAGATAGCGATGCGGCGTCGTGCCGTGCAGCGCGGCGAAGAGGCGGTGAAAGTGAAACGGCGAGAGGCAGGCCGCACGCGCGGCGTCGGCGACGCTGACATCGGAGGCGAGACTGGCGTGCAGGAACGCCGTGCCGCGGGCGACGCGGTGGGCCAGCTCCTCGCGCGTCGAGGCGCGCAGCGCCGGCAGCCGCGACGCGCGCGCGGCGAGATCGTCCTGCGCGCCAGCGATGGCCAGCGCCGCATCGTAGAACGACGGCTCGAGCGGCAGGCCGGCGGCGAGACGCGCCTGCGCCGCGCGGATCACCACCGCCAGGGGCGTGTCGAAGTGCAGCCGCTCCGCCACCTCGTAGCGCGGCGCCGCGTCCGCATCGAGCAGCGCCGCGCTGCCGCTCGTGGCGGCGTGGCGCGCATCCTCCACGAAGCCGCGGGCGAAGAAGAGGCAGAACGTCTCTACCGGACGGAGAGCATCGATCTCCAGCGCGTACTCCTCACCGTCGGCGAGGACGAGCGCCGCGCCCGGCACGACCTCGTAGCGGCCGGCGTCCGTTTCCCACGTGGCGCTGCCGGCCAGCACCGATTTCACCGAGAGCGGACCGTCGAAGCGGACCGAGTAGTGGCGTCCGCTGCCGCGCAGCAGCGCGTTCGTGCGGCCGAGCTCCGCCGCCATCGGATTGATCAGCACGTCTGTCATCGGACTGCTGTCGATTCTACGTCCGCTAGCGAAACGTCGCCCTCGCTGCAAGCGGCTCTAATCTCATCACTGCCAGACAGGCACGACATTTGATCTGAATAACTAATGTGGAGGCGAAGATGAAACGTTGCGAGCATTGCGGCCACTCACGCGCCGCACACGTCGACGGGCTCCGCTGTGCGCTCTGCGGCTGTACGCCGGCGCGGCAGACGTTCGTGCAGGATTCGTTCAGCTTCCGCAGCACGCTGGTGGCGCGTCCCGCGGCCAGCACGCGAAAACGGTGAGCTCAGCACGAGGATGATTTTCGCGCGCGCGCTCGTTGCGGTTAGACATGCAACAGCAGCTACGCGCCACCAAGCTCATCTCCGTCTCCGAACGCAACCTCCAGAACGCAGCCGTGCGGCTTCTCCCGAAGCACAACAAGCTGGTGTCGACGGAGGTCGACTATCTCCGCCGCGTCCTCGGCGAGAAGGCGACGCAGCGCGACATCGACGAGAAGGTGATGCAGGTCCGAAAGCTGTCGTGGAAGGAGATCGCGGGCGAAGGATGATCGCTGTTGCCGCCTGACGTCTCCTGCGACGTCGCGATCATCGGCGCCGGCGCGGCCGGACTGGCCGCCGCGCGTGCCTTGTCGCAGAGCGGCCTCCGCGTCCTCGTGCTCGAAGCGCGGCCGCGCACCGGCGGGCGCGTGCACTCGCTGCACGTGTCCGATCTGCCGCTGCCGGTCGAGCTCGGAGCGGAGTTCATCCACGGCGAAGTGGCGACGACGTTCCGCATCGTCGACGCCGCCGCGCTCGCGGCTTGCGAGCTGCCGGACGATCACTGGTGGTCGCGCGGCGAGCGGTGGCAGCGCATCGACGATTTCTGGGAGCGCATCGACTCGGTGCGCGCGAAGATCGCGCGGCTGAAGCGCGACGTCTCCTTCGCCGAGTTTCTGCGCAAGCAACGCATCCCGCCGCGGCTGCGCGAGCTCGCCTGCACGTTCGTCGAGGGCTACCACGCGTCGCACGCCGATCGCATCAGCGCGCTGGCGCTCCGCTCGGCCGACCACGAGCAGGATGAAGACTCCGGCGGCAATCGCCAGTTCCGCCTGGCCGGCGGACAGGACGCGCTGCTCGAGTGGCTGCGCGCCGGCCTCGATCCGGAGCGCGTCGAGCTACGCCTCGGCACGGTCGTGCATCGCGTGCAGTGGTCCGACGGCGACGTCCGCGTCGAATGCCACTCCGCCGCCGCGCGCGTCACCGAGCGCATTCGCGCACGCGCGCTCATCGTCACCATTCCGATCGGCGTCTGGAAAGCGGCGCGCGATCAGGAAGGCGCCATCGCCTTCGATCCGCCGCTGCGCGAGAAAGAGCGCGCCGTCGCGAAACTCGAAGCAGGCCACGTGGTGAAGATCGCCTTCCGCTTTCGCGAGCGCTTCTGGGACGATCCGGAGTACCTCGCCGCGCGCGGTGCCGCTGGGCCGCTGAACTTTCTGCACACGAACGACCGCTTCATGCCGACCTGGTGGACGGCCGCGCCGTTCCGCTCGCCGATCCTCACCGGCTGGGCCGGCGGCACCGCCGCCGACACGCTGCTGGCCGAGGGAAACGACGCGCTGACCGATCGCGCGCTCGACGCCATGAGCGCGGCGTTTTGCGTCCCGCGCAAACGGCTCGACGCGCTCCTCGTCGCCACATGGACGCACGACTGGCAGCGCGATCCCTTCAGCCGCTGCGCCTACTCCTACGCCGGCGTCGGCGGCAGCGGCGCGCACGCGGAGCTCGCGCGGCCGGTGCGCAACACCCTCTTCTTCGCCGGCGAGGCGACCAGCGGCGACCAGACCGGCACCGTGGCGGGAGCGGTCGACAGCGGCTTCCGCGCCGCGGCAGAAGTCATCAAAAAGGGTAAGTTCCGCAAATAAGCCTTGCCTGCTATGGGATAGCAGCATAAATTGCTGCCCATGCGCGTCAAAACATTCGCGGTTCTCGTTGCTGCTCTCGCCCTCGGCTCGCCGCTTTTCGCTCGGGTGATCTCCTACTCGCCCTACACGAACCGCATCGCCACGCCGGCGTATCAGTTGCGGTCCACGCGGCAGTTCTACCTCATCGAGTCAGACGCCAGCTTCGCGTATCAGCCGCCGTCGCACCTCGTGCGCTACGACACGACCGGCATGTTCGAGCCGGAAGTCGTCTATCCGCGCCAGGGCACCGGCGTGATCCTCACCGCCGCGTACTACGAGCGGTCGAGCGCGAACTCGCCGATCACCGTCGATTCGCTGCTCATCGTCACCACCGACGACTTCGAGGGAAAGAACCCGACGCACCAGCCGATCACGCTCTTCAGCAACGGCGGCGGCATCTGGAAGCGCATCAGTGCGCTCGATGGTCGCACGCTGCAGATGCCGGCGGACGTCGACACCGGCGGCCCGTACACGCGCGGTCTCGCCGCTCCGATCCACCTCGCCACGTACGACATCCCCTTCTTCGCCGGCTATGACGACGGCAGCGTCTGGGCCATCCGCGCAAACGGCGAGGCCACGCGTCTGCTCGCGCCGGCGCCCGCCGGCTACTACGGCGGCTCGCGCCTGCTCGGCGGCTCGGCCGCGGGCGTCGCGTTGATCCGCAACGACGAGAACGTCATTCAACGCGTGCAAGTCGGCAGCACGCCGGTGAGGGTGACCGAGGCGGCGCTGAACGCGATCACGTACGGCTGGGTCACCGATGCGGGCGACACGTACCTCATCGAGTTGCGCAACGGCTTCCGCTCGCTCTACTTCGTGCGCGGCACGTCGAAGCAGCTCGTGGCGGGACCGTACGACCCGACCGTGCTGCCGTGGAATCCGGAGACGATGTCGTTCTTCGCCGTGCCGACCGCAGACTTTGGCGGCGCGTGGATCATCCAGCGCAACGCCGGCCGGCCGACCACGCTCTCGCTGCACACGCCGGAGCGCGGACTGCAGCAGCAGTGGAGTGACATCAGCGGCCCGCAGGTCGAGGCGCTGCACGCCGGCGACAGCGGCACGAAACTCCTCATCCAGGTGCATCGCCCCCGTCCCTCGTTCGATCTGCAGTTCCTCGATCCGGCGCTGGCCGTCTGGACGGTCGGCACTCCGGCGCCGAAGTTCTACGACGAGCTGTTCCTCAACGAAGGCGTCGGCAAAGGCTTCGTCCATCTCGACGTCGACACGATCGAGAGCGGCGAGCCGTTCGCGTTCGACTCCGCCGCGAGCGCGCCGGAGCCGAGCCTCATCATCTCGCCTCCGATCGCCGGCGGCGGCGACGTGATCCAGGAATGGGGCGTGGTGCGCGCGTCGCTCAAGCAGCGGCTGGTGCTGCCGGGCGTGGCGCGGCTGCAGGGCGCGTTCGACTCTTACTGGCTGACCGACTTCGTCATCCACAATCCGCTGGCCGAGGCGCAGGACGTCGAGGTGCGCTTCGTGCCGCTCGGTGATGAAGTGGCGGCGGCGGAGGTGAAGAACGTCACGCTGCATCTGGCCGCGCGCGAAACGCGACTCGTCGCCGACGCGCTCAAGGCGCTCTTCGGACTCGAGAGCGGCGGCGGCGCGCTGCACTTCATCCCGGCGGTCGGCGTGAACGTCACCGGCCGCACCTACTCGCGCGTCGCGTCGACGAACGGCACGTTCGGCTTCGGCATGCTGGCCATCGACTTCTACAACGCGGCCTCGCCGCGCTTCCCGGTCTCGTTCGCCGGCGCGTTCCCCGGGCCGAACTTCCGCACGAACGTGCTGCTGACCGACACCTCCGGCCGCGGCACCGCGGCGCTCTTCGAAGCGCACGGCGTGAACGGCGTGATGGGCGTGTCGAATCAGGGCGCGATCACGCCGACCAACGGCATCACGCAGACCAACGGCATCGGCGGAATGCTCGGCCTCTCCTCGCATCAGTCGGGCGGCCTGGTCGTGCAGCCGGTGCACGGCGGCGGCATCGCCACGGTCGTGGCCATCGACAACCGCACCAACGACCCGACGTACTTTCCGCCCGATCTGCCGGCATCGACCGCGCGCACGATTCCGGTCATCGGACACGTCGACGGCGCGAACGGCTCGCACTTCCGCAGCGATCTCTATCTGCTGAACGTCGACGACGAGGCCCGTACGGTGAACCTGCAGGTGAAGTCGTGGGATCCGGCCGTGCCGCCGTCGCAGATCCTGCGCTTCACGCTGCTGCCGCACGAGGCGCGCGTGATCGAAGACGTGCTGCCGACGCTCTTCCACATCGAAGGGCTGGCGAAGCTGCGCTATCAGTCGGCCACCGCGCCGCACGACGGCGGCGGCGTGCGCGTGACCTCGCGCACCTACACGATCGACGACAGCGGCGCGACGTACGGCTCGCTGATCCCGCCGTTCAACAGTTTCCAGTCCGCGTCTCCCGGCGACACGCTGGAGATCCTCGGCGTGGTGGGCGGCGCGCAATTCCGCACGAATGTCGGCCTGGTCGATCTCACCACGCGCAGCGTCGGCGATCCGACGAACGTGCGGATCTCGCTGCTCGACGAGCATTCGAATGTCCTCGACACGTTCGTCACGGCCATTCCGCTCGGCGGCGGCACGCAGCTCAACGACATCTTCGCCGCGCGCAACGTCAAGGCGCCGACCGCGGGACTCATCCGCGTGCAGGTGCTGCAGGGCACGGGGCTCGTCGGCGCGTACGCGACGCTGACCGACAACTACACGAACGACTCAACGTTCCTGGCGGCGAACCTTGGAGGCACCGAGTAGCCGCTCGACTTCGTCGAGCTCCACCGGGTAACTGAAGTAGAAGCCCTGCACTTCGCGGCAGCCGTTCTCGCGGAGGAAGTCGAGTTGTTCGCGCGTCTCGACGCCTTCGGCGATGACGCGCATGCCGAGGCCGTTCGCGAGCGAGATCACGCTGCTGACGATGGCCGCGTCTTCGAAGCCGTCCGGAAGGTCGGTGACGAAGGCGCGGTCGATCTTCAGCGCGTCGATCGGGAAGCGCTTGATGTAGCTGAGCGACGAGTGGCCGGTGCCGAAGTCGTCGATGGCGATGGTCACTCCGGACTTCCGCAACTCCGTCAGTGTGGACATCGTCAACTGCACGTCGTCCATGGCCACGCTCTCGGTGATCTCGATCTCGAGCGTGCGCGCGTCGATGCCGGCCTCCCGGATGGCGCTCTCGATGTTCGACAGCAGCGCCGGATCGCGGAACTGCCGCGCGGAGATGTTCACGGCCACGCGGAAGTCGCGATGGCCGCGGTCGTGGAAGCGGCGCACGGCGCGGCAGGCTTCGCAGACGACCCAGTTGCCGATGCCGAGGATCAGCCCGCGCTCTTCGGCGACGCCGATGAACTCCTCCGGTGCGATCACGCCGCGCTCGGGATGGCGCCAGCGCAGCAGCGCTTCCATCCCGACGATCTGTTCGGTGCTGACGTCGAGCTGCGGCTGGTAGAGCAGCTCGAACTCGCCCGCTTCGAGCGCGCGATGCAGTCCGCTCTCGACCGTCATCCGCTCGTGCGTGGAGCGGCTCAGCTCCTGCGTCGACATCTGGTACGTGTTCCGTCCCTCGGCCTTGGCGCGGTACATGGCCGTGTCGGCGTTCTTGAGCAGCGTCTCCGCATCTTCGCCGTCGTCTGGAAAAAGGGTGATGCCGACGCTGGTGGTGACGTAGAGGCGGTGGCCGTTCACCTCGATCGGCTCGGAGACGGTGCGCAGCACTTTCTTCGCAACGAGCGCGGCGTCCTGCCCGCGATTGAGCTCCTGCAGGACGATGGTGAACTCGTCACCGCCGACGCGCGCGACGGTGTCGCCTTCGCGCACGGCGGACTTCAGGCGTTTGGCGACCTGCTTGAGCAGCTCGTCGCCGACCGTATGGCCTAGCGAGTCGTTGATCAGCTTGAAGTGATCGAGATCGAGGAAGAGCACGGCCACGAGGGTCTGCCGCCGCTGCGCGAGCGCGAGCGCGAGCGAGAGATGCTCCTGGAAGAGGCGGCGGTTGGCGAGGCCGGTGAGCGCGTCGTGATACGCCTGATACTCAATCTGCTGCTCGGCGGTCTTGCGCTCGGTGATGTCGCGAATGAGGCCGATCACGCCGATGACGTTGCCGGCGGCGTCGTAGTGCGGACGATAGACGGAGGAGACCCAGCCCTGCTTCCCGTTCTGCGGGACGTAGTAGTGGATGTCGGGCGAGGAGACGGTCTCGCCGGAGAAGGCGCGGCGGATCAGGTCGTCGACCTGCTGCTCGCGCAGGTGCGGAAAGAGCTCCGGCCCGAGCTGCCCGACCACGACGGAGGCGGGCATCCCGGTGAGCTCCTCCATGAAGCGGTTCCAGAGGATGTAGCGAAGGTCGCGGTCGTAGACGACGATCCCTTCGCCGGCGTTGTCGATGATCTCCGCGGCGAAGCGGTTGGTGTCGCGCAGCACGCCGCCGCCGCGCGCCCTGGCAAGCTGCCGCGCCGCGATCACGACCGCCAACGCGACGAGCGCTGCGGCGACGACGATCGCGATGGGCAACATGCAGCGCGCAGTGTGTGCAACGAGAGGTGTGCATGCAAGGGAAAAGTCGCGTTTCGCGGAACTCCGACATACTTTCCCCATGAGCTACTGCACCATCGCTCCCGGCCACCCGTGGCACGGGCCGTATCACGACCTCGAGTATGGGTTTCCGGTGCGGGATGAGTCGCTGCTCTTCGAGCGGCTGGTGCTGGAGATTCAGCAGGCGGGACTCTCGTGGCTGACGGTGTTGCAGAAGCGTGCGGCGTTTCGGGAGGCGTTTGCCGGGTTTGACGTCGATCGCGTGGCGCGGTTCGATGCGCGGCGGCGGGAGCGGCTGCTCGGCAATGCCGCGATCATCCGCAACCGGCTCAAGATCGACGCTGCCATCGAGAATGCGAGGCGCATTCGCGCGCTGCGGAAGACGCACGGCTCATTCGCGGAGTGGCTCGATGCCCATCATCCGCGGACGAAAGAAGAGTGGGTGAAGCTCTTCAAGAAAACGTTTCTCTTCACCGGCGGCGAGATCACCGGCAGCTTTCTGTTGAGCACCGGCTATCTGGAAGGAGCGCACGATCGCGACTGCCCGGTGTTCGCGCGCACCATCGCCGCGGGCGCGCCGTGGTCTCAGCGCATGCACTCTTCGTAGAGTTGGTGAAAGTGATGCACGCCGTTTTCGCGCTGCGGTGAGTAGCGGCCGCGGTCGTACGTGACCGACTTCAGTCCGCGCTGGACGGCCTCGCAGATGTCGATGTCCTCGATCTGAATCTCATCGCTGAAGGCCACCGTCTCGTCGATCTCGGCGCGCGCGGCTTCGGGATCCTTGAAGTACCAGTCGAACAGCGTGACGGTGCGGTTGGGGCCGAGCGGCAGGATGAGGTTCGTCGAGAAGTTGTCGGGATAGACGTTGAGCATGAGGTTGGGGAAGATCCAGAAGTAGCGCACCTCGTCGTCGCCGTTCGCGGTGCGGATGCGCTCGGCCTTGCGCGTCGGTGCGAACTGGATCGAGTAGGTCTGCTTCGTCTCGGTCCGATAGTTCGGGTAGTCGAGCTCGCGGAAGAGACCGGGATGCACGATCGGGATGTGGTAGCCCTCGAGATAGTTGTCGACGTAGATCTTCCAGTTGCACCCGAGCTCCCACGTCTTCCGTTTCGCGAGACGGAAGCCGCTGTAGTCGTGCGGCGGCATGTCGGCGGTGAGCGTGCCGAGGAAGTCGAGCAGCGAGCCGGCGTGCGGATCGAGATGCACGAACACCAGCTCGTTCCACTCCGCGACCTGGAAGCGCGGCAACGCACAAGTCGCGCGATCGAAGTCGCGCACGTTGTCGAACTCCGGCGTCTTCAGCAGCCGTCCGTCGAGCGCGTAGGTCCAGCCGTGATAGCCGCACTGCAGCACCGGACGCTTGCCCTCGCCTTTCGCGATCGGGCCGGCGCGGTGGCGGCAGACGTTCGACATGGCCCGCAGCACTCCATCGCTGCCGCGCACGACCAGCACCGGCTCCTCCGCGATGGTGGCGGTGAAGTACTGCCCCGGCTCGCGAACCTGTTCGGCGCGGCCGGCGAGCTGCCAGGTGCGCGCGAAGAGGCGCTCGTTCTCGCGCGCGAGCACGTCCGCGTCGAAGTAGTAGCGCGACGGCAGCGTGGCCGCGGAGGCGAGGTCGCGATCGATCATCGGCGTCTCATCAGAAGATAAACCGGAACGCTCAGCACCAGCAGCCCGAGGGCCCAGAGCGAGTTCACCGCGTCACTCGCCACCGCGCCGCAGAGAAAGGCGATCGAGGCGAGCAGCGCCAGGCCGGTAGTGAAGGGATGTCCCCAGGCGCGGTACGGCCGGTCGGCGTCCGGCTCACGGCGGCGCAGCACAAAGAGCGTGACGAAGGAGAGCGTGTAGTTGGCGACGAAGAAAAATGCGAGCTTGGCGATCACCGTCTCGAACGTGCCCGTGACGATGAAGGCGGCGGCGAAGAGGCTGCTGATCAGCAGGGCGATGTCGGGCGTGCCGCCGCGATTCACTTCGCGCGCGCCGCGCCAGAACAGGCCGTCGCTGGCCATCGCGTAGAGCACGCGCGGCGCCATCAGCACGTTCGAGCTCACCGCGCTGATGAGCAGCACGATCACCAGCCCGCGCAGAAGATCGTAGCCGGCCGCGCCGAAGAGCCGCTCGACCACGACGCCGGCCGCGAAGTTCTGCCCGGCGATGGTCGGCAGCGAGACCACGCGCAGAAAGGCGAGATTCACGAGCAGGTAGATCACCGCGATCATGGCCACGCCCGACAGCATCGCTCGCGGGATGGCCCGGCCGTAATCGCGCACTTCTTCGGAGAAGTAGATGACCGCCGACCAGCCGTCGTACGTGTAGATCACCGACTGCAGCGAGAGGATGAAGAGCACCGCCAGCGACGTCTCGCGATCGGCGATGGCAGCCGTCGGCGCGGCGGGATTGCGCGTGCCGAGCCAGAGACAGGCGCCGATCACGAGCAGCAGCGCCAGCGCTTTCATGGCGCTGGTGACGTTCTGCACCGCGCCGCCGGCGCGCACGCCGAGCCACTGCACGAGCGTCAGCAGCGCGACCACGGCCAGGGCGATGACCTGTTCGGTGCGCGCCTGCGGAAAGAGGCCGACCGTGTACTCGCCGACGACGATGGCCACGGCGGCGGTCGTGCCGCAGGTCGAGATCCAGTCGCTCCAACCGACCACGAAGCCGGCGTAGTTGCCGAGGCCGCGGCGGACGAAGACGTACTGTCCGCCGGAGCGCGGCACGAGCGTTCCGAGCTCGGCCAGCGCGTTCGCGCCGAGGATCGCGTAGAGCGCGCCGGCGACCCAGACGATCACGAACGGCCAGAACGTCTGCAGGTGCGTGGCGATGGCGCCGGGAGTCCGGAGAATCCCGGCGCCGATGGCATTGCCGATCGTCACCGCCAACCCGAAGCCGGCGCCGAGCACGGTCAGCAGATGGCCTCGAGTTGCTTGCGCTTGGACCGTCATGCGGTCCGGGAAGTTTAATCGGAACGAGGAGCGATCAAGACCTTAGTCCTGGCTCTCCTTGATCGTGATCGGGCCGTTCACGGTGGTGAGGTGCACCGATTCGGCGCCGTGGCCGAGCTCGATGCGGCGCGGCTCCATGTAGCGGCCGTCGTCTTCGTTCCAGACGCGCGCGCGCTCGCAACCTTCGGCGCGGCAGCTCACCGGCCCGCGGCCGTTCGATTCCACCACCACGCCCGAGTTGTAGCCGCGCGGCACGACCAGCGTGAGCGGACCGTTCTTCGAAGCCGCGTCGAGCGAGCCGCCGCGCCAGGAGTTGCCGGTGAGCTCGACCGAGATCGGGCCGTTGGCCGCCGTCGCCTTGATGTTGCCGGTGCCGCCGCTGATCGAGATCGGACCGTTCGTGGTTGAGGCCTCGACTTCACCCGACAGGCGATCGAGCGCGAGCGGACCGTTGATGGCGCGGGCGGTGATGGTGCCGTCGACCTGGCTCAGCGCCAGCGGACCGTTCGTGGCGGTGACGTCGACCTTCGCGTTCGGCGGCGTGGTGATGAGGTACTGCACCGACCAGTAGCGCCCGTTCGGGCCGTCGGTCTTGATCTCGTTGCCGTCGAGCGAGACGTGGATCTCGCGCAGCAGATCGGTGGAGATGGCGGCCTTGCAGACCGTCACGCTGTAGCGGTCGCCGCCGCGCACGGAAACCGGCGAGCTCTCCGCGTCGATGCGGATCGAGCGGAGCGCCGAGGCATCGAGCGTCTCCTTCTCGACGTACGTCGTGTAGCCGTCGCCGAACTGCACGTTGCGCGGCGAGCACTCCTCGACGCTCGAGACTCCGTAGTTGCGCACACCATGGCCGGCATACGCCGCGCCCGTGATCGAAATTGCCAGGCAGAAGATCGCCAGTCGTCGCATGAAAAAATCTCCCTTCGTTGCAGGCATAGAC
>DASVQE010000017.1:0-76806 GCA_036389275.1 Thermoanaerobaculia bacterium
CCGCGCGCGGCATCCGACCACCAGTTCCAGGCGCGGTTGCGATCGCCGCGCGCCGGGCTGGCGTAGCGCACCTCGGCATAGCGAATCGCGCCGACGTCGTCAGCGATGCGCTCGCGCGCCTCGCGCCACGACGGCAGGAAGCGGAGCTCGTGATCGATGAGCGTGATGCGGTCGCCGTGCGCCTGCGCCGCCGCGAGGAGCTGCTCCGCTTCGTGCGCATCGAAGGCCGTCGGTTTCTCGCAGAGGACGTGCTTGCCCGCTTCGAGCGCGGCGCGCGTCAGCTCGAGATGCGTGTCCGGCGGCGTGACGATCGATACGAGCTCGACCTCGGCGTCGGCGACGAGCGAGCGCCAGTCGTCATGCGCGCGCACGCCGAGCTCGGCCGCGGTGCGGCGGGTCTTCTCCGCGTCCGCGCCGGCGATGGCCACCACCTCGAGACCTGCCTCGCGGAACGTCGGCACCTGCACGCGTGCGCCCCAACCGGTCCCGACGATGCCGATCCGTCCCATGCAATTTCTCCTCTTGGCAACCGCTTTGAAGTAATAACTAATGCCTATGTTTCGCAGCCGCCGCGATCTTATCGTCCCGGTCCGTGACCGGAGACAGCACCGCCGCATCTTCACCCTGAAGAATGCGGCGAAGGCGTTGATCGTCTTCGTGGTGGTCTTCGCCGGCGTCTCCATCGCCAACGAAGTGCGCTGGCGCACGCCGGCGCCGTTCGGACGGCTGTTCCAGCACGAGCTCGGCACCGCCGACGTCGCGCAGCCGAAGCCGGTGGAAGTGGTGCAGGAAGCGCCCGCGCCGGTCGACGACCAGACCGCGGCCGACCCGATGCTGGTCGCACCCGCCGCGCGCGAGCAGTACCTGCGCAACGCGAACACGAACGCGGCGCCGCCGGTGACCGAGGCCAGCACCGCGCCGGCGTACGTCGTCGCGCCGGGCACGCCGGTGCGCATCGGCGACGACTCGAAGGTCGCCATCGTCGGCGGACCCGACGGCGTAGCCATCGTCAAGCGCGCGCCGCGCGGACCGGTGCTGCGCGGCGGCTTCGGAAGATAGCGCGCGCTCCAGACGCACGCGCGGCGAGTCCAGCGCATACAATCCGCCGCATGTCCGAGATCGTATTCGGCACCGACGGTTGGCGCGCGGTCATCGCCGATACGTTCACCTTCGACAACGTGCGCCGCGTGGCCGACGCCATCGCCGTCGCCGCGCGCACGCTGCGGCCGCCCGACGGCATCGACCCGAACACGCTGGCCGTCGGGTTCGACCGCAGGTTTCTCTCGCGGGAGTTCGCCGCCGCGGCCGCGGAGTCGCTGCAGCGCGCCGGCTATCGCGTGCTGCTCTCCGACCGGCCGACGCCTTCGCAGACGCTCGCGTTCACCGCGAAGCATCGGCGCATCCTCGGCGCGGTGATGATCACCGCCAGCCATAATCCGGCGCGCTACAACGGCATCAAGTTCAAGGCGTGGTACGGCGGCTCGGCGCTGCCGGAAACGTACGCGGCCATCGCCAAAGCCGTCGGCCAGCGCGAGGCGCGCGAAGGCGGTGCGATCGCTGAAGAGAACATCATCGACGACTACGTCGACGCCGTGCGCGCGCAGCTCGACCTGCCGCTGCTGAAATCCGCAAAGCTGGCCATCCTGCACGACGCGCTGCACGGCGCGGCCGCCGGCATCCCGTCCAAAGTCCTCGGCCTCGACTACGTCGGCGCGCAGCGCATCCTCGCGCGCGACACCTCACCGATCGAGACCACCCTCATCGACGGCATCCGCGGCGACACCAATCCATCCTTCGGCGGCGTGAATCCCGAGCCGATCCCGGAGAACCTCGTCGCCGCGCGCGACGTCATGACCCGCGGCCGCTACGCGCTGGCCATCTGCAACGACGGCGACGCCGACCGCCTCGGCATCCTCGACGAGCGCGGCACCTTCGTCTCGCCGCACAAGATCATCTCGCTGCTCGCGTTGTACCTCGTCCGTGAAAAGCGCCGCAGCGGCGACATCGTCAAAACCTTCTCGACCACGCGGCTCATCGAGGAAGTGACGCGCAGCCTCGGCGCGACGCTGCACGAGACGCCGATCGGCTTCAAGTACGTCGCCGATCTGATGCTCGCGCGCGAAGTCGTCATCGGCGGCGAGGAGAGCGGCGGCATCGGCTTCGGCGCCTTCCTGCCGGAGCGCGACGGCATCCTCTCGGGCCTGCTCGTCGCGGAGATCGTCGCGCATTACAAACGCCCGCTCTCCGAGATCATCGCCGGCATGGAAGCGGAGTTCGTCGCGCTGCACTACGACCGCCGCGACCTGCACCGGCCGATGGAGCAGTGCGCGCGGCTGATCGAGCGCGTGCGCGCCGGCGAGCTCGATGAGTCGTTCGGACTGACCTTCGCCGATCGCGAGGAGAAGGACGGCGTGAAGATGAACTTCACCGACCGCTCCTGGATTCTTTTCCGGAAATCCGGAACCGAGCCGCTGATCCGCATCTACTGCGAGAGCCCCGACCAGGAGCGCGTGCAGACGATGCTCGACGCGGCGGTGGTCGAGCTGGATCGCGGATGAAGTGGACGGGCGTGGCCGCGCTCGCGATCGCCGCGGCGTCGCTGATCGTGCCGTGGCGCGCCGGCCGCGACGCCGCCGGCATCGACCTCTTCCAGTTCTGGGCCGGCGCACAGCTCGCGCGCGACATGCCGAGCCTCTATGCGGTGGAAACGCGCGTCGGGCAGTACGCGCCGTTCCAGCAGCGCGCGTACGAGCGCGATCACTCCGAACGGCTGCTCATCGCGGCGCGGCTGCGCGGCGAGTTCGAGTTCTACTCGACGCCGTTTCTCTACACCGCCTTCGGCGTGTTGCCGTCGCGCTACGACGCGGCGCTGCTCGTCTACCGCGTCCTCTCGCTCGCCGCATTCGCCGCCGGCATGCTGCTGCTTGCACGCGCGGCGGGACTCGGCTGGACCGCCGCCGCGCTGCTGCTCGCCTTCGCCGCGACGCTCTTCGAGCCGCTGAAGTCGGAGATGCGCGTGGTGAACGTCAACTGCGTGCAGCTCTTCGTCATCGCTCTGGCGGTGTGGCTCGCGCGCGACGACGAGCGTTGGAAGTCGATCGCCGCCGGCGCGCTGCTCGCGCTGGTGACGGCGTTCAAGCCGAACCTGCTCTTCATCGTTCCGCTGTTGCTGCTCGCGCGATTCGCGGCGCGCGATTGGGCGCGCCTGATCAACGAAACGCTCGGCGCGGCGCTCGGCGCAATCATCGCCATCGTCAGCAGCGCGGTCTACTTTCGCGGGTTGCACGCCTGGATCGAATGGATCGCTCGCGCACGCAGCCTCGCCACTGCGCTGCTGCCGCTGCGCGAAGGCAACGTCGCGCCGGCGCTGCCGCTCGCGAATGCCTTCGGGATCCGCGGCACGCTGCTGCTCACGATCGTGCTGGTGATCGCCGCCGCCGTCGCCATCATCCGCGGACGCGGTAACGCGTCGCCGGTGCTGATCGCCGGCGTCGCGCTGCTGATCTACCTCCTGTCGGCCACGCTGGTCTGGCTGCACTACCTCGTGCTCGCGCTGCCGGTCGCCATCGCGCTGGTCGCCGACGTGCCGCTGCGCCGCGGGCTCGCGCTCTTCGCGCTCACGCTGGTCGGGCTCGATCTCTATCTCTACGTCTTCCGCGTGCGCTTCGAGACCACGCAGGCGGCGCTGCTCTGGACGGGGCTGGCGCTGCTCTTCGCGACGTCGCTGTGGCGTCTGTCGGTTCGAACCGTTTCGCCGTACGCTGCCTCTGAGCCTGCAGATGAGCGAAGCCGCCGCGCCAGTCCGACTCGTCCTGCGCGCCCAAAGCGGTGACCGCGACGCATTCGACGCGCTGCTGCGCGAGCTCGGGCCGCCGCTGCTGCGCTACATCGCCCGCGTGACGGCCGACGTCGCCCTGGCCGAGGACGTCGTGCAGGAGACGTTCATCACGATCGTTCGCAAAATCCGCTGGCTCAACGACCCGTCGCTCTTTCGTCCGTGGGCGTATCGCATCGCCTCGCGCGAGGCCTTTCGCGCGTTGCGCAAGCGGCGCCGCCTCATCGCCGAGCCGCTCGGCGAGATCGCCATCGACACGATCCCGTCCGATCCATGGCAGCGCGAGCAGCTCCTGGCGTCGCTCGAACGGCTCTCGCCGGCCAGCCGCGCCGTGCTCACCCTGCACTATCTCGAGGACCTGCCGCTCTCCGAGGTGGCGGCGGTGCTCGACCTGAACCTCGGCACCGTCAAGTCGCGGCTCGCGTACGGACTCGCGCAACTGCGAAAGGAGAACGCATGACCAGGCGCTGGCCGCCAGGACTGCTCGCATTCGTCATCATCGACTTCGTCATCAACGCACTCATCGTCGTGCTCGTGATTCTGAAGAAGGGAAGGCCATGAACGACATCGAAACGATCCGCGCGAACGCGCTGAAGAAAATGGACGAGGCGGAGCGCAACTTCAAGCTCGCCTTCTTCGGCGCCGTCATCTTCGAAGGTCTCTTCACCCTCGGCATCGTCTGGTTCGCGAACTTCCGCAATCCGCTCCACCTGCTGATCCTCTGCTGCACCGGCGTGATCTACATGCCGGTGATCCTCGGCCTGGTGGCGCTCGGCGCGCATGTGAACCGCGTGGTCCTGCGCGTGCTCGCGCGGCTCGACGAGCCGGGCCGTTAGCGCGCCGAGGCGCGTGCTAGGATTCGGCGCGGAGACGAGACGTGTCGATACCCGAAATCCAGACGCGCACGCAATTCACGCGCGAGAGCATTCTCGAGGACTATCGCATCGCCGTGCGCAGCCGGCAGGCGAGCCTCCTCGGCCGGAAGGAAGTGCTCACCGGCAAAGCGAAATTCGGCATCTTCGGCGACGGCAAGGAAGTCGCGCAGCTCGCCTGGGCGCGCGCCTTCCGCCGCGGCGACTGGCGCTCCGGCTACTACCGCGATCAGACCTTCATGCTCGCCGTCGGCGCGGCCACGCTCGAGGAGTTCTTCGCGCAGCTCTACGCCGACGCCGACGTCACGCACGACCCCTGGTCCGCCGGCCGCTCGATGAACGCGCACTTTGCCTCGCGCTTCCTCGACGACAGCGGCGAGTGGAAGAACCAGCTCGACGCGTACAACGTCTCCGCCGACCTCTCGCCGACCGGCTCGCAGATGCCGCGCCTGCTCGGACTTGCGTGGGCGTCGCGGCTCTATCGCGACCTCGGCGTCGACGCGGCGAACTTCTCGCGCAACGGCGACGAGATCGCCTGGGGCACGATCGGCAACGCGAGCTGCGCCGAAGGGATGTTCTGGGAGACGCTCAACGCCGCCGGCGTCCTCGGCGTGCCGATGATCGTCTCGATCTGGGACGACGGCTACGGCATCTCGGTCCCCAACGAGTACCAGATCACGAAGTCGAATCTGTCGGAGCTGCTCAAAGGCTTCCAGCGCGATCCGAAATCGAAATCGGGCTTCGACATCTACACCGTCAAGGCGTGGGACTATCCGGCGCTCTGCGAGACCTACATCGCCGCGGCCACGATCACGCGGCACGAGCACGTGCCGGCCATCATCCACGTCACCGAGGTCACGCAGCCGCAGGGACACTCGACCTCGGGAAGCCACGAGCGCTACAAGTCGAAAGAGCGGCTCGAGTGGGAAGTGGAGTTCGACGGCATCCGCAAGATGCGCGAATGGATGATCGCCCAGGGACTCTCGTCGGCGCAGGAGCTCGATGAGCTCGAGCGAGAAGACGTAGCCGCGGTGCGCGACGCGCAGCGGAAAGCGTGGGACGCGTATCGCGCGCCGATCGATGCCGAGGTGAAGGAAGCGCTTGGAATCCTCGAGCGCCTCGGCGCGAATGAGCTAAGAAGCGAGCTGCAGCGCAATCAGGCGCCGTATCACCGCGACGCCGTGCGCGCGGTGGCCAGCGCGCTCGTGACGAAGCGCGACGAGGAAGCGGCGGAGTGGCTGCGCGCGCGCATCGGCGAAGGCGACCGGCGCTACGACACACACCTGTACAGCGAGTCTGTACAGGCCGCGCTGCGCATCGAGGAAGTGAAGCCGGAGTACGCCGCCGACGCGCCGAGTCTCAACGGCTTCGAGATCATCAACCACTGCTTCGACCACGCGCTGCGCCGCGACTCGCGCATCGTGATTTTCGGCGAGGACGTCGGCCGGCTCGGCGACGTCAACCAAGGCTGCCTCGGCCTGCAGGAAAAGTACGGCGTCTCGCGCGTGATGGATACCGGCATCCGCGAGTGCACCATCCTCGGCCAGGCCATCGGCGCGGCCATGCGCGGCCTGCGCCCCATCGCCGAGATCCAGTATCTCGACTACGTGCTGTATGCGCTGCAGATCATGTCCGACGATCTCGCCACGATGCGCTGGCGTTCGGCCGGCGGCCAGAAGGCGCCGGTCATCGTCCGCACGCGCGGCCACCGGCTCGAAGGCATCTGGCATTCCGGCTCGCCGATGGCCGGCATCCTCAACCTCGTGCGCGGCATGTACGTTTGCGTCCCGCGCAACATGACCCAGGCCGCCGGGATGTACAACACGCTGCTGCGCTCGGACGATCCGGCCATCGTGGTGGAAGTGCTCAACGGCTATCGCATCAAGGAGAAGCTGCCGTCGAACGTCGCCGGCTTCACCCTGCCGCTCGGCGTGCCGGAAGTGGTGCGCGCCGGCCGCGACGTCACGCTCGTCTCCTACGGCGCGACCTTGCGCATCGTGCTCGAGGCGGCGGAGCTGCTGGCGAGCGTCGGCATCGAGGCCGAGGTGATCGACGTGCAGACGCTGCTCCCGTTCGACCGCACCGGGACGATCGTGGAGTCGCTACGGAAAACCAACCGCATCGCCTTCATCGACGAAGACGTCCCCGGCGGCGCGACCGCGTTCATGATGCAGAACGTCCTCGAGCGCGACCGCGGCTACGAATGGCTCGACTCCGAGCCGCGCACCATCGCCGCCAAAGAGCACCGTCCCTCGTACGGTTCCGACGGCGACTACTGGTCGAAGCCGAACCGCGAGACCATCTTCGCCGGCGTGTACGAACTGCTGCGCGAGGCGAGTCCGCGCAAGTTTCCGAAGATGTGGTGAGGCCGCTCGCGCGGCCTCACCGTCGTGCGTCTCAGCGGCAGGCGCCGACCGACACCGTCGTCTCGGGCGGCTCGTCCGGGCAGCAGATCTTCTGTCGATCCTGCGAGCAGCTCCAGTCGTAGCAGGAGTCGTACATGCAGTAGTCGATCGAGCAGTTCATCCAGTACGTGTTGCCTTCAAAGTCGGCGTTGCACTGTTTGTAGTAGTCCATGCACTCCTGGACCGAGTGCGCGCACATGTCGTAGTTCGACATGCAGCCTTCGCCGCCGCCGTTCTCGAGCGGCTGGATGCGGAAGCGCTGGCTCTGCAGCGGCGAGAGGTCGGGCGCATTCGCCTGCGCGCATTGCCGCGCGTTCATCCACGACGCGCAGCCGTTAGCGCGCATGCGCGGCTCGGCCACGAGCTCGAACAGCTCCGCGTCGGTCGCGGCGATTCTGTCGGCGATGGAGACGCGCTCCTCGAGCACGGAGCGGTGATGCGGCGCGAAGCCGGTGATGGCGTCGTCGCGCCAGAGCGTGCCGTTCCACGGACCGCCGGCGGTGAACGTCGTCGCGCTGCGGCCGTCGTAGCGCGTCACCGCCGCCACCGGTCGGCCGTCGACCAGCACGTTGCGGGCGACGGTCACGGTGCGGTGCGCGTCGTCGGCGTCGAAGTCGAACAGCCGCCCCAGCTTCACGTCGTTCGCACGGATGCCGGACGCGGCGACGTCGACGGCCCAGTCGGCGTCGAAGGCGATCTCCGGCACGACGGCGCGCCGCGGCTGGCGCAGCTCGGTCGAGCGGCTGACCTCCGACGGCTTCGGCAGCTCGCCCGCGAACGCGAGCGAGAAGTGCTGCACCACGTTTTGCTGCGGGTCGTACAGCGCGAAGTCGTCCGCGCCGCTCTGCTGCAGGCGGACGGCGCGATTCACGCGCGAGGCGTCGACCAGCGTCGGCGCGCCGAACGGCAGCAGCTCGGCGTGGACGTTCCCTTCGACGTCGAACACCGTGGCGAGATGGAACGCCGCCGCGTTCAGCGGATCGACGGCGGAGACGACCATCGTGTCGCGCGGACCGCCGATCACCTGCGCCGCATTGCGCAAGCGGATCACGCGCACCGTCGCGAGCTCGCCGCTCTCGCTCTCGTGGAAGACCACCAGCGCGTTGCGTGTGGCGCGCTCTTTCGAGTAGTAGCCGATGGTGGCCGCGTAGTAGCCGGGCGTCGTCAGCGGGCTGATCGAGTACACCTGCCCGAGCTTGCCGGGGAACACTTCGCCCGGCGCTACGAGCTCGGACGCCACGTAGGTCCGCGCGGCGCGATCGCCGCTCATGCGCGTCACCGCCGCCGCTTCCACTTCGCGCGCGACGTCGTTCAGACCGTGGAACACCCAGTTGGTGCCGAAGCGGTCGTGGTTGACGACCCGCGCGTGCAGCGACATCACGGCGATCCCGCGCTCGCGCGCGCTCGACGGCTGCCGGACGGCGCGGTCAGGCGGCAACGCGCCGGCAAGAATGGGAACGAACAGCAAGGCCAAGGGAACGGTCCATCTCGCTCTCATGAAGGCTCTCCTTTCCAGCAATCGGTAAATGCCGCGCGGCGGAGTTATATGTAAGTACCGGAAAGGCGTCTGTCAATACCTCCATAAGGCAGTCTCTGCTGTGATTTACGGCAGGTCGGATAGACTCACCCCATGCTCGCCGAGCTCCTCCTGAAGTGGCCCCTGATCCGCCAACTGAAAGGCGGGAGCGACGGCACCGGTGCGGATGCGGTGAGTGCGTCGACGCGCGCGCTGCGCAAGAAAAACGACGGCGCGGAGGTGGCCCGTTCGGTCTGTCCCTACTGTGGCGTCGGATGTGGTCAACTTGTTTACCATCGCGGCGATCGGGTAATTTCGATCGAGGGCGATCCGCAGTCGCCGATCTCGCGCGGGCATCTCTGTCCGAAGGGTGCGGCCAGCTACGAGCTGGTCACGCACGAGGCGCGGGCGACGAAGGTGAAGTACCGCGCGCCGCGCTCGCGGCAGTGGTCGGAGATGACGCTCGAACGCGCGGTCGATCTCGTCGCGGAGCGCATCTGGGACTCGCGCAATCGCACCTTCGACGAGGCGCAGATGCACACCACCGGCATCGCGCACCTCGGCGGCGCGACGCTCGACATCGAAGAGAACTACCTCATCAAGAAACTCTTCACCGCCGGACTGGGGATGGTCTGCCTGAGCAATCAGGCGCGGATATGACACAGCTCCACGGTGCCCGGTCTGGGCACCTCGTTCGGCCGCGGCGGCGCGACCACCGCGCAGCAGGACCTCGCCAACGCCGACGCCATCCTGATCATGGGCTCGTCGATGGCCGAGAACCATCCGGTCGGCTTTCAATGGGTGATCGAGGCGCGCGAGAAGAACGGCGCGAAGATCATCCACGTCGATCCGCGCTTCACCCGCACCTCCGCGATGTCGGACTACTGGCTGCCGCTGCGCGCCGGCAGCGACCTGGTGTTCCTCGGCGCGATGATCTACTACGTGCTGACGCACGAGCGCGACTTCCGCGAGTACGTCGTGCACTACACGAATGCCGCGACGATCCTGCGCGAGGACTATCGCGACTCCGAGGATCTCGATGGATTGTTCTCCGGGTGGGATGAAGAGCAGCAAAAGTACGATCCGGAGTCTTGGCTGTACGAAGGCGCGCAGCCGAAGCAAAGCGCGCCCGGGATGCGCGACGCCGGCGGCGGGCAGGAGAAAGACCGCGGCGGCGAGTCGCAGAACGACGAGGATCCGCGGCGCGACGAGACGCTTCAGCATCCGCGCTGCGTCTATCAGGTGCTCAAACGTCACTTCGCGCGCTACACGCCGGAGCTGGTCGAGCAGGCCTGCGGCATCCCGCGCGACAAGTTCGTCGAGATCGCCGACGTCTTCACGCGCGCGTCGGGTCCCGACAAGACCGGCGCGATCTGCTACGCCGTCGGCTGGACGCAGCACTCGACCGGCGTGCAGACCATTCGCGCCGCCTGCATCCTGCAACTGCTCCTCGGCAACATCGGCCGTCCCGGCGGCGGGATCATGGCGTTGCGCGGACATGCCTCGATCCAGGGCTCGACCGACGTCCCGACGCTCTACGACATCCTGCCCGGCTACCTGCCGATGCCGACCTCGGAGGAGCGCGACCTCGGCGCGTATCTGAAGAAACATCAGTCGCCGAAAGGGTGGTGGTACAACATCGACAAGTACGTCGTCTCGCTGCTGAAGGCGTACTACGGCGACGCCGCCACGCGCGAGAACGACTTCGGCTTCGGCTGGCTGCCGCGGCTCACCGGCGATCACTCGTACTTTGGCTACTGGCTGGACATGGCCGACGGCAAGCTCGAAGGGCTGGTGGTGATGGGGCAGAACCCGGCCGTCGGCTCGCCGAATGCGAAGCTCGAGCGCGCCGCCCTCGGCAAGCTGCAATGGCTGGTCGTGCGCGACATGGTCGAGACGGAGACGGCCACGTTCTGGCAGGAGTCGCCCGACACCATCGACACGGAAGTCTTCTTCTTTCCGGCTGCCTCGCACGTCGAAAAGGACGGCACCTTCACCAACACCCAGCGCCTCCTGCAGTGGCGCGAGAAAGCGGTCGAGCCGCCCGGCGACGCGCGCAGCGAGCTGCAGTTCATGGTCGCACTCGGCCGGCGCTTGAAAGCGATGGCCACCGATGCCTCACGCGACGCGGCATTGCGCGCGCTGACGTGGAACTATTGCGACGAAGATGCGGACGAGGTGCTGCGCGAGATGCACGGCAGCCCGGCCATCAAACACTTCGGCGAATTGAAAAACGACGGCTCGACGAGCTGCGGCTGCTGGATCTACTCCGGCGTCTACGACGGCCGCAATCGCGCCAACGGCCGCGAGCCGCAAGGACGCTACGGCCACGGCTGGGGCTACGCCTGGCCGCTCGATCGCCGCATCCTCTACAACCGCGCCTCGGCCCGTCCCGACGGGCAGCCGTGGAGCGAGCGGAAGGCGCTGGTGTGGTGGGACGAGGCGCGCGGCGACTGGACCGGACACGACGTCGCCGACATCACCCGCGGCAAGCGCCCCGACTATGTGCCGGACCAGGACAAAGGCGGCGACGAAGCGCTGCCCGGCACCGCGCCGTTCATCATGCATCCCGACGGCATGGGCTGGCTCTACGTTCCCTCGGGACTCAAAGACGGACCGCTGCCGGTGCACTACGAGCCGCTCGAATCGAACATCCGCAATCCGCTGCATCGCGAGCGGCAGACCAATCCCGCCGCGCTCAAGCTGGAGCGCCCCGACAACGTCTACGCCGACTCGCCCGACGCGCGCTTCCCATACGTGCTGACGACTTACCGCCTGACGGAACACCACACTGCCGGAGGGATGTCTCGCACGCTCTCCCACCTTGCGGAGCTGCAGCCTTCGCTCTTTGCGGAAATATCGCCCGAGCTCGCCGCGGAGACCGGCGTGGCGAACGGCGACGAAGTCGTGATCAGCACCGCCCGCGCCTCGATCCGCGCACGCGCGCTCGTCACCACGCGCATGCCGTCGCTCGACGTCGACGGGCAGCGCGTACATCAGGTCGGCCTCCCGTATCACTGGGGCGGCAGCGGCCTCGTCACCGGCGACGTAGTGAACGATCTCTTGGCGATCTCGGAAGAGCCGAACGTGCGCATCTTCGAATCGAAAGGTCTCACCTGCAGTTTGCGCCGCGCGTAAACGGACGTTACGCGCACGCGCGCCGTATCACCTGATGTGACGCGTGCCCCGGTTCTCCTCGTTCTCTCCTTCCTCTTCGTCTCTTCCGTCTTCGCCGCGGAGCTGCCAGTCGCCGATCCGTCGATCGCGCCGGCGATGGGCCAATTCATATCGCGCGCGGATCCGTCCGTGGCCGCGGGCGACGGATTTCTCGTCGCCTGGAGCGAGAGCTACATCTACTACAGCTCCGGCGTGATGATCCGCACGTATGACGACGACGGCACGCCGCGGCAGCCGGTGTCGACGGTCGTGGCGAGCGGCCGGACGCCGCGCGCGGTCTGGACCGGCACCGACTATCTGCTCGTGTACGCGGCATTCATCGGCCGCTTCGGCACCCCGGAGCCGGTGCCGGCGATCCTCGCGGTGCGCGTGCGGCCGGACGCGACGATCGTCGAGGGCTCGCGCGTCGTGCTGGCCGAGGGACGGTCGGCCGGCGGCGTGCTCGACGTGGTCTGGACCGGCCAGCGCGCGATGGTGCACTTCCAACTCGAAGGCCGGCGGCGTCTGCTCGCGCTCGACGCCGCAGGGCGCGTGATCGAGGACGACTCCGTCGCGGTCAGCAGCACGACGGCGATGGTCGCCGGCGCGCCGGGCGAGCCGTTGTTCTACCTCGATGTGCGCGACGGCGACATCGCCGCGGTGGGGCCCGGACGCGTAGCCATCGTCGACAACACCGCCCTCGGCGTGGTGGTCGCGCTGCGCGACGGGCAGCGCAGCGATGCCTTCGTGGTCGCGCCGCCCGACGCGCGGGCCTCCGCGCTGGTGTGGGACGGCAGCGCATGGCTGGCGATGTACACGACCGCGAGCGCGGTCTGCACGGTGCGATTCACGCGCGAGTCCGACGTCACTCGCCAGTGCATCGATGAGACGAGGCCGCTGACGCCGGCGCTCGCCGCCGGCAGGACGCGGGTGTTGCGCGCGTGGTCGCGCGGCTTCGAGCAGCTCGTCGTCGAAGGAGAGATCGCCTCACTCGTCTACGCGGCGCAGCACCACGAGTCGGCGACTCTCGACCGCGGCGGCGTGCTCGTCGCGTGGATCGACGCGGGCAGGCTGCACCTCGGCGGCTTCACCAGCGACGGTGCGCGGCGCGAAGTGCACGTCGTCGACACCGATCACGACGTCTACGACGTGCGCGTGCTGAGCGCCGGCGCGCAGTCGCTGCTGGCCTGGGTCGAGCGCGACGGGAGCTACTTCGCCACGCGCGTCGATGCGAGCGGCACGCCGGTCCCGCCGGCGGTGCGCCTCAGCGGCGCCGGCGAAGGCCTCGACGCGCCGTCGATCGCCACCAACGGCACGGAGTGGCTGGTGGCGTGGCGGCAGAGCCAGGAGATCGTCACGACGTTGATCTCGCCGAACTTCGACGGCAACGGCCTGCAGCATTTCGGTGCGGACGGCGTACAGCAGACGAATCCCAGCGTCGCTGCAACCGACGACGGATTCGTGGTCACGTGGTCGGAGGATGAAGTCATCGATCGCCAGAACCGCGTGCGCGTGGTCGCGGAGCGGCTCGACGCGCGCGGCCTGCGCGTCTCCGGCGGCGTGCGTCTGTTCGACGAAGCGTCGAACGGTTCGGGACAGGGGTTCACGCTCTGGCCGACGCTCGGCTGCGGCGCGCGCACGTGCGTCGTGACCTGGACTGTCGGCGACCGAGCGTACGCGCAGCTCATCGGGGCCGACGCGCAGCGGCGCGGCGAAGCGCATGAGATCGGCGCGACCGGGTCGATCGTGATCGTTGCCTCGCCGAACGGTGCGTTCCGCCTCTACAGCCGCGCGAGCTTCTTCGATCTCGACGCGGACGGGAACCCGATCGGTAGCGGGCAGTGGACGGCGCGGAGCGTCGATCAGGTGAGCGCCGTGCTCGTCGACGGGCTGCGCACGCTCTACGTCTACGAGCGCGGTGGCCGCGTCTACGTGCAGGTGCCGTCGCCGCGCGCGCGAGCGGTTCGACACTGAGGTAAGCTCGCGCTCGTGGGCGTCACCGGCTTCTTCACCGACTCGACGCTTTGCATCGGATGCAAAGCGTGCGAGGTGGCTTGCAAGGAGTGGAACGACGTGCCGCACGACGGCTTCCTCTGGTCGGGGCTCTCGTACGACAACACGCTCGGACTCGGTCATTCGACCTGGCGGCATGTGAAGTTCGTCGAGCATGGCACCACCATCGGCGCCGGCGGCAACGCGCCGCAGACGATGTCGTGGCAGTTCTCATCCGACGTCTGCAAGCATTGCGAGCACGCCGGCTGTCTCGAGGCGTGTCCGACCGGCTCGATCATCCGCACCGAGTTCGGCAGCGTCTACATCCAGCCCGACATCTGCAACGGCTGCGGCTACTGCGTCGTCACCTGTCCGTTCGGCGTGGTCGACCGGCGGCCCGACGACGGACGCGCGTTCAAGTGCACCTTCTGCTACGACCGCCAGAAAGCAGGGGAGACGCCGGCCTGCGCAAAAGCGTGTCCGACCGAGTCGATCCTCTTCGGCGACCTCGAGTCGCTCGAGCGCGCCGCCGATGCGCGCATCGCCAAGCTGCACGCGGCCGGGATGACCGACGCGAAGATCTGGAACCCGAAGGAGACCAGCGTCGGCGGCACGCACGCCTTCTTCCTCGTGCGCGGCGACGCGCGCAGCTACAACCTTCCGGAGAAACCGGAAGTACCGACCACGCTACTCGGACCGGCGTGGAAGTCGGCTGCCGCGGCGGCGGGCGTGATGGCGCTCGGCGCGCTGCTGGCGTTCGCCTTCGGCGGCAGGCGATGAGCGAGACGTACTACGACCTGCCGCTGCTGAAGTCTCCGGTGTGGACGTGGGAAGTGCCGCTCTACTTTTTCGTGGGCGGCGCGGCCGGCGCGTCGTCGGCGCTTGCGATGATCGCGCAGCTCACGCGTGCCGACGCCGCGCTCGTGCGCGACGCGCGCCGCATCGCCGCCGCCGGCGCGGTACTTTCCGGGCCGCTGCTCGTGTCCGACCTCGGGCGTCCGGAGCGTTTCCTGAACATGCTGCGCGTCTTCAAGCCGCAGTCGCCGATGTCCGTCGGCGCCTGGACGCTGGCGGCGTTCGGCGGCGCGTCGACGGTGGCGGTGATCGCGACGAAGCGGCTGCGGCCGGTCGGCGATGTTTCCGCGGTCGCCGCCGCGCTCACCGGGTTGACCATGGCCACCTACACCGGCGTGCTCCTCGGCGCGACGGCCATTCCGGTCTGGAAGGAACACGTGCGGATGCTGCCGGTGCACTTCGGCGCGTCGGCGCTCGGCTCGGCGGTCTCGCTGCTCGAGCTGCGCGGCCATCGCGAGGGCGCGCTCCAGTCGCTCGGACTCGGCGCGGCGCTCTTCGAAACGCTCGCCGCCTTCGCGCTCGACGGCGAGATTTCACGCGCGTCGCAGCCGCTGCGCGAAGGCCGCAGCGGCACGCTCACGCGCGCGGCCGCCGCGCTCTCCGGACCGATTCCGCTCGCGCTCCGTCTCCTCGGCGCGCGCAAAGCAGCCGCGGTCTCGACGCTCCTCGGCTCGCTGGCCACGCGCTTCGCCTGGGTCGAAGCAGGGAAGGTGAGCGCGAAAGACGTGCGCGTGGCGCTGTAGCGTCACGCCGCGACGCAGTGCGTCTCGGACATCCGATCCGGCAGCAGAAAGAGGAACCCGAGTCCGGCCGTCAGCAGCGAGAGATAGAACGCCGCCCAGCGCACCGTCGCGTCGTGCAGCGACATCGCGCCGCCGCTCTGCGGCACGACGCGCACGTCGAAGATCGCGCCGCCGATGGTCTTGCCCCAGAGTAGCCACGAGCCGACGAAGTAGTAGTAGGAGAGGACGATCACGAACCCGCCGAGGGATGCGAGATGCAGCCACGAGGACGGCTGCGGCAGCAGCGGCGAGAGCGCGAGGACCAGCGCGGCGAAGAGCGAGAGATCGGTCAGCAGCGCCAGCAACCGTTTGAAGCGCGAGGCGCGCGCGCCGGTTGCCGTGGTCCGTTGCTCCGCCGCCGGCTCTTCGATCACCGGCACCGCCTCGAGCTCGATCTCATCGAATCGCGGCATCACACCCTCCCGACCGTGGCTGCTGGTTCAGCCCTGTCTCAACGGTAAATACTTTACGTAAATTTTATACAGTAAGTCTTTCGGTTGTCCGTCGTAACGGCCGGCCAGGGCGCGGCTGCGCTTGGCCAGCTCGTCGTTCGGATTCACTTTCAGCACTTCGTCGAACTCGCGCGACGCATCGGGCAGACGCTCTTCCTGCAGCGCCGTGACGCCGAGGTTGAAATGCGCGTCGAGGATCATCCGCTGCACGTTTGCGTTTTGGGGATCCTGCGCGAGCAGCGGCTGCAGGTCGCCGAGCGCGTCGGCGTACTTATGCTCGGCGAAAAGCGCGCGCGCCGAGTCGAGCTTGCCCGCTTGCGCCGCGGCCATGTCGTACTGCGCCTTCATGTCGGCTGGCAGCGGGCGCACCTTCATCGCGTCTTCGAACGCCGTCTTCGCCGCGGAGTAGTCGTGCGAAGCGATGGCGGCGGCAGCGGTGGTGAGGCGTTGCTGGTAATAGACGGCGGCGGGCATGCCCTCGATGAGCTGCGCCGACTTTGATTTCCGCTGCTGCAGGTCGGCGATCATCACCAGGGCGCGGTCGTGTTGCGGGTCGTCGGGCTTGACGTCCTGCAGCAGCGCGATGGCTTGATCGAACTTGCCGCTGTTCGCCAGCGACGAGGCGCGGGCGAACGTCGCCTGCGAGGTCGTCGGCGCGGGCTCGTCGCCGCCGGAGAACTTCGTGTAGGCGAAGTAGCCGGCGCCGGCGAGGATGACGATGCCGAGGATCGCCGCGAGGAGACCGACCGGCAGGCGCCGCGCGGTGGCGGGACGCGCTTGCGGTGCCGTTGCCGCGGCCGCGCGCTTCGCCTTCGCGCCGGACTGCACCGGCGGCGCGGCGGCGACCGTGCCCGGATCGGGCGGGATGAGCGTTTCGCCGCCCGACATCGGCGCGTCATCGAAAAAGTCGAGGTCGAGCTTGTCGTTCGCGGACGGCGGAATGACCGCTTCCGTCGCGCCGCCCGCGGCCGCGTCATCGATGCGCGCGAGGTAATCCTCGGCCGTGGAGTTGCGCGGATCGACGCGGAGGATCTCCGTGAACTCCGAGCGCGCGCGCGCCAGGTCGCGGCGGTCGAACGCGGCGATCGCGGAGTCGAGCAGTTCGTCGACCTGCTGCTCGATCTGGCGACGCTTCACCTTCGCGCGCTCGATGCGCTCGGAGGCGGCGTCGTTCGTGACGTCGATCAGGAAGATGCGCGACCAGAGATCGATGGCCTGCTGATAGTCGCCTGCGTCGAAGGCGCGATCGCCGTCGGCGAGGTACTGATCGATCTTCTTCTGCTCGTCGTCCGACGTCGCCACCGACGCCGTCGTGAAATCGAATTCGTTGAGCGCGTCGGTGATCTTCGTCGGCTCCGGCGCGGGCGCGGCAGGCGTGGCCGGCGCATCGAACGAGAAGCTGCCGAACGCGTCGGCCGACGCGTCGCCGCCGCCGAACGAGAAGTCGCCGAAGCCGCTCTCCTGCGCCGGCGTTGCCGGCGCGTCGAAGGAGAAGTTCGCGAACGACGGCGCGGCCGGCTTGTCGGTCGGTTTGTCTTCTTCGAAGGTGAAGCCGAAGTCGGCGGCTTGTGCGGCGGTGCGGCCGGTGGCCTGCTGCGAAGTGTCGTCGACGACGAACGAGCTGCTCGGCGGCGGCGGCGCGCTGCGCGGCGTCTTCTCCCGTTCGCTCAGAGCCCTGCCGGCGCGGATCACGTCGGGATGCGTCGGATCGAGCGCGCGCGCCTTCTCGAGCTCCATGCGTGCGCCGGTGAGATTGCCGGCGTCGAGCGCCTGTTCCGATTTGCGCGCGAACTGCTGCACGAACGGCGCGGCCTCGAGCTTCTCGCGCGCCTCATCGGCGAGCACGCGCGCGTCGTCATTCATCAGATCCTCGGACAGGATCTCCGAGGTGAGATGGATGACGCGCGTGAAATCGCGCGCTGCCATCGCCTGCCGCGCCTGCTCGACCGTCGGCAATTCCTCGGCCGGCAGCAGCGCGTCGAGATCGAGCGGCAGACTCGGATTGCGCGTCTTCTCGAGCAGCTTGCGCGCCGGATCGAACTGCGGATCCATCTGCAGGATCAGGTTGCAGCCGGCCGTGACTTCGTCGATGCGCCCTTGCCGGTAAAGCGCCAGCGTCTGCTGGAACGTGGAGACGACGCGGTCTTTCACCGGAGACGGCAACGAAGGCGTGCCTGGATAGCTCATGCGGTCGGGCGATTATAGCTATACTGCGCGCGCAGAAAGGATTGCACGCAGATGGACTATGTCGCCACCGACTCCGCGCCGAAAGCGATCGGGCCGTATTCGCAGGCCGTGAAGGCGAACGGACTGCTCTTCACTTCGGGGCAGATCGCGCTCGATCCGGCCAGCGGAAACCTGGTCGAGGAGAGCTTCGAGGCGCAGGCCCATCGGGTCTTTCGCAATCTCGAGGCGGTGCTGCGCGAGGCCGGCAGCGACTTCAGCCGTGTGCTGCGCGCCACCGTCTACCTGACCGACTTGGCGAACTTCCAGACTCTCAACGCCATCTACGCCGACTATTTCGGCGCGCACAAACCGGCCCGGACCACAGTGGGCGTGGCCCAGTTGCCGAAAGGCGGAGCGGTCGAGATCGATCTGATCGCGCTGCTGTAATTTCAGCAAGTTAGTGGCACCTCGGTTGCAGTTGTCGCAACCACCATGTCCCCCCGGTTCCCGGCTTTTCTCCTGGCGCTCCTCCTGACACTCCCGACCTTCGCGGCGACGCGGATGATGTACGAGATCAAGGGGACGGCCACGGAGCTCGAGTGGGCACCGACCGCATTTCCGCTCCCGTACGAAGTCGACCAGCGCCTCGCCCAGCTCGATTCGCGCGCGCAGATGATGGTCGACCGCGCCTTCGCCGCCTGGACTTCGCTGCCCGATGCGAACATCCGCTTCGAGTCGCGCGGCCTGGTCGCGAATGCAACGGCGGCGCGCAGCGACGGGCGGGTGGTGGTGAGCGTCGCCGACGATCTCTTCGCCAATCAGGGCGCGCTCGCGCTGACGACGTACACCTTCGATGATGCCGGCCGCTTCACCGACGCCGACATCCAGGTCGATCCGTCGCTCTTCAAGGGAACCTTCAACGCGCAGATGGCGCTCGAGCATGAGGTCGGTCACGTCCTCGGACTCGATCACTCGGCGGTGCTCTCGGCGGTCATGTATCCGTTCGTCGGCAGCGGCACCGACGTCGCGCCGCTCGACAGCGACGACCGCATCGCCATCGCCCAGACCTATCCGCGCAAAGATCCGACGCTGACCGGCGCGACGCTGCAGGGCCGCGTCTACGGCGACAGCGGCGCGGTGTTCGGCGCGCAGGTGGTCGCGCTCAACGAGCGCGGCGAGCCGGTGGCGACGGCGCTCACCGCGGTGAGCGGCGAGTTCACGCTGGCCGGCGTGCCGACGGGACGCTACCGCCTCTACGCCGAGCCGCTCGACGGGCCGGTCGACGCGCGCTGCCTGCAGGGCATGTGGCGCCGCGCCAGCTCGACTTCCTTCCCGACGCAGTTCTTCGCCGGTCCGCCGATCGAGGTGGAAAGCGGAAAGGTGTACGGCAATCTCTCCGTCAATACGGCAGGCGCGGCGCACCTCAATCCGCGCTGGATCGGCGCGACGCCGGCCGGCTCGAATTCGCTGAGCCTCTCGACGATGCCGCTCACGCTGCGGCCGGGACAGAACGTCACCATCGCCGTCGGCGGCGACGGCTTCACCAGCGGCATGACCGAGTTCGAGGTGCTGAATCCGGCCCTGCGGCGCGTCTCCGGCTTCGTGTGGGACGGCAACTACGTGAAGGCGGACTTTGTCGTGCAGCCCGATGCCGCGAACGGCTCGGCCGTGATCGAAGTGCGCAGCGGCCGCGAGGCGGCCATGCTTACCGGCGCGCTGCGGATTCAGAACGCGATGCGAGTGCGCGCCGTAAGGCACTGATCGCGGTCTCGTCGTCCGGCAGCAGCGCGATCGCGCGAATACTCTTGCGCAGTCCGGCCAGTCCGTTCGCGATCACCGGCTCGCGCAGCGTGATCAGCCAGCGCGGCGCATCGAGGATGGCCACCTTCAGCACGCCGCGCTGCTTCCACTCGCTCTCGGCCGCGATCTCTTCGATCGCGGCGATGTTGTCGAGAGCGATGCGCGCGCTCCAGCGCATGCCGTAGCGCAGCTCCAGCGTCTCGTCGTCGAAGGTGGTGCGGCGCAGGCGCAGCGCGTGGTAGTCGCCGATCAGCCAGACCATCGCCCAGACATCCATCGCCGTCCAGAACCACGCCGCGCCCGTGCTCCAGCGCATCAGCAGCAGGTGCACGCCGACCGACTCGAACGCAATCAGCACCAGCAGGCAGATGACGATGGTCGACCATTCGTGGCGGCGGTGGAACGTCATCGAGCGTTCGTCGTCCGCCGCTTCCCGTTTGCGCCAGACGAAAAGCGCGTAATAGATCATCGCCACTTCGGAGGCGATGGCGTCGCCGGCGCGGCCGTCGCCGCCGATGGCGCGGGCGGCGGTGGAGATGCGGACGTACGGATCTGCGTCCTTCAGTCCTTCCCGCCGCATCCTGACGATGCGCTGCACGAGCGCGCCGATGAGCGCGAGCTCGGCCAGCGAGCCGACGTACAGGCCGAGGTCGTGGAGGAACTGCTGTTGCGCCCGCGGCAGCAGCAACGCGGCGAGCGCGGAGCCGGCCAGGAAGACCGGCGCGATCGTCAGCGGACGCGCGCGGCCGTTGCGCACGACGAAGAACCAGTAGAGCAGCGGCGCGCTGATGGTGAGATCGAAGGTGACGCCCCAGGCGGCCACGTCGGGATTCATGGCGAAGGCGCGCGAGCGGACCACGGCGCAGCAGGCGGCGACGAGAACGAGCGCAGCGAGGGTGAAGCGCGCCGCAGGGCGGCGGAGGACGGACGTCACATCCGGATTGTACGCGGGCGTTTGGTGAGAGTTTCGTCGCCGCGCGGCTGCATCAGCGTCTCCTCGAGATACGCCTCGAGCTCGTCCGCCGGCAGCGGTTTGCTGAAGAGATAGCCCTGCAGCAGATCGCACGCGTAGTGGCGCAGGAACGTGTACTGCTCCTCCGTCTCCACACCCTCGGCCACCACGCTCAGTTGCAGCGTGTGGGCGAGGTTGATCACGTACGACACGATCGCCGCCGCGGTCTCGTCCGAGGTCACCTCGCGCAGGAACTCCTTGTCGATCTTCACCGTGGTGATCGGGAAGTGCTTGAGGTAGATCAGCGACGACTGCCCGGTTCCGAAGTCGTCGACGGCGATGCTCACGCCCATGTCGCGCAGCTCGCGCAGCAGCTTCATCGTCGACTCGAAGTTCTGCATGGCCGCGCTCTCGGTGATCTCGAGCTGCAGCAGCTCCGGCGCGATGCCGTTCGTCTCCAGCGCCGCGCGCACGGTGTCGACCAGCTCGTGCTGCTGGAGCTGCACGGCGGAGATGTTCACGGCCATGTGCAGCCCGGTGATGCCGCGGTCCTGCCAGGCCCGGAGCTGCTTGCAGGCGGTGTGCAGCGCCCATTCGCCGATGGCCACGATCATCCCGGTCTCTTCGGCCAGCGGGATGAACTCCGACGGCGCGATGAGGCCGCGCTGCGGATCGCGCCAGCGCAGCAGCGCCTCGACCGAGACGATGCGGCGGCGCGCGCGGTCGTAGATCGGCTGATACCAGAGCTCGAGCTGATCGCGCTCGATGGCGTGATGCAGATGCTGCTCGAGCGCGAGCCGCCGCACGTAGCGCTCGTTCATGCTGGCGGTGAAGAGCTGCGCCTGATTGCGGCCGAGCTCCTTGGCGCGGTACATCGCCGCGTCGGCGCACTTGAGCAGCGACTCCGCATCTTCGCCGTCGGCCGGATAGCAACTGATGCCGATGCTCGCGGTGACGAAGAGGTCGTGACCCTGCACGCGGAACGGGCGGGCCAGCTCGTTGAGCATCTTGCGCGCGACGCCGGCCACGGCCTCGGTGTTGATCACTTCCGGCAGGAGGATGCTGAACTCGTCGCCGCCGATGCGCGAGACCGTGTCGGATGCACGCAGCGCGTTCTGCAGACGGTCGGCGACGTCGGCGAGCAGCGCGTCGCCGAACGAGTGGCCGAGGGCGTCGTTGACCAGCTTGAAGTGATCGAGATCGAGATACATCACCGCCACGCCGACGCGGTTGCGCCGCGCGTGCTGCAGACTGTTGACCAGGCGGTCGCGGAAGAGGAGGCGGTTCGGAAGGCCGGTCAGCGAGTCGTAGTAGGCGCGGTACTCGAGCTGCTTTTCCGTCTCCTTCCGCTGCGAGACGTCGCGATAGTTGAGCACGATCGCGCCGACGCTCGGCTCGTGCAGCAGGTTCTGGCTGAAGCCTTCCAGCCAGATCCAGCTCCCGTTCTTGTGCTGGAAGCGGAGCTCGCCGTGCGCCTCGTGATTCGGCATGGCCAGCACGCCCTGCAGCATCGAGCGCGTGCCGTCGAGATCGCGCGGATGCACGAAGTCGAGCAGCGACTTGCCGGTCAGCTCTTCCTCATCCCAGCCGATCAGATGCTGCGTCGATGAGCCGGCGAACGAGAAGCGCAGCTCCTCGTCGATCAGCGCCACGCCGCTCCAGCTCTTCTCGACGATGGTGCGGAAGCGCTTCTCGCGCTGCTCGAGTTGCTCCAGCGCTTCCTTCCGCTCGGAGATGTCGCGGATGAAGGCGGTGAAGGTGAGGTCTTCGCGCGTGCCGGCCGGCGCGATGGTGATCTCCGCGGCGAACGTCTCACCGCCGGCGCGGTAGGCGGCGATCTCGAAGCGGCGGCGCAGCAGGTGCGTGCGGCGTCCTTCGGAATGGCGGCGCACCAGCGCGCGCAGCGCGTTCGCCAGGCGCTCGCCGATGATCGACGCCGGCAGCGGCAGGCCGATCACTTCGCGCGCGGCGAGGCCGAACGTCGCCTCCGCCTGGCGGTTCCACTCGACCACGTGCAGCGTGCGGTCGATGGTGATCACCGCGTCGAGCGTCGTGGCGATGAGCTGCCGCAGCCGCGACTCCGACTTGCGCAGCGCCTGCTCCGTGCGCGCGCGCGTGATCGCTTCGCCGACGATGTTCGCCGTCGCGCGCAGAAAGCCGAGCTCGTAGTCGGCGAAGCGGCGCTCGTCGTTGGAGTAGGCGAGGATCACTCCGAACGGCCCGTACTGCGTGCGGATCACGACGCCGGCGCCGGAGCGCACGCCGTGCTCTTCACGAAGGTGCGTGGCCTTGAAGCGGGTCTCGTCGTGCTCGTCATCGATGTCGAAGGTGAACGGCGCCTCGGCCAGCAGCGTGACCATGCCGATCGAGTCGTCCTCGTCGGCGTCGAGCTCGCAGCGGGCGAAGGTCTCGTTTGCACCGAGGGCGGCGCGGACGAGCATCCGCCCGCCGGGCGTGATCTCGAGGGCGCGGCAGTGGGAGACCTGCAGGGTCATCTCCACGAGCGCGCACGCCTGGCCGAGGAGGATGAAGGGATCGACGCCGGTGAGCGCCGCCTGGCCGAGCTCGGCGATGGCCGTCTCCTGCCGGTCGCGCGCCTCCAGCTCCGCGCGCAACGCGGCAAGCTCCGCCTCCCGCGGATCGCGTGCTTCGCTTCCGCGGACGAGGTGAATCGGAGAAGGATCAGCCATTTATAGACGGAACGACGGCAGAAAGTATAACAGGTCCCGGGGGTGATGTGCAGCAGTCGGGCCTGATTTGCCGGGTGGGCAGTAGGAAGTTCCTCGGAAGATCCCGACACTGACATTTTTATTGTCGAGTACGGATGTCGGGAAAAATTGCAATGCGGAAGTCCCCCGGACTGTTACACTCGCCCGGTCCAGATCGTCTGTTTCACCCAACGTCCGAAGTCCGTCGTGCCGAAGGGGCTGTCGATGAAGGTATTGCGCTGCAGATTTCTGACTTATATCATTCTTGCATTCATTACGGCTTCCGCACAGGCGGCAACGCTCGATTACCGGGTCCTCATCGACTCCGATAACGACGTCGCCAGCGGCTGCGTCGTGAACGGGATGGCCGGCGTCGACCAGATCTTCGTCACGCGGGTGAGCACCACCGATACGACGGCCGCGGTGACCGGAACGTTCCGGCAGGTCTGCAGCGCCGGCGCGCTCGGCCCGGTGACCGACGTCGTCACCAGCGGCTGGCCGGTCGGCTACATCCCGGCGGCCGGAGCGATGCTCCTCGAGACGCGCCTGCCGTACTCCGCGCTCGGATCGACCGCTCCCCACAACCTCCGCCTCGGCTTCGTCGGCAACCAGGGTGCGGCCTCGCACGTCGCCCTGCGTAAGGCCGACGGCTCGAACATCCTCTTCCCGGCCACCGTCTCCCGCCGCCGCACCGTCGGCAGCGGCGGCGCCGCGCGCGTGATCACGCTTGACGGCGCCGGCAGCGACTGGAACGCCATCGAGCCTCTGGTCGACGGCATCGCCGCCTCCGGCACGCCGGCCATGCGCATGTTGAAGATCTACGGCTTCGCCAGCCCGGGCGAGGGCCAGCTCTACTTCCGCTTCGACGCCAACGTCTCCACCACCACGCCCTTTGCCAGCGACGACATCTTCGCGCGCACGGTCGGCTCCGCGCTGAACGTCCCGGCGCCGGGCGTGCTCTCCAACGACGGCGACCCGAACGGCCTGCCGCTCACCGCCACGCCGGTCTCCGCGCCGGAGCATGGCGACGTCACGCTCAATCCCGACGGCAGCTTCACCTACTCGCCGTCGAATCCGCTGTCGACGCAGAGCGACAGCTTCCAGTACAAAGCCTCGAACGGCAGCAAGGACTCGAACGTCGCCAAGGTGACGATCAACGTCGCCACCGGCACGAACCACGCGCCGGTCGCCGCGAACGACACGGTCGCCGCGGTCGAGGACACGACCGCCAACGTCGCCGCGCCGGGCGTGCTGTCGAACGACACCGACGTCGACGGCGACGCGCTGAGCGCCGCGCTGCAGACGCCGCCCTCGCACGGCACGGTGAGCCTCGCCGCGAACGGCGGCTTCACCTACACGCCGGCCGCGAACTACTTCGGACCCGACAGCTTCACCTACATCGTCAGCGATACGAAGGCGTCGTCGACGGCCACGGTCGCGATCACCGTCGCCAGCGTCAACGACGATCCGGAAGTGAAGGCGGCCACCTTCAGCGTCGATGAGAACAGCCCGGCCGGCACGCTGGTCGGCAAGGTGAAGGTCACCGACGTCGACACCGCCGACGCGCACACGTTCGCCATCCTCGGCGGCAACACGGGCGGCGCGTTCGCCATCAATCCGTCCACCGGCGCGATCACCGTCGCCAACGGCACGGCCATCAACTTCGAGGTCACGCCGCAGTTCACGCTGAGCGTGCGCGCGACCGACAACGGCACGCCGTCGCACTCCGACACGGCCGCGATCACCATCGACGTCAACGATCTCAACGACGCGCCGCTGGCGGTCAACGACGGCTACACGACGCCGGAAGACACGCCGCTGAACGTGGTGCTGCCGGGCGTCAAGGCCAACGACAGCGACGAAGACGCCGGCGCGGTGCTGAGCGTCGCGCAGCTCGCCGGTCCGTCGCACGGCACGCTCGCCCTCGCGGCCAACGGCAGCTTCCTCTACACGCCGGCGCTCAACTACAACGGCCCCGACTCCTTCACCTACACGCTCACTGACGGCACGCTCTCGTCGGTCGGCACCGTCACCCTGAACGTCACGCCGGTCAACGATCCGCCGTCGTTCGCGAACCTCGGCAACGTTACCTCCGACGAAGACGCGCCGTACAGCGGCGCCTGGGCGAATACGCTCAGCGCCGGCCCGGCCGACGAAGCGTTGCAGACGCTCTCGTTCAACGTGACGGTGACGACCAACTCCGCGCTCTTCTCCGTTCCGCCGGCCATCGCGCCGGACGGCACGCTGACCTTCACGCCGACGGCCAACGCGGTCGGCGTCGCCAACGTCACGGCGGTGCTGGTCGACAACGGCGGCGGCGCGAACGCGTCCGCGCCGGTTCCTTTCACCATCACCATCAACGCCGTCAACGACAAGCCGACGTTCGCGAACGCCGGCGACGTGACGGTGCTCGAAGACAGCGGCAGCTACTCGTCGCCGTGGGCCAACACGATCCTGGCCGGCCCGGCCGACGAGTCGGCGCAGTCGGTCTCGTTCGCGGTCACGAACAACAGCAACATGGCGCTCTTCGCCACGCAGCCGGCCATCTCGCCGGCCGGCGTGCTGACGTTCCTGCCGGCCGCCGACGCTTCCGGCCTGGCCGTGATCACGGTCGTCCTCACCGACACCGGCACGCCCGCGGCCTCGTCCGATCCGGTGCAGTTCACGATTCACATCACGCCGGTCAACGACGAGCCGTCGTTCACCAGCGGCGGCGACGTCACCGTCGATGAAGACAGCGGCGCCTACTCCGGCCCCTGGGCGAGCAACATCGCCAAGGGCGCGAACGAGTCGGCGCAGACGGTCTTCTTCACCGTCACCGGCAACAGCAAGGCCTCACTCTTCTCGACTCCGCCGGCGATTGCTCCCGACGGCACGCTGACGTTCACGCCGGCGCCCAACCAGAACGGCTCCTCGAACATCACCGTCGAGATGCACGACAACGGCGGCACGGACGACGGCGGCGACGACACCTCGACGCCGGTCACGTTCCAGATCACGCTCGCGCCGGTCAACGACGCGCCGAGCTTCAACCTCCCGGCGTCCGCTCCGGCGGTCGACGAGGACAACGGCGCGGCGACGGCCTCCGGCTTCGCCACCGCCATCAGCGCCGGCCCGACCAGCGACGAGAGCGCGCAGACGCTCACGTTCAACCTCTCGCAGGTCTCGGCCGATCCGACCCTGACCTTCACCACGCCGCCGGCCATCGATCCGGCCACCGGCAATCTCACCTACACGCCGGCGCCGAATGCGTACGGCACCGCCACCTACAGCGTGACGCTGTCGGACAGCGGCTCGAACGTTTCGCCGAACAGCAACACCTCGGCCGCGAAGACGTTCACCATCACGGTCAATCCGATCAACGACGCGCCGAGCTTCTCGATCGGCGCCAACCCGGCCGCGAGCGACGAAGACGGCGGCCCGCAGACGGTCTCCGGGTTCGCCGGCTCGATCTCGCAGGGTCCGAACGAGAGCGGCCAGACGCTCACCTTCCAGGTCGTCAAGACCGCCGGCACGCTGACGTTCACCACGCCGCCGGCCATCGACGCCTCCGGCAACCTGACCTATCAGGCCGCGCCCGACGCGAACGGCACCGCCACCTTCAACGTGACGCTGTCGGACAACGGCTCGAGCACGCTGCCAAACGTCAACGTCTCCGGCGCGCAGCCGTTCACCATCACCGTCAACGCCGTCAACGACGCGCCGACCTTCAACATGAGCACCTCCACGTCGTCGGACGAAGACGCCGGCGCGCAGAGCGTTCCGAGCTTCGCCACGTCGATCCTGGCCGGACCGCCGGATGAGTCGGGCCAGTCGCTGACGTTCAACCTCAGCCAGACCGCCATCGATCCGACGCTGAGCTTCACCACGCCGCCGGCGATTGCCAGCAACGGAACTCTCACTTACCAGGCGGCGGCGAACTCCTACGGCACCGCCACCTTCGACGTGACGCTCTCCGACACCGGCTCGAACGTCTCGCCGAACAGCAACACCTCGGTAGTCAAGAGCTTTACCATCACCATCAACGCCATCAACGACGCGCCCAGCTTCTCCATCGGCGGCAACCCGGCCGCATCGGATGAAGACGGCGGCGCGCAGACGGTGAGCGGCTTCGCCGGCTCGATCTCGCAGGGTGCGGGCGAGAGCGGGCAGACCCTGACCTTCAATCTCACGCCGACCGGCACCACCGGCACGCTGTCGTTCTCCGCCGGCCCGGCCATCGACGCCTCCGGCAACCTGACCTACACCGCCACCGGCGACACCAACGGCACCGCCACCTTCAGCGTCACGCTGTCCGACAACGGCTCGAACACCTCGCCGAACAGCAACGTCTCCGGCGCCGTGTCGTTCACCATCACCGTCAATCCGGTCAACGACGCGCCGACCTTCTCGATGCCGGCCAGCGCTTCGTCCGACGAAGATCTCGGCGCGGTGACGACCTCCTCCTTCGCCACGTCCATCCTGGCCGGCCCGAGCGACGAGTCGGCGCAGACGCTGACCTTCAACCTCGCCCAGACGTCCATCGCCTCGACGCTCAGCTTCACCAGCGCGCCGGCCATCGCCAGCGACGGCACGCTCACGTACGAGGCGGCCGCGAACGCCTACGGCAGCGCCACCTACGACGTCACGCTCACCGACACCGGCTCGAACGTCCCGCCGAACAGCAACACGTCGGTAGTCAAGACGTTGACCATCACCATCAACCCGCTCAACGACGCGCCGAGCTTCACGCTCGCCGGCAACCCGGCCGCCAGCGACGAAGACGGCGGCCCGCAGTCGGTCAGCTCCTTCGCCGGCTCGATCTCGCAGGGAACGGGGGAGACCGGGCAGACCCTCACCTTCAACGTCGCCGCCGCCGGCACCACCGGCACGCTGGCCTTCACCACGGCGCCGGCCATCGATCCGGCCACCGGCGCTCTGACGTACGAGGCCGCGCCCGACACGAACGGCACCGCCACCTTCAACGTGACGCTCTCCGACAACGGCGCCACCGGCGGCTCGAACAGCAACACCTCGGCGCCGCAATCGTTCACCATCACCGTCAACCCCATCAACGACGCGCCGACCTTCAACCTCAGCACCAGCAGCACCGCCGTCGAAGACAGCGGCGCCAAGAGCGTCTCCAACTTCGCCACGGGCATGCTGGCCGGTCCGCCGGACGAGTCGTCGCAGACGCTGACCTTCAACCTCAGCCAGACCGCCATCGACTCGACGCTCTCGTTCTCCGCCGGCCCGGCCATCGCCGCCGACGGCACGCTCACGTACACGCCGGCCGCGAACGCCTACGGCACCGCCACGTTCGACGTGACGCTGTCGGACACCGGCTCGAACACTTCGCCGAACAGCAACACCTCGGTAGTCAAGAGCTTTACCATCTCCGTGACCGGCATCAACGACGCGCCGAGCTTCACGCTCGCCGGCAATCCGGCGGCCAGCGATGAAGACGCCGGCCCGCAGTCGGTGAGCAACTTCGCCGGCTCGATCTCGCAGGGAACGGGGGAGAGCGGCCAGACCCTGACCTTCAACGTCGCCCAGACCGGCGGCACACTGACGTTCCTCACCGCGCCGGCCATCGACCCGGCCACCGGGAACCTCACGTACCAGGCCGCGGCCAACGCGAACGGCACCGCCAGCTTCAACGTCACGCTCTCGGACGACGGCTCGAACGTCTCGCCGAACAGCAACGTCTCCGGCGCGCAGTCGTTCACCATCACCGTCAACGCAGTCAACGACGCGCCGAGCTTCAACCTGCCGTCGGCGACCACCAGCTCGACCGAGGATGGCGGCGCGCAGAGCGTGACGAACTTCCTCACGGGCATCAGCGCCGGCCCGTCCGACGAGTCGTCGCAGACGCTGACCGTCAACGTCAGCGTCACCTCGGCCGATCCGACGCTCACCTTCACGAGCGCGCCGGCCATCGGCACGAACGGCACGCTGACCTACCAGGCCGCGGCGAACGCGTACGGCACCGCCAACGTCAGCGTGACCGTCTCCGACACCGGCTCCAACGTCTCGCCGAACAGCAACATCTCCGCCGCGCAGACCTTCACCATCACCGTCGACCCGGTCAACGACGCGCCCAGCTTCAACACCGTGACGATCGGATCGCTGGCGAACGAAGACGTCGGTCCCATCGACATCGCCTACGCCACCGCCATCTCGTCCGGACCGAACGAAAGCGGCCAGACGCTCACGTTCAACGTTGCGCAGACCGGTTCCACCGGCACGCTCGCCTTCTCGTCCGCGCCGGCCGTCAACGCCGCCACCGGCCATCTCACGTACACCGCCGCCGCGAACACCAACGGCTCGGCGACCTTCAGCATCACGCTCTCCGACGACGGCTCGAACAGCGTTCCGAACAGCAACACCTCGGCCGCACACACGTTCACGATCACGTTGCAGCCGGTCAACGACGTGCCGAGCTTCACCATCGCCTCCGATCCGCCGTTCGCGGTCGAAGGCGCCGGGGCGCAGTCGGTCTCCAGCTTCGCTACGGCCATCAGCGCCGGCGGCGGCAGCGACGAGTCGTCGCAGTCGCTGACCTTCACCGTCACGCCCACCGGCTCGACCGGGACGCTCACCTTCAGCGCCGCGCCGTCCATCGCCAGCGACGGCACGCTCACCTACACGCCGACCGCCGGCACGAACGGCACCGCCTCTTTCAGCGTCACGCTCAAGGACGGCGGCGGCACCGCCGACGGCGGCGTCGATACCACCGCGGCGCAGAACTTCACCATCGCCATCGAGCGCGGTCCTTCGGTCACCTCGTCCAACCCGGGCGCGGGATCGACCGTGCCGCGCTCGCAGGACCTCACCTTCAACTTCGACGAGACCGTCACCGTCGAGAGCGACGCGTTCTCGATCACCTGCAACGCCGATACGACGCTGCTGCCGTACGCCGTCACCACGGCCACGGGCGTGGCCATCGTCGTCAACCCCACCTCCGATCTGCCGGCCGGCTCCTGCACCGTCGTTCTCGACAAGAACAAAGTGCACGACGCCGACACGTTCGATCCGCCGGACGGTCTCAGCGTCGACTACAGCGTCACGTTCAACACGAACACGCCGCCGGTGGCCGATGACGACACCGACAGCGCGCGCGGCAACGTGACCCTCGTGGCCACGGCGGCCGAGGGCGTGCTGGTTGGGGACACGGACGCGGATGGACATTCGCTCACCGTTGCATCGGCGGGCTCGCCCGCAGTCGCCGTCGACGGCACCGCCGCCGCGACGACCACCAAGGGCGGCTCGATCGTCTTCAGCACGAACGGCGCGTACACGTACAATCCGCCGGCCGGCCTGCAGAACACGACCGACACCGTCGACTACGTCGTGAGCGACGGCTTCGGCGGCACCGACACCGGCACGCTCACCATCGCCCTCGGCTCGCGCTACGTCTTCGTCGACGCCAGCAACGCCTCGAACGGCACCGGCACGCAGGCCAATCCGTTCAAGACCCTGGCGCTCAAGGATGCCTCCGCGAACGTCGCCGCGAACGACATCGTCATCGTCAAGAGCGGCACCTACACCACCGGCACCACGCTCAAGAGCGGCGAGCAGTTGATCGGCCAGGGCATCAGCTCGACCATCACCGCCACGCAGGGCACGCGCACCTTCACCATCCTCACGCCGGGCGCCGCTCCGGTGATCAACCCGACCAGCAGCGACGCGATCACGCTCAGCAGCGGCAACACCGTTCGCGGCTTCGACATCAGGACCACCACCAGCGGACGCGGCGTGGTCGGCAACGCCTTCGGCGCGCTGACGCTCAACGAGTCGTCCGTCGCCACCAACGGCGGCGCGGCGCTCGACCTCACCAACGGCGCGGCCACGATCACGCTGACCACCACGTCGTCCACCGGCAGCTCGGCGCAGGGCGTGAACCTCGACACCGTCACCGGCACCGTGACCCTCGGCAACGGCGCCATCGCGTCGCCGGCCGGCATCGGCTTCCGCGTCAACGGCGGCACCGCCGCGATCACCTACGGCGGCAACATCACCGGCAGCGGCAGCACCGCGGTGACCATCGCCTCGCACACGACCGGCAACATCACCTTGTCGGGCACGATCACCGGCTCGGCCAACGGCGGCATCGCCGTGACCGGCAAGACCAGCGGCATCGTCGCCTTCAGCGGCGCGCAGTCGCTGAGCACCGGCGCCAACCCCGGCGTGACCCTGACCGGCAACACCGGCGGCACGATCGCCTTCAGCGGCACCGGCCTGGCCATCACCACCACCACCGGCGCGGCCTTCACCGCCAACACCGGCGGCACGGTGTCGGTCACCGGCACCAACAACACCATCACCGTCAGCCTCGGCGGCTCCGGCCTGACGCTCAACGGCGTCACCGTCGCCACCGGCGCGAACGTCACCTTCAACAACATCAGCACGAACGCGGCGAGCACCACCGGCGTCTCGCTCACTTCACTCGGCGGCAGCGGCAGCGTCCTCGTGAACGGCGGCACCATCAGCTCGGTGACGGGCCTTTCGATGACCACCATGGGCACGGTCGGCACGTCGCTGTCGAACGTCACCTTCAGCGGCGGCACGACCGCGATCACCGGCACGAACTTCGGCACCCTCACCGTGTCGGCCGTTTCGGTCAGCGCCGCCAACCAGTTCCTCAATCTCAACACCGGCACGATCAGCGGCACCTTCTCGAACGTGAACGGCACCTCGAACGGCGGCAGCCCAGGCGTCACGCTGACCAGCGTCGACGGCAGCGCCACGATCTCGGCAGGCACGCTCACCAAGGGCGGCTCGCCGCAGAACCTGGTGGACATCAGCGGCGGCTCGGTCAGCCTGACCTGGCAGGGCAACCTCACCCAGGGACAGAACGGCGCGCTGCTCAACGTCACCAACGGCCACAGCGGCACGCTGGCCTTCAGCGGCACGCTGCAGGCGACCAACGGCACGGGCCTCGTCTTCAACAACGCCGACGGCACCTACAACTTCACCGGCACCACGACCATCAATGGCGGCAGCGCGAACATCGCCATCAGCAACGACTCGGCCGGCACGTTCAACTTCAACGCGAACACCTCCGTCACCGGCACCGCCACCGCCATTCCGTTCAGCTTCGCCTCGAGCAGCGGCAACGTGACGTACAGCGGCTCGCTGACGCAGGCCGCCGCGAACCGCCTCGTGTCGATCTCGGTCCAGACCGCCGGCGCGATCACCTTCAACAACGCCACACCGAAGACGCTGGCCGGCAACACCAGCAGCACCGGCATCCTGCTGAGCAACGTCGACGGCACCGTCGCCTTCACCGGTCCGACGACGCTCAGCGGCGCGGCCACCATCACCATCAACACCGACTCGGCAGGCGTCATCAACTTCGGCAGCGGAACGAGCGTGAGCAATCCGACCGGCGTCGACTTCTCCTTCGACACGAGCAGCGCCACCGTCACCTACGACGGCACGCTGTCGCAGACGAACGCGCAGCGCGTGGTCTCGGTGAACAAGCAGACCGGCGGCACCATCACCTTCAACGGCAACGTCAGCGCCGGCACCGCCAGCACCGGCGTGCTGCTCACCGACGCCGACGGCACGATCAAGTTCCTCGGCACGAACGTCTGGAGCGGCGGCGACGCCGGCGTCGACATCACCACCAACTCCGCCGGCACGTTCCAGTTCTCGGCGGCGACCTCGATCAGCAACCCGTCCGGTACGGCCTTCACCGTCGCCGATTCCGCGCCGGCGAGCCTCGACTACAACGGCACCATCACCCACAACAACGCCCGTCTGATCTCGATCTCGAACGCCTCCGCTGGCTCGTGCGGCACGATCCGCTTCGACGGCAATCTGGCCGCGAATGGTGCGACCGCGACCGGCATCTTCATCGACAAGTGCAACGCCGGGTCGATCAGCTTCAACGCCGCCTCGAAATCGCTGACCACCAACGGCAACGCGGCCGTCACCATCACCAACAACGGCGCGGACGTCGACTTCACCGGCGGCGGCCTGGTGCTCACCACCACCTCCGGCGCGGCCTTCAATCTCACGGGCACCGCCGGCGCGGTCACCGTCACCGGCAGCGGCAACAAGATCACCACGGCCACCGGCCTCGGCCTGAACGTCACCGGCGGCACGGCCATCGGCGCGAACGGCCTCACCTTCGAGAGCATCAACGTCAACGGCGACGATGCCGCGCCGACCAACGCCATCAAGTTGTCGAGCACCGGCTCGGCGGGCGGTCTGACCGTCACCGGCACCGGCTCCGGCACCACCGGCGGCATCCTGCAGGACACCTCCGGCGACGCCATCCTGCTCAGCAATGTCGCCAAGGTCTCGCTCAAGAACATGCAGATCACCAGCAACAAGGGGAGCGGAATCAAGGGCACCACGGTCGACGGCCTCGTGGTCGACAGTTGCTCGTTCAGCGCGAACGGCGATGACGCGGCGACCGACGAGTCGGGCATCAACATCATCGGCCTGACCGGCACCGCCCGCGCCGGCACGAACCCGACCAAGATCATCAACAGCACGTTCAACGAGGACTACGAGTTCGAGATCCAGATCGCCAACAGCAGCGGCACGCTCAGCGACTTCCTCATGAGCAACAACTCCATCACCGCGGCGGGCATCGACGTGACCGGCAACCTGGTGAACATCCTCGCCACCAGCACGGCGAACATGACCGTCGACGTGCAGGGCGGCACCTTCACCGGCGCCGCGCCGGCCACCGCCACCGCGCTGCACATGGACGCCAGCGGCGGCCAGATCACCGCCACCGTCGCCGGCGGTACGTACACGAACAACAACGTCGCGGTCAGCACCTCCATCGCCAGCGGCGGCAAGATCACCTACGACGTCTCCGGCGTCACCGCGACCGGTACGCGCTCGCACGCGCTGAACACGTTCGCCAACGCCAACAGCGGCGCCAGCGGCGCGATCAACGGCAAGTACCGGAACAACATCGTCGGCAGCGCCACCGCCAACTCCGGCTCGGCCGTCGGCAACGGCATCCGCGTCGCGAACGAAGGTGCGGCGGCGGTCAAGATGCTGATCAGCGGCAACACCGTCCAGCAGATCCAGTCGTTCGAAGGACTGATCTTCGACATCGGTCTCTCCGGCACCGCCACGGCCGGCCTCACCACCAACGCCACCATCCTCAACAACACCTTCACCGGCATCCTGGCCAACCGCGCCATCGAGGTGAACGACAACCAGAGCACGCCGAACACGCCGGCGCCGACGGTGTGCGTCGACATGTCCGGCAACTCGTTCTCCAGCGTCTCCGGTCAGGCCGGCAACGGCGAAGAGGTCCGTCTGAAACAGTTGAACGGCACGTTCAACGTCCACCAGAAGGCGCCGACCGCCGGCGTCGACTCCGCGGAGCTCGACGACGCGAACGGCGGCAACAGCGTCAATCAGTTCTCGCTGAGCGGCACCATCAGCTACAACCAGGCGACCTGTCCGCAGCCGTAGCGCATCGCTTCACAGCAGTCCACCACCGGCGAGGTGGCGGGATCGATTCGATCCCGCCACCTCGTCTCGTTTTGTCCATGTACGCAAAGACACTTTCGCGATACTCTTTCCATAAGTCCGCATCGGTTTCCCCAATACGTTTCAGGCCCCCCCGTCCACTCATTTCGAACGAGAGAGAGGAGTCCTATGGCCGAACCATTTCTGTCAGAGATCCGGATGTTCAGTTTCCCGTTCCCTCCGAAAACCTGGGCGTTTGCCAACGGGCAGCTCCTGCCCATCAACCAGAACCAGCCGCTGTTCTCGCTGCTCGGGACCGCGTTCGGAGGCAACGGGCAAACCACCTTCGCGCTGCCGAATCTGCAGGGGCGCATTCCGATTCACATGAGCGATGACTACATCCTCGGCCAGGCCGGCGGCGAGTACGCTCACACCATCATCATGCCCGAGATGCCGGAGCACACCCATTTCCTCATGGGCTCGCAGACCCAGGGCAACTCCGTCTATCCGAACTTCAGCAACAGCGGCAACGTTCTGGCGTCCGATCCCGGCAATGCCTACTCGAATGCCGCGCAGCAGTTGACGCCATTCAAGCCGGGCTCCGTGACGAACGTCGGCGGCAGCCAGCCGCATGAGAACCGGCAGCCGTTTCTCGTCGTCAATTTCTGCATCGCGCTCTCGGGGATCTTCCCGAGCAAGAACTGAGGAGAGAACATGGCCCAACCGTATATTGGCGAGATCCGCCTCTTCGCGGGCAGTTTCAACCCGGTCGGCTGGGAGATTTGCAACGGACAGTTGCTTTCGATCTCCGAGAACGAGGCTCTTTTCCAACTGATCGGCACCACCTACGGCGGCGACGGCGAAGAGACGTTCGCGCTGCCGAACTTCCAGGGCACCGTCCCGATGCACATGGGGAAGAACCTCGGCCAAACGTACGTCATCGGCGAGACCGACGGCACCGAGAGCGTCACCCTCAGCACTGCCAGCATCCCCGTACATACCCATCCGCTGACCGGCAGCAGCGCCAACGGCTCGCAGGCGACACCTTCCGGGAATCTGCTCGCCTCGTCCGTCGTCATCTCCCCGTACGCGAACGAGAATCCGAGCGCATCGATGGCCGCCAGCGCGATTCAGCCGACCGGCGGAAGCCAGCCGCACGAGAACATGCAGCCGTACCTCTGCGTGACTTTCATCATCGCCCTCATCGGCATCTACCCCACGCCGAACTGACCGGAGGAGAGAACATGGCCGATCCATTCGTTGCTGAAATCCGGATGTATCCGTTCAACTTTGCCCCGATGGGATGGGCGTTCTGCGATGGCCAGATCATGATCCTCAGCCAGAACACCGCCCTCTTCTCGCTGCTCGGCACCACCTACGGCGGCAACGGCAAGTCGACCTTCGCCCTGCCCAACCTGCAAGGCTCCGTTCCGCTCGGACCGGGGCAGTCGAAAACCGGCACGCTCTACGACCTCGGCCAGGTGAGCGGCAGTTCCACCGTCACCCTGGTCGTCGGCGAGATGCCGTTCCACACACACACGCTCATGGGCACCGTCGAAGACGGAACGCAGGGCTCGCTGACCAGCTCCGTCGTACTGGCCGGATCGAAGGGCGGGCAGCTCTACCAGACCAACACGTCCGCCAACCTGCAGCCGATGAACATCATGTCGCTGCCGTTCGCCGGCGCCACGCAGCCCCACAACAACATGATGCCGTACCTCACCCTCAACTTCTGCATCGCCCTGCAGGGCGTCTTTCCGGCGCGACCGTGATCGCCGCCACCTGTCGTTCTCTACACCGGGAGGAGTCGCGCGTGCGACTCCTCCTCTTTGTTTGGGCGCGGCGCGAGCGTGACCAGAAAAAGGTTGCGCATTATGGAAGTAGACACTAAATTGTCTGCTCGTCCACGGTCCCAAATAATCGAGAGAAACAACGCGCGCGCAATGCGTCTGGTTTCGCGCCGTCCTGTACGCAGGTTCCGCGGACGCGTCGGTCCTTAGAGCGAACAAATGAATCTGGTAGTGCATCCGCGTCACTCACGGAGGAATCTTCGTATGCAGTCCGTGTCGATCAGGCTCCTGCTGTCCTTCCTCGTCCTCGGTTTCGCTGCGCCGCTGTTCGCGCACGACGTCACCGTGAGCGGGACCACTTCGTTCGCGGCCCTCGACGGCTCGGCGAACGACCACGACGGCGCCGCCAACGGCGTCTTCACTGTGAGTGACGGAAACCTCGTCATCAACGGCACGGTGAACTGCAACGACGACGGGGCCAGCGACAGCGCCTGCTCGATGGCGTTCGCGGTGTCGGGCAACCTCACCATCAACTCCGGCGCCGCGCTCTACGCGGAGAACCGCACCGGCGGTGGCAGCGGCGGCAACATCACCTTCACGGTCGGCGGCAACGTGGCCATGAACGGCACCGCACTCGTGTCGACCTCCTCGCGCAGCTCGACCGGCGCCACCGGCGGCAACATCGCCGTCAACGCCGGCGGCAGCGTGACGCTGGCCAGCGGCACGACCATCGACGCCGGCGCCGCCAACGCGCGCGCCGGCAACGTCACCGTCGCCGCCGGCGGCACGGTGGCGCTGAACGGCAACGTGCTGTCCGGCCCGAGCCGCACGCTGCTGGCCACGCGCCTCACCGGCGCCGCACTCGACGGCGGCACTGCCAACCAGCAGGGCGGCGCGATCGCGATCAGCTCCTCGACCTTCGCCGAGCCGTCGGTCGTCATCGGCTCGACCGCCAACATCGTCGCCCAGGGCGAGACCACCGGCGCCGGCCCCGTCACCATCGACGGCTGCGGCGTGCAGGTCTACGGTCTCGTGGCCGCGCTCTCGCGCAAGGACGCGCCGGCCCGCATCGCCATCCGCTCCGGCAAGGACGTCGTGATCGACGGCCGCGACCTCGGCGTCGCCGGCGCCACCACCGGCCGCCTCGGCCGCGTGCGCGCCGATGCGCCGAGCGGCACCGCCGTCAACAAGAGCGTCGACATCTTCGCCGCCGAGACCGTCGACCTGTTCGGACCGGCATCGTCGGCGAGCACGCAGTACGCGATCTCCGCGATTCCGGGTCAGCACGATGCGAAGAGCTACGGCGGCACGATCCGCGTGATCTCGCTCGGCGACGTCGTCAACGCCACCGGCCTGGTCGTCGATGACGGCCACACCGCCAGCGGCGACACCGGCGGCAGCATCTCCTTCGCGGCGAAGGGCGACGTCAATCTCGCCGGCGCCTCGATCCGCGCCATCGGCGACTTCAACACCAACAACGCCAACCGCGGCGGCGGCACCATTCAGGTCCGCTCCTACTCGGGCAACATCATCTGGACCGGCGGCCTCGGCGAAGTGCGCCCGGTCGGCTCGAGCTCCGGTCTCACCACCGCCGATCAGGGCGCGATCGTCCTGACCGCCTGCGGCACCATCAACACCACCGGCACCAGCTTCCCGGTCATGGGCACCGCCACCAGCGTCTTCCCCGAGACGCACACCGGCGTCTGCTCGCCGGCCGCGCCGTCGCTGCCGGCCGGCGTGCCGCCGCTCGTCACCTGCAACACGCCGCCGGTGGCGAACGACACCGCCGCGGCCACGTTCGAAGACACGTCGGTGACGATCACGCTCACCGGCAGCGACGCCGACGGCGACGCGCTCACGTTCTCGATCGTCAGCGGTCCGGCGCACGGCTCGCTTTCGTCGCTCCAGTCCACCGGTCCGACCAGCGCCACCGTCGTCTACACGCCGGCGCCGAACTACAACGGCGTCGACTCGTTCACCTTCCGCGCGAACGACGGCAACGGCGGCACCGACGACGCCATCGCCACCGTCACCATCACGCCGGTCAACGACGCGCCGTCGTTCCAGATCGGACCGACTGCAACGTCCTTCGAAGACGCCGGAGCGCAGACATACCCCGGGTGGGTATCGTCGATCTCCGCCGGCCCGGCCGATGAAGCCGGCCAGAGCGTGACCTTCACCGTCACCAACGACAACCCGTCGCTCTTCTCGGTGCAGCCGGCCGTCGCGCCGAACGGGACGCTGACGTATGCCGCGGCGCCGAACGCGTACGGCATCGCCCACGTCACCGTCGTCGCGCACGACAACGGCGGCACCGCCAACGGCGGCTCTGACACCTCGGCTCCGCAGACGAGCACGATCTCGGTGAGCGGCGTCAACGACGCGCCGTCCTTCACCGGCGGCGGCAACGTGACCGTCGGCGAAGACAGCGGCGCGTACAGCGCGCCGTGGGCGAGCGGCATCAGCGCCGGCCCGAACGAGTCGCAGAACGTCTCCTTCGTCGTCACCAACGGCAACAACGCGCTCTTCGCCGTGCAGCCGGCGGTCAGCGCCAGCGGCGTGCTCACCTTCACGCCGGCGGCCGACGCGAACGGCGTCGTCACCGTGAGCGTCTACGCGCACGACGACGGCGGCACCGCGAACGGCGGCGTCGACGACTCCGCGCCGCAGACCTTCACCATCACCATCAACGCCGTCAACGACGCGCCCTCGTTCACCGCGGGCGGCAACGTGACGGTGCTCGAAGACAGCGGCGCGTACAGCGCGGCATGGGCGAGCGCGATCAGCGCCGGCCCGGCCGATGAAGCGGGCCAGAGCGTCACCTTCACCACCACGAACAGCAACAACGCGCTGTTCGCCTCGCAGCCGTCCGTCGACGCGAGCGGCACGCTGACGTTCACGCTCGCCGCGAACTCCTTCGGCAGCGCCACCGTCACCGTCGTCGCGCACGACAACGGCGGCACCGCGAACGGCGGCGCCGACACCTCGGCCGCGCAGACCTTCACCATCACCGTCAGCGGCGTCAACGACGAGCCTTCGTTCACCGCCGGCGGCAACCCGTCGGTGCTCGAAGACAGCGGCGCGTACAGCGCGGCGTGGGCGAGCGGCATCAGCGCCGGCCCCGGCGAGTCGCAGAACGTCACCTTCCACGTCTCGAACGACAACAACGCGCTCTTCGCCGGCCAGCCGGCCATCAGCGCGAGCGGTGTGCTGACCTTCGTGCCAGCCGCCGACGCGAACGGCACCGCCACCGTCACGGTCTACCTGACCGACGACGGCGGCACCGCCGACGGCGGCGATGACACCTCGTCGACCGTCACCTTCACCATCACCGTCACGCCGGTCAACGATGAGCCGTCCTTCACCAGCGGCGGCAACGTGTCGGTCGGCGAAGACAGCGGCGCCTACAGCGCGGCGTGGGCGAGCGCGATCAGCGCCGGCCCGGCCAACGAGTCGTCGCAGACGGTGGTCTTCGTCGTCACGAGCAGCAACACCTCGCTCTTCAGCGTCCAGCCGAGCGTCGCCTCCGACGGCACGCTCACCTTCACGCCGGCGCTCAACGGCACCGGCTCGGCCACCATCACCATCGCCGCGCAGGACAACGGCGGCACCGCCAACGGCGGCGCCGACACCTCGGCCGCGCAGACCTTCACCATCACCGTCAGCGGCGTCAACGATCCTCCGTCGTTCGCGCTCGCCGGCGCCTCCACGAGCTCGCTCGAGGACGGCGGCCCGCGTACGGTGCTGAACTGGGCCACCTCCATCAGCTCCGGCGCCGGTGAATCCGACAACGTCACCTTCACCGTCACCAACGACAACAACACGCTCTTCGCCGTGCAGCCGGCCATCGCCGCCGACGGCACGCTGACCTACACCGCCGCGCCCGACGCGAGCGGCATCGCCACCGTCAGCGTCATCGCCAAGGACGACGGCGGCACCGCGAACGGCGGCAACGACACCTCCGCCTCGCAGACGTTCACCATCGTCATCGACGCGGTCAACGACGCGCCGTCCTTCACCGGCGGCGCCAACCAGAGCGTGCTCGAAGACGCCGCCGCGCAGACCGTCAGCAACTGGGCCACGAACATCTCCGCCGGCCCGAGCGATGAAGCGTCGCAGACCCTGACCTTCACCGTCGTCTCCAACAGCAACCCGTCGCTCTTCAGCACCGCCCCGGCCGTCGCGGCCGACGGCACGCTGACCTACGCCGTCGCCGCGAACGCCTTCGGCAGCGCGACCATCGGCGTCCGTCTGAGCGACAGCGGCGGCACCGCGAACGGCGGCGTCGACAACTCCGCCGTCTACACCTTCACCATCACGGTCGACCCGGTGAACGACGCGCCGTCCTTCACCGCCGGCGGCGACGTCACGGTCAACGAAGACAGCGGCGCCTACTCGGCCGCCTGGGCCAGCGCGATCAGCGCCGGTCCGAGCGAGTCGGGACAGACGCTCAACTTCGTCGTCTCCAACTCCAACAACTCGCTCTTCAGCGCGCAGCCGGCCATCTCGGCGAGCGGCGTGCTCACCTTCACTCCCGCCCCGAACAAGTTCGGCGTCGTCACCGTCACCGTTGCGCTGCATGACAACGGCGGCACGGCCAACGGCGGCACCGACACCTCCGCCTCCGTCACCTTCACGCTCACCATCAACGGCGTGAACGACGGTCCGACCGCGGGTAACGACGTGTTCGAGACCTTCGGCAACACCGAGGTGCGGGTGGATCTGGGAGCGGGCGCGACGCCGCATGTGCTGCGCATGACCGGCAGCGGCAACGGCGTGCTCGCCAACGACGCCGACGCCGGCGAAGGCGATCCGATCTCCGTCACCTCCATCGTCGGCTGCGCCGACACCACCGCCCCGTACGACTGCGTCCTCGCGGGCGGCGCGCGTCTGTCGATGAACGCCAACGGCACCTTCTCCTACGTCCCGGCGCCGGGCGCGAGCAGCGGCTCGTTCCAGTACGTCGCCACCGACAACCCGTCGGCCGGCTCGCCCGCGAGCACGACCGGCACCGTCACCATCGTCGTGACGAACATGGTCTGGTACGTCAACGGTTCGGCCGGCGCGTCGGGCAACGGCACGTCGATCGCGCCGTACAACAGCTTCGCGTTCCTGAGCGGCTCGGGCGATCTCGATAATCCGGGCGACACCATCTACGTCGAGAGCTCGGTCGTCAGCGGCTCGATCGCCATGGAAGCGAACCAGCACCTGATCGGCCAGGGCGTGGCGCTCACGCTGCTGCAGAGCAACGCCGCGCCGTACACGCTCGCCGCGGCCGGCTCCCGTCCGCGCATCCTCGGCGGCTCCGCAACGCCGGTCACCGTGACCGGCGTCTCCGGCGTCGAGATCGCCGGCTGTGAGTTCAACAGCACCGGCAACAGCGGAATCGACGTGCGCAGCAACCTCGCCGGTCCCGCCGCCGCCGCGAGCATTCACGACAACATCGTGAACGGTGCCGCGCTGCAGGGCATCGTCGTGCGCGGCAACAGCGCGTCCGGCACCACCGTCGCGGTCAGCAACACCAACGTCCTTTCGACCGGCACCGGCTTCGAAGCGACCAGCACCGCCGGCACGGTGAACGTCGCCTACAACGGCGGCACCATCACCTCGAGCGGCAGCCACGCCGTCAACATCTTCGGCACGAGCGGCGGCACGATGCTCGTGAGCGGCCTGTCGAACCTGACTCTCGCCGCGCCGACCTCGAGCGACGCGCTCGTCGTCACCAACGCCACCGTCTCCGTCTCCGCCGGCGGCACCATCAGCGCCGGCTCGGCCAGCGCGCGCGTCCGCAACGGCGTGGCCATGTCCAACGTCACCGGCTCGATGGCCTTCGGCACGCTCAACGCCTTCACCACCGGCGGCAAGGGTCTGTCGATCGTGCCGTCCGGCAGCTTCACGGTCACCAGCACGGCGGGCACGATCAACAGCGTCAACGGCTCGGCGATCTCGCTGAGCGGCGTCACCATCGGCGCGGCCGACCTGACGCTCACCTCGGTCTCGTCGACGAACGCCGTCAACGGCATCCTGCTCGCCAACACCGGCTCGCTCGGCGGCCTGCACGTCACCGGCAGCGGCACCGCCGGTTCGGGCGGCTCGCTCACCGGACACTCGGGTGACGCGGTCTCGCTGGCGACCACCGCCGACGTCTCGCTCGGCTACATGAGCATCAGCAGCAACGGCGGCAACGGCGTCCGCGGCAGCAGCGTGGATGGCTTCGTGGCCGACCACTGCACGGTCTCGTCGAACGGCAACGACGCCACGACCGACGAGTCGGGCATCTACCTCAGCGAGCTGACCGGCAGCTCGACCCGTCCGACGCGCATCAGCAACAGCACCATCAGCAACAACTTCGAGTTCCAGGTGGTCGTCTCCAACTCGACCGCCTCGCTGCCCGACTTCCGGATGACGGACGACACCGTCTCGAGCAACGGCGCGAGCGGTACGGTCGGCAACCTGGTCAACTTCCTCGGCCTCGGCAACGCGAACATGAGCCTGACCGTCACCGGCGGCACCTACACCGGCAACGCGCCGAGCACTGCCACCGCCGTGCACGCCGACCACTCCGGCAGCGGCAGCATGACCGCGAACGTCTCCGGTGCGACGTTCACGAACAACAACGTCGGCGTGAACGCGTCCGCGGCCAACGCGGCGAACCTCACCTTCGACCTCGACGGCAACACCCTCACCGGCACGCGCTCGCACGCGCTGAACGTCTTCCTGGCGGCGAACCACACCGGCGTCGCCTCCGGCAAGATCCGCAACAACGTCATCGGTACGTTCGGCGTGACCGGCTCCGGCTCGCAGGTCGGCGTCGGCATCCGCGTGCAGAACGACGCGGTGAGTGCGGCAGCGGTGCTGGTCGACAACAACAGCATCTCCGAGCTCTCCGGCTTCCCGGCGGTGAACGTCAACGTCGGCGTCAGCACCTCGACGCTGACGCAGACCACGGCGGCGACGATCACCAACAACACCATCCGCAACGTCAACTCGCGCGCGATCGTCGTGCAGCAGAACGTCGGCAAGGGCACGCTCTGCGCCGACATCTCGAACAACTCGATGTCCGGCATCGCCGGTCAGGCGGGCGACGGCACGAAGATGCGCCTCCGGCAGCTCGCCGGCGGCACGTTCAACGTGCGCCAGAAGGCAGCCGGCGCCGCGGCCGATCCGCTCGAGCTCGACGACGCCAACAGCGTCGGCGCGAACGTCACCACTGCCGCGCAGGTCAGCGTCTCCGGAACCTTCAACTACAACGCAGGAGCTTGTGCACAGCCGTGAGCCACATGCAGACCAGTGACTCTGTGAGTCCGCGCTTCACGCTTCAAGGGGAGAGAACATGAGTGAACCGTTTATGGGCGAAATCCGCATCATGGCCTTCAATTTCGCGCCGCAGGGGTGGGCGATGTGCAACGGGCAGTTGCTGCCCATCAACCAGAACCAGGCGCTCTTCGCGCTGCTGGGGACGAAGTTCGGCGGCAACGGCCAGACGAACTTCGCGCTGCCCGACTTTCGCGGCCGCGTCGGGATCCACGCGGGCGATTCGCACAGCTCGGTCGGGGAGAGGGGCGGCGAGGAAGCACACACGCTGATCCTCTCCGAGATGCCGGCGCACAACCATGCGCTCATCGCCTCGCAGTCGATCGGCGACAAGGTGAACCCGAACTTCGGCGGCACCGGCTTCATCCTGGCCGCCGACCCGGGCAACATCTACTCGGCCGCGCTCAACAACCTCGGCACGCTCAACGCCGGCTCGCTGTCGAACGTCGGCGGATCGCAGCCCCACACCAACATGATGCCGTACCTGACCATGACTTTCTGTATCGCGCTGCAGGGGCTCTTCCCGACGCAGGACTAGGAGACGCTATGCCACCTTATATCGGTGAGATTCGCATGTTCGCCGGGAACTTCCCGCCCGCCGGCTGGGCTTTTTGCGAGGGACAGCTCGTTGCCATCTCGGAGAACGACGCTCTCTTCGTGGTCCTCGGCACCACCTACGGCGGCGACGGCGAGAATACGTTCGCGCTGCCCAACCTCCGCGTCCGCGCCCCGATCCACCAGGGCAACGGCCACATCATCGGCGAGACCGGCGGCGTGGAGAGCGTCACGCTGACCACGCAGCAGATCCCGGTGCACACGCACGCCCTGATCGGCAGTACCGACAACGGCGCGCAGGCCACGCCGGCGAACAACATCCTCGCTTCATCGGTGGTCCTGGCCCCGTACGCGAACGAGACCGCGTCGTCGCCGATGGCGGCCAACGCCGTCTCGCCGGTCGGCGGGAGCCAGCCGCACGAAAACATGCAGCCGTATCTCTGTCTCAACTACATCATCTCGTTGTACGGCGAGTTCCCGCACGTTTAGGAGGCAGAAACCATGGATCCGTTCGTAGCCGAAGTCCGCATGTTCCCTTACTACTTCGCGCCGAAGGCGTGGGCGTTCTGCGACGGGCAGCTTCTGCCGATCAGCCAGAACACCGCTCTCTTCTCGCTGCTCGGCACCGTCTACGGCGGCGACGGCAAATCGACCTTCGCGCTGCCCAACCTGCGCGATTCCGTCCCCATTCACCCGGCCTACGACCTGAGCTATCCGCTCGGCGCGATGGGCGGGTCCGAAACGGTGACGCTGCTCCAGAGCGAGATCCCGGTGCACACGCACACGCTCCGGGCCAGCGTCGAAGACGGCACGCAGGGCTCGCTCACCAACGGCATCACCCTCGCCTCGTCCGTCGGCGGCACGCTCTACCAGAGCAACACCTCCGCGAACCTGGCCACCATGCATCCGCAGGCGCTCAGCGTGGCCGGCGCGAGCTTTCCGCACAACAACCTGCAGCCGTATCTCACCATGAACTACTGCATCTCGCTGCAGGGCGTCTTCCCGCAGCGGCCGTAGCAGCTTCAGAAACAGGAGATCGTTCATGACTACGAAATCGAAGCAGATCGGCCGGCGGCAGTTCCTGGTGTTCTCGTCGACGGCCATCGCCACGGCGGCGGTCGCACCGAAGCTCTTCGGCGCGACGCTCGCCGCGCCGAAGCGCCTGGCCATCGGCTACGCGCCGCTCGACGAGAGCTCCGCCGCCAGCGCCGCGTCGAGCATCCCGGCCGGCGACGGCAAGTTCATTCACCGTGGCGCGCGCATCGCCGTCCTCGGCACGCGGCTGCCCTCGTCCGATCCGCGCGCGATGCGCACGGTCGATCTCCTCGCGCACTACTCCGTCATGGACGGCAGCGAGCGGAAGGACCTGCCGTTCCGCGCCTGGGCCGGCAGCCGCCGCAACGGCGGCCAGGGAAGCCCGGCCATCTTCAACATGCCGGTCGACGAGACGCAGAAGCTCGTCTTCACCGTCGAGACGCAGAGCGGCATGCCCAGCGGCACCGCGGCCAGCCGCCGCGACGCGTTCACCGCGCCGACCGAGAGCAAGGTCCTGCCGCTCACGCTCAGCCTCACCAGCGAGGAAGGCTCGCTCAAGCTCGTGCGCGGCTACTACATCATCGTGCCGCTGTTCGACAACGACAGCGAGCCGCGCTGGTCCGCCTATGCCATCCGCCAGGTCGACGGACGCTGGACGCTCGCCGACCGCGACGGCAAGGCCGCCGATTTCGAGCACTTCCTGCTCCGGATCGATTACGCTCCCGAATCGTGAGCTCCGCACCATCGGGTGATCGCGCCGCCGGCGCGGTCACCCTGCGCGACGCAACCGGCGACGACTACGACTTCATGCGCCGCCTCTATCACGCCACGCGTGAAGAGGAGATGACCCGCTTCCCGTTCAATGAGGCGCAGAAGGTCGCCTTCCTCGACCAGCAGTTCGCCGCGCAATACCAGCACTACGAGACCCACTATCCGAACTGCGAGCGCAACATCGTCCTGCGCGACGGCCGCCCGATCGGACGCATCTGGATCGACGAGTGGACCGACCAGATCCGCCTCGTCGACATCGCCCTGATGCCGGAGGCGCGGGCACAGGGGATCGGGACGAAGCTCGTGCGCGACGTGCTCGATCGCGGCGCTGCCGCCGGCAAGCCGGTCACGATCCACGTCGAGGCGTTCAATCCCGCGCGGCACCTCTACCAGCGCCTCGGCTTCGAGCAGATCGACACCAACGGCATCTACCTGCTGATGCAGTGGACGCCGCCTGCTAAGTGAAGACCGCCTCGTACTCGTAGGTGTCGCCCGTCTCGCCGACCGGCACCAGGAAGAACTCGAGCGCTCCGATCTGGTCGTGGACGATGCGGTACACCTGCTGCTCGAGCTTGTACGAGCGCGGTCCGATGAAGTAGAGGGAGAAGGGATGCCGCGGCAGTCGCGCCGCCTCGCTCTTCATCACCTTGGCCGCGCGCACCAGGCGTAATTCCACCTTTGCGCCATTCGGGAACTCCGCCCAGAAACTGCTGCCGACGTGCGGCTCGAACGACTCGATCGTGAGCTGGTCCAGCATCCCGTCTTTGTAGCACATAAAATGGTCGCGCTCGACGCACTTCTCAAAAGCTCATGACCGCACTCGACGACCGCCGCGCTCCGGCGCCAACCGCCGCTCCCGAACCGGAGTCCGATCTCGGATTCGGCAGCGTCGTCGCGCGCGAGAGCCGCGACCGCCTGCTCAATCGCGACGGCACCTTCAACGTCCGCCGCGAGGGCTTGCGCTTCTGGGAGTCGCTCTCCGCCTATCACTACTACCTGACCATCTCCTGGCCGAAGTTCCTGCTGTGGGTGAGCGCGTCGTACATCGTCATCAACGCGCTCTTCGCCGTCGCCTACGTCGCCTGCGGCACCGGCGCGCTGACCGCCTTTCACGGCGAGGCCGTGCAGTTGCGGTTCGTGGAGGCGTTCTTCTTCAGCGTGCACACGCTGGCCACGATCGGCTACGGCAGCGTGGCGCCGGCGAACTTCGCCGCGAACGTGGTCGTGACCATCGAGTCGATGGTCGGCATCCTCTCGTTCTCGGTGATCGCCGGCATCGTCTTCGCCCGTTTCGCGCGGCCGGTGGCGCGCATCGCCTTCAGCCGCTGCGCCGTCATCGCGCCGTACCGCGGCGGACGAGCCTTCATGTTCCGCATCGTCAACCAGCGCAGCAGCGAGATCGTGCAGCTCGAAGTGCGGGTGATGCTCACGCGCCGCCGCCGCGGCGCGGTCAGCACGAACGAGCGCGAGTTCCTCATGCTCGACCTCGAGCGCGACCGGGTGACGTTCTTTCCGCTGTCGTGGACCATCGTCCATCCGATCGACGAGAACAGCCCGCTCTGGAGCTGGCAGAGCGAAGAGCTGGCCGACTGCGACGCCGAGTTCCTGGTGATGCTCAACGGCTTCGACGAGACCTTCTCGCAGACCGTGCACGTCCGCTCCTCCTACAAGGCCGAGGAGGTGGTGTGGGGCGCGAAGTTCGTCAGCATGTTCAATCCGCCCGCTGAGAACGATGCCGACATCAGCGTCGACATCCGTAAGCTCCACGAGATCGAGCGCGTCAGCGTCTGACTCGTCGCGGTGCTAGCATGGACGGCATGAGCCGCTTCCATCTCGCGCAGGTCAACATCGCCCGGATGAAGGCGCCGCTCGAGTCGCCGGTCATGGCCGGTTTCGTCGCGCGGCTCGAAGAGATCAACGCCCTCGCCGACGGCAGCCCCGGCTTCGTCTGGCGCCTGCAGACCGAGGCCGGCGACGCGACGTATCTGCGCCCGTACGACGACGACCGCATCCTCTTCAACCTCTCGGTGTGGGAGAGCGTCGAGGCACTCAAGCACTACGTCTACCGCACCGCGCACGCGGAGCTGCTGCGCGAGCGCCGCTCCTGGTTCGAGCACTTCACCGGCGCGGCGGTGGCGTTGTGGTGGGTGCCGGCCGGACATCATCCCGGCGTCGACGAGGCGAAGCAGCGCCTCGCGCATCTCGACGAGCATGGGCCGTCGCAGTACGCGTTCACGTTCAAGCAGGTGCATCCGCCCGACGAGGCCTTCCTCAACGGCTTCGACTGGAATCTCTTCCGCCCTTGCGCGGCGCTCTGACCCGATGGCGCAGCCGATCGTCGCCGGTCTGTGGGGTTTGCTGGCCGGCTCCGCGCTGCTCCTCGGCGCGCTGATCGGCTACTTCGCGCGCGTGCCGCAGCGGCTCGTCGCCACGGTGATGGCCTTCGGCGCCGGCGTCCTCATCTCCGCGCTCTCATTCGATCTGATGGATGAGGCGTTCAAGCGCGGCGGGATGATCGCCGCCACGGCCGGCTTCCTCGGCGGCGCGACGGTCTACACCTTCGCCAACCTGCTGCTCGCGCGTTACGGCGCGAAGCATCGCAAGCGCTCGTGCGATCAGCAGGCGAGCGAGCCGGCCGCGACCAGCGGCATGGCCATCGCCGTCGGCGCGCTGCTCGACGGCATCCCGGAGTCGATCGTCATCGGCGTGTCGATGCTCGGCGGCCACGCCGTCAGCGCCGTCGCCGTCGCCGCGGTGTTCCTCTCGAATGTCCCCGAGGGATTGTCGAGCTCCGCGGGCATGCGCCGCGCCGGACGCTCGCGCCTGTACGTGTTCGGCGTCTGGGGCGCGATCGCGCTCGCCAGCGGCATCGCCGCGTACATCGGCAACGCCCTCTTCCGCCACCTGCCGGCGCAGACCATCGCCGCCACCACCGCCATCGCCGCCGGCGCGATCCTGGCCATGATCGCCGACACGATGCTGCCCGAAGCATTCGAGTCTACGCATGCCTTCGTCGGACTCGTCTCCGCCCTCGGCTTCGTGGCGGCCTTCTTTCTCTCGCGTATGGCGGCGCTCTGATGGCCACGATGAAGGCGGTGCAGCTCGACGGGCCGGGGCCGCCGGAAGCGCTGCACATTCGCGAGCTGCCGCTGCCGCAGCCGCCGCAAGGGTGGGTGCGCATCCGCGTCGAGGCCTTCGGCCTGAACCGCTCCGAGCTGCATCTCCGCCTGGGGATGGCCACGAACGCGACGTTCCCGCGCGTGCCGGGCATCGAGTGCGCCGGCACGATCGACGATCCGGGCGACTCGGGCTTCGCGCGCGGACAGAAGGTCGTGACGATGATGGGCGGCATGGGTCGCGCGTTCGACGGCGGCTACGCGCAATGGACGGTCGTTCCGGCCGCTCAGGTTATTCCGATCGAGACGGAGCTGCCGTGGGAGATCGTCGGCGCATTGCCGGAGATGCTGCAGACCGCATACGGCTCGCTGACCACCGGACTCGATCTGCAGCGCGGCCAGACCCTGCTCATCCGCGGCGGCACGTCGTCGGTCGGCCTGGCGGCGGCGTCGCTGGCGCGGCGCATCGGCGCGCGGACGCTGGCCACGACGCGCAAGCGCGAGCGGCTGCAGGAGCTCGCCGCGCGCGGCATCGATCATCCGCTCCTCGACGACGGCGATGTCGCCGCGCAGGTGCGCGCGCTATTACCGGACGGCGTCGATGCCGCGCTCGAGCTGGTCGGCACCTCCACGCTGCCCGACTCGCTGCGCGCCACGCGCGTGCACGGCACGGTCTGTTTCACCGGCATGGTCTCGAACGAATGGCTGGTGCGCGACTTCTATCCGATCGGCTATCTCCCGAACGGCGTGCGCCTCACCGCGTATGGCGGCGAAGCGGCCGACCTGCCGCGGCAGGTGATGCAGGAGTTCCTCGACGACGTCGCCGCCGGCCGGTTGACCGTCCCCATTTACCGCGTCTTCGCCCTCGAGGAAATTGCAGAGGCGCACGCGATCATGGAGTCGAATACTGCAGTGGGGAAAATGGTGGTCCGCCTCACATTTTGACACCACTCTGCAGTTCCGTATTGGCATACAGACGGCTAAACGTCGTTGTGGCATTCGCCAACCCACAATGATGAAGGAGCCCCTTTATGCATCGACGAATTGCAGTTGCAGTGGCCGTGCTCTTCTGTGCGGTCTCGGCCGCGGCGCGTGATCCTTACACGCTCTCGGTATGGGTGCGGAACAACTCGACCAGCGTCGCCACCTTCAACAACAACAATGGCGGGAACACCATCACCGAGGTCAATCCCGTGTGGTATTCGATGACCGACCCGAACCTCGGGCCGGTGCGCATCGTCCAGGCCTCCATCGTTCCCGGCCTCAATAGCAGCGGCATGCAGCTCGTGCCGGTCATTCAGAACATCGTCAACGGCAACTGGTCGGTGGCCGCCACCAATTGGATTCTCGCCAATCCCGATCAGCACGCCGCCGACATCAAGGCGCTGCTCGACGCCCATCCGGAGTACGCCGGCATCGAGCTCGATTACGAGTCGATGTTGAGCGACACCACCGACCCGGCCGTCATGGACGCGCGCCGCGATCTCTTTACCTCGCTCGTACAGAAGATCAAGGCGCAGATCGGCACGCGCAAGCTCTCCGTCTGCGTCTATCGCAAGCGCGACCTCAACGGCACGCGCGACGCCAAGACCGCGCGTATTTTCGATTATGCCGGGCTCACCGGTCCTTATGCGGCGGACGAGATCAAGATCATGATGTACAGCGACATCAGCAGCACGAGCAACGAGCTCGTAAAGAACACCGCCTATCGCGAGGCGCTCACCTTCGCCGATGCGCAGGTGGTCAATCACAACAAGATCGTCGTGGCCCTGCCGTGGTATGGCTACAATCTCACGACACGCGTCGAAGGGACGGCCGCTGCCGATTATTGCTGCGAGAGCCGCAATGCTTCCGGCGAGCTGCTCTACAACGACTCGGCCGGCAATCAGTGGGTGGTCATGGATGAGCAGGCCACCCGTACCAAAATCCTGATCGCGCTCAATGAATTCGACGTCGGCGGTTTCGCCTTCTGGGAAGCGGGACGCATCGTCAATTTCCCCGGCGTCTGGGAAACGATCCGCGGAAAGATCAACAATGGCGGCGCCACCGTCAATCCGATCAATCCGCCGTTCTGTCCGGCCATGCCCTATCAGGTCTACATCGACTGGGGCACCACGGTCATTCCGGCGGGCGCGTCCTACCGCTTCGACTGGTACCAGTGGGGCTTCAATACCGGCAATTACACCTGGAAAGCGACCGGCGATCCATCCAGTCCCGGCCTCAATGGCGGCTCCTATTTCGTACGCGTCCACGGCGTGAGCGGCCGCCGCGTCTATGAAGCGGAGTCGCAGAACATGTTCACGCTCACCTGCGTCATGCATCCGTAGCACGCGACAACGGGACGCGCGCGCCCGGCGCGCGTCCCATCCTCGCGCTCTGAAGACGCTACGGCGCGGGAACGCGCCGCGCCAGCTCGTCGCTCCAGTTGAGCACGAGGTCGATTCCGGCGACGGTCGTCCGCGGCGTCAGCTCGACGATGGCGATGCGGCCGTCCGCGGCCACCGAATAGTCGGTGTCGAACAGCCCCTCGAACAGCAGGCGCGGCTTGCCGGCGCGAACCCGCGGCGAAGTCTCGATCGGCGCGACGTAGTAGCCGTTGCCGTTCGCGTAGACGATCTCCCGTCCGTTCGGCAGCCATTGCGGATTGGCGCCGCCCTCGGTCGACACCTGCCAGTTCGCGCCCGGCTGCGGGAACGTCGTCACGTACACCTCGGTGCGGCCGGACGCGTTCGACGAATACGCGAGCCACTTGCCGTCCGGCGAGATGCTCGCGTTCTGCTCCTCGAACTCCGTCTGCATCAGCCGCCGCGGCACGCGCGTGTCGAACGGGAGCAGCCAGAGATCGCGCTCCTGCGCGAAGAGGAGGTAGCGCCCGTCCGGCGAGACGGCCAGCGGCTCCTGATCGGCGTCGGTTCTGGTCAGACGCTCTTCGGGCGAGCTCAGATCGGCCGCGCGCATGTAGAGATTCAACACGCCGTTGCGGCTCGACACCCAGATGATGCGGCTGCCGTCGGCGTTCCAGATCGGATCGGTGTCGTCGCCGCCGTACGAGACGCGCGTCGCCGAGTCGCGCTCGACGTCGAGCTCCCACACGTCGTACATCGCTTCCTCGATCCCGACCGCCGCGGTGCGGCCGTCGGGCGCGATCCGCACGCTGCCGTAGCGGCGCTCCGCCGGCGTGAGGCGCGACTTCTTTCCGGCGGCGTCGAAGGTCACCAGCCGGTGGCGCGGATTGCTCTCGCCGCCGTGCACGACCGCGAGATCGCCGTTCTGCGAGATGGCGTACTGCGCCTCGCCGTCGCCGGTGCCGTGCGCGATCGCGCTCATGACCACCACCGGATTCGCGCCGACCTCCAGCGTCTTCGGGTCGAGCGTGACGGCCATGAGGTTGCCGCCGCGGACAAACAGCAGGTAGCCGCCCGGGGCGTAGCGCGCGAACGAGCCGCCTTCGACCAGCACTTTCTTCTTCGCGCCGTCGGCGGTGGAGTAGGCGACGATGCGCGCGTTGTCCCACGAGCCGGCGGTCCACACCGTCGCGATCACCGTCTTGCCGTCCGGCAGCACGTCCGGCCACGTCACGGCGCGCTCGCCGTTCGCCGGATTCGTCTTCACCACCTGCCGTGCGGCGCTGCCGTCCGCGGGAACGGCCCAGATGCCGCGTGCGAAGCCGCGCGTGGCGTAGATGGTGTCGCCGAACCAGCAGAGACCGAGGCCGCCGCCGATCCGCTCGGTGAGCTTCATCGGCGTGCCTCCTTCGACCGCGACCTTGTGGATGGCGCCGTTGAAGAAAAAGGCCACCCACTTGCCGTCGGGCGATAGCGACGCGCCGTACGCGCCGTCGCTACCGGCGATGGGCACCGGCGCGGCGCGGTCGAGATCGCGCACGTAGAGCCGCGAGGTCGTGCCGGTGATTCCGTTGTAGACGATGCGGCGGCCGTCGCGCGAGATCGCCACGGCGCTTTGACGGAGCATCACCGGCGCGCCGGGCGCGGCGGCGATGCTGACGCGCGAGACGCGCCGCGGCACCGCGCGATCGCGCAGCGCGAGCCACGCGAGCAGCGCGCCGAGAGCCAGGCCGCCGGCGAGCAGCGCGGCATTGCGCGCGAGCGCGCGCCGCGTCCGCGCCACCGGCGCGATGCGCTCGCTGCTCGCGTCGCGGATCCACCGCAACTGTGCCGCGACGTCGTGCGCGCTTTGCCACCGCTCGTCGGGATCTTTCGCCAGACACACCTGGATCACGCGCTCGAGCGACGTCGGCGTGAGCGGCTGGATCGTGGAGATCGGCGTCGGATCGCGGTCGAGGATCGAGGCGATCAGGCTGGCCCGGCTGGCGGCGTCGAACGCGCGCTTGCCGGTGGCCATCTCGTACAGCACCGAGCCGAAGGCGAAGATGTCCGTGCGCGCATCGGCGTCACGTCCTTCGAGCTGCTCCGGCGCCATGTACTGAAACGTACCGACGATCGCGCCCTCGGCCGTCAGCGGCTTCGCGTGCGTCATCGCCGCGGTGGCCGCATTCGGATCGTTCACCGCCGGCTGCGCGAACTTCGCCAGCCCGAAGTCGAGCAGCTTCGCGCCGCTCTTCGTCAGCATGATGTTCCCCGGCTTGAGATCGCGATGGACGATGCCGGCGCGGTGCGCGCGCTCGAGCGCCTCTGCGATCTCGACGCCGTAGCGGATCACCTGCTCGAGCGGCAGCGCACCTTTGGCGAGGCGGTCCGCGAGCGACTCGCCTTCGAGGAACTCCATCACCAAATAGTCGACGCCCTCGTGCGAGCCGATGTCGTAGAGCGTGCAGATGTGCGGATGGGTGAGTGCGGAGATCGCCTTCGCCTCACGCTCGAACCGCTCGCGCAAACGCGCATCCGACGACAAGCGCTCCGGCAGGACCTTGATCGCCACCGTGCGGTCGAGGCGCGAGTCGCGCGCGCGATAGACCTCGCCCATGCCGCCCGCGCCGAGCGGTGCAGCCACTTCGTAGGGACCGAGCCTGGTTCCTGCCGCGATCAAGGTGTGGCGGAAGGATACACGCGCGGCTCGACGCACGGCAGCACGTGCGCGGCGCGCCCGCCGGCGTCGACACCGAGGAGCGTGCCGAGGGTCGGGGCGAGATCGACGGGTGAGGCGTCGGTCTCGTAGCGGCCCGGCTTGATGCCGGCGCCGTAGAGCATCAGCGGCACGTGCAGATCGTTGTCGACCGGCTGCCCGTGCGTGGTGCTGTTCGAGCCCCAGTACCAGATCCAGCCGGGGCGCAGCGCCATCAGCACGTCGCCTCCGCGGTCGCTGCGATACGACGCGCGCATGAGCTGCTCGTCGCGCGAGGCGCGCGCGTTCGGCGTGATCATCTCCGTATTCGTCCAGGCGTTCGCGAACCCTTCGCTGCGCAGGCTGACGATCACGTCGCGCAGCGCGCGCTTCACGCGCTCGCCGTCGAGCCCGAGCTCCGCCACGCGGCGCCAGTTGAGAAAGAGCGCCGGCTCCTCGAAAAAGTAGACCAGCGCGTCGCGCAGCGGACCTTTGTCGTCGAAGCGCACGCCGAGCTTCGCCGCCAGGCGACGCTCGATCTCGATGCGCAGCGGCGGCAGGTCGGCGATCGACTGCGCCTTCGGGTCGGGCGTGCGGATGTCGACGCGTCCGACGTCGGCGTTGGGATCGCGCAGCTTCACGATCGACGGGTTCTCCTGCACGCCGTGATCGGCGGTGAGCGCGACCACGACGCGGTCGCCGAAGCGATGCTCGAGCGCGTCGAAGAAGCGCTCCAGCGCGCGGTCGAGACGCACCGTGCTGTCGGCCACCTCCATCGAGTCGGGACCGTAGTAGTGACCGAGGTAATCGGTCGACGAGACGCCGACATAGAGAACGTCGGGCGCGTCGGCGCGCGTGCCGAGCTGCTCGGTCGCGATCACGTGCAGCGCGAAGTCGAGCAGGAGCTCGTGCCCGAGGCCGGAGTAGGTGAGGCCGCGGACATCGGGAATCGCGTGCGGGAACGTGCCGCCGTACTTCGTGTTCTTCAGCGGCCATGCTTCCGGTGGATCGAACGTCACGCGCGGCATCTCCGCCGGCGGAATGAACGGCGAGAGCCGCCACTCCTTGCTCGCCGGCAGATAGCCGTCGATCAGTTGATTGAAGGTGAAGACCGCCGGGTTGTAGCGGTAGTACGTCGAGGAGATGAAGCCGACCTTCTGATCGAACCAGTACACCGCGTCGGCGCGGCGTCCGCCCATCAGAATGGCCGCGCGATCCTTGAACGCCACCGACATCACGCGCGCGTTCGGATAGCGGGCCTTCACCCGGTCACCGAGCGAGTCTTCCGACAGCGACGTCGGCGACATCCCGCGCGTCGTGCCGGCGGTCGGCTGCACGTTCTCGTCATAGACGCAGTAGCGCGGCGAGCCGCCTTCCTTCCACCACCAGTCGCCTTCGCCGACGAACGGCGTGTACTTTACGCCCGGCGGGCGGTAGGGAACGATGTCGTCGAAGTACCACTCCCATTTGGCGAGATCGACCGCGGCATCGCGCTCGAACCAGGTGTTGCCGACGATGCCGTGCTCCGACGGCAATCCGCCCGTTCCGATCGCGGCGTGGCCGGGACCGGTGAAGGTGATGCCGTGGCGATAGAAGGCGTTCGGGAACGTCGCTCCGGAAGTGTAGAAGCGCTGCAATCCGCCCTTGCTGAAGTACGGACGGAAGCGTTCCGGCAGGTCGTAGCGGAACTGATCGACCGACACCACCACCACCAGCGCCGGCCGCTCCGCCGCGTGCAACGCGCACGCGGCGACTAGCGCAACCGCGAGCAGCGCGCGCTTCAAGGGTGCAGCGCCTCGAGCTTCTTCTGGAACTGCTCGCACGGCGTGCCGCCGCTGCCGGTGATGGCGCGCTCCCACGAGCCGTACATCGGATTGGGAACGATGAACCAGCGCGTGCCCCAGGCGTCGCGGGCCTGCTGCACGATGGCGTCGCGGTCGGCGGCGCTCTTGTCGCGCGCGTCGGCGAAGTCGTTGAGGTCGTCGCCGAGGAGCAGCAGCACGCGATGCGTCGACGCGACGAAGTCGCGGCGCGAGCTCTTGTCGCTCTTCCATTCCGGACGCGCGCCGCGCATCAGTACCGTGCCGTCGCTCACCGGAAATCCGAGACGCTCGAGATTCCGCCGCGTGCTGTCGGTCTCCTGCGGATGATCGCGGTTCGTCACGTAGAACGGCGTCACGCCGCGGCTCTTTGCGTACGCGAGAAACTCCGCCGCGCCGGGGACCGCCTTCGCGTCCGCCTCCGCCACCCACGTCTTCCAGAGATCGGCGTCATACGTCTTCCCGGCGCCGATCGCACGCGCCTCGAACGCGGTGTTGTCGAGCGCCGTCTCGTCGAGATCGAGCACGATCGCCGGCGGCTTCGCGTCGCGCGCGCTCTTCTGCGCGAGCGCCGCATCGAGCGCGCGTCGCGCCGCCGCGTACGTCTGCAGCGCCGCCGCGTCGTACTCGGCCGCGTGCTGCACCCAGAGCGCGGCGTTGAGCAGCGCGTTGCCCGGCACGCACGGCTCGGTCGCGCCGCCGGTGGTGGAGACGACGGCGGACGGCGCGTCGTTCGCGTGCTCCGGCCGCTCGAACGGCGGCGTGGTGGTCGTGTGCGCGCAGGCGGCGGAGAAGAGCGCGAGGAGCAGCAGTTTTCGCATCGTCAGCCGTACATGCAAAAAAAAGGGCCGCCTGAAATCAGGCGGCCCGGGGAACAGCGTGAGACGGGGAACTAGAAGGTGAAGCGGACGCCGAGGCGGCCTTGCCACCGCGAGCGGATATCGTTGGTGCCGAGCGTGAACAGCGTGTCGGCGTTCCAGCGATCGACGCCGGATTCGCGGTAGATCGGCTTGCCGGTGGCCGGATCGCGCTGCGCCTGGATCGTGGCGATGGTCGTGTTCTGGTTCGCGATCGAGCGCACCGTACCGTAATCCTTGTCGATCAGGTTCAGCGCGTTGAGCACGTCGAACGTGACGCTGGTCTCGGTGCCGAAGAGCGCGAAGCCGAGCTCGTAGTGGAAGTCGAGCTCGCGGTTCCACGGCTCCTGGAACTCGTAGCGGTCGACGATGCGGCCGGCGTACGGGTCGTAGCCGAAGCGCTTCATGAACTGCGTGAAGACCTGCTCGGCCGTCTGCGTCTGGCCGTTGATCGTGCGCGTGGTCGAGCCGTTCGAGAACTGGTAGATCACCTGGCCCTGCGCCGGAACGTACAGCAGGTCGTTCGAGGCGTTGAGGTCGTTGTTCGCGTCGTTGCCCTGCAGCATCGAGAACGGACGGCCGGCCTGCATGTTGTAGAAGAAGCCGACGCCGTGCGTGAGCGGGCCGGTACGGAAGTCGTACGTGACCCACGCGTTCATGCGCTGCTCGATCTCGAACGCGGAGTTCGACGGATCGTCCTGGAAGATGTCGCCCTGGGTGTGGCGGAAGCGCCAGTTCGACTGGCCGCGGCTCGAGGTCGCGTCGAAGGCCGACTTCGCATCCTGATACGCGTACGACATGCCGGCGGTGACGCCGTGCGAGAACGGACGGGTGAGCTGGATGGTGGCGGTCTTGTCGAAGCCCTTGCTGGTGTTGCTGACCAGGAACGCGTCGGCCACCTGCGGCGTCACCGGCGTGTAGGTGGGGCGGTTGTCGATCGGGTTCACACCCGCCTGACGGTAGCGGACGTTGTAGTAGAAGACGTCCTGCAGCGTCTTCGAGTAGACGCCTTCGATCGTGCCGCGGATGCCCCAGAAGAGGTCGCGGTCATAGCCGAGGGTGGCGCGGGCCACGCGCGGGAACTCGAAGTCGGGATCCATCAGGTCGAGGACCGTCGCGCCGGCGGCGCCGAGGTTGGTCGGCTGCGCGCTCGGATCGGGGTTGAACGCGGGCACCGGGCAGTTGTCGGCGAGACGGCAGGTCAGCGAGACCTGCTCGATGCCGGTGCCGGCGTAGACGTTCGAGATCCAGACGAACGGCGTGCGGCCGGCGAAGACGCCGACGCCGCCGCGGACCTGCTGATTGCCGCCGAAGTGCGGGTTCCAGTTGAAGCCGATGCGCGGCGACCAGACGATCTTCTCGGACGGCGTCACGTCGGTGCGGTAGCCGAGCGCGCTCACCGCCACCGGGTTCGCCGACGGCGTGTCGGGGAAGCTCGGGCGGTCGGCGCGGAGGCCGAGCGACAGCGTGAGCTGATTGCTCAGGCGCCAGGAGTCATTCACGTAGAGGCCGAGCTGCGCGGCTCCGAACGACGTGGCGCGGCGCGGATCGGCGCCCGTGGCGAAGGTGATGCGGTACTCGGTCGGGCGGTTCGCCTCGAAGTTCGCCATGGCCGTGGCCAGGTTGTTGGTCTGACCCGGCGCGGCGCCGAAGAAGTAGGCGCCGTAGACGTCGGAGAGGAAGAGGTTCTTGAAGTCGAAGAACTCGTTGTGCGTGCCGAACACCAGCGTGTGCGCGCCGCGCGTCCAGGTGAAGTCGTCGGTGACTTCGAGGATGTCCTGATCGAGCGCGTTCGCGCCGGAGAAACGCTCCGTGCCGGCGGTGATGGTGGCGTTCTGGTTCGCGCCGCCGATCTCGACGGCCGGGAACGCGATCGGCGTCTGGCGCAGGTCGCGGATGGTGGTGAAGTTCACGCGGCCTTCATTGAACGCGTTCGCCGAGAGGATGCTGTTGACCTGCAGCACGGTGCTGTTGGTCTTGTCGAGCTGCACGTACTGCGCGGTCGGGAAGGTGAAGCGCGCCTCGGTGCGCGTACCGGAGATGTCGCGCGTCGCGTCGACGTAGTTGTGACGCAGCGTGACCTGATTCTTGTTGCCGGCGTTCCAGTCGAGGCGGCCGAAGAAGGTGTCGCTGTCGGTGACGAGCTGGATGTCCGTGAGCGGACCCGGATCGTAGTTGTAGCGCGAGCGCAGGAGCTCGGAGACGCGCGCCGCTTCGGCCGGGTTGCGGAACTGCGTGCTGGCGTCGCCGCCCGCCGAGGCGCCGGTCGGCGCGTTGCGGCGGTTGAACTCACCGGTGGCGAAGAAGAAGAGGCGATCGTGGAGGATCGGACCGCCGAGGCGGCCGCCGTACTGATCGTGCTTGAACTCTTTGTACTCGACGTCGAGCGGACCTTCGCCGACCAGATCCTGGCTGCGCTTCGAGCCGAAGACCGAGCCTTTCCAGTCGTTGGTTCCGGAGCGGGTCACGGCGTTGATGCCGCCGCCGGTGAAGCCGCCCTGGCGGACGTCGTACGGCGAGAGGACGAGCTGGAGCTGCTCGATGGCGTCGAGCGAGATCGGCTGCGCGTCCGTCTGTCCGCCCGGCGTGCCGGTGTCGGCCAGACCGAAGAGGTCATTGTTGACCGCGCCGTCGATCTGGATCGAGTTGTAGCGGTTGTTGCGGCCGGCGACGTTCACGCGCGTGGCGGTGACGTCGGTCGGGTCGACGCGGAAGTAAGGATTCGTGCGGGCGAAATCCTGCAGGCTGCGGTTCACCGTCGGCAGCGTCTCGATCGTCTGCTCCGAGACCGTCGAGGTCGAGCCGGTGCGGTTCGGATTGATGATCGGGTCGGTGTCGGCCGTGACGGTGATCGACTCCGTCACCGCGGCGAGCTGCAGCGTCACCGCCACTTCGGTCGTGTTGCCGAGGGCGACGTTGACGTTGTCGGAGGTGAACGGCCGGAACCCTTCGAGGTTCGCGGTCACGCGATACGGTCCGCCGACGCGCACGTTCGGTATGAGGAACCGTCCGTTCGCGCCGCTCACGTCCGAGTAACGCGTGCCGGTCGGCACGTGCACGGCTTCGATGGTCACGCCCGGCAGCGCGCTACCGTCGCTGCCGACCACCGTACCGGCGAGGTTTCCGGTGGTGAGCTGAGCGTGACTGACAATGGGAAATGCCAGCAACAACATGCTGGCGAACAACAACAGACGACGGCGAGCGGACATGAATCCTCCTGACGCGTGTTGGAATGCTGAGCTTTGGATCAAACCGCACCTCGGGCGGAGGTGCGGTTGTGTAGCGGCATCGTAAATCCGGTCATCGGCCGAGTCCAGCGGAAGTCGCGTGAAATCGGCGAAAAATTCGTCGCGATCAGAAGCTCTTGATGAACGCGTCGTTGCTCGGGAACTTCTGCAGCCGTTCCAGCAGCATCTTCATCGCGTTCATCGGGTCGGTGCCGGCCAGCGCCCGCCTCAGCGTATGCACCTTCGGCAGCACCGCCGGAGGCAGCAGCTTCTCCTCTTTGCGCGTGCCGGTCTGGCCGATGTTCATGGCCGGGAAAATGCGCCGCTCGAACAGACCGCGGTCGAGCACGATTTCCGTATTTCCGGTTCCCTTGAACTCCTGAAAAATGACTTCGTCCATGCGCGAGCCGGTGTCGACCAGCGCCGTCGCGATGATGGTCAGCGAGCCCCAGTCCTCGGCATTGCGGGCCGCGCCGAAGAAGCGCCGCGGCTTCTCCATCGTCCGCGCGTCGATGCCGCCGGAGAGGATCTTGCCCGAGCCGCGCTGCTCGTTGTTGTAGGCGCGCGACATGCGCGTGATCGAGTCGCAGAGGATGACCACGTCCTTCTTGATCTCCACGAGGCGCCGCGCGCGCTCGAGGATGATCTCGGCCAGATGAATGTGGTTGTCGGCGGTCTCGTCGGAGCTCGACGCCACCACTTCGCCTTTCTCAACCGAGCGGCGGAAGTCGGTCACTTCCTCGGGGCGCTCGTCGACGAGCAGCACGAACAGCAGCACGTCGGGATGATTGAGATTGATGCCGTGGGCGATGTCCTTGAGCAGCGTCGTCTTGCCCGCTTTCGGCGGCGCGACGATGAGGCAGCGCTGCCCTTTGCCGATCGGCGCGAGCAGGTCGAGCACGCGCGTGGTGAGGCGCTCCGGCTCGGTCTCGAGCTTGAAGACTTCGTTCGGATCGATCGAGATCAGCTCGGAGAAGGGACGCCGCGCCTCGCGATACTCCTCGACCGCCATCCCTTCGATCGACTCGAGGCCGACCAGCTCGAGGTTGTTGCCGGCGCGGCGCGCGGAGCCGCCGAGGAGCAGGCCGGCCTGCAGATGCAGCCGCTCGATGAACGAGCGCGGGACGATGGTGTCGCCCGGCTGCGCCTGATAGCCGTTGGCAGGATCGACGAGCAGGCCGACGCCGTTCTGCTTGATGAACAGAACGCCTGACGCGGGTACGAGCTCGCCCGGCGCGACGTCGATGGGCGGCGCGCTGCCGTTCTCCTGCGGCATCGGACGTCCTTCACGTCCTCCGCCTCCGCCGCCGGTGCGTCCGCGGCGCGAGCGCCTGCGTCGACGTCCTCCGCCGCCCGCGCCGTACTGGTCGGGTCGTGGTGCTTCGTTTCCTGGTGACGGGCCGTTGCCGTTGCCCTGAGGCTGTCCCTCGGCACCGGCACTGCCCGGGCGGCGTCTGCGGCGACGCCGCTTACGCGGAGTGCGATCGTCTGGTGTCATGCAAACTCGATCAACGCTTTACTCAACTTGAGACTGAGCTGGGCACCTCTCGATCTCCCTGGAGGCTGGCGAGCACGGGGCGGAGAGTAAGTCTCAACGCCGCGCCGAAAGTGCGTAACGCAGTTCGCCGCGCGAGGTGCGGGCGTAGTATGCCATGACCCGGGAAAAAGGCAACCGGTCAAACGGCGAAAGTGAAAAGCCGCGCCGCTTGTGCCAGAATGACGCTCTCAATCCCAATTCTTCAGCCGGGCCATTCATGTCTGAAAACATTCTCGTTGTGGAGTACGAGCCGCGCTACACGGATCGCGTGCGCCAGGCGCTGGCCGGACAGCCGTTCACCACCACGTTCGCCCGCGACGGCGAAGAAGCGATCCGCGCGCTCGAGTTCTCGCCGCGCCTGATCGTCCTCTCCTCGGTCGTCCCGAAAATCAGCACCACGGAGTTGATCCGCACCATCCGCGGACGCAAGCCGCTGCAGGAGACGCCGATCCTGCTCACCGTCTCCGGCTACAACGGCAAGAGCCCGAAAGCCGATGCCCAGCGCGTCGGCGCTTCCGACATCCTGCCGAAGCCTTACTCCGAGACCGAGTTCCTCGGCAAGGTCCAGCAGATGCTCGGCGTGCGCGCCTCCGCTCCCGCGTTCGATCCCGACATGACCGTGCGCGACGAGATGCCGGTCACCCAGCAGCTCACCTCGAGCGAGATCTTCGGCGATCTCGTCGACGACGATTCGAAGCCCGCGAAAAAGACCATGGCCAGCAAACCGAACAACGACATCGACAAAATGCTCGCCGACACGCTCTCCGGCGTGCGGCCCGCGCGCAAAGCCGAGCCGACCGTGGCCGTGCCGATGCCGCCGCAGCAGCCGCCCGCGCCGCCGGCCGCCGCACCGGCGCCTCCGCCGCAGCCCGCCGCCGCCAAGCCGCGCACGCAGAGCGGCTCGACGAGCCTCGACAAGATGCTCAGCGACACGCTCTCCGGCCTGGAGAAGACGGCGCGCAAGCAGAGCGGCAGCATTCCTCGTCCGAACGTGCCGTCCACGCCGCCGCCCGCGCCTGCGCCGCCGCCGGCCGCGCCGCCGCAGCAGCCGAATCCGAAGTTCAACACCGAGCGCCTCTCGACTTCCGCCTACGTGCCCGACCGCGTGCCGGTGTCGCAGCCGGTGGTGCCGCAGCCGCCGGCGCCGACGCCCGAGGTCGCGCCGTTTCCGGAAGACGAGCCGTCGGATGGAACGAAGTTCGGCCAGTACGTGCTGGTCGAGAAAATCGCCACGGGTGGAATGGCGGAAGTATGGAAGGCCCGCATGCGCGGCGTCGAGGGCTTCCAGAAGATCGTCGCCATCAAGAAGATCCTGCCGCACCTCTCCGACAACCAGGACTTCATCGAGATGTTCGTCGATGAGGCGAAGCTGGCCGCGCAGCTCAACCACAACAACATCATCCACATCTACGATCTCGGGAAAATTCAGAGCTCGTACTACATCGCGATGGAGTACATCGACGGGTACGACCTGAAGACGATCCTCCGCCGCGGCGAAGAGCGCGATCATCCGATGTCGGTCGAGCTGGCGCTCTTCATCGCCTCGAAGATCGCCTCGGCCCTCGACTACGCGCACCGCAAGAAGGATTTCGAAGACCGCGAGATGGGTCTGGTCCATCGCGACGTCTCGCCGCAGAACGTGCTGATCTCGCAGGAAGGCGACATCAAGCTGTGCGACTTCGGCATCGCCAAGGCGGCCTCGAAGGCGTCGCACACGCAGGCCGGCGCGCTCAAGGGCAAACTGCAGTACATGTCGCCCGAGCAGGCCTGGGGCCGCTCGATCGACCGCCGCTCCGACATCTTCGCGCTGGCGACGGTGCTGTTCGAGATGCTCACGAACCGCAAGCTCTTCACCGGCGACAACGAGCTCTCGATCCTCGAGCAGGTGCGCGAGGCGCGCGTCACGGCGCCGTCGCAGTTCAACGACGAGGTCACGCCGGAGATCGACCGCATCGTGCTGAAGGCGCTGCAGAAGGATCCGGCCAATCGCTATCAGACCGCGGGCGAGATGGCGCGCGATCTCGACGCGATCCTCTACAGCTTCCGCCCGACGCCGACCAGCGCCGATCTCGCCATCTACATGCATCGCATGTCGAGCGCCGAGCCGGTGATGATGCCGCAGCCGGCCGTCGAGACGCCGGCGCCGCTGCCGACTCCCGCGGCCGCGCCGATGCCGGTCGCCGTCGCCGCGGCCGCAGCAGCTCCGATCGCCGCGGCGCCGGTCGCCGCCGCGCCGTCGGCCGACTTCGCGCCGCTCGGCGGCTACGAAGAGCCGAAGAAGAAATCGCCGGCGGTGCTGGCCGGCATCGCCGCGGCAGTGCTCATCGTGATCGCCGGCGCGGTGATGATGATGCGCAAGCCGGCGGCGCCGCAGACCGCGAGCGCCACGACGACGTCCGCGACCACATCGCAGACCACCACCGCCGCCGCAACGACGGCCACGCTCGCGCCGGCGACGACTGCCGCCGCGACGCCGGCGCAGCCGGCCATCGATCCGTCGGCCGTCGATCAGGAAGTGCAGAAGCGACTCGCCGCCGAGCGCGCGCGCCTCGAAGCGCAGACGCGCGCGCAGCAGCAGGCCGCCGCCGTTCCGGCCGCGGTGCCGGCGCGCAACGTTCCGGCGCCCGCGCCGGCGCAGCAGCAGCCGGCCGTGGCCACGCCGCCGCCTGCGCCGGTGCAACAGGCGCAGCAGCCGGAGACGCGTCCCGCGCCGGCGCCGGTGCAGCAGCCGGTCGAGCGCGCGCCCGAGCCGGCGCCGCAGCAGGCGGAGTCGCGCACGCGCGAAGGCGACACGGTGCCGGCCGGCACCGACGGTCTCACCGCGCCGCGCCTGGTGCGCCGCGGTCCGATCAGCTATCCGCCGATCGCGCGCATGCAGCGCATCCAGGGCACCGTGGTCACGAACGTCTTCGTCTCCGAGGATGGCGCGGTGCTGGATGTGAGAATCCTGCGCGGCATCAATGGACCGAGCGGCCTCAATGAAGCCGCCATCGCCGCGATGCGCCGCTCGAGCTTCGCGCCGGCCACGAAAGACGGCGTGCGCGTGAAGTCGTGGGTGACGGTCCCGGTCGAGTTCAAGCTATGATGAAGGACCACTGACGGAGGAAGACGAATGCCGGTGTTGACCGACCAGCAGCGCAAGTTCTACGAGACCACGCTCCAGGTGACGAAGCAGGAGATCAGCGATCTCAAGGACCAGATCGAAGAGGAGCTCGCGAAGGTGAAAGACCGCATCGCGGAGCTTCAGTCGGCCATCAACGCGTCCAAGCAGATGTACGGCGCCGCCTGCTCCCGCCTCGGCGTCAACAACGACCTCGACGACGAAGAGGGCAGTGACGCGTAGAGCGTTGCATCGTTGTGCACGAGCCGCGGCCTCCGGGCCGCGTTTTTGTTTGTGCGAACACGGAACACGGAACGCGGAACGATGAACGCCGCCTCCCGTTCCGTGTTCCGTGTTCCGCGTTCCGTGTTCGTCGCCGCGGTCATGTTCCTCGCTTGCAGCCGCGAGCAATCATCCGCAACCCACGATGACCTCAACCGCGCCATCGCGCTCCCGAAAAAAATCACCCGCATCGTCACGCTCGCGCCGAACGTGACGGAGATGCTGTTCGCCTGCGGCGCCGGCGAGCTGGTGGTGGCCACCGACGACAACTCGAACTTTCCCGCGGCGGTACGGAGGCTGCCGAAAGTCGGGGCGATGCAGCCGAACATCGAGCGGGTCGTCTCCATGCGTCCCGACGTCGTCTTCGCCTCGAGCGAAGGCAATCTGCCGGTGATCGAGGCGCCGCTCGCCGCCGCGCACGTGCCGCTCTACGTCGTGCGCACCGACCGCCTGCAGGAGATCGCGCCGGCCATGCAGCGCCTCGGCGCGCTCGTTCGTGCGCCGCGCACGGCCGAAGCCGTGCGCGAGCTGCAGCGCGCTATTGACGCGCAGCGGCGCACGCGCGCGCGGCCGCCGCGCATCCTCTTCGCCGTCTGGACCGATCCGCTCTACGTCGCCGGCGCGAACACCTTCACCGCCGATCTCTACGCGCTGACCGGTGCACAAAACGCGGTGCAGGTCCGCGGCTGGCCGCAGTACTCGCTGGAGACGCTCGCCGCACATCCGCCCGACCTCCTGCTCTATCCGCGGCGCTCGGTGAGCGCGCAGCAGGTGAGCGCGCTGCTCGCGCGCGTCCCGAACGTGCGGCCGCGCGTGGTCGCCGTCGACGAAGATCTCTTCCAGCGTCCCGGCCCGCGAGTCGGCGAAGCGGCGCGCGCGCTGAACGAGATCCTGGACCGGCCATGACGCGCGCGCTGCTCATCCTCGGCGCGCTGCTCGCCGTCGTCTGCGCGCTGGCCATCGCCTTCGGCGCCACGCACGTCTCGCTCGACGACGCCACCGCCCGCACCATCCTCCTGCAGCTCCGCCTGCCGCGCGTGCTGCTCGCCGCCGCCATCGGCGCTGCGCTCGCCGTGGCCGGCGTCACGTTCCAGACGCTGCTGCGCAATCCGCTGGCGGATCCGTTCATCCTGGGCGTCTCCGGCGGCGCGGCCTGCGGCGCGGCGGTGTCGTCCGCCCTCGGCCTGGCGCGCGTGCCGGGGCTCGTGCCGCTGATCGCCTTCATCGGCGCGTGCGGCGCGACCGCGGCCGTGTTCGTGCTCGCGCGCCGCCGCGATCACACCGATCCGGCGCGGCTGCTGCTCTCCGGTCTCGTGCTGAATGCATTCTTCTCCGCGATCATCCTCATCTCCTTCGCCCTGGCGCGGCAGGCCGATCTCACCGCGGCGTTGCGCTGGATGATGGGAACGCTCGCCGGCGCGACGTGGAACGCGGTGATCCTGGTGACGCTGCTGCTGATCGTCTCGACGATCGCTTTGGCATTCATCGCCAACGACCTGCGCCTGCTCGCATTCGGCGAGGAAGACGCGAAAGCGCGCGGCGTCGACGTCGAGCGCGTGAAGCTGATCGGCTTCGCCGCCGCCTCGATCGTCACCGGCGCCTCGGTGGCGGTGAGCGGCATCATCGGCTTCGTCGGCCTGCTCGTGCCGCACCTGATCCGCTTAGTGTGGCGCCGCGACTTCCGCTTTCTGTTGCCTCTCTGCGCGCTCGGCGGCGCGGCGCTGGTCGTCGCCGCCGACCTCGCCTCGCGCACGCTCGTCACCACCACCGAGCTGCCGCTCGGCGCGTTTACGGCCGTACTCGGCGTGCCGTTTTTTCTCTCGCTGCTGCGGAGGTCGCGCTGATGCTCGCGCTGCGCGACGTCTCCTACGCCTACGCGAACGCCGATGCATTGCGCGACGTGACTCTGCAGCTCGGCGAAGGAGAGCTCGTCGCGCTGACCGGTCCGAACGGCTCCGGCAAATCGACGCTGCTGAAACTGATGGCGCGCGTCTACGCGCCGTCGGGCGGCACGCTCACCTTCGAAAACCGCCCGCTCGACGAGTGGCCGGCGAAGGAGTACGCGCGGCGCGTCGGCTATCTGCCGCAGGATCCCGATCCCACCTTTCCGATGCGCGCGCTCGACGTGGTCGTCTCCGGCCGCGCCCCATACCTCGGCCGCTTCGCCTGGGAGAGCGCGGCCGACTTCGACGAGTCGCGCCGCGCGCTCGCGCTCTGCGACGCCGCGCATCTCGCCGACCGCTATCTCGACGAGATGAGCGGCGGCGAGCGCAAGCGCGTCTTTCTCGCGCGCGTGCTGGCCGGCACGCCGCGGCTGATCCTCCTCGACGAGCCGCTGGCGGCGCTCGATCTCTCGCACGTGCAGCAGTTCTCCGCGCTGCTGCGCGACGTGGTCGATCGTACCGGCGCGACCGTCGTCTTCGCCGCGCACGACCTCAACTGGGCCGCCGCGCACAGCGACCGTATGCTGGTGATGCAGTCGGGCGCGCTCGCGCTCGACGCGCCGCCGTCGGAGGTGATGCGTCCGGAGGTGATGCGCACGCTCTTCGGCTTCGAGGCGGAGACGGTGCGCGCCGGCGATCGAGTCTGGATCGTGCCGAAGGCGTAAACGGAATCAGCATTTCGCGCGTCTATCGCGCATGAAACGCCTCGCTCCGCTGGTCGCGCTGCTGCTCGTCGCCGCATCGCCCGATCTCGAGCGGCAGCGCGCCGAGCATGCCCTCAAGCGCCTCGCCTTCGGCGCCCGTCCGGGCGAGGTCGAGCGCGTCGCGCGGCTCGGCGTCGACCGCTGGATCGAGCAGCAACTGCATCCCGAGCGCATCGACGACCGCGCGCTGGAAGCGAAGCTCGCCCGCTACGACAACGAGGTTCCGCTGCCGGCGCGCGGCGGAGACAAGAAGCAGCTCCGCCGCATGGCCCGCGCAGCGGTGGGCGATCTCTCCGCGCAGCGCATCCTCCGCGCCGCGGAGTCGGAGCGGCAGCTCGACGAGGTGATGACGGACTTCTGGCTCAATCACTTCAACGTCTTCGCCGGCAAAGGTCCCGATCTCTTCCTCGTCGCCGAGTACGAGCGCGAGACGATCCGCCCGCGGGTGTGGGGCCGCTTCGAGGATCTGCTGCTCGCCACCGCGAAGTCGCCGGCCATGCTGGTCTATCTCGACAACGCGCGCTCGCGCGCCGGCGCGATCAACGAGAACTACGCGCGCGAGCTGATGGAACTGCACACCCTCGGCGTCGACGGCGGCTACACGCAGAAGGACGTCACCGAGCTCGCGCGCGTCTTCACCGGCTGGTCGCTCGACCGTCCGCGCGACGGCCGCACCGCCTTCCGCTTCCGCCGTTTTGCGCACGACGCTAAACCGAAAACGCTCCTCGGCACCACGCTCCCGGCCGGCGGCGGCGTTGAGGAAGGCGAGCGGATGATCCGTCTGCTCGCGCGCCATCCGTCGACCGCGCGTCACATCGCCACCAAGCTCGCCCAGCGGCTCGTCTCCGACGATCCGCCGCGCGCGCTCGTCGACCGCGTCGCCAAACGCTTCCTCGAAACGAACGGCGACCTGCGCGCGACGGTCAAGGCCGTCATCGACAGCCCCGAGTTCTGGGCCTCGCACAACGCCAAGCTCAAGTCGCCCTTCGAGTACGTCGTCTCCGCGATTCGCGCCGCCGGAGCGACCATCACCGATCCGCTTCCCGTCGCGCGGCAGTTGCGCACGATGGGTGAGGCGCTCTACTTCGCGCAGCCGCCCACCGGCTACTCCGACGCCGCGGAGGCGTGGACGAGCAGCGGCGGAACGCTGGCGCGCGTCGACTTCGCTCTTGCTCTCGCCAACAACAAGATGCCGGGCGTGCGCGTGGCGGCCAGTGACGCGGATGCGCTCGCGCGCACGCTCGGCGGAAAGGAGTTCCAGCAGCAATGAACCGCCGCCTTTTTCTCCGCACCAGCGGCCTGGCACTCCTCGGCGCGGCGCTGCCGCTCAACGCCGCCACGCGCCGCAACAAAGTGCTCGTGGTGATCTTCCAGCGCGGCGCCGTCGACGGCCTGAACATGATCGTGCCGCACGGCGAGCGCGCCTACTACGCCGCGCGTCCGAACATCGCCATCGCCAAAAACGAGCTGCTCGATCTCGACGGCTTCTTCGGTGCACATCCTTCGCTGCAGTCCCTGTTACCGTTCTGGAAGGATCGCTCGCTCGCCGTCATTCACGCCGCCGGCAGCCCCGATGCCACGCGCTCGCATTTCGACGCGCAGGACTACATGGAGAGCGGCACGCCCGGCATCAAGACCACGCGCGACGGCTTCCTGACGCGCGCGCTCGGAAGCAAATCAAACGAGCCGCTGCGCGCGGTGGCCATCTCCGCGACCATGCCGCGCATCCTGGCCGGATCGAATGCAGTGGTAACGACGGACATCGGCAAGTATGGAAGAGGGAAGTCGCAGGAGCTCTTCGCTTCCATCTATCCGGAAGCATTCGCCGCCGTGCGCGCGCTCGACTCCGTGCGCGCCACGCCGTCCGCCGATTATCCGCGCGGCCCACTCGCGCAGTCGCTGCAGCAGATCGCGCGGCTGATCAAGTCGGACGTCGGTCTCGAGATCGCCTTCGCCGACGTCGGCGGCTGGGACACGCACGCCGCGCAAGGCGGCGCCGAGGGGCAGCTCGCCAACAATCTCCGCTTCTTCTCCGATGCGCTGGCCGCGTTCGCGAAGGACCTCGGCTCGCGCATGAGCGACGTGGTCGTCGTCACCACCTCCGAGTTCGGACGCACCGTGCGCGAGAACGGCAACCGCGGCACCGATCATGGCCACGGCACGGTCATGCTCGCCCTCGGCGGCAACGTGCGCGGCGGCAAAGTGCACGGGCAATGGCCGGGACTCGAGCAGCTCTTTGAAGGACGCGATCTCGCCGTCACCACCGACTTCCGCGACGTCTTCGCCGAAGTCCTCGCGAAGCATCACGGCGTCACGTCGACGGCGACTATCTTTCCGCGGTATCAGCCGAAGCCGCTCGCGCTGCTGTAACGCGCGGCGCACGCAGCGCGAGGATCGACGACAGCACGCCGCTGATCGCGCACGCGGTCCAGAGCAGCGCCTCGTTTTTCTGATACAGCAGCATGCCGAGCGACGGCCCGAGCAGCATGCCGAGGGACCAGGTCATCATCCAGAGACCCATGTAGCGCCCGCGATAACGCTCCGGCGCGAGACCGGTCACGAACGCGCCGGTGACCGGCGCCCACGTCATCTCGCCGATGGTCCACAGCACGACCGTCATCGCCAGCGTCGGAATCGTGTGCGCGAATCCCGTCAGCGCGAAGCCGATGCCGGTCAATCCGTAGCCGAGGGCGATCAGGTGCTGCGGCGGAAACCGCTGCGACCAGGAGACGATCATCAGCTCGAAGCAGACGATCATCACGCCGTTGATCGAGATCAGCGTGCCGTAGGTCGCGGGCGTGTAGCCGAGGGCGGTGATGTGCAGCGGCAGCGTCGAATGAAACTGGAACTCGATCCAGGTCATGCAGAGCGTCGCCGCGAGAAACATGACGAACGCGCGGTCGGCGAACGCGGCGCGCATCGCGCCGCCGGCCTTCTCCTCGTGCGCCGATGCGCGCAAGCCGTGCGGCAGCGCGAGCAGCGCCACGACGCCGTAGATCAGCGACGTCGCCGCGTCGCCGGCGAAGAGAAGAAAGAACGAGCGGTTCGCGAGAAAGCCGGCCGTGGCCGGACCGGCGGCGAAGCCGAGGTTCACGGCGAAGCGGTACATCCCGAACGCGGCGATGCGCTGCTCCGGCGTGACCAGATCGCCGAGGAGCGCGAGCGCGGCCGGACGATAAATCTCGCCGAGGCCGCCGACGAAGAAGGTGACGAGCACGATCAGCGGCAGCGATGTCACCTGCGAGAGTGCCATCACCGCCACCGCCGAGCCGAGCATCGACAGGGCGATGGTGTGGCGGCGGCCGATGCGGTCGGCGAGATGTCCGCCCGCGACCGACGCGACCATGTGCCCGGCGCCGTACGCGCCGATGGCCAGTCCGGCCTGCGCCGGCGAGTAGCCGCGGCGCGTCAGGTAGATCGCCAGGAACGGCATCACGAACGTGCCGAAGCGATTCACGAACGACGCGCCGAAGAGCACCCACGCCGGCCGCGGCAACGTTCGCAGTGTTTGAAAAAGCGCGCGCATGAGGGACGTGCAATAGTATCCGCACGCATGAAAACGATCCGCCCGCTCCTTCTCGCCATCTGCTTCGCCGCCGTCGCGCACGCGCAGTCGTACGACGCCGACCTCGCGAAGAAACTCGGCGCCGACGAGCGCGGCATGAAGATGTACGTGCTCTGCATCCTCAAGACCGGTCCGAAGGATGCGGAGATCAAAGGGAAAGATCGCGACGACATCTTCGCCAGCCACTTCGCGAACATCGGCCGTCTCGGCAGCGAAGGAAAGCTCGTCGCCGCCGGCCCGTTCGGCAAGAACGACAAGTCGTATCGCGGCCTCTACATCTTCAATGTGGCCACGGTCGAAGAGGCGGAGAAGCTGGTGGTGCTCGATCCGGCCGTGAAGGCCGGCGTCTTCGTCTACGACCTCACGCCGTGGTACGGCTCGGCGGCGATGATGGTCGTCAACGAGACGCACAAGCGCATCGCAAAACCGAAATCGTGACGCGGGGTGTGGTAGGAAAGCGCGCATGCGCACCTGCCGCCTGTTCGCGATCCTCCTTCTCCTTCACCTCGCGCACGCCTCGTACGCCCAGCAGCCGGCGAAGCGGCTCATCAGCGACACGGACCTCTTCCGCTTCGTCTGGGTCGCCGACCCGCAGCCGTCGCCCGACGGCGCGCGCATCGCTTTCACGCGCGTCAACGTCAACGAAAAAGGGGAGGGTTACGAGACCTCCGTCTGGATCGTGCCGGCCGACGGCAGCGCACCGCCGGCGCGCCTGACTGGCGGCACGCGCGACTCGCAGCCGCGCTGGTCGCCCGACGGACGGCGCATCGCCTTCCTCCGCTCGCCGATGCGCGACGGCAAGCCGGAGCCGGCGCAGATTCACGTGCTCTCACTCGCCGGCGGCGAAGCGTGGCGGCTGACGGATGTGGCCGAGGGAACGTCGGCGGCGGTCTGGTCGCCGGATGGAAAGCGCGTGGCGTTCACCAGCACGGCCAACGCGAAGGATCTCGAGAAGCAGCGTCGCGAGCAGGCCAATCGCAAGACCGCGCAGGACGTCGACGTGCCGCGCCAGCCGGAGCTCGCGCCGAAGCCGCCGAACGCCGTGCCGGGCGAGAACGATCGCGACAGCGACGTCCGCACCATCACGCGCGCGATCTATCGCTCGAACGAGCAAGGCTACCTCGATGTCGAGGAGCGCTCGCACGTCTGGGTCGTCGACGTGCCGGAGTTCGCCGAGCGCCCGGTCGCGGCGCGGCAGCTCACCGACGGCAAGTACGAAGAGGACGATCCGATCTGGTCGCGCGACGGCGCGCGCATCTTCTACGCCTCGACGCGCATCGACGAGCCGTACTACGAGCGGCCGCAGAGCGACATCTACGCCGTGCGCGCCGGCGGCGGCGAGCCGGAGAAGATCGCCGCACTGCCGTTCGACATCGGCCAGACCTCGCTCTCGCCCGACGGACGATTCCTGGCGTTCCAGGCCGAGGTCTCGCAGCCGGTGCGGTCGTACACGCAACCCGACCTCTGGGTGCTGGAGCTCGCGCCGGGCGCGAAGCCGCGCAATCTCACCACCGACTTCGACTACGACGTCGGCGGCGGCGTCGGCGCGGATCAGCGCGCGCCGCGCGGCAACTCCGGCTCGCGCATCATCTGGAGCGCGGACGGAAAGTCGCTGCTCGATGTCGTCGCGCGCGAAGGCCGCGCGAACCTGATGCGCTTCCCGGTCGCCGGCGGCGCGCCGGTGGAAGTGACCGCGGGTCAGCAAGCGGTGGTGTCGTTCGCGGCCGGCCGCGGCGGCGCACCGCTGGCGATGATCGTGTCGACGCCGATGGTGATCGGCGATCTCTTCGTGCTCGACGCACGCAGCGCGCAGCCGCGCAGGCTCACGTCGTTCAACGACGCGCTCTTCGCGCAGCTCAATCTCACCATGCCGGAAGAGGTCTGGTACACGAGCTTCGACGGCAAGCGCATCCAGGCGTGGGTGCAGCGCCCGCCCGATTTCGATCCGTCGAAAAAGTACCCGCTGATCCTCAACATCCACGGCGGTCCGCACGCCGCGTACGGCTGGATCTTCAGCCACGAGTTTCAATGGATGGCCGCGCGCGGCTATCTCGTGCTCTATCCGAATCCGCGCGGCTCGACGTCGTACGGGCAGGAGTTCGGCAACATCATCCAGTACCGCTATCCCGGCGACGATCACAAGGATCTGATGGCCGGCGTCGACGAGATCGTCCGGCGCGGCTGGGCCGATCCGCAGCGCCTCGGCGTGACCGGCGGTTCCGGCGGCGGACTGCTCACGAATTGGGCGGTCACGCAGACCGATCGGTTCCGCGCCGCCGTGTCACAGCGCGACATCGCCGACTGGAGCGCGTTCTGGTACACCGCCGACTTCACGCTGTTCCATCCGACGTGGTTCCACAAGGCGCCCTTCGAAGATCCGGCGGAGTTCGCCGCGCGCTCGCCGCTCACGTACGTGAAGAACATCAAGACTCCGATCATGTTCGTCCTCGGCGAAGCCGACTACCGCACGCCGCCCGGCGCCGGCGGCGAGATGCTCTTCCGCGCGCTCAAGTACCTCCGCCGTCCGACGGCGATGGTGCGCTTTCCTAACGAGTCGCACGAGCTCTCGCGCAGCGGCCAGCCCTGGCATCGCGTGGAACGCCTCCGCGCCATCATCGGCTGGATGGACAAGTTCATCCTCGGCCGCGACGTCGCGCAATTCCGCGACGTCACCGGACAGGACATGCCGGCGGGCAAGCAGTGACATGCGCGTCAGAACAGCGAGCGCTGTTTTCGCCACGTCATCGGATCGACGGGATCTTGTCCCATGTGCCGCTGCAGCTCGCGCGCGCTGGCCGGGCTGTGGCCGGCGAAGTGGTTGTTGAAGAAGCCGTAGACGTCGCGCGTGTGGGCGGCGCGTTTCAGGACCTCCGCCCACGCCGCGATCTCCGCGGTGCGATCGAACTGCACGCGCGAGTAGTCGGTGATCTCGCGGTCCGGACCCATCCAGCGGATGTACAGAAAATCGGCGGTCGGCTCCTCGGCCAATGCAAGGAGCGTCTCGCGCGCGATCCAGCGGCCGTCGCTGAGCGCGAGCGCGACGCCGTGCTGCGCGAGCAGCGCCGTCAGCCGCGGCAGCACGTCCTCGCGCGTCCAGCGGTGATGGCGCACTTCGACGGCGAAGCGAAACTCGCGCGGCAGGCGCGGCACGAAGCCTTCGAGCGCCGATAGCTCGTCGGGCGTGAAGTCGCGACCGAGCTGCAGCAGCATCGGGCCGAGCTTCGGTCCGAGCTCGCTGGCGCGGCCGAGGAAGTCGTCGAGCAGCGGCTCGGCATCGCGCAGCCGCCGCTCGTGCGTGATCTCCTTCGGCATCTTCAAGGCGAACGTGAACTCCGCCGGCGTCCGCTCGAGCCAGTTGCGCACCGTGCGCGCATCGGGCGCGGCGTAGAACGTTGCGTCGACTTCGACGCCGCGGAACGCGCGCGCGTACGTCGTCAGAAACTCCGCCGGCTTCGTGCCGGGCGGATAGAACGGCCCCACCCACGCCGCATAGTTCCAGCCCTGCGTGGCGATCAGCACGCTCATCGCCGCCATCCTACGCGCGTGCGATGATTGCGGGCGCATGAAGAAGAGCCTTCTTTTCACCTCTCTCCTTTTCCTGCTGTCGCTGCACACAGCCGTCATCGCTCAGGAGCCGCCCGCGAAGCCGGCATCGCGCGCCGACGCCGACGCCAAACCGTCCGCGCCGCCGATCCCCGAGGCCCGAACGTGGGTGACGAAGCACCGCATCACCATCGGCGGCGCGCCGCTGGCGTACACCGCCACCGCCGGCACGATGCTGATTCGCGACGACAAGGACGACAAGAAAGACGAGCCGGTCGCGCTGTTCGGTTACACCGCGTATGTGAAGGACGGCACCGACCGCGTCACCCGGCCGATCGTCTTCGCGTACAACGGCGGTCCCGGTTCCGCCTCCGCCTGGCTGCACGTCGGCGTCCTCGGGCCGAAGCGCACGCAGATCGCCGACCTCGAGCCGAACACGCGTGGGCCATTCCGCATCATCGAGAACGACGCCACGATCCTCGATCGCGCGGACCTGGTGATGATCGATCCGATCGGCACCGGGTTCTCGCGCCCGGTCGGAAAAGGAGAAGGGAAGGATTTCTGGGGCGTCGATCAGGACGCGCGCTCGGTGGCGGATTTCATCGTCCGCTACCTCAACGCCAACGGGCGCTGGTCATCCCCGAAGTACATCCTCGGCGAGAGTTACGGCGGGATGCGGTCCGGCGCGGTCGCCTACGTGCTGCTCGCGCGGCACAACGTCACCCTCAACGGCGTGATCTTGGTCTCGCCGTACCTCGACGCGGTGGCCGGCAATGCCGACATGCCGGTGGATACGGCGTTCGTCAACTACTTGACTACCTACGCCGCCACGGCCTGGTATCACAAGATGATTCCGGAGCCGCGGCCCGACCTGCAGACGTTCCTCCGCCAGGCGGAGGCGTTCGTGCGCGACGTCTATGCGCCGGTGCTGTTCAAAGGCGCGCAGGCGACGGCGGAGGAGCGGCGCGCGGCGCTGGAAGGACTGGCGCGCTTCACCGGCGTCAGCGCGGAGTATTGGGATCGCGCGAACCTGCGCATGAACGAAGGGCGCTTTCTGCAGGAGCTGCTGCGCACGCGCGGCCTGGTGGTCGGCCGCATCGATACGCGCTACACCGGCGGCAATCTCAGCTCGACGGCGGAGACGATGCGCTACGACCCGTACGCCGACGCCATCGCGCCGGCGATCGTGGCCACGTTCAATGATTACTATCGCAATGAATTGCAGGTGGAGTCGGACCGCGAATATCTCCTCTCCGGCGGCATCTACGCGCAATGGGATCAGGCCCACGAGGCGCCGGGCGACGAGGGCCGCTCGCCGGTGGCGAATACGGCCATCGATCTCGCGCACGCGATGGTGCGCAACCCGCGCATGAAGGTGCTCGTGCAGCAGGGGTACTTCGATCTGGCCTGCCCGTACGGCGCGGTCGAGTACGTGATCAATCACCTCAACGTTCCCGCCGACGTGCGGCGGAACATCTCCATCGAGCATTACGAGGCCGGGCACATGATGTACGTGCACGAGCCGTCGCGCGTGAAGTTCAAGAAGGACCTGGCCGCGTTCCTCGACGCGACGTCGCGGTGAGCGCGGGAACGACCGGGGGCCTCCGGCGGCCGGGGCCACGGGCCCCGGACCCCGCTGATTGGCCTAGCCTCCGCGACACAGTGTCGCGAGCTTGGAGGCAGTGTCGCGGAGGCTAGGCCAATCAA
>DASVQE010000018.1:0-24987 GCA_036389275.1 Thermoanaerobaculia bacterium
CCAAGCTCACGACACAGTGTCGCGGAGGCTAGGCCAACCAGATGGGGTCTGGGGCCCTCGGCCCCAGCCGCCGGAGGCCTCCCGTCGTCCCCTGTAACCCACCGCGAAAAACTCACCCGAGCTCGTCGACCACCGGCCAGGCCGCGTCGCGCCAGGGGTCGCCCATGAGCAGGCCGGCGGTGGCGAGGTAGATGCGGATGTCGCGCGGGTCGTATGTGGTGGACAACTCCTTCGCGGCTTCGCGTACTTGATCCGTCGTGGGCGGCGTGTAGTCGTCGCTCTCGATCGACCCGTTTTCGTGCGGCACATTCCAGCGGTCGAGGAACGCCGCCAGCATCTCCGCGCGGTCGCGCGTGTGGTACTGCACGAGCGCCATCTCGAAAAACTGATCGAACTCCGGCGAGCCGGCGCGCGACGCGAGCAGGTCCGCCTTCTTCTCCGGCGGCATCTTGCGGATCGTCTCGTCGCGGAAGTGCAAAGCCTTGGCGAGCTGCATCTGCGCCATCAGCTTCGCGTGATTCTCTCCATGCTTCCAGAACGACGTGAGAATCGTGCGCCGCTGATCGGCGTCAGCGAGCTCCTTGAAGATGCGTCGGGCGGTCCACATGGCGGCGCTTTCTAACACAAGTCGGCGGCGGCGACGCGCTATGCTGCGCGCTGCTCGGCTGACGCTTCAGAACCGATGGTCCGGATCGCACTCGCCAACGTTCCCTTTCCCACCACCGCTGCCGACTCGGTGCGCATCGCCGTCGACGCCATCGCCCGCGCTGCCGCCGCGCGCGCGGAGCTCGTCTGCTTTCCGGAGTGCTACGTCCCCGGCTATCGCGGCGTCGGCAAAGCGATCCCGCCGCCCGATCCGGCGTTCCTCGAAAACGCCTGGTCGTCCATTGCCGCCGCCGCTGCACAACACCACGTCGCCGTGATCCTCGGCACCGAACGGCTCGTCGACGACGCGCTCACCGCCACCGCCCTCGTCATCGACGCCGACGGCAAGCGCCTCGGCTTCCAGGACAAAGTCCAGATCGATCCGTCCGAAGAAGGGACCTACACGCCCGGCCGCGAGCGCCGCGTCTTCCGCACCGCCGCGCTGACGTTCGGAGTGGTGATCTGCCACGAAGGATGGCGCTATCCCGAGACCGTGCGCGCCGCCGTGCGCCAGGGCGCGCAGGTCGTCTTCCATCCGCACTTTCACGAGGCGGAAACCAACTCGTTCCGTCCGACGACCTTCGCCGATCCGCGCAACACCTTTCACGAGAAAGCAGCGCTCTGCCGCGCCGCGGAGAACACCTGCTACTTCGCCACCGTGAACTACGCCAGCGACGGCTCGCCGACCACCACCGCGATCGCGAATCCCGACGGCACGCTGCTCGCGTTCCAGCCGTACGGTGAAGAAGGGCTGCTCGTCGCCGACCTAGACCTCGCGACAGCGACCGGATTGCTCGCGTCACGCTTGCGATAGGAGCTACTCGATCGCATCACGCATGGCCACGACCAGCGCGCGCCACTCGCTCACCTGCTCCTCGTTCGGCAGCGCATTCGCGCGCATGAGCGGCATCGCGCTCGCCTCGCCGCGATCGGCCAGCTCCGACACTTGCGGATACCCGTACGTTCCGCCCAGTCCTGCCAGCGCGTGAAAATGCCGCGCGAGCTGTTCGACCGCGCGCGCGTCGGGCGCTTCGAGCAGGCGTTGCATCTCATCGAGCCGCACCGCCGCCGTCTCCCGGAACCGCGCGCGCAGCTCCGCGTCGAGAGCGGTCATGCCGCGAGAATGGCGCGCACGTCGGCGGCGAAAGTCATCGGATCGAACGGCTTGAAGATCACGCCTTTCGCGCCGAGCTTCTGCAGCCGTTCCACCTCGCCGGCCATTGACTTCGCCGTGAGAAACACCACCGGGATCGCCGACGTCTCCGGCGCCTCGCGCAGCGCGCGGAACGTGGCCGTGCCGTCCATGCCGGGCATCATCATGTCGAGCAGGATGAAGTCGGGACGCTCGCGGCGCGCCTGCGCCAGACCGTCCGCGCCGTCGTTCGCTTCGAGCACCGTCATGCCGCCGACGCGGCCGAGGCTCACCTGCGCCACGAAGCGCACATCCTCCTCGTCGTCGATCACCAGCACCTTCATGTCTCGCGGAGACTGTACCGCAGTCGGGATGCGGAACCAGAACGTACTGCCGGCGCCGGCGCTGCTGCGCACGCCGATCGCGCCGCCGTGCTTCTCGACGATCAGCTTGCAGATCGCCAGGCCGAGGCCGGCGCCGGGCTTCGCGCGCGCATCGCTCCCGTCGACGCGTCCGAACGGATGGAAGAGCCCATCCTGCGCGCCGATCGGGATGCCCGGACCTTCATCGTTGATGCACACCTCGGCGAACTCGCCGTCGACGCGCGCGGAGACGTGCACCACGCCGCCGCGCGGCGAGTACTTGAGCGCGTTCGAGAGCAGATTCACCGACGCCTGCAGCAGCCGCACCTCGTCGGCGAGCACGGTCACATTCGGACAGTCGAGCTGGATGCGAACGCCTGCGACCGCGGCCACGCCGCGCACCGTGTCGCGAGCCCGTTCCAGCACGCGCAGCAGCAGCGACGGCCGCGGCAAGATGGCGATGATGCCGCTCTGGAGATTCGCGGCGTCGACGATGTTCTCGACCACCTCGGCCAGCCGCTCGCTGTTGCGCGCCGCGACGCCGACGAGTTGCTCGTGATCGCCGCTGCCGGCGGCGAGCAGCGCCAGCGACCCGCGAATCGCCGTCACCGGCGTGCGCAGCTCGTGACTCACCGTCGCCACCAGCTCGTTCTTCAGACGCTCCATGTCGAGCAGATGCCGCCGCAGCTCGAGCTGCGAGACCACCTGCCGTGCCAGCGCCGCGAGCGCCACGCGCTGCGACGGCGTGATGTCGCGCGCGTGATGATCGATGACGCAGAGCGTGCCGAGGCGGTAGCCGTCATCGGTGATCAGCGGCGCGCCCGCGTAGAAGCGGATGTGCGGCGCGCCGGTCACCAGCGGGTTGTCGCCGAAGCGACGGTCGGCCGCGGCGTCGGGCACGACGAAGAGCTCGTCCGACAGGATCGCGTGCGCGCAGAACGAAACCTCGCGCGGCGTCGAGGCGGTGCTGAGGCCGAACCGTCCCTTGAACCACTGCCGCGTCTCCGCGACGAGACTCACCAGCGCGATGGGCGTGTGGCAGACCATCGACGCGAGTCGCGCCACGTCGTCGAGCGCGCGGTCGGGCGTGGCATCGAGCGTGGCCCGGCGCCGCAGCGCGACGATGCGCGCGCTCTCGCAGTCGGGATAGGCGGCGGAGATCATCCTCGCCACCGTACGCGCCGGAGGTTACGCGCTGATTACGCGTCGCCGGCGAGCCGGTAGCCGTAGCCGCGCACGGTCAGCAGGATCTCCGGCTGATCGGGATTGCGCTCGATCTTCTGGCGGATGCGGCGGATGTAGACCGCCACGTTTTTGTCGGAGGCGAGCTCGTCGTCCGCCCACAACTGCTCGATCAGAAAATCGCGGCTCACCGCTTTGCCGCCGCGCGCGGCCAGCAGATGCACGAGGCGGAATTCCTTCTGCGTCAGTCCGGCCGGCTTGCCGTCGACGAGCGCGTCCTGCATCGACACGTCGACGGTCAGCCGTCCGACGCGCAGCACCTCGGCGGCATCGGCGCGGCTCAGCTCCTGCGCCCGCCGCAACTGCGCGCGCACGCGCGCCACGATCTCGCGCGGCTCGAACGGCTTCGCCACGTAATCGTCCGCGCCCGTCTCCAGACCCTTCACGCGATCGTCGAGCTCGCGACGCGTGGTGAGGATGATGATCGGCATCTGATGCCGCGCGCGAATGCGGCGGCAGGCGGTCAGGCCGTCGCCGTCGGGAAGCATCAGGTCGAGCAGGATCAGATCGAACGCGCGCCGTCCGACCTCGGCCAGCGCCTCCGCGATCGTGCCGGCCGTGATGACCGTGAAGCCGTCCTGCTCGAGCACCGACTGCAGCGTTCGGCGCGTCAACAGCTCGTCTTCGACGACGAGAATCGAGGGCGGCATTCGCCCGTCATTCTACAATCGGCACATGCCGCTCGAGCCCGGAATGCGCGTCGGCCGGATCCGTATCGATGCACTCCTCGGTACGGGCGGCATGGGAGAGGTGTATCGCGGCTGGGACGAGCGGCTCGAGCGCGCCGTCGCGCTGAAGGTCGTGCACGCCGACAAGCGCCTGAGCACGGCCGTGCGCAACCGCTTCCTCCGCGAGGCGCGCGTCCTCTCGAAGCTCGATCATCCGCACATCTGCCGCCTCTACGACGTGCTCGAGCGCGAAGATGGCGACTACCTCGTGCTCGAGCTGGTCGAGGGCGCGACGTTGCGCGAGCGGATGCAGCAGGGGCTCTCGCGCGCCGCCGCGATCGACATCGCGCTGCAGACCGCGCGCACGCTCGCGGTGACGCACGCGCGCGGCATCGTGCATCGCGACCTCAAGCCCGACAACATCATGCTCACGCGCGACGAGCAGGTGAAGGTGCTCGACTTCGGACTGGCGCGCACGGTCGACGGCGAGCAGGCGTCGGAGCCGCTGGCGCCCGAAGACTTCGTGTCGGACGACGCGGAGAAGACGGCGGTGCTCGGCCGCGCGGCTTCAAGCACGCAACGGGATGAGACGCACACGCTCGCCGGCAGTCTCGTCGGCACGCTGCACTACATGTCGCCCGAGCAGGCGCGCGGCCTGCCGCTCAGCGAGGCGAGCGACATCTACTCGCTCGGCGTGGTGCTGTACGAGATGCTCGGCGGCGGACCGGCGTACGGCAACGTGGAGACGATGAACGATCTGCTCACGCGCGTGCGGCGGGCCGAGGTCGCGCCGGCGCGGTTCGGAGACGGCGCGCTCGATGCGCTCGTGCGGCGGATGCTGTCGCTCTACCCGGCCGACCGCCCGACCGCGGAGGACGTGAGCCGCGCGCTGCTGGCGGTGCGCGAGCGGCCGGCGCGCGTGCGGCGGCGCGCGATTGCGGCGACGATCGTCTTCGCCTTCGTGGCGGTGCTGGCCGGCGCGTTTCTGGTCTGGCGGCAGATGGAGGCGCGCGAGCGGCTGTTCGCGAGCGCGAGCCGCCATCGCGTGGCGCTGCTGCCGTTCCGCAATGAGACTCGCGACGCATCGCTGCGCTGGATCGAGCTCGGCCTGCCCGAGCTCGTGGCCGAGGGCACGCGGCGCGTGCGCGGCGTCGACATCATCCCGGCAACGCAGGCCGCGGCGGCGATGCGCAACCTCCGCCTCGGCGCGACACTCGGCGCGCCGCAGCGCCGCGCGCTCCTCGATGCGCTCGGCGCCGACGTGCTGATCGACTCGCGCGTCGTCGGCGACGAGCGCGGCAGGTACACGATCCGCTACGTCGCCGCCACGCGCGAGGACGTGCAGAGCCCGCGCGAGGCGATGTCGACGGTGCTGGTCGAGGCCGCGCGGCAGATGAGCGTGCAGCTCGCGCAGCGCATCGACCCGGCCAGCGTGACCGTCGTGCGCGCGCGCTACTCGCTCGACAGCACCGCCAACCAGCTCTTCGCCATGGGCGTCGACGAGCTGCGCGCGCGCGGGCCGCGCGTGGCCGCGCACTACTTCGACGTCTGCCTCGATCGCGATCCCGACTTCGTCCTGGCCAAGGTCTACCTGGCGCGCTGCCATCACCTGATGGGCGAGCTGCCGCGCGCGCGGCAACTCATCGACGACGCGCTGGCGCGGGCACGCGCGCGCAACGACCGCGAGCTGGTCGCGCGCGTGCTGATCTCGCGCACCGCCTTCGCCACCGACGACGGCGACTACGCGCTCGCGCGGCAGTCGGGCGACGAGGCGCTCGCCACCGCGCGCGCGGCCGGCAGCGATGCTCTCACCCAGAGCGCGCTCGCGAATCTCGGCGACGCCTACTGGCGCCTCGGCAAGCTCGACCTCGCGCGCACGCACGACGAGGCGGCGCTGCGCATCGCCATGGCTCGCGGCGATCTGAGCGGCCAGTCGGAGATCTACAACAACCTCGGCACCATCGCCGAGTCGGCCGGCGACAGCGCGCACGCGCAGGAGATGTTCACGCGCGCGCTGGCCATCGCCGACCGCCTGAACGACCGCCTCGCCGCGACGACCATCGTCGGCAATCTCGCCCTCGCGTACGGCAACAGCGGCGATGTCGCGCGTGCCGCGCAGATGACGCGGCGGCAGGTCGCGCTCACGCGCGAGATCGGCGAGCGGCAGACCGAGCTGATGGCATTGTCGAATCTCGCTCTCTGGTCGTGGGCGCTCGGCAACGAGCGCGACGGCGTGGCCACCGCGCAACAGGCGGCGGTGCTCGCGGCGAAGGTCGGCAGCCCGCGCATCGAGGCGATCATCCTGGCGAACGTCGCCTTCGGCTCTGCGAAGCTCGGCGATCTGGCGACGGCGCGTCAGGCCGGTGCCGCCGCGCTCGCGAAGATGCCGGCGAACGACCCGGAGGTCGACCGCGACGTGCAGATCGCTCTCGCCTACGTGGCCATCCGCGACGGCAGGCTCGACGACGCCGAGCGCGCCATCGCCCGCGCCGAGCGGTGGCGGCCGGAGACGCGCACCTACCTGATCCGCGGCCGCCTCGCCTACGCCCGCGGCGATTACGCGCGCGCCGCCGCGCTCGGCGCGAAGGCGAAGTCGATGAAGGAGGCCTGGCTCCCGCAATGGGAGACGATGTACCAGGCCTTCGCCGAGGCCGCCAGGAGCGGCAAACCGGCCACGCGCAAGTTTGAAGAGCCGCTACAAATGTAGCAGCCGCGCCTGCCATTTTCGGCTGAGGATTTGCTCACTCCCGTCTGATTTCTTTCCTTCCATAAGGATTTCTATGACCCGAGTGATCAAGCTGTGCGTGTTCCTGCTGTTCCTGCCTCTCACGCCGCTGTCCGCCCAATGGTCGACCCTGACCACCAGCACGCTGTATCCCACCTGGTATGACGCGACGCCCTGTGCGACGAAGACGCTGCCGAGCCCGATCGACGACGTCATCCATTTCGCCTGTCCGCCGGCCGGATACGGCTCGCAGACGGCCGGTGCGCGCTTCACCGACCAGATCATCGCCAATCCGCACGTGGTCGTGAACGACGCCGGCGAGTGGCTGATCATCGGCTACGGTGAAAACACCTTCACCGATACCGATTTCACCGCGACGACGAGCGACGACATCGCCGACGCGATCTACGTCTTCAAGCGCAAAACCGACGGCAGTTACGTCGTGCCGACGCAGCCCGCCCTGCAGTTTCCGACCGGTTCCCAGCCGCTCGGCTACCTCGGCGCCGGCCTCGGACTCGCGAAAACAACGACGGCGACCACGAACGGCTATCGCTATTTCGCGATCGTGCCGGTCTTCGAGCCTGCGACGAACCACGGATGGCTCGCCTGGGCGGTCAGTACGAACGGCGAGACCTGGTCGTTCGTCTCGAGCTCGGGCGGCCTCACTTCCGACGCGCGTGCCTCGTTCAAGGTGATCGCGCGGAGCGATCTGCGCAATGACGGCGCGATCGCCATCCAGCATGTGGCCATGGTGTACGATCCGCGCGACGGCCATCTCTATCTGGCCATCGGCTACGCCGGCCAGTTCGCGGGCATCAAGACGACCTGGTGGCGCATCCACTTCAACGCGCAGACGCCATACGGCCTGACGGCCGTCACGCGCGCGGACGGCACGCCCGGCTATGCAGTCGATTTGCTGAACAGCGGCACATTCCAGCCGTCTGCAGGAGTCATCCCGGCCGATTACTTCGAAGCGTGGGTCGCCGCCGCACAATGGCCGTCTTCATCGGCCGGCTACGGTCCGGCCGATCCGATGGACGTCATCCGGCTGACGAACAGCGACGGCTCGTTCAACTCGATGATGTTCGTTTACGTATCGGAGACGGCGTTCCCGCACGATTATCGCTATGTGAAAGCCTCGCTTCCGACGACGACGAACGGGATGTTCGTGACCGATCCCGGCTTCTCGACGCCGAAGGCGCTCGATTTCTCGTCGCTGCTCAATCAGGGCTATAGCGATTGCGGCGCGGGCGGCGGCTTCTATACCGGCTTCATTCAGGGCCCGAACGACGCGTGGGGACAGCCGCAGCAACTGTTCGGCTATGTCGGCACGTGGCACGCCGACCGTTCGTACCCGCGGTCGTCGCCCGACTGCGGCGGACAGTGGCAGGGTCTGCTCCCGATGAAATTCATCGTGCAGTAAGGACCGTATCAGGGAAGACGGCGGCGGGCGCCGTCTTCCCTATCTCAGCAGGTCGCGATACCGCTTCGCGTCGCCGACGCGCGGGATGTTGTTGAACATCACGAAGGCGGTGCCTTCGCGCGGCGTGCGCGCGGCCAGCGATTGCAGCTCGTCGTCGGTATAGGGGCGGTAGTGGCTGCCGATGCCGTGCAGGCGCCAGTAGGTGAGCTCCGGCGTGACGGTGTCGCGCAGGAACGGGTCGACCACGTGTACGAGGTCGAGCTCGCGGCAGAGGTCGATCAGTAATTCATCCGGCCAGTCGCCGCGCGGCTCCCAGAGATATTGCACGTTCTTCAGCCGCTCGATTTCCTTGAAGAAGCGGCGCATGTTGGCCACGTTTTCGTCGGTGGGACGGAAGCTGGCCGGGCATTGAAAGAGGATTGATTGTGCGCGCAGCAGGCGCGCACAATCCCGCGTCACATTCCAGGCGCGCAAGACCGTGTCATTGAGCTGGAAGGCGCCGCACTGCGTGCGATCCACTTCGCTGCGCAGGCGGCGATAGGTGCGGCTGGTGCCTTTGTGGGTGATGATCTGCCACGCCTTCATGGTGAAGACGAAGCCCGCCGGCGCCTGATCGCGCCAGCGGGCCATGGTCTCCCGCGACGGCGGCTCGTAGAAGGTCTGCTGGACCTCGAGCACGTCGAACGTGGCGAAATAATCGGCCGCGTTGATGGTGAAGCCGCAGAGGCCGATCCGGATCAACGGGACGGTCTCATGGGATGGCCGGAATGTCGGACTGTTTGACCAGCGCGTTGAGCGCCGGCAGGTCCTTCTCCCAAACCTCCTTCAGTTGCGCGAGCTGCGCGTCGATTTTCTGCACGAGCTGCTGGTAGACGGCGCGCTGCTGCGCGGTCGGCGCGTAATCACCCGCCGCCGCCGACTCGGCCACGCCGGCCAGCTTGTCATTGAGCCGGATCGGGTAATTCAGCGGATCCTGCGGGCTCTTGTTCTTGGTCTGATACAGCGCTTCCTCGACCGCGGTCATTTTCTTGTCGAGCGCTTTCGCCGCCTCGATCACCGGCTTCGCTTTCTCGTCCTTCCCTGCCCGTTTGCGCAGGTCATTGAGCTGCGCCCGGACCGTGCGGATTCTCTCGATCGACGAATTCACTTCCGAGAGTTTGTCGCGCGCGGCCAGCAGGAAACGGAACTGCGCCTCGAGATCGGCCTGCGAGCTCGTGGCCCGCGGATCGGCCTTCACCACCGCCGGCACGGTCTGCACTTCATCGCCCACTGTGAGGCGCACGTTGTACGTCCCGGGAATCACCCGCGGGCCGGCGCCTTCACCGGCCCAGAGGATCATCCCTTCGAATTTCTTCGCATCGGGATATTGCAGGTCCCAGGCGAAGCGATTGAGGCCGCGCTTCACGTCGGGCAGTTTGTTCTGCTCCTTCTCCCGCTCCTTCGCCGGATCCTTCTCCTCTTTCTCTTCCTTCGCTTCCGTTCCCGCGGCCGCCTGCGCGCCGGGCGCGGCTTCTTTCTGGCCGCCTTCGCTCTTCACGCCGACGGTCTTGGCCGGCTCTTTGGGCGGTTCCTTCGACGCGGCCTCTTTCGCCTCGTCGGCGGCGCGCTCCGCTTTCGCCGTTTCCTCCGGCGCCTTCACTTCCCCTTCGAATTCGCGGATGACCGAGCCGTCGGGATTGAGAAATGCCAGCTTCACCTTCGTGCCCGGCTTGGCGTCGACCCAGTAATTCACGACCATGCCGGCCGGAGGGTTGGCGCCCATGCCCTGCGGCGGATTGCGCAGCGTGAACCCGGGCACGCGCCAGGTGTCGCGCGGCGGGAAGAGCTGCACGGTTTTCGTCACCGGCTGCTGCAGCGGCGAGACGTCGTCGATCATCCAGAAGCCGCGGCCCTGCGTGGCGGCGATGAGGTCGTTGTCGCGCACGGCCAGATCGGTGATCGGGACAATGGGCAGGTTGAGCTGCAGCGACTGCCAGTTCGCACCGTCGTCGAAGGAGACGTACATCCCCTGTTCCGTGCCGGCGAACAGCAGGCCTTTGCGGCGCTTGTCGCTGCGCACCACGCGCGTGAAGTGATCGGCAGCGATGCCGTTGGTGATTTTCGTCCAGGTCGCGCCGTAATCGGTGGTCTTGTAGAGATACGGACGGAAATCATCCGCTTTGTAGAGCGTGCCCGCCACATAGGCGGTGCCGTTGTCGAACGGGCTCGGATCGATGCTGTTCCACATGATCCAGGTCGGCGCGCCGGTCGGGGTGACGTTCTTCCACGTCTTGCCGTTGTCGCGGGTGATGTGAATGAGACCGTCGTCGGAGCCGGCCCAGATCACGCCGCGCTCCCGCTCCGATTCGGCCACTGTGAAAATCGTGCAGTAATACTCGACGGAGGTATTGTCCTTCGTGATCGGCCCGCCGGAGGAGCCCATCTTCGACGGGTCATTGCGCGTCAGGTCGCCGCTGATGCGCTCCCAGCTCGAGCCGCCGTCGGTCGAGCGGAAAAGGTGCTGCGAGGCCGCGTACATCGTATTGGGATCGTGCGGCGAAAAGAGCAGCGGGAAATTCCATTGAAAGCGCTCCGCCGCTCCTTCGGCGCCGCTGCCCATCGGATTGTCGGGCCAGGGATTGACGTCGCGGAATTGCTCGTTGCGGTGATCGACCATCGTCAGCAGGCCGCCGTACGAGCCGCCATAGACGATCTCCGGATTGTCGGGCTTGGCCGCGATCCAGCCGCTCTCGCCGCCGGCGGTCACGTCCCAGTCGCGCGGTCCGATGCCGCCGCCGCTGCTGCGATGGCGGATGCGCACGGCGGTATTGTCCTGCTGCGCGCCCAAGAGACGATACGGAAAGGCATTGTCGGTGGAGACGCGATAGAACTGCGCGGTCGGCTGATTGTCCTGCGACGACCAGCTCCGGCCGCCGTCGGTCGTGACATTGACGCCGCCGTCGTTGGCCTCGATCATCCGCAGCGGATCGTTCGGCGCGATCCAGAGGTCGTGATTGTCGCCGTGCGGCGTGGCGATGGTGGTGAAGGTCTTGCCGCCGTCCTTCGATTTGTGAAAGCGGACATTGACGACGTAGACCGTGTCCTCGTCTTTCGGATCGGCGTAAATCCGCGAGTAATACCAGGCGCGCTGGCGCAGATCGCGGCTCTCGTTGGTCTTCTCCCAATTCTCGCCGCCGTCGCGCGAGCGGAAGACGCCGCCGTCCTCCGCCTCGACGATGGCGTAGACGTTCTGCGGATTGCTCGGCGAGACCGTCACCCCGATGATGCCGAGGGTTCCTTTGGGGAGACCTTTGTTCCGGCTGATGTTCTTCCAGGTGTCGCCGCCGTCGGTCGACTTCCACAACGCCGACCCTTCGCCGCCGCTCTCGAGACTGTACGGCGTGCGGCGCACGCGCCAGGTGGAGGCGTAGAGGATGCGCGGGTTGGTCGGGTCGAGGATCAGGTCGACCGCGCCGGCGTTTTCATTGGCGAACAGGATGCGCTGCCACGTCTTGCCGCCGTCGGTGGTGCGATAGACGCCGCGGTCGCGTTTCGGCGCGTAGAGATCGCCGAGCACCGCCGCGTAGACCAGGTCGGGATTGCGCGGATGAATGCGCACGCGCGGGATGTGCCGCGACTCGGTGAGGCCGGCATTCGTCCACGTCTTGCCGGCGTCGGTCGACTTCCACATGCCGCTGCCGTGCGAGACGTTGCCGCGCACCGTGACCTCGCCGCCGCCGACGTAGACGACGTTCGGGTCCCAGTCGGAGACGGCCACCGCGCCGATCGAGCCGCCGAAGAAACCGTCGGAGACGTTCTTCCACGTCTCGCCGGCATCGGTCGTTTTCCAGACGCCGCCGCCGGTCGAGCCGAAGTAGTACGTCTTCGGCTGCGAGGCGATGCCTTCGACCGCGGCCGAGCGGCCGCCGCGATACGGGCCGACCTCGCGCCACTGCAGCGATTTGTAGAGCGCCGGATCGAAGGTCGCGGCCGTGAGAGCGCCGGTGAGAGCGGTGGTCAGGAAGAGGAGGAAGAGGAAGGCGAAACGGATCGTCTTGCGCGCCATGAGCGGCGACTATAAACGAAGGCCGCGATGGCGAGCAGCGTCGCTCCCGTCACCGCCCGGCCCGCCACGAACGACTGCGGCCAGTAGCGCAGCCGCACGGTGTGGCGGCCCTGCGGCAGATGCACGCCGAGGAAGGCCACGTTGGCGCGCTGCACCCGCACGCGGCGGCCGTCGACGTAGGCGCGCCAGCCGTTCCAGGCGGAGTCGCTGACCACCAGCCAGCCGTCGCCCTGCATGTCGGCCTCGATCGCGTACTCGCCGCTGTGCGGCCGGGCGATCTTCGTCACGCGTCCCGGCCCGTTGGCGCGCTCGTACGGCGGCTGATTCGCGTCGATGAAGGCCACCTCGCGAAAGTCGGGAACGCCGTGCATCGCGTTCACCGACGCCTCGTCGCCGAAGCCGATGCGCACGCGTTGCGGCACGAAGGCGCGCTCCAGCACCTGCTCGTTTTCGAGCAGCAGGGCGTTCCCTTGCCGCGCCACCAGGTGCCAGCCCGGCGGCGTGCCGAGGTCGGCGCCGGTGAAGGCGAAGCGGACGTTCATCATCGAGAGCATCGAGTTGGTGATGTCGTCGACGCGGTTGAAGAAGACGCTCTGGTGAATGCACCACACCGGATAGGTGCGGTAGTAGTGCATGAGCGTCATCGCCTCGTAGCCGCGCACATCCTCGAGACCGTAGAGCGCGCCGGTGGCCGGGATCAGCGAGAGCCCCTGGCCGACGATGCGGAACGGCTCGGGCACGCGGCCCAGCGGCTCGAAGAGCTGCATCGGCGGATAGGCGGCGGCGCGCGGAAACGAGGCGTGCATGCCGCCGTCGCTGATGCCGCGCTGCAAGGCGATCAGCGCCACCAGCGCCGGCGCGAGCCATCGCGTGCGCGCGAGCAGCAGCAGCGCCGCCAGGCCGAGGAAGAAGAGATCGGCGAAGAGGCGATAGTCGCCCCAGTGGCCGATCGGCGCGATGGTGAAGCTCCGCTCGATCCAGAGGCTGCCGCCGGCGAGCGCGATCAGGGTGATGGTGGCCACGACCGCCGCCGCGCGGCGATCGTCGCGCGCCAGCAAAGCCTCGGCGCCGAGCGCGGCCAGGATCGCGAACGAGAACGCGGCGGCGAAGACGAGGCGCACGTTCAAGGTGATGTCGAACAGCGGCACGTGCCGCAGCAGCGCCGCCACCGGGCGGCAGTTCGAGTGGACGATCAGCGCTGCCGCCGCCAGCGCGGCGAAGAACCACGTCTCGCGCGAGCGCACCCGCGTCACCGCGTATGCCGCCAGCGCCAGGACGATGCTGCCAGCGATGGCCGTCTCCGCCTTCATTCCGGCATTCGGCGGATCGATCCATGCGCGGATATGGAGGAACGGAAAGAAGTTTGTCAGGAACCCCACACCTGCGGCAGTCCAGCTCTCCGAGCGATCGACGCCGCGCAGCACCTTGCGCCATGCGTACTCCGCGGTCTGCGGCGCCGCGTCGAGGATCGGCAGCAGGTAGATCGCGCAGACCAGCAGCGCGACGATGCCGGCGATCGCGGCCACGCCGAGCGCGCGCATCTTGCGCGGCGTGCGCGGCAGCTCGAAGAGACCGTACGCCGCGCCGACGGCCACGACGTGCAGGACGGTCTCCGGATGTCCGCTGAGGATCGTGGCGATCAGGCTCACGGCCAGCAGCGCGCCCCGGCCGTCGTGGATGGCCCGGCGCGTGCCGAGGAGCACGAATGGCAGCAGCGCCCACATGCCGAGCGGCCAGAGGGCGTAGAGCACGAGCGAGGTGCAGTACGCCCAGCCGGTCGCGGCAATGGCAGCCGTCGACTCGCGGCAGCCGAGCTCGCGCGCGAAGACGAACGCGCCGATCGCGGCGAGCAGCCAGCAGATCGCGGCGGTGAAGGTGAAGCTGAGCGCCGGCGGCAGCAGGCAGGCGATCCACGTGAGCGGACTCCAGACCGCCGGCTGCGCCGCCGCCGCCAGGATGTCGCCGCAGAGGATGAAGCGGTTCCAGAGCGGCCACTCGCCATGCCGCAGCGACTCGCGCACGGCGTGGCGCCACGGAATCATCTGCGTGTAGATGTCGGTGGTGACGAGGTTGTGCGGCGCGCCGACGCCGCGCTGCAGCCGGATCGCCGAAAGCGGCGGCCCGATGTACGCCGCGTCGACCGGCCCGAGGGCGCGGCCGCGCAGGAGCGCGTCACCGGCGAAGACGAACGGGACGAGATAAAGGAAGAGAAACGCGCCGCGCGAGAGCGGCCGCACCGCGCGATGCACGAGCCAGAGCAGTGCGACGGCGGTGGCGGTGTAGACGGCGAACGTCATCGCGCGTGGGCGAATGTAGCACGCGCGCACCGAAGCCGGCCGCCGCACGCGCGTAGAATCTCCCCATGCGTTTCCTGGCCGCGCTGCTCCTCGCCTCGGCTGTTCCGCTGCATGCCGCCACCTGGCCGTGCGAGTCGTTCGGGACGTATCGGGAGTGCCGCATCGCCGCCAGCGGCAACATCCGCCTGGTGAACGAGCGCAGCGAACGGCAGTGCTTCGAAGGGATCTCCTGGGGCACGCGCTCGGCCGGCGTGGTGTGGGTCGACCGCGGCTGCCGCGCCACCTTCACCACCACCGATCCCGATCCGACCCTGACCTCGCCGCGCTTCAAGCCGACGACGGTCGTGTGCGAGTCGCAGGACGGCGGACGTCAAGTGTGTCCGGTGGAGTCTGCGGCGAACGGCGTCTCGCTAGGCCGGCAGCTCAGCACCGCCGCCTGCACGCCGAACCGGAGCTGGGGCTACGACATCGAGCGCTCGATGGTGTGGGTCGATCACGGCTGCCGCGCGGCGTTCGTGGTCGGCGTGCGCAACGCCGAGCCGCCGGCGCAGCAGCCGCTCGACGCGACGGTGGTCTGCACCTCCGAGAACGGCCGCCGCACCGTCTGCAACGCCGACACGAGCGCGGGCGTGCAGCTCGCGCGACAGCTCGGCGACGCGCCGTGCGGCTTCAATCGCGAATGGGGCTTCGACGCGAAATCAATCTGGGTGACCAAAGGCTGCAGCGCCGAGTTCGCGGTCTCGCGGCCGCGCGCGCTGGTGCACACGGTCGTGTGCGAGGCCAAGAGCGATGCGGTCCAGCATTGCAGCGCCGAGACGCGCTACGGCGTCGACCTGCTCCGCCCGCTCGCCGGCGACTGCACGTTCGAGAAGTCATGGGGCTTCGACGCGTCCGGCGTCTGGGTGAGCAACCGCTGCAGCGCGCAATTCATCCTCGGCGGCTATCGCCTGCCGCCCGACGTCGTGCCGGCCGACGCGGCGCGCATCACCTGCGAGTCGCAGGACGCCGAGCGCGCGCGCTGCGCCGCCGACACCACGCGCGGCGTCGGCCTGATCCGGCAGCTCAGCAACGCCGACTGCGTGCTCAATCGCACCTGGGGCTACGACGCGTCGGCGATCTGGGTGAGCTCCGGCTGCCGCGCCGAGTTCGCCGTGGCGCGCTGAGCGGATGACCACGTGACGTCGTGACGCAGCCGGAAGATCGCGCGCTCTCCTGTCCGCAATGCGGCGCGCCGCGAGCCGGGCTGTACGCGCCGTGTCATTACTGCGGCTCGAAATTCGTGCGCAAACGCATCGCCGCGAACGCGCCGCCGGTCGTGCGCGCCGAACTGCCGCCGCGGCGCATCCCGATCGTGCGCGAGCATCCGAGGCGCGCGCCGCAGGATGCGCGGACCATCGTGGTCAGCGCCGTCGCCGCGCTGCTCCTGCTGGTCACGCCTTACCTCAACAACGTCGCGCGGGCCGCGCTCGCGGTGCTCCACGACCTCGGCCACTTCCTCGGCGGCTGGCTGATGGCGCAGCCGTCGTTCCCGATCTTCGCCTTCGACTATCCGGGCGCCGGCGCGATCGAGACCGGCGGCTTCTCCTGGCCGGTGGCGCTGCTGATCGCCGGCGCGCTCGCGTACGGCGGCTGGCGTTACGCGGCACTGCGGCCGATCGTGCTCGCCTCGGCGATCGTGTGGTTGATTTTCGTGACCAGCGCCGTGCGGCGCGACGTCTTCTTCGCCGCGGCCGGACATCTCTTCGAGCTCGGCGTGGCGCTGGCCTGCTTCCGCCGCAGCGCGTTCGCCGCGCTGCTGATCGACATCAACCTGATCGCCTTCGCCTGGCGCATCGCCACCGACCGCATCGCCCGCGACTGGTACCGCGTCGAGACCGGCAGCGGCCGCGCCGATCTCTTCGTCCTCGCCCAGCACCTGCACACGAGCGCCGCAACGCTGGCGGTGCTGCTGCTGCTCGCGGCGCTCGCGCTCCTCGCCGTTTTCGCCGTCAGTGCCGCACGCTCCGCCGTTTGGCGACGCTCTCCAGCGTCAGCGACTGCGGCGGAACGTTCTGGCCGCTGACGACCGTGATCGCCGCCGTCGGCGCGCCGGCGACGTAGCGCCGCTGCGGATCGGCGGCGACGAAGCGATAGGTGCCGGGCGGCACGACCAGGGTGAACGCGCCGTTCGCGCCGACCGTCGTCGCCGCGACGCGGTTGCCGGTGGCGTCGAGCGCGAACACCTCGACGCCCGCGGGCGCCGCGAGCGCGCCGATGCGCACGGTGCCGCTCACGCGCACGCCGCGCTGCATCGCAAAGTCGGCGGTGACGAGCGTGTCGAAGGCGATCGACAGCGAGGCGGTGGTCTCGTACGACGTCGCGCCGCCGGCGTAGCTCGTGGCGTAGACGAGCTGCGGATCGAAGGCGAGAAGCCGGTACGCGCCGGGTGCGAGCACCAGCAGGTAGCGGCCGTCGGCGCCGCTGGTGGCGGTGGCCACGAGCAGGCCGGCCGCGTCGTACGCGGCCACGGTCATCCCGGCGAGCGGCGTGCTCCGCGACGGATCGCGCAGCGTGCCGCTCACCCGTCCGCCGCGCGGCAGCGTGACGTCGATGCCGCCGACGTCGCCGCTCACGAAGAGCCGCTGCGCCGCGGCGAAGGTCGGCGTGCCGCCGTAGAAGAGCGTCGCGTACGTGAGGAACGGATCGGAGACGGCGATGCGGTACTCGCCCGGCGCGACCAGCAGCGTGTAATTGCCGTTCGCGTCGCTCGTCGTCGACGCGTGCAGCGTGCCGTCGAGGTTGTACGCGGCGACGGTGAGATTGGCCGAGTTCACATGGCCGCTGATGCGCGCGCCGCGCGCCAGCGCGAGCTGCACGTTCGCGCGCTGCGCGCCGGCGGCGAGGCTGACCACCGTCGACGACTCGAAGGCGATGCCGCGATCGTAGAACGAGGTCGCGTACGTGCGCGCCGGATCGGCGCCGACGAAGCGATAGTCGCCGGCCGGCAACGCCAGCGCGAACGCGCCGCTGCTGTCGGTGATCGTCGAGGCGACGAGCGCGCCGCCGGGCGTGTAGGCGTAGATGCCGATCGACGCCAGCCGCGCGCCGGTCGCTGCATCGACGGCGATGCCGCTCACACGCGCCGCCAGGCCGAGGTTGAGGACGATGGCGGTGTTCACGGACTCGAACACCTGCAGCGGCGTCGCCTCGGCGAACGAGCGCGCATTCGAATAGAACGACTGCGCGTAGGTGCCGCCCGGATCGTAGGCGATCACTTTGTATTGCCCGGGAGGCACGACGATCGAGAAATTGCCCGACGCGTCGGCCGTGGCAAACGCGCGCCGCGTGCCGGAGAGGTTGTAGACCTCGACCACCGCACCGCCGCCCGGCGAGCCGCCGGCGATCGTCACCTGTCCGCTGACCGTGCCGCCCTTCACCAGCGCGAACGACACCTGCGCGCCGGCCGCGCCGATCGTGCGCACGGGCGTGGTCTCGAACGACTCCGCGTTGCCGTCGAACAGCGTGGCGTAGACGCCGGCCGGATCGTAGGCGAGCAGTCGATAGTCGCCCGCGGGCAGGTTCAGCACGTAGAGCCCGGTGGGATCGGTGGAGGCCGTGGCGCGCAACGCGCCCGACGGATCGTACGCCGCCACCACCATGCCGCTCAGGGCGCGGCCGCCGCTGCTGACGGTGCCGCTCACCGTCGCCGCGCCTGCGCCGGCCGCGGTCACGAGAAGGAGAAATGCGCAAACTGCCCGGCAAAGGGAGGACATGGGTTTATTTTTGCTAAGCAATGCGCCTTTCCATCCGGACGAAGATTGCACTGCTGATGACGTGCCTTCTGGCAATCGTCTCGGCCGTGATCTACCGCTACCTGCCGGCGCAGTTGCACAGGCAGATCGTCGAGTCGGTGGAACAGAAGTCCGCCGCGCTCACCGGCATGGCCGCCTACAGTCTGGCCGATGGACTGCACGATCGCAACCCGGCCGCCGTGGCCGCGGCGCTGAGCGGACTCCGCAGCAATCCCGATCTCGTCTATCTGATGCTCGTCGACGAGCGCGGGCAGCTCTTCGCGAGTTTCAACGACCTGGTGGCGCGGCAGGTCTCGTACGACACGCTGCGCATGCGCGGAGTGGCCGCGCCGCAACAGGTGCTGCAGGGCGGCGAGCGCGTGCGCGCGCCGGCGCCGCCGATCGTCGGGACCATCGCCGATCATGGCGCGATCTACCAGAGCATGGCTCCGGTGCGGCATCACGGGCGCACCATCGGCCGGCTCTACACCGGCATGTCGCTCGAGGCCGCGAACGCCGACGCCGCGCGCAGCCGCGCCACCATCGCTGCCATCACCCTGGTGGCCTTTCTCCTCGGCACGCTGGCCGTCTTCGCGCTCAGCACCGTCATCACCGGCCCGCTGCACCGCATCGTCGAGACGACGCAGAAGATCGCCGCCGGCGACTTCTCGAAGCGCGCCGCGGTGACGAACGACGACGAGCTCGGACATCTGGCCCGCTCGTTCAACGGCATGGTCGACCGGCTCGAGGAGTTGAACCGCACGCTGGAGACGCGCGTCGAGGCGCGCACGCGCGAGCTGGCCGAGTCGGAGGAGCGCTACCGCCTGCTCATCGAGCGCAACCTCGCGGGCGTCTACGTGGCCACCGAAGAAGGACACGTCATCGACTGCAACGACGCCTGCGCCACGCTCTTCGGCTTTTCCACACGTGAGGAATTCCTGCGATCCGGAATGATCGATTACACGCACCCGCATCAGCGGGACTCGATCGTCCGCCGCCTGCGCGATCACGGCACGGTCGCCAACGAGGAAGTCGAGCTGCGCGGCCGCGACGGCGCGTCGCTCTGGGCCATCGAGAACGTCCGCCGCGTCGAGCCGGAAGACGGCGGCGCGCCGGTGCTCGAGGGCATCCTGCTCGACATCAGCGACCGCAAGCGCGCCGAGCAGGAGATCGAGTTCAAGGCGTATCACGATCCGCTCACCTCGCTGCCGAACCGCACGCTCTTCCTCGATCGCCTGCACGTGGCCATGGCCCAGGCGCGGCGCAGCGAGAGCTGCATGGCCGTGCTCTTTCTCGATCTCGACGACATGAAGTCGATCAACGACACCTTCGGCCACGCCATGGGCGACCGCGTGCTGCAGGAAGTGGCGCGGCGGCTCTCCGACGCCGTGCGCGCCGGCGACACCGTGGCGCGCGTCGGCGGCGACGAGTTCCTGGTGCTGCTGGCGATCCGCGAGGCCAGCGAGGCGGAAGCAGTGGCGAGCGGCATCCTGGCTCGCCTCTCCGAGCCGGTGGACATCGACGACGACGAGCTCTATCTCACCACCAGTATCGGCGTGGCGCTCTTCCCGACGGACGCCGACGACGCCGAGTCGCTGATGCATCACGCCGACGCGGCGATGTATCGCGTGAAGGAAGCGGGCGGCCACGGCGTGCAGCTCAGCAGCCGCGCCGCGCATCGCAGCGTCGGCCGGCTCTCGCTCGAGCAGCAGTTGCGGCAGGCCATCGACCGCGACGAGTTCGTGCTGCACTATCAGCCGCAGGCGCACATCGGCTCGCGGCAATTGAGCGGCGCCGAGGCGCTGGTGCGGTGGCAGCGTCCCGACGGCACGCTGGTCGCGCCGTCCGGCTTCGTCGCCGTCTGCGAGCAGAGCGGTCTGATCACCGCCCTCGGCGAAGTGGTGCTGACCAAGGCCTGTCAGCAGATGGTCGAGTGGCAGAAGTTCGGCTCCGCGCCGCTGCGCATGGGCGTGAACGTCTCCGCGCGGCAGTTCTACCAGCGCGACTTCGTCGGGATGGTGCAGCGCGCGCTCGTCTCGACTGGCCTCGCGCCGATGCGCCTCGAGCTCGAGATCACCGAGACCGTGGCCATGCAGACTTCGCAGCGCGCGCTCGACATGCTGGCCGAGCTGCGCGAGATGGGCATCGCCGTGGCCGTCGACGACTTCGGCACCGGCCAGTCCTCGCTCAGTTACCTCAAGCGCTTTCCGGTCGATACGGTGAAGATCGACCGCAGCTTCGTGGCCGATCTGATCAGCGGCGAGAACGACGAGTGGATCATCACCGCCGTGCTGATGCTGGCCAATCACCTCGGCCTGCGGACCATTGCTGAAGGTGTGGAGACGGAGGAACAGTGCGCCTTCCTCGAAGGGCACGACTGCCGCGAGATCCAGGGCTATCTGATCAGCAAGCCGCTCGACGCCGAGACCTTCGCCGCGCGGTTCCTCACCCGGCGCGAGTCGGAGCGCGTGCCGCGTGCGGCCTCGCTATAACGCGCTGCGCCGCGCAATCTCCGTCTGCACCACCTCGGCCGCGCGCGCGTTCTGCACCACGCTCCAGTTCAATGGATATTGCGGCGAGAGCGTGATGTCGTTCGGCTGATTGAAGAAAATCACCGCCTTCACGCCGCGGCCATACGTGTGGTCGAGGTGATAGAAGGCCTGCCGGTACCACTCGGCCATGTCGCCGCCCTGTCCCAATGTCCCGAATTCACAGATCATGATCGGCTTCTGCATCCGCAATAAGGTCGGATACGCCTTCTCCAGAATCTGGTGAAAACTCCACCAGCGGGACCAGGATGCGATCGTGCCGTAATTGAGCACGCCGGTGCCGATCCAGTCGACGAATTGCGGGCCGGGATAGTAATACTCGAACCACGGCATGGAAATGTGCGGCGACCAGACCCACAGCACGTTGTTCGCACCCATCTTGTCGAAGACGAGGTGGACGTGTTTCCAAGCCGCCACGAAATCCTCGGGACGGTTGCCGTTCTGCGGACCCCACGGATAGCGATAGGGATCGTTCATCTCGTGAGCGAAGCGCAGAAATAAGGGATGTTTGTACTGTGCGGCCGCCTTCGCCCACGGCACGATGTAAAAGTCGTAATCGCCCTTGGCGATCGAGGCCAGCGACGCGTATTCACGCTCGGCCACCGGCGGCAGATTCGTGCGCACGCGCTCGTCGAAATCGACCACCCACGGCTCCCAGGTGATCATCGGCACGGAGCCCATCGAGTGGACGGTCTCGGCCATCCTCAATGGAAATTGCTGCGTCGGTTTGTCGCCCCAGGCCGAATAGAACGAAACGATGGGAAATTTGTAATTGATGCGCTCTTCGAGCTGCTCCATACCGGCGAACGTGTTGGGAAATCCGCCGTCGTAAATGCCGAAGAGGGTGTGTTGCGGCTGGCGCAAGGCCGGCGCCGACTCCAGGGTCGGCCGCAGCGGCTCGAGGTATTCGCCGCGCGAGGTCTGCCGGGCATTGCGGATGGCCCGTCCCTGACGATCGGAAAAATATTGGGCGACGCGGCTGGCCCGTTCGTCGATGGCCGTGAAGAATTTCTGGAATCCGCTGCCGATGACGATCTGAAAGAGGATCCCGGCGGCGATCAGCCAGCCGAGTGCGAAAAATGCGAGCTTGTAGCGGCTGTTCGGCTTCACGAGTCCTCTTTCCGGGTGCGGTCGACCCATGCGGCATACAACCGTCCGCTCATCAATACGGCATTGAGCACGGCGAAGGTGATCATGCCCAGCGTGACCTCGGTGCTGATCAGCACCTCCGCTTCCGGAATGACGTAAAGCTGCATGTACGTCGTCCAGAGCACCGCCACGAATGAAATGACCATCACCGCCAGCGGCAGTCGCGCGTGCGTCAGGAAACGCGCTCGCCGCCGCTCCTTCGCCGTCGGCACATACGGCACGGCTACGTTCCGCACAGCCAGCCAGAGGCCGCGCAAATAGATGCTCCACGAGCCGATCTTCAGCAGCGTGCCGCGCCAATGCAGCCCGCGCTCGCGCGGCGGATCGCACAGCCAGCGCTGCGCGAAGAGGTACACGGCCGCGCCGAAAAATCCGACCGGCGCCGCGCGCTGCACGTACTCGCTCAGCAGAAACACCGCCGGCTGCCTCCCGAAAAAGAGGTAGATCAGCGGCACGGCCAGAAAGATCAGCGAGGTCACGCCGACCAGATAGTAGCTGCCGATCATGAAATACGAGATTTTCTGGTACGCGCTCAGCCGCCGGAACGCGCGCGGATATTCGCGGAACAGCACCTCGTACACGCCGCGCGACCACTTGAGCTGCTGCCGCAGATAGGAGTCGAGGTCGGCGGGCACCAGGCCGCGCGAGAGGACTTCCGGCACATACACCGACTTCCAGCCGCGCGCGTGCAGGCGGATCGACGTCACCAGATCCTCGGCCAGGCCGAGGCCGTGGCCGCCGATCGATTCGAGCGCCGTGCGGCGAAAGGTGCAATTCGCGCCGATCGCCACGGCAGTGCCGGTGCCGTACATCCCCTGCATGATCGGTCCGTAGAAGGCGTAGGTCTGCTCCGCCGCGCCGCGCGCAACGAACGACTCGCGCGCGTTGCCGTACGCCTGCGCCACCTGCACGAAGCCGACCTGCTCGTCGTCGAAGTAGCCGAGGACGCGGTCGAGGAACTGCGGGAACGGGACGTGGTCGGGATCGAGGACGACGATGAAGTCTTCGCCGGTGCGCTGCAGCGCCGCGTTGATCTTGCCCGCTTTCGCGCCGGGGATGTCGAGCAGCTCCATGTGCACCGCGCCCATCTCCTCGCACAGCGCGCGCAGGCGCGGATCGCGCGTGTCGTCGAGCAGGTAGGTCGTGTGCGGATACGCGACCGCGCGCGCGGCGGCGAGCGTGCGCACGAACATCTCGTACGGCTCGCCCGGCGCGGCGGTGGTGAAGATGGCCACGCGCAATCCGTCGCGCGGCGGTACGACGTCGGGCTGATCGACGTGAAAGACGTTGTACCAGCCGACCATGATCCGGAAGACGCCGAACCAGGTCGCGAACGACAGGAGGATGAAGAGCACGAGCTGGTTCACGTGGCCGGCGCGGAACCACCAGAGCGCGAACCAGACCACGCTCTGCACGCCGAGGAAAATCAGCACGGCCAGCACCCACCGCTGCCACGCGCGGATCGGCGCGGCGCGGCGGTGGCGGAAAAGCTCAGCGTCGTCGTACCAGAGCGGCATGAAGGGTGGTCGAGCGATAGTCTACGGTGGCGCCGCGCTCGACGCCTGCCTCGATGCGCCAGCGCGCGGCGATGGCGACGTCGCCGGAGACGCCGGCACGCCAAGGGCGATAGGTCCGGCGATAGTCGAATGCGAAGGTGGCCGGCGGAAACGGCGCCGTGCCGAGGTCGGGTCCGAATGCGCGCCCGCGATCGCGTGCCCAACCGCCGTCCGCGTGCAGCTTCACGCTGCCGCGCGTGCCGCGGCGCTCGAGCGCGAAGACGGCGCGCGCCTCGACGAGATCGACCGGCGTCCAGTACGGGTCGTACTCGCCGCGATAGCTGTAGCGAAAGACGCCCTGCTCGAAGGTCGACGATTGCGCGGTGATGCGGAAGCGCGACTCATCGGTGTCGCGCGCCGCGCCCGAGGCGCCGCTCCAGAACGTCCAGTCGCCGCGCCGCAACGGAAAGACGGCGTACGCGACCGCGGCGCGTCCATCATTGCCGTCGAAGTAGCGCCGCGCCGTGACCTCGGCCGCGCCGATCCAGTCGCGCTCGTGGCTCCAGCGCAGCGTGACGTTCGTCGATGACGCGTGGGTGCGCAGCGAGGTGGCGCTGGCGATCTCCTCGCGACGATCGACGCGCAGCGACAGCGAGCCGCGTCGCGCGCCGAGGCTGCCGACCGTCCGGCGCACGCCGTCCGGAAACTCGAAGAGACCGAGGCTGGCGTCGACGGTGATCGCGCCGAGGCGCGTTTCGTTTTCGAGCGCGACATAGCGGCCGTCGCGCGTACCGATGCGGCCGGCGTCGAGTCGATACGCACCGCCGGCCACGCTCCAGCGCGTGAGCGGATCGCTGAAGAAGGACGTCGCCGCCGTGACGCGAATGCCGTCGAGCGGCTGGTCGTCGTGGGTCGCGTCGACCACGATGCGATCGCTCGGCCGCGCCGCCGACTCGATCTCACGCAACGACGTCGCCGCAAACTCGCGCTGCGGATCGAGCGCGAGCACGCGCCGAAAATCGCGCGCCGCGCGGCGCAGATCGCCGCTCCAGTACTCCGCGGTCGCCAATCCCTCGAGCGCGTCGACACCCTGCAGCTCACGGAACATCGCGATGGCCTCGCCGTACCGCCCTTGCCACATCACCACCCGAGCCAGCCCGAGTCGCGCCGCCGACGATTGCGGCTCACGTTCGAGAATGCGCCGGTAGAGCGCCTCCGACTCCGCAAAGCGTTTGTTCCACGCAAGCTCCTCGGCGGTGCGCAGGTCATCGGCGGCCGCAGCGGTCGCCAGCAACAGGAGCACAAGGAGCAGCAGACGCCGAGTCATGCGTGCACAGTAACGGATCGGGGGACGACCGGGGGCCTCCGGCGGCCGGGGCCACGGGCCCCGGACCCCGCTGATTGGCCTAGCCTCCGCGACACAGTGTCGCGAGCTTGGAGGTCGTGTCGCGGAGGCTAGCCCAACCAATGGGGTCTGGGGCCCT
>DASVQE010000019.1:0-6162 GCA_036389275.1 Thermoanaerobaculia bacterium
GCTCGCCGGCAAGCGCGTCGACAAGGTGGCGACGTTCATTTACTACCGCGACGGCAACGAGCTCGGACGGATCGTGGAGCGGCCGAACGGTCTGCTCGAAGACGATCTGCTGGCGATCGTCTCGAAACAATGAGCGCGACGCTCGGCCGGCTGCTGCAGCTCGCCGGCATGATCATCCTCCCGATCGGCCTCTCCTACGGGCTGCTGCACGACAACGTACAACTCGAAGTGCGGCTTCTTGGCGTCGGCGGCGCGCTGTTCGTGATCGGGTGGCTGATGGCGAAGAAGTAGCTCCTCGGGTCCTCGGCTCCTCGGGTCCTCGGGGACGCGGGTGGCAAGATGCACCCGAGGAGCCGAGGAGCCGAGGAGCCGAGGAGCCCGACTCATCCCTCGTCGCGCGGCTGCACCGGACTGCGAAACAACGCCATCGCGAAACCGATCGCGAAGATCGCGTAGACCGCCGCGGCGACGAGGAACATCGTGCGCCGCTCTCCTGCGCCGATCGCCTTCAGCAGCGCCAGCGCGCCGATCAGAAAGTGGGCGAGGTTGCCCACCGCCACCGGACGGTTGTAGATCCCGCCGAGGAGACTGCCGCGCGCGAGCCAGTTCACCATCGCGAAGCCGAACAGCAGCGCGCCGAGGAGTTGCACGACCAGCGCGCCACCGGCGAGACCGAGCGCAGCGGCGATCTCCGCCGGCGCGAACGACGCGGCGATGCCGGCGAGCCCCATCGCGAGCGCGCTCGCGGAGAGCAGGAGTTTCGTGTTCACGATGCGGGCGATTCTACGTGATGGCCTTCTTGCGGAACGTCCGCAGGCCGAGCACGAGACCGGCGGCGGTCAGCACGACGAGCGCGGTGATGATAATCGGCACCGGCATGTGCGGTGTGTCGGGCGTGAGCGCGGCGCGCAGTCCTTCCGAAATGTAGACCAGCGGATTGATGAGCACCGCGTACTTTAGGACCGGCATTTTCGTCAGACCGCCCCAGGGGTAGTAGACGCAGCCGAACATGATCATCGGCACGAGGATCACGCTCATCATGATCGAGATCTGCTGCGGCTGCATGACCGTGCCGAGGACGAGGCCGAGTGCGGAGAAAGCGGCGCCGCCGAGGATCATGAAGAGCAGCAGCTCGAACGGATGTGAGTACGTGACGAACGGCAGGCGTCCCATGATCAGGCGCGTGAGCGGCAGCACGACCGCGGCGGCGAAGAGACCCTGCACGATGCCGCTCACGACTTTCTCGAGCGCGATCAGCTCGATCGGCACCGGCGCGAGCAGGCGGTCCTCGATCTCTTTCGTGTAGCCGAAGTCGGTGATCAGCGGCATGGCCACCGCCCACATCGCCGCCATGGCCACGCAGAGGGCGGCCACGCCGGGGATCATGGTCGTGCCGTAGCCGCGCGGGATCATGCCGATGCGCGGCAGCACGAAGCCGAAGACGACCACGAACAGCACCGGCTGCAGCGCGGTGCGGATGAGCAGCGAGACCACCTCGCGGCGCGCCACCAGTGCGTCGCGCCGCAGGAGCGCGGCGAAAATGCGTCCGTTCATGCGAGCTTCCTTCCGGTCAGCGAGATGAAGAGCGTCTCCAGGCTCGGCCGCGAGACGTGGATGTCGCGCACCGCGTAGCCGCGCCCGTCGGCGAAGGCGAGCAGCGACGGGATGGCCGCGGCGGCCGATGCGGCGTACGCGCGCAGCACCGCGCCGCGCGGCTCGACGCGGGCGACGCCGGCGAGCGGCGGCACCTCCGCCGGCAGCTCGCGATCGAAGGTGAGATCGATGATGGTCTCGCCCGGCGCCTGCGCCTCGAGGCGCGACGGCGTGTCGAGCGCGAGCAGCTTTCCGCGATCGACGATGCCGATGCGGTCGCAGAGCTGACTCGCCTCTTCCATGTAGTGCGTGGTCATGACGATGGTGCGGCCCTGCGAGCGGACGTCGCGCAGGATGTCCCACAGCTCCAGCCGCGCCTGCGGATCGAGGCCGACGGTCGGCTCGTCGAGGAAGAGCACGCGCGGCTCGTGGATCAGCGCGCGCGCGATCATCAGCCGCTGCTGCTGGCCGCCGGAGAGCGCGTCGACTTTCGCATCCTTCTTCTCCGCCAGCCCAAGTCGCTCGAGGAGCGCCGCGGCTCGCCGCATGGCCTCGGCGCGCGCGATCCCAAAGTACGTGGCGTGAAAGACGAGGTTCTCCGCCACGCGCAGGCTGCGGTCGGGATTCGGACGCTGCGGTACGACGCCGATGCGTCGCCGCGCGCCGACCGGATCCTTGTCGACGTCGCAGCCGTCGATCTCCGCCGTGCCGCCGGTGGCGCGCACGCGCGTGGTGAGGATGCCGATGGTGGTGGTCTTCCCGGCTCCGTTCGGCCCGAGGAGGCCGAAGAGCTCTCCTTCGCCGACGTCGAGATCGAGGCCGTCGAGGGCGGTCACCGGGCCGTAGGACTTGCGCAGTCCGGAAACGTGAATGGCCGTTCGCATATTTTGTGAATTTACATTCGCATTCTTCGTGTGTCAAGCTGTGTCGCGTGAGACCGACGCGCGGCAGAACGGTGGAGCGCGACCTGCGGGCGATCGTGAATCGCGAGGCGCTCCGGCAGCCGAAACACGCCTACCTCGACGAGGTGCTCGAGCACCTCAAGGTCACGCCGCCGAAGCAGGCCCGCAGCATCGAGACGGTGACCCGGCTCCTCGATGCGGCCGAGAAAGTGCTGGCTGAGGAAGGCCTCGACGCGGCCACGGTCCCGGCCATCGCCGCGCGCGCCGGCGTGTCGGTGGGCGTGGTCTATCGCCGCTTCCCCGACAAGGACGCGCTGCTGCGCGCGGTGTGGCAGCGCTTCCTGGTGCGGCAGCGCGAGCAGACCACCACCACGCTCGCCGCCTGCTCGGCCATGCGCATCGCCCTGCCCGATCTCGTGCACGCGCTCATCCGCGGCAGCATCGAGGGACATCGCCGCCTGCGCGGGCTGCTGCGCGCGCTGCATCAGTACAGCCGCGCTCATCCCGACAAGACCTTCAAGCGCACCGCGCACGAGCTCAATCGCGCGAACACGGCGGTGCTCACGGCGATCATGCTGCGCAATCGGGACCAGATCGCGCATCCCGATCCGGAGCGGGCCATCGAGTTCGCCATGCTGGTGATCGCCTCGGTGATCGAGAGCGTGATCATCGAGGACGAAGGCTCGCACGGCTTGCGCGCGCCCGACAATCTCGAGCAGGAGCTCACCCGCATGGTTCTCGGCTACCTCGGCATCGAAGCCTGATGCGCTACACGGTCGTCCTCACCGCCGCGTTTCCCACGGTCGCGCGCGAGCTGCTCGCGCCGCACTGCGACGTGGTCGAGCATCCCACCGAGCACGATCGCAGCGAGGACGACGTCATCACCATCCTCGCCGACGCCGACGCGGCCATCACGCTGCTCTCCGATCCGATCACGCGGCGCGTGCTGGAGTCGAATCCGAATCTGCGCGTCGTGTCGAACTTCGCGGTCGGCTACAACAACGTCGACATCGAGGCGGCGCGCGAGCTCGGCATCGCCGTGACGAATACGCCGGGCGTGCTCACCGAGGCGACGGCCGATTTGACGATGGCCCTGATCCTGGCGGTGACGCGGCGGGTGGTGGAAGCGGATGCGGAGCTGCGCGCGAGCGGCCGCTGCGAATGGGATCCGCTGATGCTCCTCGGCCCGTCTCTGCAGGGCAAGCGCCTCGGCATCATCGGCATGGGACGCATCGGCAGCGCGGTGGCGACGCGCGCGCGTGCGTTCGGCCTCGAGGTGACCGGCGTGCGCCGCGGCGACGCGCTCGATGAGCTGCTGGCGACGAGCGACATCGTCTCGCTGCACGCGCCGCTCACGCGCCAGACCCATCACCTGATCGACGCGAACGCCCTCGCGCACATGAAGCCGGGCGCGTACCTGGTCAACACCGCCCGCGGCGCGCTGGTCGATGAAGCAGCGCTCTGCGACGCACTCGACGAAGGCCGCCTGCGCGGCGCCGCGCTCGACGTCTACGAACACGAACCTGCGGTCAATCCGCGCCTGTTGCAGATGAAGAATGTGGTGGTGGTGCCGCACATCGGCTCCGCCACCGACGAAGCGCGCAACGCCATGGCGCGCATCGCGGCGACGAATGTGCTGAGCGTGCTCGCCGGCGCGCCACCGGTGTCGCGGGTGGTGTGAGGCAGGCCGACGAACGATGAACGATGAACGATGAACGATGAACAGGGAGCCGGCGGTTGTTCATCGTTCATCGTTCCGCGTTCATCGTTTCGCCGTGGGTTACGCTGTCCCGATGCGCCTGCTCCGCTCCGACTCCGTCCTCGTGGTCATCGACGTGCAGCAGAAGTTGATGCCGGTGATCGAGGGGCAGGAGGAGCTCGCGCGCAATGTCGAGCGGCTGGTGCGCGGCTGTCATCTGCTCGGCGTGCCGATCGTGGTCACGGAGCAGTACGTGCGCGGCCTTGGCGCGACGATCGAGCCGTTGCGGCGCGCGCTCGAAGAGACCGCCGGCTACGCGCCGATCGAGAAGGCCTGCTTCTCCGCGCATGGCTGCGCCGATTTCGCGGCGCGCCTCGCCGCGCTCGGGCGGAGGCAGGTGCTCGTCTGCGGGATCGAGACGCACGTCTGCGTCCATCAGACCGTCGGCGATCTCACCGAAGCGGGCTACGGCGTCACCGTCATCGCCGACGCGGTGTCGTCGCGCGCGGCGCGCAATCGCGAGATCGCGTTCCGGCGCTTCGAGTCCGACGGCGTGAAGCTGAGCTCGACGGAAATGGTGCTCTTCGAGCTCCTCGGCGTGTCGGGAACGGACGAATTTCGCGCCATCTCTCGCTTGATCCGATAACGCGCACACAACTTGCTCAGTGTTATTTGGATTTGACGGGATGCGACGGGAGAAGCGAATACTGGTCGTCGATGACGACGATGCGATCCGCGCGCTGCTGGCCACGGTGCTGCGGCGGCGCGGATTGAGAGTGGATACGGCGCGCAACGGAGAAGAGGCGCTGCTGCGTCTCTCCGAGTGCCGCTACGTCCTGCTCGTCCTCGACCTGATGATGCCGCGCATGAGCGGATACGAGGTGATCGATTACCTCGCCGGGCGCGGCGACGCGAACCGTCCGCTCGTGCTCGTGCTCACGGCCGGACTCGAGCCGAAAGCCCTCGACACGAACATCGTGGTCGGCACGGTGCACAAGCCGTTCGACATCGAGATGCTGGTCGACACGATCAGCGGATGTCTCTCGGTGGTCGACGAGCAGGAACAGATCGATCCGTGCGAACGGGCCGCGGAAGAAAAGTCAGCGGAAGGCGGCTCGGCGAAGCCGAACTAGGCACGCCTTTTGACATTTTGGAGCGTATGAGCAGTCAAGAACCGAGGGTCCTCATCGTCGAGAGCAACGACGCATTGCGGGCGATGCTCTTCACCGTTCTTCGCTATCAGCCGATCTCCGTCGACACCGCGGCCACGGCCGACGACGCGCTGCGCAAGGTGCGCGCGTGCGACTACGCGCTGGTGATGGTCGACCTCGACATGGAGCATGAGGCGGGACTGCGATTCGTCGAGGCGTTCCGCGAGGAGCGCCCCGAGGCGCCGACGTTCGTGCTGGCGGTGCGCAATCCGCGCGACAGCGAGACGTACCTCGACGCGGAGCTGATCTCGGCGGTGCTCACCAAGCCGCTGGAGATCGACACGCTCGCGGAAGTCGTGCGCGAGTGCGCGCTGGTCGTGCCGCCGCCGGCGGAGCCGCTGCCATGTCCGCCGTCGGAGAGCGAGATCCGCACGCGCATGCAGCGCGGGCCGTATGTCGCGAACTAGCGAGACCGCCGCGCGCTGACACATGACGAATGCCATCGGCTGGGCGAGCTCGATCGTCCTCGTGCTCACCATCGCCACGCAGGTCGCCAAGCAGTGGCGCGACCGCACCAGCGCCGGCGTCTCACGCTGGTTGTTCATCGGCCAGCTCACCGCCTCCCTCGGCTTCACGATCTATAGCCTGCTCGTGCACAACTGGGTGTTCGTCGTGACGAACGCACTGATGGTCCTCAACGGCCTGCTCGGCTACGCCATCACCGCGCACCACAAGCGCGGTGCGCATCGTTGACGGGGTTCGGGGAACGACGAGGGGCCTCCGGCGGCCGGGGCCACGGGCCCCGGACCCCGTCTGG
>DASVQE010000020.1:0-13529 GCA_036389275.1 Thermoanaerobaculia bacterium
ACCTGCTCGAGCAAATCGAGTGCAGCCTTGTCTTTGTTCTCCTCGGAGTACGCCGGAGAGCGGAATCCGATGACGATGTGCGGGAGCGTCGGCGTCGGCCAATCGATGTGCCCGGTGCGTGGCGCATCCTGCGGCGGTTCGGCGGGAATCTCGGGCTTGTAATTGCCGCGCTGCCACGCGCCGAATTTCTCCTGCGTCAGCTTCAGCGCGCGCTCGCGCGTCACGTCGCCGACGAGGAGGATCGTCGTGTATTCGGGCCGGTAGTAGCGCCGGAAAAACTCGAGGCTGTATTCATACTGGTTCGGCATGTCCTCGATGTCTTTGATGAAGCCCATCGTGGTGTGCTTGTAGGTGTGGGTGGTGAAGGCCGCTTCGCGCTGGGCCTCATCGAGTTTCTGGATCGGGTTCGCGCTGTTTTTGTTGTACTCGCCCAGCACCGCCCGCGCCTCGGTCTTGAATGCTGCCTCCGAGTACGAGAGGTTCTTGAAGCGGTCGGCCTCGATCTCGAGGATCTTCTCGAGGTCTTCCTTCGCGAACGTGACGTGATAGTTCGTCAGGTCGTCCGAGGTGAAGGCGTTCTGGCGCGCGCCGGCCTTGGTGATGATGTTGTTGTAGACGTCGGGCGGATAGGCCTTCGTGCCGCGGAACATCATGTGCTCGAAGAAGTGGGCGAAACCCGACTTGCCTGCCTCGACCTCATTGCGCGATCCGGTCTGCACCGGGATCTGGATCGAGACGATGTTCGGGAAGCCGGTCGGGACGACGATCACTTTCAGACCGTTGTCGAGCGTCTTCTCCGAAGCCTTGAACGGCAGCAGGTCGCTTCCGGCCGTGCTGCCCGTGTTCTGCGCGGATGCCGCGAGCGGCAGGAGCGCGCAAAGTGCAGCCATCAGGATGCGTGTGCGAAACATAGCTCTCCTTTTTTCATGTCGTGACTTGGGTGCGCGATCTTATCGAACGACGGGCACCGAATGTGTAAGAACGCGGCCGGAGGGTTTTGAATGTCCGAGGAACGTTACGAGCCGGTTTCGTGCGACTACCACGATCAGCTCGAGGCCGCCGCGATGCACAAGCAGGAAGTGGAGATCGAGTTCGATCTCGAGGGCGTGACGCAGAAGGAGCGCGGCCGCGTCGAGGACGTCTATACCGCCAACGGCGCGGAGTTCATCCGCTTCGCCGCCGATTCGGGCCCGCTGGAGATCCGGCTCGATCACATCATCTCCATGCGCGAATGAGCTAACATCGATCCGATGCCGAAGGTCCTCTTCTACGCGGGCACGGCGTTCTGCCTCTTTCTGGCGCTGACCAGCGGCGCCGAGGCGGCGCGCGAGCTGAGCGCCGGCTCGCTGGCCTTCGCGGCGCTGCCCGATCCCGCTTCGCTGGTGAGCGCACCGTGGGCCATCGTCGCCGCGCTCGCGGCGGGACTCGGGATCGCGGCGCTCTTCCTGCGCATGGCGGCGCTGCTCGCGGCGCGGAATCTCTTCGCGGCATTCGTGGCGGTGCTCTGCGTGGCCGCGGCCACGGCGTCGCTGGCCGGCCTGCTGCTGTTGCAGTGGCGCATCACCACCATCGGCTCGACGCAGTTGAATGAGGTGCATTTCGCCGCGTTCATGGCCCTCGGCTTTTTTCTGTCGCTGAGCCTTCTTTCCCTCCGTCCGTACTTCAGTATCCAGGCGAGCCGCTTCCTCTCCGCGCTCGTCTTTTTCCCGCTGCCGCTGTTCGCGCTGGTGCTGACGCAGGAGATGTTCGTGGCCGCGTCGCCGGCGCCGCTGCCGAACAGCTCGCCCGCGTCGGAAGTGTTCTTCGCCGTGGTGTCGATCCTCTTCTTCGCCATCGCCGTGCACTGCATCCGCCACCGACATCTGTTCCTGGAGATGACGAACCTGCGCGAGCTGCTCGACTCGCGCGTCGATCCCGCCGCCCGTCCCGGCCAGGGCCGCGTGATCGGCGGCGTGGCCTTCGACTCGTAAAGGCCCTTCACCGCGGGCAAAACGATCGCGCCGGCAACGTCTTGCCGCGGAGTGCGCGCGCGGCCGCGGCGCGCGATGCGTTCCAGGTGCGCCAGCCGGCCGGTCCGCGCTGGTACTTGCGCAGCTCGGCCGCCGCGCTGCCGAGGGCATTCGCGTGGGCGGCGAGCAGCGGCACGGCGTCGGCGCTGAGCGACACCGCGTAACAGACGTCGAACGGGCGACGCGAGGCGCGGGCGAGATTCGTCTCGACGATGCGCGCGTCGGGATTGATCGCATGCAGCGCCATCAGCGCGACCGCCGCCGTCGCGATGGCGCCGGCCGCAAAGTGCTCGCGCTTTCCGGTCAGCACCGTCCCGACGAACCACAGCAGCAGCACTCCAACCCACAGCATGAACGCCGTCGTGTAGAACCGATCCTCGGTCAGCCCATACGCATCGACGTAGAGTTGCATGCGCCGGTACGCCGAGGCGGCGATCACGAACACCAGGGCGATCTGGATTAGCGCGAGCAGGCGGAAGCGGCGGAGCGCGCGCGCGTCCGACTTGTCGATCAGCCACTCCACCGCCAGCAACATCGGAACGACGAGCGCGACCACCGTCACCAGTTGGAAGAAGCCGCCGCGCGCGTACTCCGACCAGCTCACCGTCGAGCCGGGCACGCGCACGACGCGCTCGCCGCCGAAGAGATAGCGGAACTGCACGAAGACGAAGAGCGCGAAGAGCGCGTCGATCAACGCGACGGCGATGTTCGTTTCCGGCGCGCCGAGGCGCAGGAACGATGGCCGCGGCAACCGCGGCAGCGGACCGCTGAAGGCGAGGCTGCGCAGGAAGCCGGCCGCGATCGCGGAGAAGAGCAGCGTGCAGACGAGATGTCCGAGGAAGTTCAGGTTGTCGACGATCAGCAGCTTGCGCAGCAGTTGCGCGAAGGCGGCGTCGGCGGAAGCGAGCAGCCCGCCGAACAGCAGCAGCGCCGGCAGCGCGATCAGCGCGCCGCGCAGCGCGATCCCGCCGGCGCGGAGCGGCGCGCGCCGCGGCATCTCACTCCAGGAGAGATCGTGGAAGAGGAGTTGCGGCAGGCCGGCCGCCGACTGCAGGCCGGTGAAGCCGAAGGCGGCGGCGATTTCGGAGAGGCCGGCGCGGCGGATGCGCACGCCGCGCGCGTCGAGCGCGAGCAGCGGCAGGAAGGCGACGAGAGCGAGGCGGTCGAGCGCGCCGAGCGGCTCGGAGTCGCGCCAGGCCAGGCCGGCGGAGACGGCGAGCGCGCAGAGCGCCGGCAGCGGTGAGATCGCCCGGCCGGCGCGCCGCGCCACGACGAAGGCGGCGGCGACGAAGAGCAGCGTCCAGACCGGCACGGCCAGGCCCCAGGGGATGTAGCGGAGGAGCAGATCGGCGGCGGCGCCGGTGAGGAGCGCGGCCAGTGCGGCGGTGGCGGCGACGCGTGGTTGTTCATTCATGGCAAGAACTTTATAGCACAAAGCAAGCCGGGCTACTTTTACAATCCGCCGCCCGTGGCGGTCTGGAATCTCTTCTTCTCCACACTCCTCCTTCCTCTGATCGCCATCGCCTTGCTCTGGCGGCGCGCCCGCCGTCCGCCCGGTCCGTGGATCGCCACCTTTCTGCTCGCGGCCGGGATCTCCGGCTTCAGCTTCTTCGCCGCCCCCTGGGGATGGTTCGGACTGCCGCTGCGCTGGCTGCTCGCGGCGCTCTTCGCCGCCGCGCTCGCGACGTCCCTCATCAGCCGCCGCGAAGGCGCGGAGGAGTCGCCGATGCGCATGCTGGTCAAGTCGATGATCGGCCTCTTCTTCGGCTCCGTCGCCATCGGCGCGCTCGCCGCGCGCGCGGTGCCGCCGGGCGCGCTCGACGCCGGCTTTCCGCTGCGCGGCGGCACGTTCCTGGTGATGCACGGCGGCAGCGCGCCCGCCGCGAATGTGCACCCCGCCGAGCCGTCGCGCCGCTACGCCGTCGACTTCGTGCAGCTCGGCACCTTCGGCTTCCGCGCGCGCGGCATCCTGCCGCGCGATCCGCATCGCTACGCCGTCTTCGGCGCGACCGTGGTCGCGCCGTGCGACGGCACCATCCTCGCCGCCGCCGGCGACCTTCCCGACAGCGGCACCGACGCCGCCCATCCGCTCGGCAACGCGCTCACGTTGCGCTGCAACGACACCGACGTCACGCTCGCGCACCTGCAGCGCGGCAGCCTCTCCGTCCGCGTCCGCGACTCCGTCGTGCGCGGCACGCCCATCGCCCGCGCCGGCAACTCCGGCGCCTCTCCCGAGCCGCACCTCTCGATTCACGCGGAACGAAAAGGACAGCCCGTGCCGCTGACGTTCGAAGGGAAGTGGCTGGTGCGCAACGCGGTGGTGCGGCGGTAGCGCGCGCTCGAAAGTGACTCGGATGCGCGTCGCGGCGCAGTAGAATCACCCGACATTCGAAGCGTGGAGCGAGTTGTGGGTCATCGGCGGGCTTGGGCGGTCGCGTTCGCGAGTCTCATTTTCCCGGTTGCTGCGTTTTCCATCGACCCGGCGCGGGCGATGACGCAGTACGTGCACCGCTCCTGGACGATCGAGAACGGCCTGCCGCAGAACAACGTCCAGGTGATCGCGCAGACGCCGGACGGCTATCTCTGGTTCGGCACGGAAGAAGGCGTGGCGCGCTTCGACGGCGTGAGCTTCACCGTCTTCAACCCGATCAACACGCCGCAGCTCCAGTCGCAAAACATCGGCGCGCTCTTCGTCGATCGCGCCGGCGCGCTCTGGATCGGCGGCGGGCGCGGCGTGAGCGTCTATCGGAACGGCAAGTTCGAAACGGTGGCACCCGACGCCGGTCTGCGCGGCGTCTTCGGCATCGCCGAGGTCGGGCATGACGGGACGATGGTCTTCTCGGCGTGGCTGGGCGGTTTGTACTGGTACAAAAACGGCGTGGTCCGTCACGACGACTCGCTGCCGGCGACGGTGTATATGGTGGCGTCGCGCGACGGAGTGGTGTGGGTGGGCGCCACGGACGGCCTCTATCGCATCGCCGGCGGAGTCGTGTCGCACATCGCAGGGATCACCGGGAGCATCGAGGCCATTTACTGCACGGCCGGCGGCGTCTGGGCGGGCGGCCCCGATGACCTCGTGTACTACGACGGCACGCGCGTGACGCGCCCGGTTCGGGATGCGAACGACGTCTGGACGCTCTTCGTCGACTCGCACGGAACGCTCTGGATCGGGACGCGCCACGGGCTGGTGCGCAAGAGCAGCAGCAGCGTGACGCGCATGGGCGTCGACGACGGGCTGACCTCGTACTACATCGACGCGATCTTCGAGGACGCCGAGGGAACGCTGTGGGTGGGCACGCACTTCGGCGGCGTCAATCAGTTGCTCGACGGCGTCTTTCTTCGCTACACCCGCCGCGAAGGTCTCTCCGATGCCGCGGTGTGGAGCGTCGTGCAGGATCGCAGCGGCGCGATGCTGGCCGGCACCGCGCAGGGCGGGCTCAATCGGCTGGAGAACAATCGCTGGAAACGCGTCGTCAGCGCAGCGCTCGACCGCTCGGAGATCAGCGCGCTCTGGCCCGACGACGACGGCAGCGTCTGGATCGCCAGCGACGGCAACGGCCTGCACCATCTGAAGAACGGCGTGGTGCGCACGTACACCACGCGCGACGGCTTGCCGAGCGACGAGCTGCTGGCGCTGCTGCGCGCGCGCGACGGCTCGCTCTGGATCGGCAGCGCGGCCGGCGCCGTCCGCTTCCGCAACGGAAAGTTCGAGACGTTCGGATCCGACTCAGGCCTCGGCGGAGAGATCGTCATCTCGCTGCACGAGGATCGCCGCGGCCGCATCTGGGCGATGGCCGGCGACGGCTCCGGACCGGCCGTCTTCGACGGGAAGCGCTTCCACGTGCTGACGCTCACCGAAAAGCGGCAGCCCGATCTCGCCGTCTGCATGTACGACGACGATCGCGGCGATCTCTGGTTCGGCTCGCGACGCGGACTCCATCGTCTCCACGAAGGGCGCGTCTTCACGTACACCGCCTCGCACGGACTGCTGCCGGGATTGATCTCCTACATCTTCGACGACGGCGCCGACGGCTTGTGGATGTCGGGACCGACGGGCCTCTTCCGCGTCGCCCGCAAAGCGCTCGACGACGTGCTGCGCGGCCGCGCGAGCGCCGTTGCGCCGGTGTTGTACGGCGTCGGCGACGGACTGCCCGGCTCCGGCATCGTCTCGACCGTCTTCCCGGCGGCGTGGCGCGCGGCGGACGGGCGGATGTGGATGGCCACGGGACGCGGCGTGGCGGTGCTCGATCCGCGAGCGCGGCGGCCGTCGCTGCGCTCCCGCCCGATCGTCGAGGAGGTGCGCATCGACGCGCGTGGCGCCCAGCCGTCGCAAGGCGTGATCGCGATGCCGGCGGACCGCGACCGGCTGGAGTTTCGCTACACCGCGCCGTCGTCGACGATGGCCGAGCGGATCCGCTTCCGCTATCGCCTCGAAGGTCACGACGGCGGCTGGATCGATGCGGGCCACCGGCGCATCGCCGAGTACACGAACCTGCGCCCGGGCCGCTACCGCTTCCAGGTGCAGGCGTCGGACGGCGGCCCGAACTGGCTGTCGGTCGCCGCGCCGGTGACCATCGAGCGGCTGCCGGCGCTCTACCAGACGCCGTGGTTCCTGGCCTGCTGCGCGGCGATCGTGCTGTCGATCGGGTGGTTCGTGCACTGGCGGCAGATGCGCGCGATCCGCTTGCGCCACGAAGCGGTGCACAGCGAGCGGCGGCGCATCGCGCTCGAGTTTCACGACACCGTCTCGACCGGCGTCACCGGCGCCATCCTGCAGATCCAGAGCGCGATGGACCGGCTCGATCACGCCGGCACGGCGGCCGAACATCTGCACACCGGAAAGAGTCTTCTGATGGCGGCGCTCGACGACGCGCGCCGCTCGCTGTTCGATCTGCGCGCCGAGAAGCTCGCGCTCGCCGACGAGTTCGCGTCGATGATCGCGAGGCTGACCAAAGGCCTCAACGTCACGGCGACGTTCGAGCTGCGCGGCGAGCCCCGTGCGCCGAACCGGCGCGGGCTGCAGCATCACCTGCTGCGCATCGCGCAGGAAGCGCTCACGAACGCGCTGCGGCACTCCGGCGCGCGACGCGTGGCGGTGATCCTCGAGTTCACGCCGAAGACGATCGTGGTGACGGTGCGCGACGACGGCCGCGGCTCAGGCGAGATCAGCATCGACACGCTGTCGGAGGCGAGCCACGGCATTCGCGGAATGCGCGAGCGCGCCGAAGCCATGGACGCGAAACTCACCACGCGCGCGCTGGCCGCGGGCGGATTCGAAGTGATCGTGGAGGTGGAGGCATGATGCAGGCGCAGTTCGAGCGGATACACCTCGTCCTCGTCGACGACCACGCCATCATCCGGCAGGGTCTGCGCGCGTTGTTCGGCAGCCACCGCGACATCGAGGTGATCGGCGAGGCATGCGACGCGGCATCGCTGGCGTCGATGGCGCGCCTCCGCGACTGCGACGTGGCATTGATCGACCTGCGCCTGCAGCATGGCTCGGGGCTGGACGTCCTGCGCACGCTGCGCGCGCACAACGCCTCCTGCCGCGCGGTGATGCTCACCAGCTACGGCACCGAGGCGGATGTCTGCGCCGCCCTCGACGCCGGCGCCTTCGGCTACGTGCTCAAGCACAGCGACCCGACCGAGATCGTCGCCGCCGTCCGCGCCGCCTACGCCCGCCGCCGCTATCTCTCACCCGGCGCCGCGACCGCGCTGGCGGATGCCGCGCACACCGCGCGCCTCACCGATCGCGAGGAGCAGGTCCTTCATCTCCTCGTGCCCGGCCGGCGCAACAAAGACATCGCCCGCACCCTCGGCGTCACCGAGGAGACGGTCAAAGGCCACGTCAAAAACATACTCTCCAAGCTTGGCGTGCGCGACCGCACCGAGGCTGCCACGCGCGCCATCCAGCGCGGCCTCGTCCGCGTCGACTGAGCGCCTGCCGATCGGACCTTCGTTCGCGGGAGCGGCAGGTTAAACTACCTGCCGCTCCATGTCCTTCGTTCATCTCCACCTTCACACTGAATACTCACTGCTCGACGGCGCGTCTCGGCCGGAGGCACTCGCGGCGAGGGTCTCGAAGCTCGGCATGCCGGCTTGCGCGATCACCGACCACGGCAACATGTTTGGCGCCGTCGAGTTCTACAACGCGATGAAAGGCGTTGGCGTGAAGCCGATCATCGGGTGCGAGATGTACGTCGCGTACGGCTCGCGCTTCGACAAGGCCGGGGTCGAGGATGGGCAGGCCGACGCCGGCGCGAACAATCACCTGATTGTCCTGGCGGCGAACGACACCGGCTACAAGAACCTGGTCAAGCTCGTCAGCGCCGGCTACACGGAAGGCTTCTACTACAAGCCGCGCATCGACAAGGAGCTGCTGCGCGAGCACCGCGACGGGTTGATCGTTCTCTCTTCCTGTCTCAAGGGTGAGGTCTCGCAGAGCCTGGCCGGCGGCAACTACAGCAAGGCCCGCGATGCCGCTCTGCAGTACAAAGAGATCCTCGGCGCCGAGAACTTTTTCCTCGAGATCCAGGACCACGGCATCCCCGACCAGCAGAAGATCGTCCCGCTGATGGCGCAGCTCGGGCGCGAGGTCGGCCTGCAACTGGTCGGCACCAACGACTCCCACTACCTCAGCAAGGACGACGCGTTCGCGCACGAGGTGCTGCTCTGCATCGGCACCGGCAAGACCCTCGGCGACGAGAAGCGGATGAAGTTCTACTCCGACGACTTCTACGTCAAAGGGGCCGACGAGATGCGCCGCGTTTTCGCCGACTACCCCGAAGCCGCCGACAACACCGTCAAGATCGCCGAGCGCATCAACCTCTCGCTCGACGTCAAAGGGCACCACCTCCCGAAGTTCCCCGTACCGGACGGTTCGACGCTGGCCGACCACTTCGCCAAAGTGGCGCGCGCGGGCCTCGAGCGCCGGCTGAGCGCCATGGCGCCGCTCTTCGCCGCGAAGCAGAAGAAGCACGAGGTGGCGGAGTATTGGGACCGCCTCGAGCGCGAGATCGGCATCATCCAGAAGATGGGCTTCCCCGGCTACTTCCTGGTGGTCTGGGACTTCATCAAATACGCGCGCGACCACGGCATCCCGGTCGGTCCCGGCCGCGGCTCGGCGGCCGGCTCGGTCGTGGCGTGGGCTCTGGAGATCACGAACGTCGATCCGCTCGAGTACGACCTCCTCTTCGAGCGCTTCCTCAATCCCGAGCGCATCTCCATGCCCGACATCGACCTCGACTTCTGCATGAACCGCCGCGGCGAGGTCATCAATTATGTTCGTCATAAATATGGCGAAGAAAACGTCGCACAAATCATTACCTTCGGGACGATGGCCGCCAAGTCGGTGGTCCGCGACGTCGGCCGCGTCCTCGGGCATCAGTACGGGTTCGTCGACAAGATCTCGAAGATGATCCCCGGCGGCCCCGGCGTGACGCTGACCGATGCGAAGAAGGATTCGCCGCAGCTCGCCGAGGCCATCAGGAACGACGAGGAAGTGAAGAAGATCATCGAGATCGGCGAGAAGCTGGAAGGCCTCTCCCGTCACGCCGGCATGCACGCCGCCGGCGTGGTGATCACGCCGGAGCCGGTCACCAACTACGTGCCGCTGTACCGCACGAACCGCGACGAAATCGTGACGCAGTTCGACATGCGCGTGGTCGAGAAGATGGGTCTGGTGAAGATGGACTTCCTCGGCCTGCGCACGCTGACGGTGATCGACGACGCGATCAAGTCGGCCAAAGCGGTCGAAGGGGTCGACATCGACATCGACGCCATTCCCTTCGACGACGCCGAGGTCTTCCGCCTCTTCCAGGAAGGCCGCACCAAAGGCGTGTTCCAGTTCGAGTCGGGCGGCATGGTCGACCTGCTGCGCAAGTCGCGGCCGACCCGCTTCGAAGACCTGGCCGCGCTCAACGCGCTCTACCGTCCCGGCGCGCTCGACGCCGGCATGGTCGACGAGTACGTGCGCCGCAAGAACGGCGTCTCGAAGGCGAAGTACCTCGTGCCGGCCATGAAGGAGATCCTGGAGGAGACGTACGGCGTCATCGTCTACCAGGAGCAGGTCATGCAGATCGCGCAGCGCGTGGCCGGCTACTCCCTCGGCCAGGCGGATTTGCTGCGCAAGGCCATGGGCAAGAAGGACGCCGCCATCATGGCCGCCGAGCGCACCAAGTTCGTCGACGGCGCGCTCCTGCAGGGCTACGACAAGAAGAAGGCGAACGAGATCTTCGACTACATCGAGCCGTTCGCGCGCTACGGCTTCAACAAGTCGCACTCGGTGGCGTACGCGCTGGTCGCGTATCAGACCGCGTGGCTGAAGGTGCACTACCCGCGGCACTTCATGGCCGCGCTCATGAGCTCTGAGATGGACAAGACCGAATCGGTCGTGAAGTTCATCAACGAGGCGAAGTCGATGGGCATCGACGTGCTGCCGCCCGACGTGAACGAGTCGAACATGTTCTTCACCGTGGTCGGTCCGAACATCCGCTTCGGCCTCGGCGCGGTCAAAGGCGTCGGCGAGAGCGCCATCGAATCGGTGCTGGCGGCGCGGCAGAAGAGCGGCCGCTTCACGTCGCTGCATCAGTTCTGCGAGGACGTCGATCTGCGCGCCTGCAACAAGAAGGTGCTGGAGGCGCTGATCAAGTCGGGCTCGTTCGATTTCCTCGGCACCTCGCGCCGCGCCTTGTTCGAGCAGCTCGAGTCGACCGCCGACTCCGCGCAGCGGACGAAAGACGAGAAGGAGAGAGGACAGAACTCGCTCTTCGGGATGTTCTCGGCCGCGCCGGCCACGAAGACGGCCACGCAGATCGTGCGCGCGCCGGAGTGGCCGGAGGACGAGCGGCTGCGCTACGAGAAGGAGACCCTCGGCTTCTACATCACCGGCCATCCGCTGAACAAATTCGCCGAGGAGCTGCGGCTGTTCGCGAACGCCACCACGGACACGCTCTACAAGCACGTCGACGAGCAGGTGAACATCGGCGGGATCGTGTCGCAGATCAAGAAGTCGAAGATCAAGAAGGGGCCGAACGAAGGGAAGCTGATGGCGAAGTTCATCCTCGACGATCAGGCCGGGTCGGTCGAGGTGGTGGTCTTCTCCGATCTCTACGCGAAGTATTCGCGCTGGCTCGACAACGGCGTGGCGGTGCTGGTGACGGCGATGGTGAAGGACACGGGCGGGCAGGTGGCCGGGCGCTCGGCGTCGCTGCAGTCGGCCGAGCAGTCGGCGCAGCACATCGACGACGAGTACGGCGGGCATCCGGAGGCGTCGCGCGCGCGCATCTCGGCGTACGAGCTCCGGCTCGAGGACGCCGAAGAAGACGATCGCGATCCGAAGGAGATCGAGCGGGAAAAGTACGGCGACGGGAAGGACAACTTCGCGCTCTTCGGCGCGCCGCCGGTTCCTGCGCCTGCCGCACCGGCCGCGCTCACCGAGGCGGATGCGTTCAACGATGCGGTGGAAGCGATCGCCGAGGAGCCGCAGGCGGCGCCGAGCTTCGCCGCGCATGCGGCGGCCTTTCACGAGTCGCCGATCACGCCGGAGCTCTCGGCGCTGGAGATCGTGCCGCTCGACGGCATCCGCGACAAGAAGGTGAAGGAGATCGCGCTCGAGGTGCCGTATCCGCGCATGAGCGAGGAGACGGTGCGCAAGATCCGGGAGATCGTCGAAGAGCACGCCGGCGAGATCCCGGTGACGGTGACGATCGTGGAGCTGCCGCAGGAGCTGGCCGTCAGCACCGGCCGCAACGACCTCCGCCTGAAAGTGAACCATCACTTCCGCGTGCAGCCCGGCCCGGCGCTGAATGATGCGCTGCTGCGGGTGCATGCGAATGCGAGGTATGTTTTCTAGGCACTCCCGCCTCATTGCTTCCCGCGCTATACTCCCGACCGGTCCGAAGTTATTTACCTCATAGACCGGTCGGGGGAAGTGATGGGTTCGAACGGAAGCTGGAGAACAGCGGTGGTGTCGCTTCTGCTCGCGGCGAGCGTGGTCTGTCCGCTCGCGGCGCAATGCGTCTCGACCGTCGAGACGCTCTCGCTGAGCGGATTTCAGCCGAACCGTCCGGCCGGGCCGGTGGCGGCGGCGCCCGGAATCGTGGCCATCGCCAAGGTCGACCCGCCGGCGAACCAGGCCGTGCTGGCCGGCATCTACGACGCCGCCACACTCAGTCAACTAGTTGACGACTTCGTCGTCGCGCCTTCCTCCGCCTTCGGTCCGGTGGACCTGCTCTGGACCGGCACGGAGTTCGGCGCGTTCTACCAGGATCGCGACGCCCGCCTCTTCCTGCAGCGCTTCTCGACCGCCGGCGTCCTGATCGGCGGCCCGGTGCAGATCACGCCGGAGCTCAACTTCACCGCGCGCGACGAGTTCGACATCGTCTGGAGCGCCGCGCGCGACGCGTATGTCATCGCCCACAACGTCACCCGCGTCAGCGCGGCCGGCCTCTATGTCTCGGTCGTCGAGCGCGACGGCACCACGCGCGACGACATCCTCATCAACTTCTCGCCGGCCGACAAGGCCGTGCCGCGCGTGGCGGTGAACGACAGCGGCATCATCGGCGTGTTCTTCAACCATCAGCGCGGCTCGCTGAACATGGTGCGGCTCGAGCTCGACGACGTCGTGCGCGCCTCGATTCCCATCACCGATCCGTCGCCGAGCTATCACGTCGTCGCCATCGGCGGCGTGTTCGGACTGGCGCGGCAGGCGCCGGCGCCCGTCAACGGCAGCGTGATCCGCTGGCTGGTGGTCGACAGCAGCGCGCAGGTGGTGGTGACGGAGCGGACGATCGTCACCGGCAGCGGTCTCGACGTGGTGCCGCTCGCGCTGATCGCCGCGAACGGCGAGATCGCGCTGTCGTACGCCGATTGGAAGAAGGGCGTGGACGTGCCGCCGGCGATCTATCGCCTGCGCCGCTTCCGCCTCGATGGCTCGCTGATCAGCGACAGTCCGTTCGCCGCCGATCCGATTCACGAGTCGATTCTGACGCAGGACGACATCGTCTGGACCGGCAGCGGGTACGTGAGCACGGTCTCACGCGCCGGTTCGCGCGGCCGCGATTCGTTCGCGCTGCTCACCTGTCCGGTGATCGCGAACGCGGAAGTGAGCCGCGTGTACGTGCGCGTCAACGAGGATGTCGACTTCAGCGCCAGCGCCAGCGGCGGCCGTCCCGATTACAGCTATCTCTGGAATTTCGGCGATTTCTCGACGTCGACGTTCCAGAGTCTCTCCAAAAAGTACAACCGCCTCGGCACGTTCACGGTGACGCTGACGGTGACCGATGCGTCCGGCGCAAAGGGCACGACCACCGTGATCGTGCACGTGGTGCCCGGCAAGACGCGGTCGGTGCGGCACTAGGGATAGGGGACGACGAGGGGCCTCCGGCGGCTGGGGCCACAGGCCCCAGACCCCGTCTGGTTGGCCTAGCCTCCGCGACACATCTTCCAGGCTCGCGACACTGTGTCGCGGAGGCTAGGCCAACCAAATGGGGTCTGGGGCCCTCGGCCCCAGCCGCCGGA
>DASVQE010000021.1:0-31650 GCA_036389275.1 Thermoanaerobaculia bacterium
CGCCGGTGGTGCGGGAGCGGGAGATGTCGACTCGGTAGAAGCGGTCGAAGATGCGCGGGAGGTCCTCCGGCGCGATGCCGATGCCTTGGTCGATGACGCGGATGAGGGCTTCGTTCGACTGGCGTTGCCAGGTGAGACGGATGGTGGTGTCGGGGTCGGAGTGGGTGACGGCGTTGCTGAGGAGGTTGGTGATGATCTGGACGACGCGGCGCTCGTCGGCGCGCACGATGAGATCGTCGGGACCGTCGCAGACGATCGCTCGCGTGGCGAAGGACGACGCGGCGCGGCGCGCGAGCGGCGCGAGGGCGACCGGGCGGATGTCGAGGGAGAGGCGGCCAGCGTCGGCGAGCGCCAGGTCCTGCAGGTCGTCGACGAGCGCGGCGAGGTGCATGGTCTCCTGATGCAGTGAGGCGATGCGCTCAGGCGTCGGCGCGGCGAGGCCGTCCTGCATCGACTCGAGCTCGCAGCGGATGTTGGTGAGCGGCGCGCGCAGTTCGTGCGCGACGTCGCCGACCATGCGGCGGCGCAGCTCCTCGTTGCGGTCGAGCGCGGCGGCCATGGCGTTGAAGCCGCGCGCGAGCTCCTCGAGCTCGGCGCCGCCCGCGGGCTCGACGCGCACGGTCAGATCGCCCGACTCCATGCGCCGCGCTGCGGCGGTGAGCCGCTCGACCGGCACACTCACCCACCGGGCCATGATCATGGCGAGCGCGATTCCGAAAAGCGCGGCGCCGAGGAACGTCCAGAAGAAGGTGACGTCGAGCGTGCGCGCAGGAGTCGGACCGGGACGATGCGGCGGAAGGATGAAGACGCTGCCGGCGATCGCGCCGCTCGCATCGCGAATGACCACGTTCGGACTGCGGACGCGCTGACGGACGGCGCTGCCGTCATCGGCCGACTCGTACGTGAGCGTCGCGCCGCTCGCGTCGAGCGTGACGCGCCCGGTGGGACGCGACGGATCGGACGAGGCCACGAGTTGCCGCGCGTCATCGAAGAGATAGACGCCGGCGCCGGAGTCGCGCGCGAGCTGCGCGACGACCGGCTGCACGCCGCGCCAGGAACCATGCGCGCGATGAAAGTCGCGCAGCGTCGCGTCGGACGGCGCGTGCGGCGGGCGCGCGAACTCGAGGCGCTGGAGCTGCACGTGCGCGACGCGCGTCGAGATCACGGCCACGCTGCCGATGGTCACGGCCAGGAGCGCGGCGACGAGTGCGACGAGACGGCCGCGCAGCGTCCGCATCATCAGGCCACCAGTTTGTAGCCGATGCCGAAGACCGTGACGATGGTCTCGCGATCCGCGCCGAGCTTGCGGCGGAGATTCTTGATGTGCGCGTCGATGGTGCGATCGAGGCCGTCGAAGTCGTCGCCGCGCGCGAGCTGGGCGAGCTCGTCGCGGCGGAAGACGCGACCCGGCGAGCGCGCCAGCGCGAGCAGCAGCCGCAGCTCCGTCGCCGTCAGCGCGACGGGCGCGCCGTCCATCGTCACCTCGCAGCGCTCCGGATCGATGGTGAGCGCGCCGGCGACCACGCATGCCGCGGCGGGCGCGGGCGCGCGGCGCAGCACCGCCTCGACGCGCGCGACGAGCTCGCGCGGACTGAACGGCTTGGTGAGGTAGTCGTCCGCGCCGGTGCCGAGGCCGGTCAGCTTGTCGTCCTCGGTCGAGCGCGCGGTCAGCATGATGATCGGCACGTTCGACGACTGCCGCAGCGCGCGGCAGACTTCGAGGCCGCCGAGTTGCGGCAGCATCAGGTCGAGCACGATCAGATCGGGCGCGAACGTCTTCGCCACCTCGAGCGCGCGCACTCCGTCGAGCGCGGTGGCGGTGGTGTAGCCGGCATGCGCGAGGTAACGATCGAGCGTCGCACAGACTTTCGGATCGTCATCGACGACGAGGACGCGCCTCATGCCGTCATCCTACGGGCAGTTGTGAATTTCGGATGAAGAGCGCTACATCCCCATCGGATGCCAGACGGTCTTCGACTCCTGAAACTCGAGGATCGCGTAGGGGCTCTGGGCGCGGCGCGCGTCGTCCCAGCCGATCGAAGCGGCATCGAAATGGACGACGCGCTTGACGTTCTCGGCGGCGGTCTTCTGCGCGTTCGGCAGCGCGTCGGCGGCGACGCCGGTGGTGTCGACGGCGTTGACGTCCATGTGCGCGACGAGCCAGCCGACCAGCTCACTCTTGATGCCGGAGACGAGATTGATGACGCCGGCCGGCACGTCGGACGTCTCGAAGACTTCGCCGAGGGTGATGGCGGCGAGCGGACGCGACTCGGAGGTGATGGCGACGACGGTGTTGCCGCCGACGAGCGCCGGCGCGATGCGGCTGACCAGGCCGAGGAGCGAAGGCTCCTCGGGAGCGACGACACCGACCACGCCGGTCGGCTCGGGCACGGTGAAGTTGTAGTACGGGCCGGCCACGGGATTCACGCTGCCGAAGATCTGCGCGTACTTGTCGCTCCAGCCGGCGTAGTAGACCCAGCGATCGATCACGGCGTCGACTTCGCGGCGCGCATCGACCGCACTCACGTTCTGGCGGCGCAGCTCGTCCGCGAGCTCGGCCGCGCGCGACTCGCACACTTCGGCGATGCGGTAGAGGATCTGGCCGCGGTTATACGCGGTCTTGCCGCTCCAGCCGGAGACGGCCTTGCGCGCGGCGACGACGGCGTTGCGGAGGTCTTTGCGCGATCCGCGACATGCGTTGGCGACCAACGTTCCTCCTTTGCCGAGGACCGGGTAGAAGCGGCCCGACTCGGTGCGCGGAAACTCGCCGTTGATGTAGAGCTTGTAGGTCTTGCGGACCGCGAGGCGCGCGCTCATGACAGCACCACGTAGGGCGCGAGCCCGTGGATGCCGCCCTCGCGGCCGAAGCCGCTTTCCTTGTAGCCGCCGAACGGCGAGGTCGGATCGAATTTGTTGTACGTGTTCGCCCAGATCACGCCGGCGCGCAGCTTCGCGGCCATCTTCAGAATGCGCGAGCCCTTCTCCGTCCAGACGCCGGCGGACAAACCGTAAGGCGTGTTGTTCGCTTTCTCGAGCGCCTCTTCCGGCGTGCGGAACGTGAGCACCGAGAGCACCGGTCCGAAGATCTCTTCCTGGGCGATGCGGTACGACTGCGAGACGCCGGTGAAGAACGTCGGCGCGAACCAGAAGCCGCGGGCCGGCAGCGCGCAGGCCGACTGCACCATCTCCGCCCCTTCTTCGACGCCGCTGTCGACGAGCTCGCGGATTTTCTCGAGCTGCGCGCGCGAGTTGATGGCGCCGACGTCGGTGTTCTTGTCGAGCGGATTGCCGACGCGCAGCGTGCCGATGCGGTCGCGCAGTTTGCGGATCACCGGCTCGACGATCGACTCCTGCACGAAGAGGCGCGAGCCGGCGCAGCAGACGTGGCCCTGGTTGAAGTAGATGCCGTTGATGATGCCTTCGACGGCCTGATCGAGCGGCGCGTCTTCGAAGACGATGTTCGGAGCCTTGCCGCCCAGCTCGAGGGTGAGCTTCTTCTTCGTGCCGGCGATGGCGCGCTGGATGCGCTTGCCGACTTCGGTCGAGCCGGTGAAGGCGATCTTGTCGACGTCGGGATGGGCGACGAGCGCGGCACCGGTTGGGCCGGCACCGCTGACGATGTTGACGACGCCCGGCGGCAGCTCCGCTTCCTGCATGATCTCGGCGAGCATCAGCGCGGTGATGGGCGTGGTCTCGGCGGGCTTGAGGACGACGGTGTTGCCTGCGGCGAGCGCCGGCGCGATCTTCCACGCGGCCATCAGCAGCGGGAAGTTCCAGGGGATGATCTGCCCGGTCACGCCGACGGCGCTGACGTTGCGGTTCGGAAAGGCGTATTCGAGCTTATCCGCCCATCCGGCGTAATAGAAGAAATGAGCTGCGGCAAGAGGGATGTCGATGTCGCGCGACTCTTTGATCGGCTTGCCGCCGTTCATGGTCTCGACGACGGCGAGCGCGCGCGATTTTTCCTGGATGAGACGGGCGATGCGGAAGATGTACTTGGCGCGCTCGCTCGGCGCGATCTTGCGCCACACCTTTTCGTAGGCGCGGCGCGCTTCGCGCACGGCGCGATCGACGTCCTCGGCATCGCCTTCCGCCACCTCGGCCAGCGTCTCCTCGGTGGCGGGATTGATGGTCTCGAACCAGCGTTTCGAATGCGGCTCGACGAAGGCGCCGCCGATGAAGTGGTTGTAGCGCGAGGCGACCTTCACATGGTCGGTCGACTCGAGCGACGGCGCGTACTCCCAGATCATCGCGGAGGATGCGGCGCCGGGAGAGAGGCGCTCGCGGGTCTCGAGGTCAGTGGTGGCTCTCATCAGTCCATCGTAAAGTAGTCGCCCGACTGATAGGCGCCGGTGCGCTCTTTCCGCAGTTGCATCAGGATGTCATTGAGGAGCGACGACGCGCCGAGGCGGAAGAGATCGGGCGTCATCCACTCGCTGCCGAGGGTTTCGTAGAGGACGACGAGATACGAGAGCGCCAGCTTCGCGTTCGAGATGCCGCCGGCGGGCTTCATGCCGATCTTCTTGCCGGTGGCGTGATGGAAGTCGCGAATGGCTTCGAGCATCACCAGCGTGTTGGGCAGCGTGGCGTTCACGCCGACCTTGCCGGTGGAGGTCTTGATGAAATCGGCGCCGGCGTACATGGCGATGAGCGAGGCGCGGCGGATCTGGTCGTAGTTGGCGAGCTCGCCGACTTCGAGGATGACTTTCAGGTGCGCCGGTCCGCACGCTTCCTTCACCTCGGCGATCTCATCGAAGACTTTCTGGTAGTCGCCGGAGAGGAACGCGCCGCGATCGATGACCATGTCGATCTCGTCGGCGCCGGCGGCGACGGTGGCGCGCGTCTCCTGCACCTTGATCTCGGTGAAGGTCTGGCCGCTCGGAAAGCCGGTGGCGACCGCCGCGGTCTTCACGCCGCTCCCCTGCAGCGCTTTCTTCACGAAACCGACCATGGTCGGATAGACGCAGACGGCGCCGACGTGCGGGATGGTGGGATCGGAAGGATCGGGACGGATGGCCTTCTGACAGAGCCCGCGCACTTTGCCGGCGGTGTCTTTTCCCTCGAGGGTGGTGAGGTCGATCATGCGGATCGCGAGGTTCAGACCCCACACCTTCGCTTCTTTTTTCAGCGAGCGTTTCGCGAGCGAGCTCGCGCGCTCCTCGGCCGCGACGGCGTCGACGCCGTGGTCGAGCTCGAGCGCGTCGGCGAGACTGCGCCGCAGGAGCGCGGGCGCATACGCGCCCGGCGTCTGCGTGACGAGCGATTCCGACATGGCCGCTAAGCCTACTACTGTTCGCTCGTGCCCGTCGGCACGACGATCACGCTCGTCGGCGACGGGACGCTGCCCGAGCCGCCGCGCACGGTGCGGCGGCGGCCGCCGGTCGGCTGCTCGAGCGGACGCCAGGTGGCGCCGTCCCACGACCAGACGTCGGAGAAGTAGAAGCCGGCGTAGCCGCCGAACAGCACCATCCGATCGGCGATCGGGTCGTACGCGAGTCCGCCGTTCTGCCGCGCGGACGGCAGCGACGCCGGCGAGAGGCGCGTCCAGGTTTGCTTCGAGCCGTCCCACTCCCACGTGTCGTTGTCGAAGAACTGGCGGCGCGCATCCTCGTTCTTGCCGCCGATGAGCTCCGCGCGGAGACCGCCGACGAGCAGCACCTTGCCGGTGCGCGGATCGACGCCGACCTGCGGGCCGAAGCGCTCGCCGGGCGTGGCGGTGACGTTGAGCTTCGACCAGCCGGTGCCGTTGAAGCTGTACATGTCGGTGTAGCGGGTGACGCGCGAGTCGACGTTCGGACGTCCGATGCCGCCGTAGATGACGGTCTTCTGCATCAGCGGGTCGTACCACATGGCGAACGAGGCGCGCGCAGTCGGACGATCTTTCTTGATCTCCGTCCAGGTGGTGCCGTCCCACGTCCAGGTGTCGTTGCGGAAGTCGGTGCCGTCCCAGCCGCCGAAGAGGACGACCTTCTTGATGGAGGCGTCGTAGACGGCGTTGGCGAAGCGGCGGATGGGCGGCTTGGTCTTGGACGTGAGGCTCTTCCAGGTCGCGCCGTCCCACTCGTAGACCTCGGCGCCGCTGCAGGCGACGACCAGACGCGAGCGATTCGCGTCGAAGGCGCTCACCGGACCGCCGCAAAGCGCCGGGCCATTCGTGAGCGTCTGCGGGATCCACTGGTTGTTGCGGTAGGACCAGAAGTCGTCGATGTAGCTCTGGCCGAACTCGTCGAGACCGCCGATGAGCCAGATGGTGCGATTCACCGGATCGCTGACGAAGCTGAGCAGCGAGCGCGGCGCGGGCGTGCGGTTCGAGAAGACGAAGCGCCAGAGGTTGTTGCGCAGCACCTCGGTGCTCGAGCGCGGTCCGGCGGCGAAGGCGTTGGTGCCGCCGAAGGTGACGACCTCGCCGCGCAGCGAGTCGTAGGCGATGGCCTGGCCGGTGGCGCGGCCGGCGGCGGGAATGGTCGGCTTGACCCAGTTCTCGCCGTTCCACTGCCACACCTCGTCGGACGTGGAGGTGGTGATGGTGCAGACGCCTCCGGTGAGGACGATGGTGTTGCTGCTCTCGTCGAAGGTCATGGCCGCTTCGTTGACGCACGGCGGCAGCGCTGCCGGCGCGACGGGCGACCAGGTGTGGGCGGCGCCGTCGTAGCGGTACATGATCGTGGTTTTGGAGAGGTCGTCCTTCGTGCCGACCATGATCACTTCGTGGCGGGCGGCGTCGTAGGTGAGGAGCGGCTTCTCGACCTTCGGCTCGTCGGTGGCGTAGCGGATCCAGTTGGTGCCGTCAAACTCCCACGTGTCGAAGAGCGAGGTGACTTTGCCGCCGGTGACGTCGTTGCCGCCGTAGAGGACGACGCGGTCGCGGAGCGGATCGAAGGCCATGCCGACGAGAGCGCGCGGGCTCGGCGCGTTCGGCGTGGCGAGCTGCGTCCAGTCGTCGTTCTGCCAGATCCAGGTGTCGTTGTGGAAGGTGACGGTATCGGCGGTCGCGCCGACGGTCTTGCGTCCGCCGAAGAGCACGACGCGCTGGCGGTTGGAGTCGTAGACCATGCCGTGCGCACTGCGGCCGGCAGGATGATGCTGCGGGAAGCGCTGCACCCAGTAGAAGCCGGTCCAGATCCAGGTCTCGTCGCTCTGGTAGGCGATGGCGGTGGCGGTGTCGTTCGCGCTCTGGCCGCCGAAGAGCACGCCGACGCCCGCGCTCTTGTCGAACACCAGCCGCGCATGGGCGCGCGGCGAAGGAGCGGACGCGAAAAGCGGCGTGCTCAGGAGGAGGACTGCAAAGACGGAGAGAAACGCTCGTTTCGGCGTGCTGACGCTCATCCGTGAGGTTGCCTCTTTCGGGAGATTAATGTGTTGATGCTCCGCGAGTTGTGGCCGCGGCGACCGGTACGAACCCCCCGTTCAGGGGGTAAATTCCGCTGCACCTGAGACGGATCAGGGTCCAAAAAGATACGGCGGACCGTGAAGGTCCGCCGTTCGTTGGAAGCCGTGAAAAGGGTGCGGCTATTCGCCGGGCCGCGGATGGACGCCGTACTGCTCGGCGATGCTGACGAGCCGCTGCTCGACGTCGTCGCTGCCGGGGTCGCCGATGGTGGTGCGGATCCGCTCGAGCTCGGCCATTTCGTTGGCCTCGAGAGCAAACCCATGCGACTGCAGAGCTTCCTGCGGACTGTCGATCAGCCGCCGCCGAAACTCCGGATGCTCGATCGCCCGCCGGACGATCGCGCCGATCATCTCGTTACGCATTCGTTGTCAACCTCCGGGAAGAGGGTGAGCAAGAGCGTTGCCGGGGGAGGCGGGTCCTCGGGTCCTCGGGTCCTCGGGTCCTCGGGGGTTCCTCGGTTCCTCGGGAGTTCCTCGGGTTCCTCGGAGTTCCTCGGAGTTCCTCGGAGTGGTGGGGCCGCCGGGTTCGGGAGATCTCTGCGGACATCCGGCGGTACGGATGGCCGCCAGGCGGGATGGCGGCAGGTGACTGGTCTCCGGACCGGCGGACGTAGGGATCGCCGCAAGTCAGGATCGCGGCAGGGTCAGTCCATCCGGAAGGGCGGAGGTGCTGAGGTGCGGAGGAGCAGACGTAAGGACTCCGCCACTCCGAGGAACCCGAGGAACCGAGGAACCCGAGGAGCCGAGGAGCCGCGGCGCCGCGGCGCCCCGACCCCAACCTCACACCCTCCACCTCACCGTCACCAGCGTTTCACGCAGCCGCAGCTTCTGCTTGGATGGGGAGCCGATGGAGTGGCGGGTGGTTTCGGCGGTCACGTCTAAGCCGTGGCGTAGCGTGATGCGGAGGCCGGCGTCGTATTTGGTCCAGTTCCACCAGACGCTCGGGGCGGGAAAGAGAGTGGCCAGGGTGCGGAAGCGGTTGGTGAGGCCGCTGGCTCGGACGGCGGGCTGGATCGACTCTACGAATCCGAGATGCAGCGGGATCGAGTAGCCGAGCTCCGTTTCCCACCCTTCACGCTGGAGACCAGCCACGTTCTGCTTCGTGAACTGCGTGATCAGCGTGGCGGCGCGCCACTCGCTGTAGAGACGCGCGCCGTACTCCTCCTTCGTGCGGCTGCTGATCGGCAGTCCGCTCTGCGGCAGTTGCGGCACGACGTTGTCCAGCAGGTCGAGGTCGCCGCCGTAGAACGTGCCGGTGAGCTGCTCGCGCGCGGCCATCGAGCGGCGGTAGTGAAAGGCGATGGCGTCGAAGCCGAAGGTCTGCGACGCATTCTCCCAGCGGTAGCCGAGTCCCTCGCCTATCTGCACGTGATCGGTGTTGAAGAAAAGATCCTCTGTCTCCGCGTTGTAGAGGATCGGAAAGCCGGAATGGAACTTCGGCGTCGGGAACGGCTCGCGCAGCTCCGGCGTGCCGTTGTCGCCGGCGAGCGCGTTCGGATCGCGGAAGAAGAGCGGATTGCCGTTCGCCGCGGCCACGCGCCAGTAGACGCTGCGTCCCACCGTGCCGCCGGCGAGGATCTGCACGTCCTCGAAGCGGTTGAACGACGTCGCCGCGAGCCCGTAGCTCTCGAGCAGCCGCACCGGCTGCCGCTCCATCTTCGGAAACTTTCCGGCCTGCAGGAACAGCGTCGTTCCGGAAGGACGGTCGAGAAACTCCGGCTTCGGTCCGATGCGCAGAAAGAGCTCGTCGATGTCGGTCTGTTTGTCGCTGGACGTCGGGTTGCGGCGATGCAGCGCCTGCGCGTGCGCCTTGATGCGCGCCGCGAACAGCTCGCCGTAGCCGAGGTCGAGCTGCAGGTCGGCGACGTTCAGCTCGAGGTGATGGCCGGGATCGGGCGTCTCCTCGAACACCTGCGTCTGCCCGCGCGGAATGAACTCCGGCGGAAACGGGAAGCGGAGTGCGAAGCGATCGTCGTCGCTCCAGCGATAGTCGCCGCGCAACTCGACGCGATGCGACCAGCTCCAGTGATTCTGCGCGGCCAGCGGCGCGCAGACGGCGAGCAGCGCGAGAAGAAGAAGCGACCGCTTGTGCTGCATGAAGAAGATTCTACGCGAGCTCAGGCGCGGCGCCGACCGGCCACCACCATCGCCACACCGGCCAGCACCGTCACTCCCGACTCGACCAGCCGCAGCGTGAGCCGCTCGTGCAGCAGCAGGATCGCGGCGACGGCGGCGATCACCGGGACCGTCATCTGCGCCACCGCCGCCTCGGTGACGGTGAGGTGGCGCACGGCGCGATACCAGATCGCGTAGCCGATGCCGGAGGTGACGGCGCCGGAGAGCAGCGCCAGGGCGATGCCACGCGGCGTCGGCGCGATGGTGGACGGCATCACGAGTGCGAGCAGCAGCGCGAGCGGCGCGCTCCAGAGAAAGCTGCGCGCGTTCGCCGCGAGCGGATCGGCGATGCCGCGTCCGGCGATGGTGTACGCGCCCCAGGCCACGCCGGCGATCGTCATCAGCAGCACGCCGAGCGGATCGGGACGGCCGACCGCCGGCGCGGTCAGCACGAGCAGTCCGCCGATGGCGATGACGATGCCGCACCAGGTGATCGGCGTCGGCCGCTCGCCGCGCACGAGCGCGTAGCCGATCATCGTCAACTGCACGGTGCCGAAGAGGACGAGCGCACCGACGGCGGCGCCGATGCGGAGATATGCGAACGAGAAAGGCGCGGCGTAGGCGAAGAGCGCCAGCGGTCCGATCGCGCCGCGCGCGCGCAGCGGCTCCCAGCTCCGCGACTGGAAGCGCACGAGCAGCAGCAGGACGAGCGCGCCGGCGCAAATGCGCACGGCGGTGAACGCCGCCGCGTCGAGCTCGCGCGCGCCGAGGGCCAGGCGCGTGAGGATCGAGTTGAAGGCGAAGGCGATCAGCGCGGCGACGGTGATCAGGACGATGCGCAGGCGCATGGAACCGACGCTCGCGCTCAGCGCAGACACTGCCGGCAGCGCTCGTAGCCGTCGGCGGTCGCGAGCTCGAGCCGCGCGGCGCCGGTGATGCGCTTCGCGCTCTTGCAGGTGGCGAGATGCACCTTCTTCGTCTTCGTCGAGGCGACGTAGAGCAGCGGCGGCGCAAGCGCCTCTTCGACAGGCGGCTCATCGACAGGCGTCTCGTCGTCAGCCGGCGCGGAGAGCAAACTCTCCACGTCGATGCGCAACGGCACGAGCTGCAGCGACGGCACCTCACCTTCCACGAAGACGTAGCGGCCGTCGGTCCAGGCGAGAAGCTCGCGGATCTCGTCCTCGACTTTCGCGCGCATCGCCGCCACGAGCTGGGCCTCGGAGATGGCGCCGAGGACGAGCAGGATGCGGCCGAGGGCGAGCTGCGAGGCCTGCTTGATCTCGAGTGCGATGCGGCGCTGCTCCTCGGTGATCACGCGCGCGGCCACGAGGCGCTGCGCGAGGAACATCTCCGGATCGTTGGACGAGCAGGAGAAGATCCGCCCGTTCTCGAAGAACACCTCTTTCTCGCGCGCGCCGTTCGCGAACAGCAGCGTGCCGGTGCGCTCGACCAGCATCTGCGCGCGCAGCACGTCGGCCGGCGTCGCGTCTTCGAGCGGATGCCACGTGCGCTCCGGCGGCGGCTCGATGAGACTCTCGTTCTCTTCGATCTCGATCTCGATGGGCGGCGCGGCGAGCTGCTCGTTGGCCTGCCGCAACTGCTCCTCGGTCGCTTTGCGGCGATCGATCTCGTCGCGCAGCGCGGCGGTCATGATGCGCAGCTCGTTCATCGTCTCTTCGCTGGTGCGACGCAGGTCGTCCAGCGCGACGCGCAGCGAATCCTCGGTGCGCTTGCGCTTATCGAGCTCCGCGCGCAACTGCTCGATCACCGGCGTCGTGTCGAGCGTCTTCGGCACCGGCGGCGGCGTGATCGTCTCGACGTAGCCCTGCACCAGACCGTCGACGATCACCGGCCGCACCGTCGAGCGCACCCAGACGTGCGCGCCGCTGCGCGTGACGCGCCAGTCGTCCTGCTCGAGTTTTCCCTCGGCACTCGCGCTCTGCAGCACGCCCGTCGAGCGCCCTTTCCAACTGTCGGCGTCGCGGTGGAGCATGCGGCGGTTGTGGCCGAGGATCTCTTCGCGCGTGTAGCCGAAGATCCGCTCGGCGCCGGCGTTCCAGCCGCGGATGACACCATGTTCGTCGGTGCGGATCACCGCCACTTCGCCGAGCTGGTCGAGCACGGTGGCGAGCATGCGGTCCGACTCGCGGGCCGGCTCGCCGTGCGGCCGCGCCTGCGGATCGTCGGCGACGTAGATCAGGAGATCCATCTCTCCATCATTCCGTCGCACGGCGGCGGTGAGCACTTCCAGCGCGCGATAGCGGCCGTCCTTCGCCATCAATCGCTTTTCGATGCGATACGTCTCGAGATCGCCGGCGACGAGCTTCTTCATCAGCGACAGCTCTTTCTTGGCGTCGTCCGGATGGGTGATGCCGTCGAGCGAGATGCGCGCGAGCTCTTCGCGTGTGTAGCCGGTGAGCTCGCGGAAGCGGTCGTTGACGAAGAGCCAGTGGCCGTCGGGTGAGGCGAAGGCGATGCCGACCGGCGTGAGCGCGAAGGCGGCGCGAATGCGATCTTCGCGGGCGACGGTACGCTGCTGCGTCCCACCCGATTTCCGGACGAGCGACAGCATCTGGCCGACGATGGGGATACGCATGCGGGACTGGCGATTCTAATCCGCTTTGCGCAGCAGCGTGCCGGCGCGGTCGACGTCCTGCCGCCGCTCGCGCCGCGCCACGAACGCTTCGTCGAAGGCGACCTGCGCGATCGCCGCGCACGGAATGGCCATGATGGCGCCGATGAGGCCGAGGAGCGAGGCGCCGATCATGAAGGCCACGAAGACGGCCAGCGGCGAGATCTGCACCTTGCGCGACATCAGCCGCGGCACGAGGAAGAGGTTCTCGGTTTTCTGCAGGAGGATGGCGAAGACGAGCACCGACCAGAACTGCCAGGAGGAGTTCAGCAGGGCGATGATCAGCGCGGGCACGGCGCCCAGGGTCGGACCGATGACCGGAATCAACTCGCCGACCGCGGCGAGGATGGCCAGCGGCAGCGCATACGGAACGCGCAGCGCGACCAGGCCGGCGAACGTGCAGACGCCGATGATGCCGGAGAGCAGCAGTTGCGCGGAGAGCCAGGAGCTCATGCGCGTAGCCATGCGGTTGAGGGTGTTGCGGCGGTCGGCGCGGACGTCGGGCGGATAGAAGAGCAGCAGCAGGTTCCGCAGCCGCTCGCCGTCGATGAGCATGTAGGCGACCATGAACAGCACGGCGATCACGGAGGCGACGGCGGTGGCGGCGTTGCGCATGTAGGCGAAGACGCGCGAGCGCGGCATCTCGACGCCGCCGGCCAGCTCCTCGCGGATCAGGTTCACCGGGACGTAGTGCTCGGCGGGCGTGAGGATGTTGCGCTCGATCAGCGCCGGCAACTGCTTGCCGAGGGCGCGCGTATCGGCGATGAAATGCGGCACGATCACCACGCCGACCAGCAGCACGGTGATCAGGAACGGCAGGTAGACGATCATCACCGCGGCGCCGCGGCGCAGCGTGCGGCGGAAGTAGAAGCGCCAGAGCAGGCGCACGCGCCGCACGGCCGGCGAGATGCCGGCGGCGAGGACGGCGGCGATGAAGACGAGCAGCAGCACGTCGCGCGCGGAGTAGAGAATGAACACGGCCGCGGCGATGCCGAAGACGATCAGCGTCTTGCGCGCGAAGAGCTCGAGCTCTCCACGCGGGCGATCGGCAGGCCGCGGATAGAGGGCCACCGGTCAGACCTCCAGGTAACGGCGCAGGGCCGCCTCGATGTGCGACTTCGGGACGGCGCCGACGAGGCGCCCTTTCTCGACGCCGTCGCGGAAGAAGACCAGCAGCGGAATGCTCTGCGCGCCGACCGCCGCGGCGGTGCGCGGATGCTCGTCGACGTTCAGCTTGGCGAAGCGGACGTCGCCGCGCTGGCTCGCGAGCTCCTCGATGACCGGCGCGATGGCGCGGCACGGACCGCACCACGCCGCCCAGAAATCGACCACCGTCGCGCCGCGCGCGATGGCGTCGCGGAAGCTGGCGTCGGTCAGCTCGACCGGCCGCCCGCCGCCGGCCGGCAGCGGCGTTTTGCATTTCCCGCAAAGCGCTTTCTGGCCGCTCCCGACCTCGGGCACGCGGTTCGACTGGCCGCAGGATGGGCAACGTACGATCACGAGAAGCGGACTGTTGCGAAGACTGCGCCGCTTCACTGGTTCGACGCCGGCCGTGCAACGCAACTGTGCTAAAGAGCGTGCCGTGATCCGCACTGCCACGCGCGACGACTTTGGCGCTTTGCGCGCGCTCTTCGCCCGGGCGAACGAGGCGCCGTACGACCTCGCCGCGGTGGCGGCGGAGAAGTGTTTCGGCGCGGGCTTCGCCGGCGAGCCGGTGGTGCGGGTGATGGAGGAGCGCGGCCACGTGGCCGCGGCGAGCGTGACCTGCGGACGGTGGCTGCGCATTCTCGTCGTCGACCGGGAGCTGCGCCGCCGCGGACTCGGCAGCGCGCTGCTGGCCGATGCGGAGGCGCGCGGCGCGCGCATCGTCGCCACCGAGCCGGGCAACTACTTCACGCCGGGCGTCGTCGACACCGACGGCGCGTCCCTCGCCTTCTTCGACCGCCGCGGCTACGCGCGCACCGCCGAGACGGACAATCTCGAAGTGTTCCTCGGCGCGTTCAGCATCGAGGGCGTGCGCCGCGCGGAAGCGGCCGAAGAGGAGCGCGTCCTCGATTATATCGAGCGCGAGTTCGGGAAGATGTGGCGGTTCGAGGCGTCCCACGCATTCGCCGGTCCGGAGCCGCGGGCGTTCATCGGCGAATCGGACGGCGCGATCGCCGGCTTCGCCGTGTACGAGGCGAACAATCGCGGCCTCGGCTTTTTCGGGCCGACCGGCGTCTCGCCGGCGCAACGAGGCCGCGGCGTCGGCGGCAGGCTGCTGCGCGCGGCGCTGGCCGAGCTCCACCGCCTCGGCCACGCCAAAGCGGTGATCCCCTGGACTGCCGCGCTCGGCTATTACGCGAAATGGTGTGGCGCGAAACCCGCTCATCACTTCGTTGCGTTTGCCAGGCCGCAAACATAGACTCCGCCGCCGTGAGACGTGACGCCAAATCGAAGAAGGAACCGCTCCGCAAAGGAAAGCGGCGCCAGCACTTTCTGCCGCTCGCCATCGGCCGCAGCGGCGGCGTGGTGCTGGCCGGCCTCGCCTTCTGGTTCTTCACGAAGCAGGCCGAGAACGTGATGGACGGCGACGCCGACCGCTACGACGACGCGATCATGGAGGCGGTGCATCGCATCGACAATCCGCCCACCACGCGCGTGCTGCACGCGGTGACGCAACTCGGCTCGCACGCCGCGATCGGCACGATCAGCGGCGTGACGGCGCTATTGATGATGCGCCGCGGCCGGACGCAGGACGCCTGGACGCTGGTGGTCTCGACCGGCGGCGCGATGGCGGTGAACACGCTGCTCAAGAATGTCTTCCGCCGCCGCCGCCCGCAGGAGATGGCGCGGCGGATCAAGCTGCCGAAGTCGCACAGCTTCCCGAGCGGACACTCGCTGCTGTCGGCGGCGACGTATCCGATCGTCGTGCATCAGTTCGTCGAGCGCACCTCCATGCCGGTGCAGGCGGTGGCGCATACCGTGGCCGGCGCAATCATCCTCAGCGTCGGCTTCTCGCGCGTCTACTTCGGCGTCCACTTCCCGTCCGACGTCCTCGGCGGTTTCGCCGCCGGCTTCGGCTGGCTCGGCCTGACCTCGCTGTCGCATACGGCGGTGGAAGCGACGGGTTCCGCGGCCAGCGCGGACTAGAATCACCCTCGCACTTCGTTTAGGAACTCGACATGTCATCCGTTGCATTCGGCGCAAACATCGCCTTCATCGAAGAGCTGTACGAGAAGTTCCGCACCGATCCCGCTTCGGTCAGCGCGAGCTGGCAGGAGTTTTTTCAGGACTACGACCCGCAACTCGACGAGGTCGAGGATGAGAGCGAGCAGGTCGAGCAGCGCGTCGCCGCGGCCGCCGGCTCCGTGACTGCAAGCGTGCCTGCGCCCGCGCCGGCACCTGCCGCGCCGCGTCCCGCACCGGCACCGGCGCCTGCTCCGGCGGCGCGACCGACCGCGGTGCCGACGCCCGGCGGCACACCCGTCGCGCTGCGCGGCGCGGCCTCGAAGATCGTCGCCAACATGGAAACGTCGCTCACCGTTCCGACGGCGACGTCGATCCGCAACATCCCGGTCAAGGTGCTCGAAGAGAACCGGCGCGTGATCAACAACCATCTCGCGCTGATCGGACAGTCGAAGGCATCCTTCACCCACATCATCGCCTGGGCGCTGGTGAAAGCGCTGCGCGAGTTCCCGCGCATGAACTCCGCCTTCACCATGCAGGACGGCACTCCGTCGCGCGTCGACCGCGAGGACGTCAACCTCGGCATCGCCATCGATCTCGAGCGCAAAGACGGCACGCGCTCGCTGCTCGTGCCGAACATCAAGCGCGCGCAGACGCTCGACTTCGCGCAGTTCCTCAAGGCCTACAACGACGTCGTGCGCAAGGCGCGCAACAACACCCTCGAAGTGGCCGACTTCGAAGGCACCACCATCTCGCTGACCAATCCCGGCACGCTCGGCACCGTCGCCTCCGTGCCGCGCCTGATGGCGACGCAGGGCACCATCATCGCCACCGGCCAGATCGACTACAGCGCCGAGTACTCCGCATCCGATCCGTCCGTGCTCGCCGATCTCGGCATCTCGAAAGTGATGACGATGACGTCGACGTACGATCACCGCATCATCCAGGGCGCGGAGTCGGGCGCGTTTCTCGCCCGCGTGCACGAGCTGCTCCTCGGCGCCGACGCTTTCTACGACGACATCTATCGCGACCTCCGCATCCCGTACGAGCCGGCGCGCTGGGCGAAGGACCGCCACCGCCTCGCGCTCAACGGCGCCACGAGCGACGACATCGTCGCGCGCGAAGCGGCGGCGCTGCAGATCATCAACGCCTATCGCGTGCGCGGCCACCTCCTGGCCGACCTCGATCCGCTCGAGTACAAAGTCGGCAAGCACGCCGAGCTCGATCCGAGCTACTACGGCTTCACCATCTGGGACCTCGACCGCGACTTCGTCTGCGGCGGCCTTTGCGGCTCGCAGACCGCGAAGCTGCGCGACATCCTCGACACGCTGCGCGAGACCTACTGCGGCAAGATCGGTCCCGAGTACATGCACATCCAGGAGACGGTGCAGAAGCGCTGGCTCCAGGACCGGATGGAGCCGACGCGCAACAAGCAGCCGCTCGACGGCACGATCAAGCGGCGCATCCTGCAGAAGCTCAACGACGCCGAGGCCTTCGAGCGCTTCCTGCACACGAAGTACGTCGGGCACAAACGCTTCTCGCTCGAAGGAGCGGAGTCGCTGATCCCGATGCTCGACTATCTCTTCACCGAGGCGGCGGGCGACGGCGTGGTGGAAGGCGTGATCGGCATGGCCCATCGCGGCCGCCTCAACGTGCTGGCGAACACGCTCGGCAAGTCGTACGAGCAGATCTTCCGCGAGTTCGAAGGCGATCTCGATCCCGCCACGCGCGAGGGCTCCGGCGACGTGAAGTATCACCTCGGCGCCGACGGCGAGCACGTCACGCCCGACGGCGCGACGATGAAGCTTTCACTCGCCTCGAATCCGTCGCACCTCGAGGCGGTCGATCCGGTCGTCGAAGGGATGGTGCGCGCGAAGCAGAAGCTCCTCGGCGACAAGAACCGTTCCGTGGTCATCCCGGTGCTGCTGCACGGCGACGCCGCGTTCGCCGGACAGGGCGTCGTGGCCGAGACCCTGAACCTCTCGCAGCTCAAGGGCTACAAGACCGGCGGCACGATCCACGTCGTCATCAACAACCAGATCGGCTTCACCACCGACCCGGAGGCGGCGCGCTCGTCGACGTACGCCACCGACGTCGCCAAGAGCGTGCAGGCGCCGATCTTCCACGTCAACGGCGACGATCCGGAAGCGTGCGTGCGCGCGATGAAGCTCGCCTACGACTTCCGCCAGCAGTTCCACCGCGACGTCGTGATCGACATGATCTGCTACCGCCGCCACGGCCACAACGAAGGCGACGAGCCGTCGCTGACGCAGCCGAAGATGTACAAGTCGATCAAGGAGCATCGCTCGGTGCGGAAGATCTACACCGAACAGCTCCTGCGCAAAGGCGACATCGGCCCCGAGGAAGCGGAAGAGTGGCTCAATCACTACCAGTCGAAACTGCAGGAAGCATTCGACCGGACGAAGGAACAGCAGGCGCCGCACTCCGACCGCGATCCGCTCTGGACCGACGAGGAAGTGACCGGTTATCAGAAGGAGCCGTCGCCCGACACGCACATCTCGCAGGAGCTGCTCGACCGCGTGCGCGAGGCGCTCACGAAAACGCCGGAGGGCTTCACGCCGCATCCGAAGCTCAAGCCGGTGCTGTTCAAACGCGCGGCCATGGCCGAGGGACGCGAGCCGATCGACTGGGGCACGGCCGAGCAGCTCGCGTTCGGATCGCTGCTGGTCGACGGCTTCCGCGTGCGGCTGTCGGGACAGGACGTCGGCCGCGGCACGTTCTCACACCGCCACGCCATCATCCATGACTACGTCACCGGCGAAGGCTACGTGCCGCTCAACGCGCTCGCCCGCGAGACGAAGTCGCCGGTGGCCGATCCGGTCGTGGTCGACAACGCGCTGTCGCAGGAGACCAACGAGCCCGACGCGCACGTGAGCTTCGCCGTCTACGACTCGCTGCTCTCCGAATACGGCGTCCTCGGATTCGAGTACGGCTACTCGGTCGCCGATCCGGGCGCGCTGGTGGTGTGGGAAGCGCAGTTCGGCGACTTCTTCAACGTCGGCCAGGTCATCGTCGACCAGTTCATTTCGAGCGCCGAAGAAAAGTGGGGACAGCACAGCGGCATCGTGCTCTCGCTGCCGCACGGCTACGAAGGACAGGGTCCCGAGCACTCGTCGGCGCGGCTGGAGCGCTTCCTCACGCAATGCGCCGAAGGCAACATGCAGGTCATCTATCCGACCACGCCGGCGCAGTACTTTCACGCGCTGCGGCGGCAGATGAAGAACAACCCGCGCAAGCCGCTGGTGGTGATGAATCCGAAGTCGCTGCTGCGCCATCCGCTGGCGACGTCGAGCGTGCAGGACCTGCTGAACGGACGGTTCGAGCCGGTGCTGCTCGATGTGGCGACGAGCCCCGACGTCAAGCGCGTGATCCTCACCTCCGGCAAGGTCTACTACGACCTCAAGCAGGCGCGCGACAAGTCGAGCGCGAACGTGGCCATCCTCCGGCTCGAGCAGTTCTATCCGTTCCCGCAGCCGATGCTGGCGGCGGCGCTGGAGCAGTATCCCGGCGCGACGGAGCTGGTGTGGGTGCAGGAGGAGCCGCGGAACATGGGCGGCTGGCCGTTCGTGCACGAGCGGCTGGTCAATATGTTGACCAACGGCCTGCAGCTCCGTTACATCGGGCGTCCGGTCGCGGCCGCGCCCGCCACGGGGTCCCATCATCGTCACGAGGAGCAGCAGAAGGCGCTGGTCGATCAGGCCATCAACGGCTGACGCGCGCTACTGCTCCTTCGACTGCGACGGCGCCTGCAGGAAGGCGCCGTCGCCGAAGACGATGTCGGCATCGAGACGCTCGAGGTAGCGGGTCTCGCTGCCTTCCTTCACCGCGCCCGGCGTGCGGCTGTCCCATTCGAAGATGCCGTCCGCGCCGGAGCTGACGATGCGGTAGTGCTTGCGATCGGTGGAGACGGCGTAGGCGTAGGCATGGCCCCAGACGTCTTTGGCCGCAAAGTCATCGACGTACTCCTCGAGCGTCTCCTCGAGCGACGAGTAGTCGCCCTCGGGATAGAGGTCGTCGTGATCGCTGGCGTACGCCTCGAGCGCAACGCCGACGCTGCGCATGTTGGCCATGGTCTTCCGCCAGGGATGCTTCTTCTCCTGTTGCTCGAGCGCGTCGTGGTACGCCGCCTCGATCTTCGGCCCGAGCTCGACGTTGCCCGCTTCCATCGACTCGCGCATGAGGTCGTTCATCACGGCGACGGTCTTCTGCCCGACCGGCGAGCCGTAGAACGCGACCAGCGCCTCGAGATCGCTCTCGCTGAAGTATTTCGAGTAGATGCGGATGAAGGCCTCGTGCGTGGCAGCGTTGAAGTCGATGGCGCTGACGTTTTTCCGGAAATCGTCGAACAGCTCCTTCGCCTCGGCGAGGTCGCGCGCGCTGCCGCCTTTCGCCTGCGCCTGCTCGAGCAACTGCTTCTGCATCTGCGCGAGCATCGTGTCCATCATGGCGGTGCCGTTCTCGCCGAGGTTCATCAGCACGAGCAGCTTCTCGACGAGCGCGCGCTGCTTCGTGGAAGGATTCGGCTCGGTGGTGCCGGCGAGCAGCGGCAGAGACACGACGAGCAGGAGAGCGACGGCGAGCTTGTTGCGCATCGGCGGATTCTACGCGCGTTCGAGCTGCCGGACGATCACGCCCGGCCGTCGAGCTCGAGCAGAGGCAGCGCGCGCGTCGGCGCGCCCGGCATCGGCGCCGCCACCTCGCCGACTCTCCGCGCGCCGAGCTTGATGTAGAAGCGCTCGGCGTTCGGGTCGGCGACGATGGCGATGATGCCGCTCGCGTGCGTCCGCGCATGCTCGACGAGCGCGCGTCCGATGCCGCGGCCGTGATGGTCGGGGTCGACCCATACATGCTCGAGCATCGACGGACCGCCTGCCTGCTGCAACTGGCAGACGCCGACGACGTCGCCGTCGATGCATGCTACAAACGTAGCATGCCGGGCGATGTCCTCCGGCGTCAGCACCAGGCCCTGCCGCCACTCGGCCAGCCATTCGGCCGGGTAGCCCCAATGCGCCTTGGCCCGCCGCGCGAGGTCCGTCGCGCGGGCCGCATCGAAAGGAGTGGCACGACGGATCTCGAAGTCCATCCGTGCAGGTTAGCAGGTTGTCGGCGGATCGGCGTGTCAGGCTTCCGGCACTACAGGAGATGGCGGTGCCACGAGTCGGCGGCGCGGCGCTGCCACGAGCCGCTGCGCACCTCGCCGAGGCGCTCGGCCAGGATGTCGAAGACCTGCGTGTCGGGACCGGCGGCGTTGCTGAAGTCGCCGCGCGCCACGGCGCGCACCGAGTCGGCGTCGCGATAGAAGACGCGGCCGGAATCGAGGATGGCCACGCCGAACTGCTGCTCGAGCTGCCGCAGCGTGCCGAACATCCGGTCGATCGAGCAGCCCGACTTCTCGCTCTCCTCGTCGGCGGCGATGATCAGGAAGCTGCCGTCGCGCAGGTCGCGCGCCGCGCGGATCGGCGCACCGTGCGCCGCCCACTGGTCGAGGAACGCGTCGACGGTCGCGAGCAACTGCTGCTGCTTCGCCTGGTCGAGCGACGGAGTGATGCCGAAGATCCAGATGCGGGCTTCATTGCTGAGCTGATCGATGGGTACGCGCATGACGGGAGTCTAAACGCCGCCGGGATTCATTAAACTCCGCGCGTGAGCCTCGCCTCGATTCTCGAACGTTTGACCGGCCGCGACGCGGAGAACGCCGCGCAGCCGCGCCACGATCCGCTCCTGCTCGCCACCGCCGCCGTGCTGCTGGAGATCGCCCACGCCGACGGTGAGTTCACGCCCGCCGAGGATGGCGACGTGGTCGGATTTCTGGCGACGCGCTTCGGACTGCAGCGCGACGACGCGGAAGAGCTCAAGCGCGCCGGCGACGAGATCCGCAAGAAGACCGTCGATCACTTCAGCCTCACCAACTACATCCGGAAGAACACGCCGCTCGAGCATCGCATCGACATGGTCAAGACGATGTGGCGCATCGTCTACAGCGACGGCCGCCTCACCGACTACGAGGGCTATCTCGTGCGCAAGCTGGCCGATCTCCTCGGCCTCGAACACCACGTGATGATCGACGCGAAGTCGGCCGTGCTGCGCGAGCTGGGGCATTGATCGACACGGCCATCATCGGCGCCGGCCCGATCGGGCTCGAGCTGGCGGTCGCGCTCAAGCAGCGCGGCATCGATTACGTGCACTTCGACGCCGCGCAGATCGGCGCGACCATGCAGTGGTATCCGCTGGAGATGCTCTTCCATTCGAGCGCCGACCGCCTGGCCATCGCCGGCGTGCCGATCCAGGTGCCCGACCAGCAGAAGCCGAAGCGCGAGGAGTACCTCGCCTATCTCCGCGCCGTCGTGCAGCAGTTCGACCTGCAGGTGCGGACGTACGAGCGCGTGGTCGATGCGCAGCGGCGTGAGGATGGGACGTTCACGATCACGACGCGAGCGATGCAGAGCTCCGCGGAGCTCACCTATCACGTCCGCCACGTCGTCCTCGCCGTCGGCGCGATGCACATGCCGAAGCTCCTCGGCATCCCGGGCGAAGAGCTGCCGCACGTCAGCCATTACTTTCACGATCCGCACACCTACTTTGGCAAGCAACTGCTGATCGTCGGCGGGCGGAACTCCGCGATCGAGGCGGCCGTGCGCTGCCAGCGCGCCGGCGCACACGTCACGCTCAGCTACCGCCGCGACGACTTCGCCGCCAAGAGCGTGAAGTTCTGGCTGCTGCCGGAGATCCGCGCCATGATCCGCGACGGGCGCGTGCGCTTCCTTCCGAACACCACGCCGCGCGCCATCGGCGCCGCGGCCGTCACGCTCGAGCCGCTCGGCGAAGTGCCCGCCGACTTCGTGCTGCTGCTCACCGGCTACAAACAGGACACGACGCTCTTCGAGCGCTTCGGCGTCGATCTGCAGGGCGCCGACTGCAAGCCGCGCCTCGACGAGGAGACGATGGAGACGAACGTCCCCGGCGTCTACGTGGCGGGCACCGCCATCGCCGGCTCACCAGCCGAACGGGTGCGGATCATCGTCGAGGATTGTCACGTGCACGTGCCGCGGATTGTCCGCGCGTTGACGCGGAAGGTATGAGGCGTGTCAGGCATGAGGTATGAGGCATGAGGCATGAGTGCGATGACTCATCCTCATACCTCATAGCTCATCCCTCATGCCTGAGTTAACAACGCAAACCCGATCATCTTGTACAGCAGCCGCGCGCCGACGTTCGCATCCCATTCCGTCTCGCCCGGTGACACTTCGCAAAGATCGAGTCCGACGATGCGCTTCTTCGCCCGGCGCAGCGCGCGCAGCAGGCCGATCGCTTCGTTCCACGAGAGGCCGCCGGGGACGGGTGTGCCGGTGCCGGGGCAGAGCGTCGGATCGAGGCCGTCGATGTCCCACGAGAGATAGACATCGTCCGGCAGCGCCGCAGCAATCTCGTCGGCGAGCTTCGCGAACGGCTCGCCGTCTTCTTTGCGCGCGGCGAGATCGGCGTCGTAGAAAGTGACGATGCGCCCGCGCGAGTCGTCGATCATCCGCCGCTCCGCCTGGCCGAGGTCGCGCACGCCGACCTGCACCAGCCGCGCGACGCCGTCGAGGCGCGTGACCACGTTGTGGAAGATCGACGCGTGCGACCAGGTGAAGCCCTCGTATGCGTCGCGCAGATCGGCGTGCGCGTCGAGATGCAGGATGCCGAGGGCGGGATACGTTTCCGCGTACGCGCGCATCGCGCCGAACGGCACCGAGTGATCGCCGCCGAGGATCACCGGCATCTTCTGCGCGTCCAGCAGCGCCCGAGTTTCGTCGTAGACCCAGTCGTTGACGCGCGCGCTGAACGCGTTCACCTGCTCCGCCGCGGCGCGCGTGCGGCGATTGTTCGCGCCGCCGGCGTCGATCACCACCTTCGCGATCGCCTTCGCCTCGCGATTCCAGCGGGCGATCTTCTTCGGGATGTCGAGCATGGCGATCCCGGCGGCGTACGGGCGGCCGGTCTCGTGATCGAAGAGATCGACCTGCCGCGACGCCTCGAGCACCGCTGCCGGACCCTTCGACGTGCCGCCGCCGTACGAAGTCGTGGCCTCGAAGGGCACGGGCACCACCACCACCCTTGCGTCCTTCGGCTTGTACGGAAGTCCGTAAATCCCGCTGGACGACCCGGCCGCGGCATCGGGATCGAATTGCGCCGGCAGCATCAATCCATATCCATCGGATTGACGTATTTCTCGTCGCTCTTTTCGGCGCGCTCGAGCGCCTCGCGGAACTTCTCCTCGAGGATGCGGCCGCGGTCCTTCTGGCTTTCGAGCTGCCGTTCGAAACGGCGCGCGGCCTCGCTCTTCTGCGACTCGAGCCCGGCCACCATCGACTCCAGCGAGCCGGTCACGCGCACTTCCCTCGCCTTGTGCAGCAGCACCTCGCCGCTGATCCGGTCGACCACGATCGTCGCCTCGCAACAGGGACAGGTGATCTCGAAGTTCTTGGCCATGCGGCGATTCTATCGCTGCAACGCCTGGGCGAGATCCTCCACCAGATCGTCGGGATGTTCGAGGCCGGTGGAGATGCGCACGAGGTTCTCCGGCGTGCGGCTGCCCGGACCTTCGCTGGAGTAGCGGTGCTCGATCAGCGACTCGACGCCGCCGAGGGACGTGGCGCGCGTGAAGAGGCGCGTCTTCGCCACGACCGCCAGCGTCTCGGCGCGATCGCCGCGCACGAGGAACGAGAGCATGCCGCCGAAGGCCGACATCTGCCTGCGCGCCACGTCGTGATTGCGATGCGAGGCGAGGCCGGGGTAGTAGACCGCCTCGACGCGCTCGTGCCCGGCCAGGAACTCCGCCACGCGCTGCCCGTTCTCGCTGTGCACGCGCATGCGCGCCGCCAGCGTGCGGATGCCGCGCAGCACGAGCCAGCAGTTGAAGGGCGAGGCCACGCCGCCGACGATCTTGCGCAGGTGCAGCACGCTCTCGTACAGCGCGTCTTTCGTGCGGAACGCGAGCGAGCCGCCCTGCACGTCGCTGTGGCCGCCGAGGTATTTCGTGGTCGAGTGCAGCACGACGTCGGCGCCGAGCTCGATCGGACGTTGCAGCGCCGGCGACGCGAACGTGCCGTCGGTAACCAGCAGCGCGCCGCGCTCGTGCGCGAGCGCGGCCAGCGCGGCGAGGTCGACCACCTTCATCAGCGGATTCGACGGCGATTCGGCCCAGATCACTTTCGTCTCGTCGCGCAGTGCCGCGCGCACGGCGTCGAGATCGTCCATCGCCACCGCATCGAAGGTCAGGCCCCAACGCTCGAAGTGTTCGTCGGCGAGCGCGCGATAGCCGTAGTAGCAGTCGTCCGGCAGGATCACGTGCGCGCCGCGCGGCAGCGCCTGCAGCAGCGCCGCGCCGGCGGCCATGCCGGAGGCGAAGGCGAGCGCGCACGCCGCGGAGTCGATGGCGGCCAGCGCCTCCTCGAGCTGCGACTGCGTCGGATTGCCGTCGCGGACGTAGCTGTAGCCGCGCGATGGAGCGCCTTCGACGCTCCGCTCGTACGTGGTCGAGAGCTGGATCGGCGCCGCGATCGCGCCGCTGGAAGGATCGACCGCGCCGCCGCCGTGCACGAGTTTCGTCTCGAAGCGCATGCGCCGGAGAATACATGCCGTGCGTGGCGTGCAAGTACAATCGTCATACACCGCCATGTCCGCTCGCCCACCGCTCCGCGCCGCGCTCGTTCGCGCGCTGCAGATCGCGGCCACGTTTGCCGCGTTCGCGATCTGCAATCTGCTGGCGGTGCAGTTCGAGATCGAGAACGGTGTCTCGATCCTCTTCCCGGCCACCGCCATCTCCGTCCTGGCCTGCATGTACCTCGGCGGCTGGGCGGCGGTCGGAGTGTTTCTCGCCACCGTGGCCACGCCGTGGGGTCCGCACATCGACGGCCGGCAGCTCGTCATCAGCGGCATTCTCTCCGCGGCCGAAGGCGTGATTCCGTGGGCGGTCTTCCGCTTCCGCCGCGATCTCACCGCCGACCTGCGCGACATGAAGTCGCTCATCGCCTTTCTGATCTTCGGCACGGTGGTGAACACCGGCATCAGCGCGATCGCCGGGAACCTGCTCGTCATCGTCCATCCGCCCGGCTCGATGCTGGTGTGGCGGCAGGTGTTCGTCTGGTGGATCGCCGACTTCACCGCGGCGCTGCTGATCGCGACGCCGGTGCTGGCGTTCGCCGGCGCGCTGACGAATCGCGTGCGCGCCGAGCGTCCGCGCACGATCACGAACGCGCTGCAGATCGTTACGGTGATCCTGCTCCTCGGCTTCGCGGCGTCGTTCGCGATTCGCACCTATCTGCTCAACCGGCTCGAGGAAGACCGTCTCGAGCAACAGCAGTCGTGGCTGGCCGCGCAGGAACAGCTCAACCGGATGCACAGCAACTTCCTGCGCGCCGCATTCATCGCGCCGAACGATCCGGCCGCGGCGACGAAGCTCGCCGCGGCGCGGCGGACGAACGAGGAGCTGGTGCGCGAGCTCGAGCCGGCCGTGACCGGCGCGTCGCCAACGCTCGCCCGCGAGTTTCCGCCGATCGCGCGCGCCACGATGCAGTGGTTCGCCGACGCGAGGACGCACGGCGCCGCCGACCGCACCACCGCCGAGACGGGGCGCTACATCCTCGCCTTGCGGGCCATGCTCGAGCGCGCGAACGCGGAGGCGTGGGCGGACTTTGCGATGACGCGGCGGAAGATCATGTTCGTCTCCGCGCTGGTCGACGCGATCGTCTTCCTGATCCTGGTGATGGCGGCGGTGACGCTGCTCTACACGATCTCCCGTCCGTTCGGGCAGCTCGGCGCGGCGCTGCACCGCATGCGCGCCGGCGCGCCGCTCGACGCCGGGTCGATCGACGCGCGCTATCTCGAGATCCGCATCGTCGCGGAGACGCTCGAGGAGACCTCGCGCGAGATGCGCCGCCGCGAGGAAGAGCTGCGCCTGCAGACGGAGAAGGCGCTGCGCGCGTCGAAGCACAAGAGCGAGTTCCTGGCGAAGATGTCGCACGAGCTGCGCACGCCGCTGAACTCGATCATCGGCTTCTCCGACTTGCTCACCGAGCAGGAGGCGACGATCTCGACGCAGAAGCGTCTCGGCTTTCTCGACAACGTGCGCAACAGCGCGCAGCATCTGCTGCAGCTCATCAACGATCTGCTCGACATCGCCAAGGTCGAGTCGGGAAAGATGAAGCTGCACCTCGAGCGCGTCGACCTGCGCCACAGCATCGCCAACACGGTGGCGTCGACGCAGCCGCTGTTCGTGCGCAAGCGGCAGCAGGTGGATGTGGTCACGCCGGATGAGCCGATGATCGCGCAGGCGGACGCCGGCCGGATCGAGCAGGTGTTGCTGAATCTCCTGTCGAACGCGAACAAGTTCACGCCCGACGGCGAGCGCATCACCATCCGCGCGACCGGCGACGCAGCGATGTGGCGCATCGATGTAGCCGACCGCGGGATCGGCATCCGCCCCGAGGATCAGCAGCGGATCTTCGACGAGTTCGAGCAGGTGCATTCGCCCGCGCTCGCCCACGCGCCCGGCACCGGCCTCGGCCTGGCGCTGGCGCGCCGCTTTGTCGAAGCGCACGGCGGCACGATCGCCGTCTCGAGCGACCTCGGCGCCGGCGCTGTGTTCACCATCGCTTTGCCGCGGGAGTGAGGGACGACGAGGGGCCTCCGGCGGCTGGGGCCACGGGCCCCAGACCCCGTTCGGTTGGCCTAGCCTCCGCGACACTGCCTTCCAAGCTCACGATGCTGTGTCGCGGAGGCTAGGCCAACCAGATGGGGTCTGGGGCCCTCGGCCCCAGCCGCCGGAGGCCCCGGTCGTCCTCAGTCGCGCGGAACCGCATAGCGATTACACTCGACGGGTGTTGCACCTTGGATCGCTCCGCCGTACTTCCATCGACGTCGATGCCTCGTTCTTCCTTCTGCTCGCTCTCTTCGTCCTTCTCAACCAGGATCCGCGCGGGATTCAGTACGCGCTGATCTGGATCCCGATCGCCTTCATCAGCGTGCTGGTGCACGAGCTCGCGCATGCGGCGATGATCGGCCTGCTCGGCTTCGGCCCGAGCCAGATCGTCTTGGGCGGCATGGGCGGCGTGACCATCAACCGCCGTTCGGCGCGGCCGTGGCAGGACGTGCTGATCAGCCTTGCCGGACCGGTATCGAGCTTCGCCCTGATGCTGCTCTGCTGGTGGCTGAGCCACAACCTCGCCATCGCCCAGCGCGACCGGATGCTCGTCGTGCTGCTGCCGTACATGACCTACGCGAACCTCTTCTGGGGACTGTTCAACCTCATCCCCGTCTCGCCGCTCGACGGCGGCCATGCCGTGCGCGAGCTCTCGCGCATCTTCTTCCGCGAACCGACGGCATTCATCATTTCCACATGGACGGGGATCGTGATCGGCGGAGGTGTGGCAGTATGGATGCTGGCCACGCACAATTTTTTTCTCGCCTTCTACATCGCCTGGTTCGTGTACAACACGTTCGAACGGTGGCGTGAATTCAGGAACCGCGGCACCGTCGACTAAAATCGTTCCGCCAAGCCGGTCATGACCATTCCCTCGCACGCACCCGTGCCTGCCGATACGCGTCCGTCTCGATTCGAGCGGGCCCGCAACGCGCTCGTGCGCCTGCTGCGGCGCGGCTCGTCGCGCGAGCGTCTGCGCACGCAACTGGCCATCCTGCGCGCGCAGCAGGAAGCGACGCTGGAAGGCATCCTGGTCGTCGATCCGGCCGGCAACGTGCTGTCGTACAACCGCCGCTTCCTCGAGATCTGGCGCATCCCGGAAGGCGCCGCCGCCAGCGCCGACGACAACGCGCTCCTCGGCTTCGCCGCCGAGGCGGTGAAGGATTGGGACGCGTTCATCGAACTGGTCAACTACCTCTACGAACATCCCGACGAGGTGCGCAAGGACGACCACGTGCCGCTGCGCGACGGCCGCACGCTCTCACGCGCCACGGTGCCGATCGTGGTCGGCGGCGAGATCCGCGGCCGCTCCTGGTACTTCCGCGACATCACCGAGAGCGTGAAGTCGGAGCGGCTGCAGGCGGCGCTCTTCCGCATCGCCGAGCTGACCCGCGACTCGGAGAATCTCGACGCCTTCTACGCCGCCGTGCACGGCGTGGTCGGCGAGCTGCTCAACGCGCAGAACTTCTACATCGCCGAATACGACGAGTCGCGCGACCGCCTCACCTTCCCCTACTTCGTCGACGAGTACGACGAGTCGATCGAGCACATGAATCCCGGCCGCGGCCTCACCGCGTACGTGCTGCGCACCGGCAAGCCGCTGCTGGCGACGCCGGAGGTGTTCGACCGCCTCGTGGCGACGGGCGAGGTCGAGCCGGTCGGCGCGCCGTCGGTGGACTGGCTCGGCGCGCCGCTCACCACCGGCGATAAAACGTGGGGCGTGATCGTCACGCAGACGTATCGCGAGAGCTCGCGCTTCTCCGAGACCGAGCAGGAAGTGCTGGTCTTCGTCGCCCGCCACATCGCCTCGGCCATCGAGCAGAAGCGCAAGGACGACGCGCTGCGCGAGAACGAGCGCCGCTACCGGCAGATGTTCGAGAACAATCGCGCCGTCAAGCTGCTCATCGATCCGAATGACGGCGAGATCGTCGACGCGAACATGGCCGCCTGCGACTACTACGGCTACACGCGCGACGAGCTGCGCGCGATGCGCATCTGGCAGATCAACGTGCGCGGCGAAGACGGCGTGCGCGACGAGATGCAGCGCGCCGCGCAGCAGGAGCGCGCCTACTTCCACTTCCGCCACATGCGCGCCAACGGCGAGGTGCGCGACGTGGAGGTGCACTCCGGACCGATCGAGCTCGGCGGGCGGCGCCTGCTCTACTCGATCGTGCACGACATCACCGAGCGCAAACGGGCCGAGGAGGCGCTGCAGAAGTCGGAGGAAAAGTACCGCGTCATCTTCGACTACGCGCCGGTCGGCATCTACCAGTCGACGCGCGACGGGCGGCTGCTGACCGCGAACGCCACGCTGGCGCGCATGCTCGGCTACGAGTCGGTCGAGGAGCTGCTGACGAAGAATCTCGAGCGCGACGTCTACTTCGACGCGCAGCAGCGCGAGGAGCTGATCCGCCGCTTCGAGCCGTTCGGCTACGCGAACAACGTCGAGCTGCGCTGGCGCCGCCGCGACGGCACGCCGATCTGGGTGCAGCTCAACGCGCACTCGATCCGCAACAGCGGCCGCAGCCCGATCTTCGAAGGCTTCGTCTACGACGTCTCCGAGCGCAAGCGCGCCGAGGAGTCGGTGGCCGCGGCGAACATGCAGCGGAAGGCGGTGCTCGACGCCGCCACGCGCGTGTCGATCATCGCCACCGACTCGAGCGGCGTCATCACCGTCTTCAACGCCGGCGCGGAACGGATGCTCGGCTACGCGTCGGAGGAGATGGTGGGACGTCCGCTGCTCGAGCTGCACGCGGCCGGCGAAGTGCCGGCGCTCGAAGACGGCGGCGAGCACGAATGGACGTACATGCGCCGCAACGGCGACCGCGTCACGGTGGCGGTGTCGGTCACGGCACTGCGCATCGACGACGTCGTCACCGGATATCTCTACGTCGGCACCGACATGACCGCGCTGCGCAAGCAGTCCGCGGCCATCGCCGCGTCGATGGACGGCATCGGGATTCTGAACGAGCGGCTGGAGTTCACGTATCTCAACGACTCGCTGGCGAAGCTGTTCGGCTATCCCGATCCGGAGACGCTGCTCGGCAAGTCACTCTGCGACCTGTATGAGCCGCACGAGCAGGTGCGCTTCATCACCAGCATCGTGCCGCTCGTGCAGCAGCGCGGCCGCTGGCGCGGCGAAGCGACGGGGCTGCGCCGCGACGCCGTGAATTTCCCGCAGGAGATCTCGCTCACCTCGATCGCCGGCGGCGGAATGGTGTGCGTGGTGCGCGACATCACCGAGCGCACGTATGCCGAGGAGCAGATCAAGCACCTCGCCTATCACGACGCGCTCACCGACATGCCGAACCGGCTGCTGTTCAAGGATCGCGTCACCGTGGCGCTGTCGCACGCGCAGCGCGAGCAGTCGCGCCTGGCGGTGCTCTTCCTCGATCTCGATCGCTTCAAGGTCATCAACGATTCCCTCGGCCACAACATCGGCGACTCGCTGCTGCAGGCGGTCTCCGCGCGGCTGCAGGCTTGCGTGCGCGAGTCCGACACGGTGGCGCGTCTCGGCGGCGACGAGTTCACAGTGCTGCTGCCGCGGCTCCATCGCGCCGACGATGCGGTGCCGGTGGCGAGCAAGATCATCGAGGCCATCCGCCATCCGTTTCACATCGAAGGCCGCGAGTTCTTCATCACCACCAGCATCGGCATCAGCCTCTTCCCCGAGGACGGCACCGACGCGGAGACGCTGATCAAGAACGCCGACACGGCGATGTATCAGGCGAAGGAGCTCGGCCGCGACAACTATCAGCTCTTCAACGCGCACGTGAATGCGAAGGCGCTGCAGCGCATCGCCCTCGAGCATGGGCTGCGCAAGGCGCTGACGAGCGACGAGTTCGCGGTGCACTACCAGCCGATTCACGACTTCCGCAGCGGACGCATCACCGGCGTCGAGGCGCTGCTGCGCTGGAAGCACCCGCAGCTCGGGAACGTGCCTCCGGCGACGTTCATCCCGCTGGCCGAGGCCACGGGCGTGATGATCCCGATCGGCATGTGGGCATTGCGCGAGGCGGTGCGTCAGGCAAAGGCGTGGCACGACGCCGGGCATTCGTCGCTGACGCTGGCGGTGAATCTGTCGGTGACGCAACTGCAGCAGTTCGATCTGGTCGAGCGCGTGCAGGCGGTGCTGACGGAGACGGGGCTGCGCCCGGAGTTGCTCGAGCTGGAGATCACGGAGAGCAGCGCCATGCAGAGTCCGGAGGCGAGCGCGCGCACGCTGTACGACCTCAAGAAGCTCGGCATCCGCGTGTCGCTCGACGATTTCGGGACGGGCCACTCGTCGCTCAGTTACCTCAAGCGGTTTCCGATCGATACGCTGAAGATCGATCAGTCGTTCGTGCACGACATCACCAGCGATCCCGACACCGCCGCGATCGTCAAAGCGATCATCGCCATGGCGCACAGCCTGCGATTGAAGGTCATCGCCGAAGGGGTCGAGTACAGCGAGCAGGCCGCGTTCCTGGAGCGCCACGAGTGCGATCAGATGCAGGGCTTCCTGCTCACACCGCCGGTGCCGCCTGACGTGCTCGTTGCGATGCTGGGGTAAGGGAGACGACGGGAGGCCTCCGGCGGCTGGGGCCGAGGGCCCCAGACCCCATTTGGTTGGCCTAGCCTCCGCGACACTGTGTCGCGAGCCTGG
>DASVQE010000022.1:0-12985 GCA_036389275.1 Thermoanaerobaculia bacterium
CTCGGCGTAGGTGTGGTGCAGGTAGACGCGCCAGAGGAGCGTGAGCGCCAGGGCGAGCACTGCGATCAGGCCGAAGAGCGCGGCGATGCGGCGAGCCATGGCGGACGAGGCAGCAAGTCGCGGGCCGATTACAATCGCGGCGATGCGCATCCACCTCCTGCCGCCCGATCTCATCAACCAGATCGCGGCGGGCGAAGTGGTGGAACGGCCGGCCTCGGTGGTCAAGGAGCTGGTCGAAAATGCCATCGACGCCGGCGCCTCCACCGTCGACATCATCCTCGAGCAGGGCGGCCGCAAACTGGTGGAAGTGCGCGACGACGGCTGCGGGATGAGCGAGGCCGACGCGCTGCTGGCCATCGAGCGACACGCCACCTCGAAGATCCGGCAGTTCGACGATCTCACGCGCGTGCGCACCCTCGGCTTCCGCGGCGAGGCGCTGCCGTCGATCGCCAGCGTCTCGCGCTTCACCCTCGTCACCTCCGACAACGAAGCGGGTCTCGCCACCGAGATCGTCTGCGACCCGCTGACCTCGCAGCGCAGCGTGCGTCCGGCGGCGCGCGACCGCGGCACCACCATCGCCGTGCGCGAGCTGTTCGAGAACGTGCCGGCGCGCAGGAAGTTCCTCCGCAGCGCCGACGCGGAGTTCCGCTCCGCCGTCACCATCGTCTCCTCCTACGCGCTGCCGGCGCCGTCGCGCGCGTTCAGACTCGAGCACAACGGGCGGGTCGTACTCGATCTCGCGCCGGCCGCCGATGCGCGCGAGCGCGCGCTGCAGATCCTCGGCAGCGAGGCCGCCGAGCACCTCGAGGAGGTGGAGACGGAGCTCGGCGCGACGCGCGTCTCCGGCTTCGTCACGCGCGGCCTCCGCTTCGGCTCGCGGCGCAACCAGTACTTTTTCGTGAACGGCCGTTTAGTAAAGGACCGCGTGCTCACCCATGCTGCGAACCGCGCGGCCGAAGCCTTCGACTTCGAGGGACATCCGGCGCTGGTCCTCTTCGTCGAGCTGCCGCCGGAACTGGTCGACGTGAACGTGCATCCGGCCAAGACCGAGGTGCGCTTCCGCGATTCGTCGCAAGTCCACGTCGCCGTCGAACAGGCCGTCAAGCGCGCGCTCGGCGGCGCCGAAGAAGGCGCGGCGCTGATTCCGGAGCAGCCGTCGCCGCGGCCGGCGCTCTTCGCGCCGCAGCGCTACGACGACGGCCCGCGCTGGACGCCGGAGTTCACGCCGCTCTTTCAGCGCGAGACCACCGTCGTGCAACCGCCGGTGGCGCCGGTGCAGCTCGAAGAACAAGCAGCGCCGCTGCCGCAGCTCGGCGACCTGAAAGGCCGCGTCATCGGCCAGTACCGCCTCAGCTACATCCTGGTCGACACGCCCGGCGGACTGCGCCTCGTCGACCAGCACGTCGCGCACGAGCGGGTGCTGTACGACCACTACATCGCCCGCGTCGAAGCGCGCGCGCCGGTGTCGCAGAAGCTGCTCGCGCCGATGCTCTACGAGAGCGGCGCGGCGGAGTGCGCCGTGCTCGAGTCGCACCTGGACGAGCTGCGCGAGATCGGCTTCGACATCGAGCGCTTCTCCGGCAACGCGTTCGCCGTCACCGCGGTGCCGCCGGAGCTGTTGCGCAGCGACGTCGACACGTTCCTGCGCAAGCTGATCGACGCGTCGCTCGAAGAAAAGTCGTCGCACGTCGCGCACGTGCGCGACCGCATCGCCGCGTCGCTGGCCTGTCAGGCGGCCATCAAGGTGCACCGTCCGCTCGGCGGCGACGAGATGGCCCGGCTCGTCGCGCAACTGCTCGACTCGTCGAATCCGTTCGCCTGTCCGCACGGCCGGCCGATCATCGTCGACATCCGCCATCTCGACATCGAGAAGCACTTTCACCGCAAGTGATGAAGCTCGCACCGGCGAAGCTCGGCAGACTCGGCGAGCGCCGCGCCGCCTGGTTCTATCGCCTGCGCGGCTACCGCATCGTGGCGCGCAACGAGCGCGTGGCCGCGGGCGAAGCGGATCTCGTGGCGCGGCGCGGACGCACGCTGGTCATCGTCGAAGTGAAGACGCGCCAGACCCGCATCGCCGGCGAAGGTCACGAAGCGGTCGATCGCACTCGTCGCGAGCGGATGATCCGCCTCGGCGAGCATTACGCCGCGCGCTTTCCGACGGCGACGCTGCGCTACGACATCGTCTCGCTCTACTGGACCGGCTGGCGCTTCGTCGTGACGCGTTACCGCGACGCGTTCCGTCCGGTCGCGGATGCGCGGCGGCCGTGGATCTGGCGCGCGTGACGCGTCAGCCGCGCAGCCGCACTTCGGCGTCGAGCTGATGGCGGCCGCCCGGCCACGCCTTCAGGAACGCGCGCCACATCACCTTCGTGTTCATCTGCGCGGCCATCTCGTACTCGGCCGCTTCCTGCCGGCAGCGGCGCGCCTCCTCGGCGCGCGGCGCATCGGGATAGCGCGCGAGATACTCGTCCCATGCCGCCGTCGTTCCCTTTTCCCACGACGCGTCGAAGTCGCCTTCGACCACGGCCAGATGCCCGAGGATGCGGCGGGCCTCGCCGATCCACTGCCCGTCGGGATGCGCGTGCAAGTACGCCTGCATCGCGCCGGCCGTCTTCGCGCCGCTCGCCGCGCGCCAGCTCCGCTCGTCGTTCTCTTTCTCCAACGCGGCCAGACGCTCGCGCGCGTCGTACTCGTGCAAGCCCTCAGGCCACGCGCGCAGGAACGCGTTCCACGTCTCAATCGCGTCGGACTTGCGCGCATTCGCGTAGTCGAGCTCCTCGCGCAGATGTTGCTCGGCGACGGCGCTGCGATGGCCGTCGGGAAACTCCTCGAGATACGCGCGCCAGGCGGCGGCGCTCTTCATCTCCACCGCCACGCTGAAGGCCGTCTCTTCGCGCCCGCGCACCGCGTCGAGACGCTCGGTCGCGGCAGCAGCGTGACGATCGCTCCCGAAGCGCTCCAGGTAATCGGTCCACGCATCCTCGGTATCGATCGCCGCCGCGGCGTCGAATGCCAGCCGCTCCTCGAGCGCGCGCTCCGCCTCGTCGGCGTGCCACTGCGGAAAGCGCGCGCGGTAGTCGCGGAACGCGGCGTACGTGTTCGCCGCCAGCGCCGACGCCCACGCTTCCTCGGCGCGCTGATCGTCGGTGGAGATCTGGCGCTCGTCGCGCAGCGGCGGCGCGGACGTGCGCGAGAACGCGCGCGGCGTCGGCGCCGCGAACGGCACGAGCGCCTCCGCGAACGCGCGCGCATTCGCCCAGCGGTTCGCGCGGTCTTTCTCCAGCGCGCGCAGCACCACCGCCTCGAGGCCGTCGGGAAACTCGAGCGAGGCATTCGCCTCGGCGAACGTGCGCGGCGGCTCGGTGAGATGCTTGACGATGTAGCCGCTCGGCGTCCGCGCCAGAAACGGCGGCACGCCGACCAGCATCTCGTACAGCACCACGCCGAGCGAGTAGAGGTCGGCGCGTCCGTCGAGCGAGTCGCCCTCGGCCAGCTCGCCGAGCTGCTCCGGCGACATGTACTTCGGGTTTCCCATCAGCACGCCGGCCTGCGTCGTGTCGGCGGTCGTCGAGACATCCTTCGCCACGCCGAGGTCGATGATCTTGACCACGAGATGCTCGCCGGGATCGAACGACAGCATGACGTTGTCGGCGGAGATGTCGCGATGCAGCAGGCCGCGGCGATGCAGCAGATCGAGTCCGGCCAGTACCTGCATCGTCACTTCCGTCGCCAGCGCCAGCGGAAAGCGGCCGTTCGCGGTTTGCCACTGCCGCACGGTCGTGCCGTCGATGAACTCCGTCACCATGTAACTCGCGCCGTCCGGCGGCATGGCGAAGTCGTGGACGACGGCGAGATTCGGATGCTGGATCTGCGTGGCCAGCCGCGCCTCGCGCAGGAAGCGCTGGCAGTAGACCTCGTCCGCCATCAGCGCCGGCTTCATCACCTTGATGCAGCGGATCGTGCCGAGGTGGACGTGGCGCGCCTGATAGACCTCGCCCATGCCTCCGGCGCCGAGGAGACCGACGATCTCGTACTTGCCGTCGAGGATGCTGCCGGGTGCGAGCACGCGCTCACGGTAGCAAAAAAGAAGGGCCGCGATTGCTCGCGGCCCTTCGAGGTGATCGATGTGGGTGATGGCTATTGGCAGCCGCTCGCCTTGGTCTTGCCGATGCGGGTCGACCAGTTGAACTTGCCGTCAGCCTTCAGGTACTCGGTGGTGAAGTACATCGTGCAGTCGTCGGCCGGATCGACCGACATCGCCGCGTAGTCGCCCCAGCGGGCCAGCGTCGACTGCTGCGAGCCGCGCGTGGTCGGCGCCATGGCCGTCTCACCGCCGAGCGTGCCGGCCGGATCGCCGGGCGCGCGCGAGGAGAAGCGGATGTCGGGCTTCACGGAGCTCGACGAGACGCTGTAGCCGATGATGATGTTGCCCTGCTTGTCCATCGCGCCGGAGCTCATCCAGCGGTAGGCCGAGTCGGGAGCGTAGGTGCCGGACTGGAAGACCGTCGGCGTGCCGCCGTTGGTCGAGCGGAGCTCGTACCAGCGGATGCCGGTCGAGCTGCCGGCGGTGACGGCGTGCGTGACCAGGAACGCGTCGTAGCCGGCGAACTGGCGGTACGCGAGGCGGTACATCAGGCGGTCGGCCAGCGAGTCGAGCTGCTGCGAGGTGCCGGGCTGCGGGATGCAGGTGCCGCCCGCGCAAGCCTTGCTGAAGGCCGGGACGGCGATGGCCGTCGGGCCGCTCAGCGACGAGTTCGCGCTGTTGGCAAAGTCGACGTGCAGCTTCCAGACGTTCAGCGCGTTCGTGCCGAAGTTCATCACGAACTCGTCGCGCACGGTGACGCCGGCCGTGTAGCCCTTGTCGAGATCGGCCGGCAGGAGGCTGGCCGAGCTCGTGGTGAAGCACTGCTGGAGGCCGGCCGGGTTCGTGCCGGCGCGCATCGCCGAGCCGTTCCAGGCGCAGACCCAGCCGCCCGCGAAGGTGCGGCCGCGCTTGAACATGTTGTAGGTGATGTAGTAGTTGCCGTCGCTGCCGACGCCGACCTTCGGATAGTCGTTGAAGTTCGTCGTGTAGTTGAACTCGTAGAGGTTGTACGCGCCGGTGGCGTCATTCGTCTTCGAGACGGCGACGCACTGGCGGTAGCCCGAGCTCGCGCCCTGGCTGACGGCGAACTGCGTCATGATCCAGCGCTGGTTGATCTTGTCCCACTGCACGATCGGATCGCCGTCGTTGTAGGTGCGGCACGGCGAAGAGGACGGGAAGCCCGCCCAGAGGGTGTTGCCGAGTGACGGGCCGGCGATGACCGCGCCGGAGGCCGTGCTGTAGACGGCGAACGCTTCGTTCACCCACTGTACGTACTGCGAGGACTGGCCGTTGACGACCGGGCCGCCGACGGCGCCGTTCGTGTCGGGAGGAGCCGCGTCCGGCGTGTAGCCGCCGCCGAGGCCGACGCCGTCCCACGCGGTCGGCGTGGTGGTCGAGGCGGAGTTGATCGTAACCGTCTGCAGCGCCGGATCGGGGGCGCCGGGCTTGAGGCCGTCCGGAACGATCACGCGGAAAGGCTCGTGCTTCTCTTTGATGGCGCCGCCGCCGCGGTGAATGGGGAGGTCCTTGAGGCGCGGCGAGGTTCCGCTGTTGACCGCCGACGACACGTCGATCGGTCCGTTACCGGCCATCGCCGGCAGAGCGGCGATCGCGAGCGCGGCAACCATGGCAATCCAGATCCTTCTGTTCATCCGATCTCCTGATTTTGTGGGTTTTTCGTGCTGCTGACGGAAGTGTTGGAGGCTCGCAATGAGCAAGCGGACTGCCACGAGCTAAATTGTTGAAAATACGTAACCGCACGGCGGACGCGACGCGAAAAAGGGTCAGCGGCTGATGTTTTCGAGGGTCAGGACCGCGCGCAAGGGTCAGAAACCGAACCGCGCTCAGGACAGAAAAGCGGCGGGAAACAGAAAGGGCCGCGAGGTTCTCGCGGCCCTTCAGATCGGGATCGGTTTGGAGCGGGAAACGGGACTCGAACCCGCGACATCAACCTTGGCAAGGTTGCACTCTACCAACTGAGTTATTCCCGCTTGCGAAGCGACGGCGAACTGTAGTCAGCGACCGGTTCGCTGTCAAGCAACGGCTGCTAACGACCGGGCGGCGAAACGTATTTCAGGGACGCTCGACGCGGATGCCGTACGCATGCAGCTTCCGATAGAGATTGCTGCGCTCGACGCCGAGGGCGTCGGCGGTGCGGCTGACGTTGCCGGCGAACTCGCGCAGCCGCGCCAGGATGTACTGCTTCTCGAACTCGTCTCGCGCCTCGCGCAGCGTCAGATTCGCGGCGATCTCCGCGGCCGGCTCGGGACGCGTCCCGAGCTGAATCTCCGCCGCGTCGATGGTCTCGCCCGGGACGAGGATGGCCAGCCGCTCGATGACGTTGCGCAGCTCGCGCACGTTGCCCGGCCAGTGATACGCCTTCAGCTTCGCCGCCGCGCCGGAGGAGAGCTTCTTGCGCGGCTGCCCCGTCTCGGCGGCGTAGCGGCGGAGAAAATATTCGGCGAGCAGGATCACGTCGTTGCCGCGCGCGCGCAGCGGCGGCACTTCGATCGGGATGACGTTCAGTCGATAAAAGAGATCGCTGCGGAAGTTGCCGTTGGCGATCTCCGCCTCGAGATTCTTGTTCGTCGCCGCGAGCACGCGCACGTCCACCTTGATGGTCTGCTGCCCGCCGACGCGCTGGAACGTCTGCTCCTGCAGCACGCGCAGCACCTTCGCCTGCGTCTTGAGGCTCATGTCGCCGACTTCGTCGAGGAAGAGCGTGCCGCCGTCGGCGAGCTCGAACTTCCCCTTGCGGTCGTCGATGGCGCCGGTGAACGCGCCCTTGCGATGGCCGAAGAGCTCCGACTCGATCAGCTCCTCCGGAATGGCCGCGCAGTTGACGTCGACGAACGGCTGCTCGGCGCGCAGCGACTGCCGGTGCAGCGAGCGCGCGACGATCTCCTTGCCGCTGCCGTTCTCGCCGGTGATGAGCACGCGGCTCGAGGTCGGCGCGGCGCTGCGGATCTGCTGCTCGAGTTTCTGCATCGGCTCGCTCTCGCCGATGAGCAGCTCTTCGAGCGTGAGGCGCTTGAGGTCGCGCACCTGTTCGCGCAGGCGGCGGTCGCTGAGCGCGTGATTGAGCGTGAGCAGCACGCGCTCGAGCGAGAGCGGCTTCTCGAGAAAATCGTACGCGCCGAGGCGGGTGGCGCGGACCGCGGTCTCGACGTTGCCGTGGCCGGAGATCATGATCACCGGCGGCGCGCCGGCAGTGCGCAGTCGCTCCAGCACCGCCAGACCGTCGATGCCGGGCAGCCAGAGATCGAGCAGCACCGCGTCAAACTCGTCGCGCGCGAACTGCGCCAGCCCTTCCTCTCCCGACTCGCAGAGCGTGGTGCGATGCCCTTCATCCTCGAGGATGCCGGAGAGCGTGGTGCGGATCGACGGCTCGTCGTCGATGATGAGGATCTTTGCCATAACGATGAACGATGAACGATGAACAATGAACGCCGCGGCCTTTGTTCATCGTTCATCGTTCATCGTTCATCGTTCGGCCTCACGCGGGCAGCTCAATCTCAAATCTCGTTCCCTTCGGCTGGTTGTCGTGCACGTGAATCTGGCCGTCGTGATCGCGCACGATGCGGTGCACGATGGCCAGACCGAGGCCGGTGCCGCGGCCTTTGGTCGAAAAGTACGGCAGGAAGAGCTTCTCCTTGTCGCGATCGGGAACGCCGCGGCCGGGGTCGGCCACCTCGATCACCACGCGGTGCGGCGCCCGGCGCGCCGAGACGCGGATCTCGCCCGCCTCGGTGGCCTCCACGGCGTTCTTCAGAAGATTGCCGACGGCGCGGCGGATCTGCTCCGGGTCCATCAGCAGCTCGATGTCGGGCGCGACGTCGACGGCGATCGACACGCCCGGCTTCGTCTCGCGATAGAGGTTCGCCGCCTGCTGCAGGATCTCCGCGAGCTGCGCGTGGCGCAGATGGATGGCCGGCATGCGGGCGAAGCGCGAGAACTCGTCGACCATCCGCGTCAGTTGGCTGACTTCGCTGATGATCGTGCGGCAGCCCTCGGCGATCGCCGGATCGTTGCCGCCGAATTTCTTCGCCATCCGCTCGGCCGACAACTGGATCGGCGTGAGCGGATTCTTGATCTCATGCGCGATGCGGCGCGCGGCCTCGTTCCAGGCGGCGAGCTTCTGCGCCTGCACGAGCTGCGTCGATTCTTCGAGCGCGAGCACCCACCCGGCGCCGCTGCCGAGGCGCGCGGCGGAGAGCTCGAGGTAATGCAGCTCGCCGCCGACCACCAGCGTGACCTCGCGCGTGCGGGCGCGGCCGCTGGTGAGCTCCGCGATCGCCGCCGCCACCGGCTCGAGCTCGCCGCGCAGCAGCTCGCTGAGGCGCGCGTGCGGCGCCGGCTCGCCCAACTGCAGCATCTGCAGCGCGGCGCGGTTGATCGACAGCAGCTCCGTCTCGTCGGTGAAGGCCACGATGCCGGTGCTGACGCTCTCGAGCACGGTGCCCATGAAGCGGTTCGTCTCGGTGAGCTGCTGCCGCTGGTGCGCGAGCTGCGCCGACATGTCGTTGAACGACTCGATCAGCCGTCCCACTTCGTCCGTCGCCTCCACTTCCACCCGATGTCCCACGCCGCCCACCGCAATCCGGTTCGTCGCCTCGGCCAGCGCCTTGATCGGGATGGTGATGCGGCGCGACGCGTAGATGGAGGTCCACAACGTGCCGAAGAGAATCGCCAGCGTCACCGCAAGAAAGAGCATCGTCTGCGATGCCTTCAGCGTCTGCCGCTGCGAGTGCAACTGCTGGAAGTTTTTGTGGGCGATGATCGACTCGTCGATCATCCGGCTCATCGTCGCCGGCACGAAGACGCCCGCCACCGCCGCCCAGCCGCCCTCGCCCGGCATGCGCGTGGCCGTGCGGATCCACTTGCCGCTGCCGACCACGTCGATCTTCACCGCGCGGCCGGAGCGCGCCACTTCGTCGAAGAAGCGCGACGACGGCTCCTGCACTTCCTGGATCGGCGCGCGCGCATTCGCCTGCGCCTGCATCAGGATGCCGCCGCGATAGACCGCGGCGAGATCGATGTCGTGGTATTGCCGCACGTGCGTGAGGACCGCGCCGGCGCGTGCGGCGTCGCGCGCATCGGGGCTTGCGGCGATCTCGCGCGCGGCACCGGCGGCGATCTCCGCCGACTGATCCTGCGCCATCTGCGCGATGGTCTCGCTGTTCTGCAGGATCTGCCGCACGGGCGTGGCGAACCAGCGGTCGATCGACACGCGCAACAGATCGGTGGCGACGAGAAACAGCAGGATCACCGGAAGGAGTGAAGTCATGACGTATGTCACGACGAGCTTCGTGCGGAAACGGGAGCCGAGGATGCCGCGCTGCCGTTCGAGCACCAGCTTGACCACGCCGCGCAGCAGCACGAAGAGGATGCCGATGATCAGCAGCAGATTGATGTTGGCGAGGACGAAGAGCAGCACCTGGCTGCTGAGCGCCTCCGGCGTCAGTTCTTTTGCTTGCTGGGTGACGTAGTAGACGAGACTCGTCGCGGCGAGGATCACCAGCGGCACGGAGATGATGAACCGCGGATCCTTGCGATAGCGGAGGACGAGATCGCGCAGCGTCATGCGCTCACTCCGCCGCCTTCACGCGCGACTCGCGCCAGCGCGTCGACACTTCCCACGGAATCACGTACAGCAGCCAGCCGCGCATGAGGTCCGCCTTCGCCCGCACTTTCAGCTTGTACGGCTTGCGCGTGCCGACGTCGAACAGGTCGACTTCATCGATGGTGGTCATGCGCCGCTGCAGCGCGGCGAGCTCGGTGAAGGTTTCCGAGCGCACGAGGCGCCGGTCGCGACGATAGTTGAGCAGGTACTCGCGCGTGATCGAGTTGAAGGTGCAGATCACTTCCAGCCGCGCCCGCGCGATCCCGTCGTCGAACCAGCTCGGGCGGTCGCGGAAGATCTCGACGCTGTAGGTGAAGGTGGTGGGCAGTCCGCTCTGCAGCGCCTCGACCATCTCGCCGCTGGTGAAGGCGTTCGCGAGCGCGAAGCGCACCGACACCTTGCCGCCGCTGGCCGTCGCGGCGAGGTTCTCGATGCGCGGCTTCGGGGCGGCGAGCGCGCTGCCCGCGAGGAGAAAGAAGGAGAGCGAGAGAAGGAGCGGACGCACCGTGTGGCTTTTTTACCACACGACGCGCCCGACTCAGGCGAAGGACTCGATCCGCTGCCCGACCCGCGCGTCGCTCCGCTCTTCCTGTTCGGCCGCCGCGCGCAGGATGCGCTCGACGAACCGGGAGTGCAGCGCGTGGCCTGCGCGATGGGCGGTGATCTCGCCGACGACCGGACGTCCGATCAGGGCGAGGTCGCCGATGAGGTCGAGCACTTTGTGGCGCACGAACTCGTCGCGATAGCGGAGCGGCCCGTTGACGACGCCGCGGTCGTCGAGCACGAGCGCGTTCTCGACCGAGCCGCCGCGCGCGAGGCCGGCGGCGCGCAGCTTCTCGACGTCGCGCATGAAACCGAACGTGCGCGCCGGCGCGATTTTCTTGAGGAAGCTGTCGTGGCCGAAGTCGAAATGCGTCGACTGCCGGCCGATGGCCGGATGGTCGAAGTCGATGCGGTACTTGATGATCAGGCGGTTCGCGGGAGCCATGCGCACCCACTTGTCGCCGTCGCTCACCTCGATCGCCTCGCGCAGCCGCAGCACCGGAATCTCGGCGCCGAGCTCGCGCACGCCGGCGGCGTCGACCAGGTGCATGAAGGGCAGCGCGCTGCCGTCGATGATCGGCACTTCCGGTCCGTCGATGTGAATCTCGACGTCGGTGATGCCGCAGGCCAGGATCGCGGAGAGGAGGTGCTCGACGGTGCCGACCTGCACGTCGTCTTTGCCGACGGTGGTGGCGTAGTCGAGGGCGGTGGTGGACGCCTGCAGCGCCGGGATGCGCAGACCGTCGAGGTCCGCGCGCACGAAGATGATGCCGGTGCCCGCGGGCGCCGGATGGAGATGCACGGTGGTGTAGATGCCGGAGTGAAGGCCGATGCCGGTGATGCTGACGTCTGTGTTGATGGTCTTGCGCTGAACGAGCATGCGACCGGGCGAAAGAGCGAGGGAAGTGCCACGGAGCGAGCGGCGGGCGAAAGCGGAGCTAAGTCGCGCGTCGCGTGAGGCTTAGGTACGAATCGTAGCGACGCCGCGCAGCGCGCTTCTGTCGCCTGAGCAGGTCAGTGCTGTGGCTGGGCAACCACAGTGGGCGCAGCACCTGGCGTCAGCGGCCATGCTTCACCGCCGCCGCTGCCTCGCGGTCGGCTTCGCGCGCTTTCGCCGTTTCGCGCTTGTCGTACTGCTTCTTGCCGCGCACGACGGCGATCTCCACTTTCACCCGGCTGCCTTTGAAGTAGAGGCGCAGCGGCACGACCGTCAATCCTTTCTCGGTCGTCTGCACGCGCAGCTTCTCGAGCTCGCGGCGGTGCAGGAGAAGCTTGCGCGTCCGCTCCGGCTCGTGGTTCTGCAGGTTGCCGTGCGTGTAGGGCGAGATGTGCGCGCCGAACAGATACGCCTCGCCGTCCTTGAAGATGACGTAGGCGTCTTTGAGGTTCGCTTTGCCGTCGCGCAGCGACTTCACTTCGGTGCCGGTCAGAGCCAGTCCCGCCTCGAGCTTCTGCTCGACGAAGTAGTCGTGCAGCGCTTTCTTGTTGGAGGCGATCAGCTTCTCGCCGGACTCGGGCTTGGCGCTCATGAGCGCGCGATCATACAATCGCGCCCGATTTCACGAGAGGAGCCTCTCCAAACCCATGACCAAGAAGAACATCGTGCACGTGGTCGGCACCGGCACCATCGGCGAGCCGCTCATCGCGCTCTTCAGCGATTACAAGGACGCCTGGGGCATCGACGAGGTGACGTTCCACAAGCGGACGCCGTCCACCGACGACCGGGCCATGATCAACACGCTGCTCAACCGCGGCGCGCGCCTGGCCGCCGACGAGCAGGCTCGCGACGACTTCGCCCGCCTCGGCCATCGCGTGTCGTACACGAACGAGGAAGCGATCGAGCGCGCCACGGTCGTCGTCGACTGCACGCCGGCCGGCAACGAGAACAAGGTCAACGTCTACCAGCGCGTGAAAGGTCCGAAAGGATTCCTCGCGCAGGGCTCCGAGTTCGGCTTCGGCAAGCCGTACGCCCTCGGCATCAACGACGAGGTGCAGAGCCCCGACGAGCGCTTCGTGCAGATCGTCTCGTGCAACACGCACAACATCTCGGTGCTGCTCAAGACGCTCGCCTCGGTCGACGGCAAGATGAGCCTCGAGTCGGGACAGTTCGTCTGCATGCGCCGCGCGAACGACGTTTCCGACGCGAAGTCGTTCCTCGCCTCGCCGCAGGCCGGCAAGCACGACGACCCGGAGTTCGGCACGCATCACGCCCGCGACGCGTACCACATCTTCCAGACCCTCGGCGAGAAGCTGAACCTCTTCTCGTCCGCCATCAAGATCAACACGCAGTACATGCACACGCTCTGGTTCACGCTGACCACGCGCCACGACGTGACGCTCGAGGAAACGCGCGCGGCGCTGCGCAACAACCCGCGCGTGGCCACGACGACCAAGCGCTCGGTGAACCAGATCTTCTCGTACGGCCGCGACCACGGCTACTACGGCCGCATCCTCTCGCAGACGGTCGTGCCGCTGTCGACCATCGCCGTCCCCGACTCCCGCCGCATCGTCGGCTTCTGCTACACGCCGCAGGACGGCAACTCGCTGATCTCCTCGATCGCCGCGACGCTGCGTTATCTCGACGCGTCGAAGGTCGAGGAGCGGATGGACGTGCTCCGTCCCTTCATCTTCCGCGAGATCTGATGGTGAGGCCGCGGGCACGCACGGCGATCGTGTTCGCGGCCGCACTCCTCTTCTGCGGCGCCGCCGGCAAGCGCTTCCACTGGCTGGGCGGT
>DASVQE010000023.1:0-43225 GCA_036389275.1 Thermoanaerobaculia bacterium
GCTGCAGCAGATCAAACAGCAGCTCGGCGCCGAGGTGTCGAATCAGGAGACCAAGACCCCGGCGGAGATCGAGGAAGGCTTCCGCTCGTACGGCCAGAAGCAGTTCGACCTAGCCTTCGGCCACGGCTTCGAGTTCCAGGACGCGGCGAAGAAAGCGGGCGCGCAGTATCCGCACACGGTCTTCGTCACCACCTCCGGCAACACGGTCGCGCAGAACGTCGCCCCGATGCGCTTCGAGCTCGAAGAGGCCACGTACCTGCTCGGCGTAATCGCCGCGCGCGAGTCGAAGACCGGCAAGGCCGGCCTCGTGGGCGGCATCAACCTGCCGTCGATCGCCTCGACGTTCCTCGCCTTCAAGGCGGGCGCGCAGTCGGTGAATCCGAAGTTCGAGGTGAAGGAGATCTACACCGGCAACTTCGACGACCTCGGCGCGGCGAAGGTGGCCACGCTCTCGCTCATCAACGCCGGCTGCGACTTCATCTTCCATCAGGCCAACGAGGCGGGACGCGGCGTCTTCCAGGCGTGCAGCGAGCGGCGCGTGCGCTGCTTCGGGTCGAACAAGAATCAGAACGATCTCGCGCCCGACGTCATCGTCGCCTCGGCCGTGGTCGACATTCCCGGCGCGTTCCTGCGCATGGCCAGGACGGTGCAGGCGAAGCAGTTCAAGCCGGAGATCCAGTACTTTGGGATGAAGGACGGGATCGTGACGCTCGAATGGAACGACAAGCTGAAGGCGACGCTCAAGCCCGATACGGTGGCCGAGGTGGCGCGGCTCGAGCAGCAGATCAAGGACAAGACCCTCAAAGTGCCTGCCGGATTCTGATGTGCGCATCGCGCACGTAACGAAGTCCTTCGGCGCGGTGCGCGCGCTCGACGACGTCTCGCTGGAGATCGCCGCCGGCGAGATCGTGGCGCTGGCCGGCGAGAACGGCGCCGGCAAGACCACGATCATGCGCATCGCCGCGGGCGAGCTCGCGCCCGACTCCGGCAGCGTCGAGCGCGACGGCCGGGTCGAGCTCGTGCACCAGCATTTCCTGTTGGTCAACGAGTTGACCATCGCCGAGAACCTGGCGCTGACCGATCGGGCGCGCTTCCGCTTCGCCACGCGCTCGGCGTTGCAGCGCGAGGCGGAGCGGATCATCGAACGCAGCGGCATCGCTCTCGCGAACGTCTCGCGACGGGTCGAGGAGTTGTCAGTCGGCGAAAAGTCGAAGCTGGAGCTGATCAAAGCCATCGCCAAGCAGCCGTCGACGCTCATCCTCGACGAGCCGACTTCGGTGCTCACGCCTTCGGAGTCGGAGGAGCTGTTCCGGGTCATGCGCCGGCTGGCGGCGAACGGCACCGCGGTCGTCTTCATCAGCCACAAGCTGCCGGAGGTGCTCGCGGTGGCGCGGCGCTTCGTGGTCATGCGCGGCGGACGGGTGGTGCTGGAGACGTCGCAGGCGACGGCGGAGGAGCTGGCGAACGCGATGGTGGCGCGCGGCGCGGCGGCAACGCCATCGCCGAGTACGCGCACACGCGGCGCGGCGCTGCAGTTGGACGACGCCCTGACCGTGCACGCCGGAGAGATCGTGGCGATCGTCGGCGTGGCCGGCAACGGGCAGACAGCGCTCGCGGCGCGGCTGCGCGAACGGCTCGCCGGCGCCGGACACATTCCGGAGGATCGCACGCGCGACGGCATCGTCGCGGAGATGTCGATCGCGGAGAACCTCGCCTTGAAGGCGAAGCGCTGGCGGCCGCGCGAGGCGGCGCGGCACGCGCAGCGGATGATCGAGCTCTACTCGATCCGCGCGCGCGGTCCGCAGCAGCGCGCCGGCGATCTTTCCGGCGGCAATCAGCAGAAGGTCGTGCTGGCACGGGAGCTCGACCCGCGGCCGCGCGCGATCGTCGCCGCCGAGCCGACGCGCGGACTCGACCTCGAGGCCACGCGCTTCGTGCACGAGCAGTTGCGCGCGGCGGCGGCGGGCGGCGCGGCGATCGTGCTGATCACGTCCGATCTCGACGAAGCGTTCGCGCTCGCCGACGCGTTGCAGGTGATCTACCGCGGGCGGCTGAGCGAGCGCCTCTCGCCTGCCGAGGCGGCGGTGCGCGCCGGGGCGATGATGGCAGGCGTCGCATGAGACGCATCGGCGTTCCGGTAATCGCTGCGGTTGCGGCGGTGCTGCTGCTGGCGCTGTCGGGACTCTTCTTCGGCGAGTCGCCGCTGCGGTTGCTGGCGATCCTGGTCAGCGGCTCGGTCGGCTCGGGGTTCGCCATCGCCGAGACGCTGCTCAAGAGCGTGCCGCTGCTGCTCACCGGCCTGTCAGTGGTCCTCGCCTTCCGGGCCGGCGTGTGGAACATCGGTGCCGAGGGACAGTTCATCGTGGGAGCGCTTGCGGGACTGATGGCGGCGCGCTTCGGCGTGGCGGCGTCGCTCCTCGCGGCGATGGTCGCCGGCGCGGCGTGGGCCTCGCTGGCGACGCTGATGCGGCTGTGGCGCAACGCGCCCGAGGTGCTCACCACCATCCTGCTCAACTTCACCGCCATTCACCTCCTCGGCTGGTGCGTGAACGGACCGCTGCAGGAAGCGGCGAAGCAGTATCCGCAGACCGACGCGGCGCAGGCGGCGCTGCCGCAGCTCGGCGTCGTGCACGCCGGCGTGCTGCTGGCGCCGGCGGTGTGCGTGGCGGCGTGGTGGCTGCTCTACCGCACCATCGAAGGGCTGCGGCTGCGCGCCACCGGCTTCAATCCGTTCGCCGCGAAATGGGCGGGCATCCACGTGCGGGCGCAGATCGCGCGGGCGATGGCCATCTCCGGTGCCGCGGCCGGACTGGCCGGCGGCATCGAGCTCCTCGGCGTCACCCATCGTTTGTTCGAGCGCTTCGCCGCGGGCTACGGCTACTCCGGCATCGCCGTGGCGCTGCTCGCGCAGTTGCATCCGCTGGCCACCATCGCCGCGGCGCTCTTCTTCGGCGCGCTCACCACCGGCGCCGGCGAATTACAACGGACGGCGAACATTTCGTCCGCCGTAGCGACGTTCGGCCAGGCCGCGGTGATCCTGGTCTTGATCGGCTTCGAGCATGTTCGATCTGATCGTTAGCTCCATTCCGCTCGCGCTGGTCGCGTCGACGCCGCTGCTGCTGGCGGTGGAAGGAGAGCTGGTCGTGCAGCGCAGCGGCATCATCAACCTCGGCATCGAAGGGATGATGCTGGTGGCGGCGATGACGGCGGTGCTGGGCGCGCAGCTCACCGGCAGCGTCGCCGCCGGCTTCCTCGGCGGCATCGCCGGCGCGGCGCTGATCGCGCTGCTCTTCGGCCTCTTCGCGATCGTGCTGCGCGCCGACCAGATCGTCACCGGCACGGCCATCAACCTGCTGGCCCTCGGCGTGACGAGCTTCGTCTACCGGGCCATGCAGCAGGGTGCGATCTTCGTGCAGTCGGTGCCGCAACTGCGGCGCGACGTGGTGCTGCCGATCGCCTGGATGATCGTGCCGCCGCTGCTCGCGCTCCTCGTCTGGAACACCTCCTTCGGCCTGCGCCTGCGCGCGTGCGGCGAGAATCCGGAAGCGGTGGCGGGCGCCGGCTGGTCAGTGGCGCGGCATCGCGCTGCGGCGCTCGGCATCGAGGCGCTGCTCGCAGGTCTGGCCGGCGCGTATCTTTCGCTGGGTCTGTCGAGCGGCTTCGCCGAGAACATGACCGCGGGCCGCGGCTTCATCGCCTTGTCGATCGTGATCTTCGGGCGCTGGAAGCTCAAAGGCGCGCTCCTCGGCACCGCGCTCTTCGGCCTCACCGCGGCGTTGCAGTACGCGCTGCAGGCCTCGTCGCGCGGCGTGCCGTATCACCTGCTGCTCGCGCTGCCGTACGTGGTGACGCTGCTGATCCTCTGCGGCATCGCCGGACGGGTCCGCTCGCCGGAAGCGCTCGGGCGGCAGTCGCGCGTATGATCCGCGACTCGTCCAAACATCGATGGACCGCCGCTTCCTGACTTTCGTCGCCGCCTCGGCGGCCTTCATGATCGCGCTGCTGCTGCTCGACGGCGACGGCCTCGCCCGGCAGTGCGCGCTCGGCCTGGCCACGGCTTGCTTCGTCGCCTGGTTTGCGCGCGGCAGCGGCGTCGACGGACGGCAGATCGTCTGCGCGATTCTCGTAGCCACCGCCGGCGAGATCGTGCTCTCCCTCGGCTGGGGTCTCTATTCGTATCGCCACGCCCTGATCCCGCTCTACGTCCCGCCGGGACATGGTCTCTTCTACCTGCTCGCGGCGGCCACGGCGCGGCAGCCGGCCATCCGCGCATATGAGCGCGCGATCACCCGATCGGTGCTGGTGTGCGGATCCATCGTTGCGGCGTTCGGTCTCTACGCCTTTACAGACGTATGGGGATGCATCTGGTGGCTGGCGGCGTTCGCGCTGATCGCGCGCTCGCGCAACCGGCTGCTGCTCTCGTCGTGCGTGGTCTACACGATGATCCTCGAGTGGGTCGGCACGTCGATCGGGAACTGGCAGTGGGCGGCCACGGTGCCGCTGCTCGGATTGCACTCGGCGAATCCGCCGGCCGGCGTCGGCATCCTCTACATCCTGCTCGACCTGATCGTGGTGGCGATCGCTCGCGTCCCGCTGTTCCAGCCGAGTCCGGGATACTCGTCGCGCGCCGCGTCGTAGCGGATGCGCGTATGATCGGCGCATTCCAGCCATGTTCCTGCAGCAGATTCCGCAGAGTCGCGCGGAACGTCTGATCGCCAACGGGCGCTTCATTCTGGCGATCGCCTCGTTCGGCGCGATCTATCTCGATCCGCTCGAGCCGTCGAAGTATCCGGCCTTCACCTACTCGCTCCTGGCGGCGTACTCGATCTACGCGCTGGTGATCGCGCTCCGCACCGCCGCCGCGGCCATGACCTCGGCGCGGTGGCAGGTGGCGAGCCACGTCATCGACCTGATGTTCTTCGGCACGATCAACTACGCCACGTTCGGGCCGACCAGTCCGTTCTTCGTCTTCTTCGTCTTCAGCACGATCTGCGCGATGCTGCGCTTCGGCCGCCGCGGCACGATCCTCACCGCACTGCTGGCCATCGCCGTCTTCGTCACCAGCGCCGCCGGCCGTACCGACAGCGCGGAGTTCCAGCTCAACCGCTTCATCATCCGCGTGACCTACCTCGGCGTGCTGGCGTCGATGCTCGTCTACCTGACCGAGTATCAGGAGCGCATCCAGCACGACCTGCAGCGGATCGCGCGCTGGCCGCGGGCCACGCGCGGGCAGCACGACGAGCTGGTGTCGCGGCTGATGTCGGAGGCGAGCTCGATCTTCGGCGCGCGGCGGGCGCTGCTCGCCTATCAGCATCTCAACGAGCGCACCGCGTTTTACGGCGAGTGGAACGGCGAGCAGTTCGTCGCCGACACGGAGCCGGACGAGACGGCGCTGCTGCTGCTCGAGCGCGACTCCGGCGCGTACGTCAGCAGCGCGCACATGCCTGCGGTGTCGCTCGACCTCGATGATTCGGTCACGCGCGGCAAGCGGCCGTCGCGCGCCGTCGACGGCGTGCCGCCGCAGATCGCCGAGCGCTACAACATCGGCACGGTGGTGGCCACCCCGTTCAAAGGGGACTTCGTGCGAGGCCGGCTGCTGCTGCTCGACGGGCGGCTGCCGCTGCTCGAGGAAGTGAATCTCGCGCGCATCGCCGGCTCGGTGATCGCCGGGCGGCTCGATCACTATCACGCCGCGCAGCAGCTCCAGCGCGGCGCGGTGAACGAGGAACGGGTGCGCGTCGCGCGCGATCTGCACGACTCGGTGCTGCAGTCGCTCACCGGCGCGAGCCTGCAACTGCACACGCTGCCGCGGCTGATGATCGCCAACCCGGCCGAGGCGCAAAGGCGCTGCGATGAAGTGGCGGCGGTCATCGCCTCGGCGCAGAAAGAGCTGCGCTGGTTCATCGACGAGCTCCGTCCCGCGAACGTGCAGGCGGAAAGCTCCGACCGTCTCGCCTCGCTCTCCGACCGCATCCGCTCGCAGTGGCCGCTCGAGGTGCATCAGGAGATCGCCTCGGTCGTCCACGTCCTGCCGCCCGCGCTGCGCCACGAGATCTACGCGCTCGTGCACGAGGCGGTGGCGAACGCCGCGCGCCATGCGAACGCGAAGAGCGCCTCGGTGCTCGTCGACGTCGACGGCGGTGCCGTGCGCATCGACGTCTCCGACGACGGCGACGGCTTCCCGTTCCACGGACGCTACGACCTCCGCTCGCTCGTCGCGGCGAATCAGGGGCCGCGCACGCTGAAGGAGCGCGTCACCTCGCTCGGCGGCTCGATGATCATCGACTCGTCGGCAGCGGGCGCGCGGCTCGAGATCCGCGTGCCGCTCGGAGCGACCGCATGACCACGCGCATCGTCATCGCCGACGATCATCCGCTGGTGCGGCGCGGCCTGATGCAGTTCATCGCCGATGAAGAGGACATGGAAGTCGTGGCCGAATGTGCGGACGGCGAGTCGGCGCTGGCTGCGGTGGCGCGCTACAAACCGGACGTGCTCATCGTCGACTTGCAGATGCCGATTCTCAACGGGATGGAAGTGCTGCGGCGCCTCGGCGGCGGTCCGCCCGCGGCGGTGGTGCTGGCCGGCAACGTCAGCGATGACGAGGTGGTCGAGGCGATGCGTCTCGGCGCGCGCGGCGTGGTGCTCAAGGAGATGGCGCCGTCGCTGCTCGTGCGCTGCATCCGCAAAGTCGCCGCCGGCGGAACGTGGCTGGAGAAGGAAGCGATCGGGCGCGCGTTCGAGAAGATGCTGCGCAACGTCGAGTCGCATCAGCGCGTGCGCCAGGTGCTCACGCCGCGCGAGATCGACATCGTGCGCATGGTCACCGGCGGCCTCGGCAACCGCGAGATCGGCGAGAAGCTCTTCATCACCGAGGGCACGGTGAAGACGCATCTGCACAGCGTCTACGAGAAGCTCGGCCTCAAAGGGCGCGTGCAGCTCACGCTCTACGCGCACGAGCATGGGCTGACGTGAAACACGAAGGGCGAGCCGGAGCTCGCCCTTCGCTTACCGCGGCCGTTCGACTCAGCTCATTGGAAGCTGAACGCGCACGGCGATCCCTGCACGAAGTTGAGGTTGTTGTTCGCGCGGTCGATGGCGGTCTTCACCGCTTCCTGCACCGTGCGGGTCGCGCCCGAGCCGACGGTGTAGCCGTTCGCGCCGAGGAGCGCGTCGGCCTCGCCGAGCAGCGCGCCGACCGTTGCGTAGCCGAGGGCGTTCGCGCTGCCGGCACCCGGCGCGTAGACGATCGACGACGCGGAGACGTGGTTGTTCAGGACGTTGAGCTGCATCGCCGCCGACTGCGCGGAGAGCATGTTGGCCATGTTCGTGGCGTTCGCCGCCAGGATCCAGGTGCGGAAGGCCTTGTAGTTGGCCGGATCGAACGCGCTGCCGTCGGCGTTGCGCAGATTGAGCGCGACCAGCATGGCCATGTCGTCGTTGCCGACTTCCGACTGCCCGTTCTTGTTCGACCAGTAGCCGAGGGTGAGACCGCCGCCGCCGCCGAGGCAGAGATTGCCGAAGCTGACGCTCGTGTTCTGACCGTCGGTGATGTGCGCGTTGACCTGCATGCTCGTGGTGGCGCGCCAGTTCTGCTGCGTCGCGGCCGACTCGCTCACGCCGAAGTCGCCCGCTTCGTCGACGTAATCGACCGGCGTCGTGGCGACGGAGTCGATCCAGACGTGCGGCGAGTCCTGGATGGTGACCTGCCAGCCGGTGATGTTCACGTCGCCGGCGTCGAACGTGCCGTTCGCGTTCGCGTCGTAGAACTTCGTCACGAGGAGATGTCCCGGCGGCGGCGGCACGACTTCGGTCGTCTTCACTTTGAAGTTGTCGGTCTTCGAGGCGTTCTCGGCGAACGCGGTCGAGCTGCTGACCCACACCTTGTACTCGCCGCCGCTGTTGGAGGTGTCGTCGTAGCCGGGGCCGGCGTCACTGGCGCGCACGACGATGTCGGAGAGGCGGTAGCAGCCGCCGAACTCACCGCCGGCGACCTGCACGATCGCGCTCGTGCTCGAGCCGAGGAGCGCGCCGTCGGGCGAGGTCACCTGCACGAAGTACGAGCCGTCGGGCAGGCCGGCCGCGTGCGGATGCGCGGGACCGCCGTCGAGATAGACGTCGTCCTTCGACCCGAAGATGTTCAGGTTCGTGCCGCTGCACGATCCGTCGGTGGTAAAGATCGCGCCCGACATCGGCGCGCCGAAAGCAACACTGGCGAAGAGCAACATCAGGGCACCGAATGCAAGGCGTTTCATGGCTTCTCTCTCCTCTGTCTCTATCAATGACTGGTGGTCGGCGTGCCGAAGTCGAGCAGGTCGATCGTTGCGGCGACGAACAGCGATGGGCCGCGCGGTTCGACACGAACCACCCGTCCCGCGCAATGGAGCGGCAGCATTTCGCCGCTGCCCGGCGTGCCGAGATCGAAACGGATGTCGCGGCCGGGCTCGAGCGGACGATCGAGCGTGAAGGCCACGCCGCTCGCGCTGATGTCGATCGTCGATCCGTTTCCGCCGTCCGCGATATGAATGGGAACCCGGACTGAGAACCGGTCGCCTGTGCGGCGCTCCACCAACATGTTGTTCATGATGGGGAGAAGATAGGACGGCGCGGCGCGCGCGAATATCCGCGCACGGGTAGATTCGCTTCTCTATCGTTCGATAGAGGAGCGGACGCCGAACGGTGGAGCCGTCAGGCGCGGCCCCACGTTCCGAGCGAGTCCCAGATGCTCGTCGCGCGCTGCGCCGTCGCGGCGCTCGCGGATGCGCGCTTGCGCGGCGCGGCGGCGATGGCGGCGGCGATCTGCGGCACGGCGTCGGGCACGCGCGGCGCGAGATCGGCGGCGTGGTCTTCGAGGAAGCGCGTGCTCACCCGGCCGTCGCGGAAGGCGGGATGCGTGACGACGCGGCGCAGCCAGCCGACGTTCGTCTTCGTGCCGAGGATGACGTAGTCGCGGAGCGCGCGCGCCAGCCGGTCGATGCAGGCCTCGCGGTTCTCGCCGTATGCGATCAGTTTCGACAGCATCGGATCGAACTTCACGCCGATCTCGCTGCCGCGCGTCACGCCGGCGTCGACGCGCACGCCCGGTCCGGTCGGCTCGATGTAGTGAGCGATCGTTCCGCTCTGCGGCAGATAGCGGTCGTCCGGATCCTCGGCATAGACGCGCACTTCCATGGCGTGGCCGCGCTGCCGCAAGGCGTCCTGCGTCCACGGCAGCGGCGCGCCGGACGCCACCTGGAGCTGCGCGCGCACGAGATCGACGCCGGTCACGAGCTCCGTCACCGGATGCTCGACCTGCAGGCGCGTGTTCATCTCCAGAAAGTAAAACTCGCCCTCGGGCGTGAGGATGAACTCCACCGTTCCGGCGTTCCGGTAGTCCACACTTGCGGCAGCGGCGATGGCCGCTTTCGCCATGCGCTGGCGCAGCTCCTCGGAGTAGCGCGGCGCCGGCGACTCCTCCACCACTTTCTGGTGGCGCCGCTGCACCGAGCAGTCGCGCTCGAAGAGATGGACGATGTTGCCGGCGCCGTCGCCGAAGATCTGAAACTCGACGTGGCGCGGCTCCTCGATGTAGCGCTCGAGCAGCAGGCGCGCGTCGCCGAAGGCCTTGAGCGCCTCGCGCTGCGCCGACTCGATGGCCGCCTGCAGCTCGCCCGCCGCGCGGACGATCTTCATCCCTTTGCCGCCGCCGCCCGCCGACGCTTTCACGAGCAGCGGAAAGCCGATGCGCGCCGCTTCGCTCGTGAGCACGTCGAGCGACTGCTCTTCGCCGTCGTACCCCGGCACGACCGGCACGCCGTGACGCTGCATGAGCCGCCGCGACTCCGCCTTCGAGCCCATCGCCGCGATCGACGACGCCTTCGGTCCGACGAAGATCACGCCGACCTCGTCGCACGCGGCGGCCAGCTCGGCGCGCTCGGAGAGGAAGCCGTAGCCGGGATGCAGCGCGTCGGCGCCGGAGCCGCGCGCGGCGTCGATGACGCGGCCGACGTTGAGATACGTCGCGCGCGCGTCGCCGCTGCCGAGACTCACCGACTCGTCGAAGAAACGCCGCACGTAGCGCACGTCGTCGTCTTCCGCGTGCGCGAGCACCGAGGCGATCTTCAGCTCGCGGCAGGCGCGGGCGATGCGGACGGCGATCTCGCCGCGGTTCGGGACGAGGAGCTTGCGGATCACTGCGTGTCCGTTCCCTGATTCACGACCCACGGCGCGAGCTCCTTCCGCAGGAACGCGCTCATGCCGCTCTGCCCTTCGGGCGAGACCCGCCGCGCCGCGATGGCTTCGATGGTGTACGGAATGGCCTCGGCCAGCTCGCTCGCGGCGACGTGCGCGATGAGCCGCTTGCACTCGCGGACGGCCTCGGGGCCGGAGGTCTTGAGCTGCGTGACCGTCTCGTACACCGCGGCGTCGAGTTGTTCGTTCGTCTCGACCACGCGATGCACCAGGCCGATGCGCAGCGCGCGCTCGGCGGGAAAGCGCTCGCCGGTGAGGAAGAGCGCGCGCGCATGCGTCTCGCCGATCTTCGCGATGACATACGGCGAGATCACCGCCGGCAGGATCCCCAGCTTCACCTCGGAGAGGCCGAACTGCGTCGTCTCCGTGGTGATGGCGACATCGCACACCGACACGAGCCCGACGCCGCCGCCGATGGCCGCGCCCTGAATCCGCCCGACGATCGGCAGCGGACACTCGTTGATCAGCGCGTACATCTTCGCGAGCAGCGCCGAGTCGCGCACGTTCTCGTCGCGCGTGTAGCTGACCATGCGCGACATCCAATTCAGGTCCGCGCCGGCGCAGAAATTCTTTCCCGTGCCCTTCAGCACGATCGCGCGCGCGGTGGACGGATCGATGCTCGAGAAGAGATCGATGGCCTCGCCGATCAACTCGTCGTTGAAGGCGTTGTGGACGTCGGGACGATTGAGGGTGACGGTGAGCACCCCGTCGGATGCGTCGAGGAGCAGGGTCTTGTACGCCATGGCGGCGCGCATTGTACCGGCCCTACGGCCGCACGGAACGGCGCCGCACGCCACTCACCTGCCCGAAGACTGGCGTGAGCGTGTACCGCGGCAGGAAGTTGATGCCGGACGGCGCCTCCACTTTCACCAGCACGACCAGCGGCACGGCCGCGGCGCTGGCGTTGATGGTGGCGGTGGTGTTGGCCGGAACATCGGTGACGCTACCGGTGGAGAGCGTCACGCGCAGCGGCGTGTCGCCGGTGGTGACGGTGATGGCGATCGGGCCTGGCTTGGTCACGCGCAGCCGGTAGAAATCGACATCGGCGGCGGTGCAGATGGCGGCGGTAATCGTGGAGCTGGAGACGAGATCGCCGACGGCGACGTCGGCGGTGTCGTTCGGCTCGTTGACATCGGTGCAGGCTGGAACCGTGCGCGCGGTAGTGACGAACACCGCTTCCTGCGGACCTTTGCTCACGCGCGAGCCGCTGATGATGGCGCGGTAGACGCCGGGCGCGGCATTCGCGATCTCGACCAGCTCGGTGTTGTCGGTGTCGTTCGTGCCGGTGGTCGCGGCGGCGGACGGATGATCGCGATCGAGCACGTAGGCGAAGTGCTCGCCGCCGGACGGATCGATGATCTTGAGATCGAGATCGTTGACCAGCGCCTTGCCGCCGAACTGCTGCTTGCCGAGGAGCAGCGCGGACGGATCGCCCCATCCGAGGAGCACGCGCAGCTTCTGCGCGGACGAGACGACCAGCGGGATCTCCAGCTTGTCGCCCTGCGCCACGGTGAGGTTGCGGATGACACTGCCCTTCCCGTTCGCGCCGTCGTTGAGGATGAAATCGACGGACGCCTTCGCGTCGAGCAGACCGAAGCCGTAGGTGTAGTCGGGACCGGGATTGCCGAGGTCCTGCGCGCCGGCGAGGATCAGCGCCTTGAGCTGCGGCGGCCGCGGCAACGCGCCGTAGGTCCGCTGCCACTGCTCGGCGATGAGCCCGGCCGTGCCGGTGACGACCGGCGACGACATCGACGTACCGGTGGCCGGGCCGTACGCGCTGGTGTAGACCGTCGAGAGCACGTTCACGCCCCGCGCGACCACGTCCGGCTTCACGCGTCCATCCTTGGCCGGACCGCGCGAGCTGCTGATGTAGATGTTCGCGCTCTCGTCGACGTTGCCGACGGCGATGGCGTTTTTCGCCGCGCCGGCGACGGTCATCGTGTCGAACGGCTCGATCGGATGGTGCTTCTCCTTCTCGCAGCCGCCGTTGCACGAGGCCGGGCAGTCGGCGCCGCTCAGATCCTTCGAGTAGCAGAAGAGTTTGTCGAGGATCGGGTCGAAGTTGTCGTCGGAGTGGCGATGCTCGCCCCATTCGCTCAAGATCGGCGGATTGCCTTCATTGCCGGCCGAGTGCACGAACAGCACATTGCGGCGCAAGGCGATGTCGTCGACCGGCGCGGTGTCTTCGACCGTGTAGGCGCCGTAATACTCCTCCGCATCGAAGAACACCGGCGGGCTGAACGACTTGTCCCAGCCGACCACGAAGCCCCAGGAGTTGTTGTCGGCGACGACGTTGCGCGAGGCGAGCTCGGTGTCTTTGAGCGAGACCCAGTCGCCGCTGCAGGTGTTCACGCCGCTGAACGGGACGCAGAACTGGAAGAGCGTGGCGTTCGGCGCCATGCCGCGCGCTTCCGGCAGCAGGCCGGCCGCGCCGATGGTGCCGGCGACGTGCGTGGCGTGGCTCTTGTCGCCGCTCGCGCCGCCGGAGGCGAAGACGGTCAGCCGTCCGCCGAACTCCGGATGCGAAGCCTGGCCGACGGCGAGCTCGAAGAGCGAGAGCGTGATGCCGGAGCCGGTCAGGCCGTACGGCGGCGCCTGCACCTGCGGCACTTTCGAGAGCGTGGCCGTCTCGACGTTGTCGCTTTTGATGCGGAAGCGCGACGGGCCGGAGACGGCGAGCACGCGCTCGTCCGCGGCGAGAACGGTCAGCAGCGACGGCGCGATCTTCGTGCGGATGCGCCGCAGCACGCCGAAGTCGGTGGCGAGCGGATCGTCGAGCGCACCGCCGGCGGCGAGCACCGCGCTCCGCGCCTCATCGAAGTCGACGTCGTCGTGAAACATCACGTCGAGCGCGGCCCACGAGTCGCCGCGCGCCGCTTCGCGCCAGGCGGAGCGGAGCACTTTGTCTTCGAGCGTCAGCGGTTCAAATGACGTCGCTCCGCTTACCGCCGCCTCGCGATCGACGCGCGCGATGAAGCGGCCGTCCGCGAGCGCGCGCTGCACGACCACGCCGCTCCGGGCCAGCCGCGCCACGTCCGCATCGGTCAGCGGCGCGTCGGGCGTGAACACGACGTGCCGCGGACCTGCAGCCAGCGCTGCCGTCGAGACGAGCAGCGCCACGAGCGCGGCGACCCGGAGGCGCATCAGTGCCGCACTGCCCTCGGCCGGTTCGCCGTGGCCGTTCCGAACCGCGGCACCATCGTGTACGTGGCGTTGCTGCCGACCGTGCCCGAAGGCTCGATGCGCACCACCACCGGCAGATTCGCGCGGCCGGTGCCGGTGTACGGAAGCGTGAGCGTGCCGCTCGCGCCGGCGGCCACGGTGGTCGTAGCGGTCTGCCCGTTCGACGCCGTCGCCGTCACGCGGATGGCCGTGTCACCGCTGGCCGTCACGTTGACGGTGATGTTGCCGAAGTCGGTGGCGATGAAGCGATAAAAGTCGACGTCCGACTGCGAGCAGAGCGCGGCGTTGATGGTCGTGCCGGAGAAGAGGTTGCCGAAGGCCGCCGCCTCGCTGTCGTTCGGCTCGAAGGCGGTGCTGCACACCACCACCGGCTGCGACGGCGCGTTCGACACGATCACCACGTCCTGCGGACCCTGCGTCACGCGCGAGCCGCTCACGACGATGCGGTAGACGCCCGGCGCCGCGTTCGGGATCTCGACCATCTCGACGTTGTCGACGACGTTCACTCCGCGCGTGGCGTTGGCGTTCACCTGATCCTTGTTCAGCACGTACGGCAGCGCGGTCGCGCCGTCGGGACCGATCACTTTCAGGTCGAGATCGTTCACGAGCGCCGGCTTGGTGAAAGCGTCGTTGCCGAGGAGCAGCGCGGACGGGTCGGGCCAGTTCGCAACGACGCGCAGATTCTGCGTCGCGCCGACCGTCACCGCCATCTCGTACTGCTGTCCTTGCGTAATGGTGGCATTCCGGATCTGCGTCTGTTTTCCGTTGTCGCCGAAGATCAGGTCGGCGGAGTTCTTGGCGTCGACGATGCCGAAGCCGTAGGTGTAGTCGGGGCCGGGATTGCCGATATCGGTGACGCCGGCGATCACGACCGCCTTCGTCTGCCACGGCAGCGGGTTCGTGCCGCCGTGCGTCCGCTTCCAAGCCTCGGTGAGCAGCGCCACGATGCCGGTCACCGCGGGCGTCGACATCGACGTGCCGCTCGAGAGGCCGTAGGAGTTGACCGGAACGGTGGAGAGCGTCTGGAACCCGCGGGCGACGACGTCCGGCTTGATGCGGCCGTCTTTGGCCGGGCCGCGCGAGCTGAACGGCACGATCTCGACGCGCGAGCCGAGGGTGGTCACGGCGCCGACGGAGAGCACGTTCTTCGCCGAGCCCCAGTCGGAGGTGGTGTCGAACGGCTGGATGGTGTGGTGCTGCGTGAGCTCGCAGCCGCCGGTGCAATCGAAGGTCGGGCAGTCCTTGCCGCTGTGATCGAGCGAGACGCAGAACAGCTTCGTGTTGATGGCGTCGAAGTTGTCGTCGACGTGGCGGTGCTGGCCCCAACGCTCGAACAGCGGCAGGTCGGCGCTGTTGCCGGAGGCGAAGATGTAGAGGACCTTGTGTTGGAGCGTGTAGTCGTCGAGCGACGAGGTGCCTTCGTCGACGTTGTACGAGCCGTAGTACTCCTCGTCGTCGAGCCAGACCGGGAAGCCGGCGCCGTCACAACTGTCGCACCAGCCGTGCGGAACGCCGATGGAGTTGTTGTCGGCGACCACGCCGAGCTTCGGGATGTCCTCGCCCTTGGCCTGCAGGAAGCGGGTGATGTCGCCCTGCACGTCGAGCTGGAAGATGCGCACCTTCGGCGCCATGCCTTTCGCCTCGGGGCGAAGGCCGGCCGCGCCGATGGTTCCCTGCACGTGCGTCGAGTGGAAGTCGTTCTTCGGCGAGGTGCGGTTCGGCGGCGGGATGAAGGTCGAGCGGCCTTCGAACTCGATGTGGTCCCACTGCGATTCGGCGAGCTCGCTGACCGAGACAGTCACGCCTTCGCCGCTGAGGTTGTACGCGGCGACCGCCTCCGGCACGTGCGAGAGCGCGGCGGAGTTCTTGTTGAAGGCGACCGGCTGGCGCATCGCTCCGCCGATGGCGAGCACGCGGTCGTCGGCGGCCAGCGCCGGCACGCTCGAGGGCGTGACGCGGACGGCCAGCCGGTGCGGACCGGCGAACTCGGTGGCGAGCACGTCGACGAGACCGCCGCCGGTGGCGAGCACCGCCGCGCGCGCGTCTTCGAAGGAGACGTCGTCGTGGAAGATGATCTGCAGGTTCGCCCAGGCGCGGCCCTGTCCGAGCTGCCGCTGCGCGGAACGGAGGATCTTCTCGTCGAGCGTCATCGGCGCGGTGGCGGCGATGCGCGCGTCGTCGAGCTTCGCTCCCGGCGCGACCCGCGCCAGGAAGCGTCCGCCCGCGAGCGGATGCTGCAGCTCGATGCCGGCCGCACGCAGCTCGTTGCGCTCGCTCTCGCTGAGCGGATGCGCAGGGCTGACGATCAGGTGCCGGCCCGGCTCGCGATCGAGCGCGCGCTCGGCGCCGCGCGGCGTCGGATCGGCGGCGAAGACGGAGGTCGTGAGAAGAAGAAGAAGAACGGAGAGGAGAAGAGAGAATCTGCGCATGAGCAATTTGTCCATCGGTCTTGATCTGGTGCCCGAGGTCGGACTCGAACCGACATGGGGCTGAGCCCCGGCAGATTTTGAGTCTGCTGCGTCTGCCATTTCGCCACTCGGGCGGTTACTGCTGCACGGTCTGCTGCGTTTCCTGCCACCGCTTCGCGCAGGAGTGAATCTCATCATCGGTCAGAACTCGCGAAGTCGACTTCGCAAGTTGGAAAATTTCTCGCGCCAATGTCTCTTCCTGCGGGTATCCGTGCGCGTCGAGCCAGTAAATGACGTTCGAGAGTCCGCACATCGGGCCGACCTCGATGACCTGCCGCAAACCGAACATTCCTGCGGGAACGCCGGAGTAAACGCGGTCAGCCAGCCAGTCACTTCCCTTCTTTCGCGCTTTGATGATCGCGGCGGCATGAACGCCGGTGCCGGTGCGGAAGGCATCGCGCCCGAAAACGGGATAGCGATCGCCGACGGCCGCGCCCGTCACGCGAGCCACATGCTGCACGTACTCCGGCAGCGCGGTGAGGTCGTTGTCGATCCAGCCCATCAGTTTCAGGTTGACCATCAGCAGGTCCATCGGCGTGTTGCCGACGCGCTCGCCGATGCCGCCGGCCGAGCCATGCACGCGGTCCGCGCCCGCCTCGAGCGCGGCGATGCAGTTGATGATGCCGAGGGCGCGGTCTTCGTGGCCGTGCCAGTCGACTTTCACGTTCGGATTCAGGCGGTCGACGAGCTTGCGAACGAAGCGCACCACGTTGCGCGCGCCCCAGGGCGTAGCGTGCCCGACGGTGTCGGCGATGCAGATGCGCGCCGCGCCAGCGTCGATGGCGGCGGTGTAGAGCTTCTCGATGTCCTCCGGCTTCGCCCGCGTCGTGTCTTCGGTCACGTACATGACCGGAATGCCTTGCGAGACGGCGAAGCGCACCGCTTTGGCGGACTGTTCGATGATCCAGTCGAGGTCCCACTCCTCGGCGAACTGCCGGATCGGCGACGAGCCGATGAAGAGGTCAGCTTCGATGGCGATGCCGACGCGTTGCGAGATCTCGACGATCGGCTTGATGTCGTTCTCGTGTGTGCGGCCGGCGGCGCTCGGATAGACGCTCAGCTTCTGCTCGACGATCTCGCGCGCCAGCCGCTCGACGGTCTTCTGCACGTGCGGACCCGCACCCGGCAGGCCGATGTCGGCATTGTCGATGCCGATGGCGTGCATGTAGTGAAGGATGCGGAGCTTGTCCTCGATGGAAGGATCGGTGACCGAGGGCGACTGCAGTCCGTCGCGCAGCGTCTCGTCGTCGAACTCGACGCGCCGCGCCGGCCGCGCGGCCGTTTCGCCGTCGATGTTCCAGTCGTGAATGAGGTGCTCGAGGTTCTCGTCCATGTGGCGCCGCGAAGTGTATCGCGACCGGATGTGGCATCATGCCCTGCTCGTCCGCTCGTCCGACAACCAAAGGGAACCCCATGCGCCGACACTTTCGCTTCGCGGCAGTACTCCTCGTCTGCCTCGCTACCACTCCGCTCTTTGCCGGCGTGCCCTACCAGGCATTCGACCTCCGCACGGTTCTCGACGGCTACGGCTCTTCGACGCCGCTCTACGCCGGTGCCGTGAACGGGGCGGCGATCTTCACCGCTTACCGCGATCAGGCGCGCGCACTCTGGCGGACCGACGGCACCGAGGGCGGCACGCGGCCGCTCGTCACGATGCGCCCGAGCGATACCGCGGGCGGAACGCTCTTCGGCTTCGCCGTCTCGGGCAACGCCGCGTACATCGGCGTGGACTCCATCGACGGATGGATCGTCTGGAAAACGGATGGGACGGAGGCGGGTACCGTCGCCGTCACCGCGCCGACGGAGGATCCGCTGGAGCCGGTGGCGATGATCGGCGGCCGACTCGTGCTCCTGCGCAAGAACGGGCGCGAGATCTGGACGCTGGACGACGGCGCGCTACGCCTCATCGCCTCGCCCGGCGCCGGCAGCCAGCCGCCGCTCGCTCCTACGTACACGGCGACGCCGACCGCCGCGTACATCGCCACGGCGGCCGGGTTGTGGCGCACCGACGGCACGGAGACCGGCACGGTGCGGCTGACGTCGAACCGCTGTTGGAAGCCGACTGTCGCCGGCAGCCGCATCTTCTTCGCGGCGTCGAGCGGCGACGCGCGCGGCGAGCTGTGGACCACAAACGGAACCGCCAGCGGCACGGCTTTGGTCACCGACCTCACGCCGAACGGCGACACGTTCACGCCGGCGAGCACGGCGCTCACCGCGCTCGGCGACCGCGTGCTGTTTCTCGGCGCGAACGGAGAGCTCGGCGTGAGCGATGCGACAGCGGGCGGTACGCGCATCCTCCGCAAAGGTCCGCTCACGCCGGGCGGCCCGGCGTTCGCGGTGCTCGGCGGCGTCGCCTACTTCAACTTCTACGACGGCGTGCACCAGACCGAGTTGTGGCGCAGCGACGGAACGGACAGCGGCACGTGGCTCGTGCGCGACGCTTCGCCGGAGCCGACGCGCTTCTGGTCGATCACCGCCGGCGCCACGAAGATCTACTACTACGTCGACGACTCGGTCGGGTCGGAGCTGTACGAAAGCGACGGCACGGAGGCCGGCACGCATCCGGTCGTGCAACCAACGCCGGCACGCTGGCTCGGCAGCCGCTTCTCCTATCGGACGCTCGCCGTCGCCGGCAAGTCGCTCTTCTTCAGCGCCGCCGATGAGTGGTACGGCGCGGAGCCGTGGGTCGTCGACGACGCCGGCCCGCGCATGATCGCCAACCTCCAGCGCGACGTCGCCGGATCGGCCTCGCCCGACGATCTGCACGCGGACGGCAACCTGCTCTACTTCACCGCCCGCGGCGACACGGTGAAAGGCATCTGGCGCAGCGACGGCACGCTGGCCGGCACGCTGCCGGTCTTCGTGACGACCGGAGTGCTGCCGGACATCCGCGCGGTGCATGGAGAGACGGTGTTCTTCACGCAGACGAACGACCCGACGCTCCGCAAAACGAACGGACCTCCGGGAAGCGAGACGGTCGTCGGCGACGGCATCGTCGCGGGCGACCTGCAGGTGCTGAACGGCCGCGTCTACGTGAACAGCAACGGCAACGTCTGGACGCTCTCGCCCTCCAACACGAAGCTGACGAATCTGCAGCGCGACGCCGTCTCGTCGATGTTCTCGCTGGCCGGCCAGGTCTTTTTCCTGACGAAGGGCCACACGCTCTACGCCACCGACGGCACGCCGCAGACGACCCGCAGCGTCGCCCGCTGCACCGACGACCGCATCGGCAGCGCGCCGACGCTGTTCCGTGGCGCGGTGCTGCTGTTCGACGTGAACGACAACAAGGTCTGCCGGATGTCGGGCGCGCCGGGCGACGCGACGATGACGGCGTGGCCGCGCGTGCCGGACGGATCGAGCGCGATCCTCGGCGAGAAGCTGCTCTTCGCCGCCAGCGATCCGGCCACGTACGCCGCCGAGCTTTGGGCCAGCGACGGCACGCCGGAGGGAACGGTGAAGATCGCGTCGTTCCAGTCTTTCGCGCTCACCAGCCAGCCGCTGTTCTCCCTCGGCTCGAAGGTGCTGTTCGTCGCGAGTGATCACGTCCAAGGCCAGCAGCTCTGGGTGAGCGACGGCACGGCCGCGGGCACGCGCGTGCTGGCGAACATCACCGAGCCGCGCGAGTTCCTCGTCGCCGACGGCGTCGCCTATTTTTCCGCCGAGGACGCAACGCGCGTACGCCGCCTCTGGCAGAGCGACGGCACGCCGGAAGGCACCTACGCCATCGGCGAAGGCAATTCCGCGCCACGCCCGCTGAATCCGCGCTTGTTCGTGCGCGCCGGCGACGTCCTCTACTTCTCCGGAGGCTCGCGAGACACAGGGACGGAGTTGTGGGCCTACGCACTTCCGGAAACGATCCGCGCGGCCGCCGGCGACGCGCGCGCCAGCGAGAGCGCGAAAACGATCGCCATCCCGGTGACGTTGTCGCGCGCGTCGACGCGGCCGGTCACCGTCCGCTATGAGACCGCCGACGACACCGCCAAAGCGGGACGCGATTACACCGCCGCCAGCGGGAGCCTCACCTTCGCGCCGGGCGAAACTTCGAAGGCAGTGAGCGTCACCATCGCCGACACGCGCGAGGTGGGCCTCACTCGCGCATTCCTGCTGCGCCTGGTCGCCGCCGACGTGCCGATCGCGCAGAACGCCGGCGCCGGCGTCATCGAGGATGCCGACAGCGGCGTCACCGACCTCGCTCTCGAATGGGACGCGGCGCGCCGCTTCGTCACCGTCCGCAACAACGGCCCGGCCGCCGCGTCGAACGTGGAGTTGTGCGTCACCTCGCCCGGCGAAGGCCTCTCGTGCGACGCACCGTTCGACCTCGCTTCCGGCGCGACGCACATCGCCGTCGTCAGCTCCACCGCCAGCCGGCTGTTCATGGCCAGGGTGACGATGTGGCAGCACGACCGCGTGCCGTCGAACGACACGCTCTCGGTCGTCTCCGACTCCACGTTTTTCATCTCGCCGGACGTGCTCCGCGCCGGCGAGAACGGCACCATCCTCGTACCGCATCCGAGGCAGGAGGTGCGCCTGACGCTCACCTCCTCGAACCCGGCGGTGGTGGCGGTGCAGGAGGCGTTCAACGATAGCTACACCAGCGAGCTGGCAGTCGTGCCGTTCCGCGCGCTCGCACCGGGGACGGCCGTGCTCACCGTCTCGTCGTACGACGGCTTCTCGCGCGCGACGGCGGCGTTCACGATCCACGTGCTGGCGGCGTCAGAGCCGTTCCGCGGCCTGTCGGCACTGCAGGTGAGCGCACCGTCGGTGGTGGCGTTCGGAACACCGTCCACCATCGCCGTCCAGGTGACCGGGCTGTCATTCGACGGCACGCGCCCAACCGGCAGCGTCACCTTTTACGAAGATGGCAATGCCTTCGCGACCGTGCCGCTCGCGGGCGGCGTCGCCGCGACGCCGTACACGTCATCGCATGCGGTCGGCACGTCCGGCACCATCACCATCAGCTACAGCGGCGATGGCAGGTTCTTCGAGTCGGGCGCCACGACAGTCGTGCCGGTGGTGCAGGCAATCGTCGAGCTCACGGCGGCGCGCGCGACCGGTGCGACCGACGTGGTCGTGACCGTTCACGGCGTCAGCGGCTTTCCGCCGAGCGGCACGGTGCGCGTATCGGAAAACGGCATCCTGCGCGGCGAGGTGACGTTGACGGCGGCGAGCGGCGGTGCGTCGACCGCCGTCATCACCAACGTCTCGCCGGCAGCGCGCGCGGTGTTGCTCGAGTACTCGGGCGATGCCCGCTATCGCGCCGCGGCGGCGACGGCGTCGCTCGGCCCGAAAGGCCGGACGCGCGCCGTCCGTCACTGATTCCTGAATTCCGCCTTTCTCTTCTGGAGGAAGGCGGCCATTCCTTCTTTCATGTCTTCCGTCGACGCCAGCAGTCCGAAGAGCGTGGCTTCGAGGAACTGTCCTTCCTCGAAGGGCATGTCGCTGCCGCTCATCACCGCTTCGATGGCGGCGCGGACGGCCAGCGGTCCGCGCGAAGCGATGCGGCGCGCCATCTCTTCCGCCGCCGCCATCAACTGATCGGCCGGGACGACTTTGTTCACCAGGCCGATGCGCTCCGCTTCGGCGGCGGTGATGCGGTCGCCGGTGAGGATCAGCTCGAGCGCTTTTCCTTTGCCGAGGAGCCGGGCCATGCGCTGCGTGCCGCCGTAGCCGGGGATGATGCCGAGCGTCACCTCGGGCAGTCCGAGCTGCGCGTTCTCCGCGGCGATGCGGATGTGGCAGGCCAGGGCGAGCTCGCAGCCGCCGCCGAGGGCGAAGCCGTTGATCGCGGCGATGACCGGCTTCGGGAAGCGCTCGATGGCGCGGAACGTCCGCTGCCCTTTCTCCGCCACCGCTTTGCCAGTGATCGGAGTCATCGTGGCCAGCTCGCCGATGTCGGCGCCGGCGACGAAAGCCTTCTCGCCTGCTCCGGTGACGATCACGCATTTCACGGCAGCATCGTCGCGCGCCGCTTCGAACGCGCTGCCGATCTCGGCCACCGTCTGCGCGTTCAGCGCGTTGAGGACTTTCGGACGGTCGATGGTGATGACGAGAATGCCGTCGCGGTTTTCGGTTCGGATGTTTTCCATCACTGCTTCCTGTCGAACGGCACCGGCTTCTCGCCGCTGTAGTCGTAGAAGCCCGTGCCGGTTTTGTTGCGGCCGAGGCGGCCGGCCAGAACCATCTTGCGCAGCAGCGGCGGCGCCGCGAAGCGCTTCTCCTGATATTCCTCGTACATCACGTGGGTGATGAAGTAGGTGGTGTCGAGGCCGACGAAGTCGAGCAGCGTGAAAGGACCCATCGGGTAGCCGCAGCCGAGCATCATCGCCTTGTCGATGTCCTCGATCGAGCCGACGCCTTCTTCGTACGCGCGGATCGCGTCGAGGATGTACGGCACCAGCAGCCGGTTGACGATGAAGCCGGAGTTGTCCTTGCACGACACCGGCTCCTTGCCGAGGCTCTTGGCGAAGGCGAAGGCTTCATCGAAGGCGGCGTCGCTGGTGAGGATCGTCCGCACCACTTCGACGAGCTTCATCAGCGGAACCGGATTGAAAAAGTGGAGGCCGACGAACTGCTTCGGCCGCGCCGTGGCCATGGAGAGCTCGGTGATGGTGAGCGACGAGGTGTTGGAGGCGAAGATCGCTTCCGGCTTCACGATGCGATCGAGCGCGGCGTAGGTCTCTTTCTTGAGCTGCGCGTTCTCGATGATCGCTTCGATGACGATGTCGCAGTCGGCCAGGTCCTGCAGGTCGGTGGTGCCTTTGAGGCGGCTGACGCAGGCGTCCATGTCGGCCTGCTGCATCTTTCCTTTCTCGACGAACTTGCCGAGGGATTTCCGGATGCCGCCCACGCCCTTGTCGAGATACTTCTGCTCGACCTCGCGCACGACCACGTCGTAGCCGGCCTGCGCGGCCACCTGGGCGATGCCCGAGCCCATCAGGCCGCAGCCGAGCACTCCCACCTTTTTGATTGCCATGTTGAGACTCCTCTTTGAAAATCGCGCGCGCATTCTATGCGGTCCCGTCTCAAACCGCAGGTGATCCTCCTCGGCTTCGCGGCGCTGCTCAACGACGCCGCGAGCGAGATGATCTACCCGCTCCTTCCGGTCTTCCTGACCGCCACCCTCGGCGCGTCGCCGGCAGTCATCGGCATCATCGAAGGCGCGGCCGACGGCGTCGCTTCGATCCTCAAGTATTTCGCCGGCCGCTGGTCCGATCGCGGCGGCGGACGGAAGCCGTACGTGGTCGGCGGCTATGCGCTGGCCGCGGCCTCACGCGCGCTCGTCGCCGCGGCGCGCGTCTGGCCGCTGGTGCTGTTCGCACGCCTTGTCGATCGCACCGGCAAAGGCATCCGCTCCGCTCCGCGCGACGCGATGATCAGCGACGTCACGCCACCCGACCAGCGCGGCCGCGCGTTCGGTTTCCACCGCGCCCTCGATCACACCGGCGCCATCGTCGGCCCGCTGCTGGCGATGATCGCCGTGCCGTACGTCGGCCTGCGCGGCGCGTTCTATCTGTCGGTGGTGCCGGGAGCGATCGGCGTGGCGATGCTGGTGGTTTTGCTGAAGGATGAACGCGGAAGGATGAACGATGAACAGCCGTCCGACCCGGCGCCTCCGCGTTCATCGTTCATCCTTCATCGTTCATCGTTCCGCAAAGCCCTCACCGCCATCTCCCTCTTCTCTCTCTCCAACTCCTCCGACGCCTTCCTTCTCCTTCAGGCTCATGCCGCGGGCGTGCGTACGGCGATGTTGCCGGCGCTTTGGGCGGCGCATCACGTGATCAAGGCGCTCTTCTCGACGGCGGCGGGCTCGCTCTCCGATCGCGTCGACCGGCGGCATCTGCTCGTGGCCGGATGGTCGTCGTACGCACTGCTCTATCTCGTCTTCCCGTACGCGCGGACGATGACGGCGTTCCTGGTGCTGTTCATCCTCTACGCGATTCCGTTCACGCTGGCCGAGGGCGCGGAGCGCGCGTGGATCGCCGACCTGGTGCCGGCGGAGGTGCTGGGCGCGAGCTTCGGTCTGTACTACCTCGCGAACGGACTGTGCGTGCTGGCCGGCACGGCGCTCTTCGGAGTGCTGTACGAGCGCGTGTCGCCGCGCGCGGCGTTTCACACCGGCGCGGCGCTGGCGATGGGTGCGGTGATCGCGGTGCTGCTGACGCGGCGTGCGCCGCGCGTCGCGACCTAAGCGGTTTCCATCATCTCGGCCGGGATGTCGAAGTTCGACCAGACGTTCTGCACGTCGTCGTGATCGTCGAGGCTCTCGAGCAGGCGCATGATCTGTTTCGACTTCGCCTCGTCGACGCTGACGTAGGTCGACGGGATCATGCCGAGCTTCGCCTCGACCGTGGCGATCTTGTTCGACTCGAGCGCCTGCCGCACGGCCTCGAAGTTCTCGGGCGAGGTGTAGATCTCGTACACGTCCGCATCGTCGGTCTGCAGATCGTCGGCGCCCGCTTCGAGCGCCACTTCCATCAGCTTGTCCTCGCCGACCGCGCTCTTCTCGACCGCGAAGTAGCCCTTCTTCTCGAACTGGAACTTCACCGAGCCGGGCGTGCCGAGGTTGCCGCCGTTCTTCTCGAACATATGGCGGATCTCGGGCGTAGTGCGGTTGCCGTTGTCGGTGAGCGCTTCGACGATGATGGCCACGCCGCCCGGACCGTAGCCCTCGTACGTCACTTCTTCGTACGTGGCGCCTTCGAGCTCGCCGGTGCCGCGTTTGATGGCGCGCTCGATGTTGTCCTTCGGCATGTTGTTGGCCTTCGCCTCGGCCACCGCCGCGCGCAGCCGCGGGTTCCCTTCGACGTCGCCGCCGCCGAGCCGCGCGGCGATGGTCATTTCCTTGATGATGCGCGTGAAGATCTTCCCGCGCTTGGCGTCAGCCGCACCCTTCTTGTGCTTGATGGTGGACCATTTGCTGTGGCCGGACATGGAGTTTGCTCCTTGCTTTTGTAGGCAGGAAACGGGCGCGAGCCTCGCGTTTCCGGTAGAAGGCGCATGATAGCGCAAATGAAACGCCTGCTGGCCGGCGGCCTCGCCGCGATGGGAGCGGTGGCCGCGCTCGCCGCGCTGTCGGTGTGGCTGATCGCCCGCGACGACGTGGCCGCGTTTCGCGCCATCGCCGCGCACTCCGCGCCGCTGCCGCCGCACGTGAGGAACGCGATCCTCGCGGCGGAGGACCCGATCATCCTGCAGCCGGCGCGCGCCTCACTGCGTCACGCGTTCGCCAGCCTCTCGCCGCGGATGCGCTCCTGCGGTCCCTCGCCCATCGCTTACATGCTCGTGCGGCCACGCATCGGCCACGTGCGGCCGTTGCGGCGCCACCTCGAGGCAGCGGTGAGGAGCTTCTTGGTGGGCCGGCTCTTCACGGCGGAAGAGTTGCTGCGCATTTACGCGCACGAGCTCTACCTCGGCACGTGGGAGCGGCGGCAGATCGTCGGCGTCGATGCCGCCAGCGCGTTCTACTTTGGCAAATCGCCGCGCGCGTTGACCGCGGCCGAGGCGGCGACGCTCGGCGCGATGATCCGCGCGCCGAACGTCTACTCACCGCTGCGCGATCGCGAGCGCGCGCTCACGCGGCGCAATCAGGTCCTGGAGCGGATGCTCCGCTTCCATTACATCGACGCCCGCGAGTACGAGCGCGCGCGGCGGGAGCCGCTGCGCGCCGCCGCCTGATCATGCCCGCGCCCGAGTTTCCGATCCGCATCATCACCGACGACGGCACGGTCGAAGTGATCGACTCGCCGGAGGAGCTGATGGCGCGGGTCGACTCCATCGACTCGGGCGATCCGCGCGTCTGGGTGAGAGACGCGCTGGATCGCACGGTCGTGATCCGCATGCGGGACGGAATGGTGGAAGTACTTACTTGCTGATGCGCGGCTGGACGCCGAGCTCGCGCAGCAGGTTGTCCGCGCCGTCGACGGCGTCCATGATCCAGAGCATGTACTGCGCGTCGACGTGGATCGAGCGCGTCATCGCCTCGTTGTACTGAAAGTCGGCGTCGATCGACTCGTAGTTGCCATCGAAGAGAAGCCCGGTCAGCTCCCCTTTGCCGTTGAGCGTCGGCGAGCCGGAGTTGCCGCCGGTGGTGTCGCAGGTCGAGAGGAAGTTGACCGGCACGTCCTTCACTTCCGGATCGACGTAGGGCCGGGTCTTGTTCGGATCGGCGGCCGCGGCAAGGAGCGGTTTCGGGCTGGCGAACGGCTCTTCACCCTTCTCCTTTTCCACTACGCCGCGGAGAGTCGTCTGCGGCGTGTAGAACGTCGCATCCTTCGGCGAGTAGCCGTAGACGCGACCGAAGGTGACGCGCAGAGTCGAGTTGGCGTCGGGATAGAGCGTGCCGCCGCGGCTCTTGCGCATGGCGTCGAAGGCCGCGGGACGGAGGCGGGCCATGGCGCCGCTCCAGGCGAGATCGCGCGCGTCGCGCGCATCGAGGAGCGGCAGGAGCGACGTCGCCAGATCGAGCATGGCGTCGTGGCGCGCGGCGAGTTGCGCCGGCGTTTCCTGCAGCATCGCCTTCCGCTCGTCGAGGCTGGCGATCTTCGTGTTGGCGAAGAGACGATCGAGCAGCGGCTCGACTCCGCCGGCCGCGGAGACGGCGCGATCGAGCGGCTCGATCCGCTGATCGGCCGGGAGCTTCGCCGCTTCGCTGAGCAGGTAGCGCAGCTCGGCGCGATCGGTGCCGAGGTCGAGGACGCGCTGGGCGCGATCGGAAGCCTGCGCGAGATCCTTCCAGTCGCGCTCCTGAAAGCCGGAGGCGCGGTCGAGATCCTGCTTCGGCCGCTCGGCCGCGAGCCGCACGATCGAGTACGCACGCGCGAGCGAGACCGGTCCGCGCGAGCCGACCAGCCAGTCGAGCACGAGATCGCGCTGCCGCGTGCGCAGCTTCTCGGCATTCGCGGCGGCGATCTGATCGAACAGCTTCGCGTCCGCGCCGAGCGCGCTCCGCAGCGTCGCTTCCTCTGCGCGGCGATTCTCGAGGATGCGGTCTTTGGTGAAGCCGCCGTTCACGCTCGTGTAGTTCTTCAGCGCGTTGGCCAGGCTCTCGATGCGGCCAGCGTTGCGGATCTGCACGTCGCGCTTCTCCTTGCCTGCTTCCTCGAGAAGATGCATCACGTCCGTGAGATAGCGGATGTTCATCGGGTAGACGAACTCCTTGTAGTTCGCTACCTCGTCGGCGGTCTTGTAGCGGTACGTGCGACCGGGATAGCCGGCCACGATGACCGGATCGTTCTCGTTCACGCCCGTGGTCGAGACCTTCAGCCAGTGCCGCGGGTGATAGGGCTGACCGTTGACGTACGCGCGGAAGAACGAGAAATCGCCGGTGTGACGCGGCCACTCGAAGTTGTCCACCTCGCCGCCGAAATCGCCGATGGCATCGGCCGGCGCGTAGACGAGCCGCACATCGGTGAGCTCGGCCTGGGTGATGCGCTGGTACTGCGAGCCTTCGAAGAACGAGGCGATGCGGCAGCGCACGCCGCCCGCTTTCTCACACTCGCCGACGAGCTCTTTCTCGCGGCGGCCGATGGTGCGCGCGCGCTCCGCGTCGGTGGTCTTGGCGTTGAAGCCACCGGTCATGCGCGCGGTGACGTCCTCGATCTTCGTCGTCACCCACACCTTCGTGCCGGGCGCCGGCAGCTCTTCTTCGCGCGTCCGCGCCAGAAAGCCGTTGGTGATGTAGTCGTGCTCGGGCGAGGAGTGGTACTGGATCGCGCCGAAGGCGCAGTGATGGTTGGTGACGATCAGACCATCCGCCGAGACGAACGACGCGGTGCAGCCGGGGATCTGCACGACCGCGCCCATCGGATCGCCGGTGAGGTCGGCGAAGCGGTTCGGGTCGAGGGCGATGCCCATCTTCTGCAAGCGCGGCGCGAGCTGCGGCACCTGCTGCGGCGTCCACATGCCTTCATCGGCGAACGAAGGAGCGGCGAGCGCGAGCGCGGCGAACAGGAACGGAATCAGTTTCTTCACGGCCATACGCCAACGGATAACCGCCGGTCAAATTCCACGTAAGATGGAGCGCGTTTCGGTGGAGGAAAAGCATGGGCTTGTTCGACGCGCTCAAAAACGAATTCATCCAGATCATCGAGTGGCTCGATGACAGCAGCAACACGCTGGTCTACCGCTTCCCGGTGCACGATCAGGAGATCAAGATGGGCGCGCAGCTCACGGTTCGCGAGAACCAGGTGGCGCTGTTCATCAACGAAGGCGAAGTGGCGGATGTCTTCAAGCCGGGCCGCTACGAGCTGTCGACGCAGAACCTGCCGATCCTCTCGACGCTGCGCGGCTGGAAGTACGGCTTCGACTCGCCGTTCAAGTCGGAGATCTACTTCTTCAACACGCGGCTCTTCAGCGACCTGAAATGGGGCACCGGCAATCCGGTGATGATGCGCGACGCGGAGTTCGGAATGATCCGCGTGCGCGCCTACGGGACGTATGCGATCCGCATCGCCGACGTGAAGGAGTTCTTCCGCCAGATCGTCGGGACACAGGGTCTGACCACCACGGAAGACGTGCTGGTGCAGTTGCGCTCGACGATCATCAACATGCTCTCGGACATCATCGCGGAGTCGAAGATTGCCGCGCTCGATCTCGCCTCGAGTTACCGCGAGCTCTCCGCGCTGGCGCTCAAGGAGCTCGCGCCGTCGTTCACCTCACTCGGGCTGGAGCTGGCGCGGTTCAACATCGACAACATCTCGCTGCCGGAGGAAGTGGAGGCAGCGATCGATCAGCGCACGAAGCTCGGCGTCTTCGGCGACCGCCTCGGCCAGTACGCGCAGATGCAGACGGCGGAGTCGATCAAGGTAGCCGCCGCGAATCCCGGCGGCCTGGCCGGAGCAGGCGCGGGTCTCGGCGCCGGCATGGCCATGGGGCAGATGATGAATCAGTCGCTGAATGCGCCGCCGCCGCCGAGCTCCTCGACCGCGCCGCCGCCGCCTCCGGGCTCGCACGCGAACGTCCCGCGCTGGTCGCTGGCGATCGACGGGAAGACGTACGGTCCCTACACCGATGACGCGCTGCGCGCGATGGTGCAGGGCGGCCAGGTGACGTCGTCGACGCAAGCGTGGCGCCCCGGCGCGTCCGGCTGGGCGCCGCTCGACTCCTACTCGGAGCTCGGCCTCGCCGGCACGATGCCACCGCCGCCGCCGCCGAAGTAGGGAACAACCTTTGCCGCGATGACCGCTGCCGCGCCGATCGACACCAAGGTCCGCAAGTTTCCGTGCGAGGGATGCGGCGCCGATCTCGCGTGGGAGCCGGGCGCCACGGCGTTGCGCTGCGCGTATTGCGGCTTCACCAAACAGGTCGCCGCGCCGGCGGGCGACGTGCGCGAGAAACCGGTCGACGCCGCCTTACGCGCGCCGCGCGATCTCGGCTGGGGCGCGGAGCGCAAGGTCATCGCCTGCAAGCGATGCGGCGCGCACACCACTCTCGATCCGCTCGTCGCCGCCAGCGCCTGCGCCTTCTGCGGCACGAACGCCGTGGTCGAGGCGCCGGCGAATGCGAGCGTGGTCCGTCCGGAAGGACTTCTACCCTTCCGGATCACCCGCGATTCCGCACTGCAATCCTTCCGGAAGTGGCTGCAGCGCCTCTGGCTGCGGCCGAACGACCTCAAGTCCGCCTCGCGCGTCTCCTCGATGCAGGGCGCGTACATCCCGTTCTGGACCTTCGACGCCGCCACCGACTCCTACTGGACCGCCGAAGCGGGCTACTACTACTACGTCGGCAGCGGCAAGAACCGGCAGCGGCGCGTGCGGTGGGAACATGCCTCCGGAACCTTGCAGCGCTTCTTCGACGACGTGCCGGTGCCGGCGTCGCGCGGCATCGACGACTCGCTCTGCCGCGGCATCGAGCCGTATCCCACCGAGGCGCTCACGCCGTACGATCCGTCGTACCTGTCGGGATTCCTGGCGGAGGAGAACGCCATCGATCTGCCGGAAGCGCTGGAGAGCGCGAAAGAGCGGATGCGCGCGGAGATCCGCGCGGCATGCGCGCGCGAAGTGCCGGGCGACACGCAGCGCAACCTCGACGTCGCCACCACCTTCTCCGCCCTCGCCTACAAGAACGCGCTGCTGCCGATCTGGATCGCCGCGTACGACTACAAAGGGCGTCCGTACCGCTTCCTCGTCAACGGCGTGACCGGCAAGTGCACCGGCACCGCGCCCTGGTCGGCGATCAAGGTCACGCTGGCCATCCTCGGCGTGCTGATGGTCGTCCTCTTCGTGCTCTACCTCAACGGCAACTCTTGACCCGTTGACGTGGTGTACGCCGCGGCGTACCTTCGTCCCGCCCGAACAATCCGCTCAACGAACTCGAGGAGGCTTCTGCGTGCCGACATCGTCTCGCCGTCTGCGATTTCTCGTTCTCGCCGCACTCACGCTGCTCGTGGCGACGCCGCTGCTCGCCGCGCACGGCCACATCTCCGGACGCATCACCCGCAACGACGGCAGCGGCATCGGCGGCGTGATCGTGCAGGTGGTCGAAACCTCGCAGGTCGTGCTGAGCGACTCCAACGGCGACTTCGTCTTCGAAGTGGCGCCCGGCACCTACTCGCTCTCGTTCGTCGCCGGCGATCAGGCCACCACGCAGAACAACGTCGTCGTCGCCAGCGGCGGCACGACGCGCGTCGACAAGAAAGTCGACTGGAACCTGAGCGTGGCCGAGACCATCACCGTCTACTCCGCCTCACGCCGCGTCGAGCGCGTGGTCGAGGCGCCGGCTGCGGTGAGCGTCGCCGCGGAAGAAGACATCGAGGCGGTGGCGCCGTCGGGACAGGCGCCGCGCATCATCGAGTCGGCGCCCGGCGTCGACTACACGCAGAGCGGTCTCTATGACGCGAACTTCAACGCGCGCGGCTTCAACAGCTCGCTCAACCGCCGCATCCTGACGCTCATCGACGGCCGCGATCCGGCCATCGCATTCCTCGGCGCGCAGGAATGGGCGGCGGTCTCGTTCCCGCTCGACGAGATGGCCAGCGTCGAGCTGGTGCGCGGCCCCGGCTCCGCGCTGTACGGCGCGAACGCATTCAGCGGCGTTCTCAACATGACCACCAAGCTGCCGCGCGACACGCCGGGCGGCTTCGTCCGACTCACCGGCGGCGATCTCGACACGCGCCGCATCGACGCACGTCACGCGGGCGGACTCGGCGGCGAGTGGTATTACCGCGCCGTGGCCGGTTATCAGGAGAGCGGCGACTTCGCGCGCTCGCGCAACGTCAACGTCGAGTATCCCGGCGTCCGCCGCGAGGCGCGCGCGCTCGCCGCCGAAGACGTGAACATCCGCTTCGGCGGACTCCGTTTCGACAAGCATTTCGCGAACACGAACGTGCTCACCTTCGAAGGCGGCGACTCCTGGATCGAAGGACCGGTGTTCCAGACCGGCATCGGACGCGTGCAGGTCACCGAGGCCACGCGGCCGTGGGCGCGCGTCAACTACAACATGCCGCGCTGGAACTTCAGCGGCTACTACGACGCGCGCGATGCCGAGAACCAGGTGGCGCTCGCCTCCGGCGCCGCGCTCTACGAGGACTCGCACAACCTCCACGGCGAGATCCAGACGAACTGGGATCTCTTCCGCAACCGCGCGCGGTTCGTGGCCGGCGTCGCCTACAACGATCAGGACGTCGACACCGCCAATCCGCAGGGCTTCCAGACGCTGATGGAATCGGCGCACTCCGAGCAGCAGCAGTCCGCGTTCGCGCAGGTCGACCTCGACATCACGCAGAAGGTGAAGCTCGTCGGCGCCGCGCGCTGGGACGACTCCACGCTGCACGATCCGCAGTTCTCGCCGAAGGCGGCCATCGTCTTCTCGCCCACCACCAATCACACCCTGCGCTACGGCTACAACGAAGCGTTCCAGCGTCCGAACTACTCCGAGCTCTTCGTGCGCGTGGCCGCCGGTCCGCCGGTGAATCTCTCCGCGATCGAGAACGCGTTCCGCCCGTTCCTCGGCACGACGCAGCTCGGCTTCAGCAGCATCCCGATCCTGGCCCTCGGCAACAACGCCCTCGACGTCGAGAAAGTGCGCAGCCACGAGCTCGGATACTCCGGCATCTACGGCAGCAAGTTCTTCGTGACCGTCGATCTCTATCGCAGCCACCTGAGCAACTTCGTGACGGACCTGCTGCCGGGCGTCAATCCGGCCTTCAAGCCCTATGCACCTCCGTCCAACGTGCCCGCGCCGGTCGCGGCGCAGATCGTCGGCACGCTCAAGAGCGTCCTGCCGACCACGCCGCTGCCGCTGTTCGTCGCCATGACGAATCTCGCGAACGGGCAGCCGGCGTTCGTGATCTCGTACACGAATGCGGGCGCGGTCGACACGCAGGGTGCGGAGATCGCGTTCAACTACTACCTCACCAACCACTGGCTGGCCGACTTCAACTACTCCTGGTTCGACTTCGACGTGCAGCAGGCGCAGCTCGGCGACGTGCTGCTGCCGAACGCGCCGGAGCACAAGTTCAACGCCGGCCTGGCGTGGCGCGGCACGAAGTTCGACGCGAAGGCGACCTATCGCTGGGTCGACGAGTTCCCGTGGGCGGCCGGCATCTTCGTCGGGACGGTGCCGCAGTACGACGTGGTGAACGTCGCCGCGAACTATCACTTCACCGACCGCTTCGGCTTCGGCATCGACGTGAGCAACGTGCTCGACAACGAGCATTACGAGGCCTTCGGCGGCGATCTCCTGAGCCGCCGCGCCCTCGGATTCGTGACGGTGAACTGGTGAGCGGCGAGAGCGGCGAATTCGTCGTCATCGCCCGCGCCACGGTGCAGTCGGGCCGCGAAGCGGAAGTCGAGAGCGCGCTGCAGAGCAACGCCGAGGCCTCGCGCCGCGAGCCCGGCTGCGTCAGCTACAGCGTGCTGCGTGGCGAGAACGGCCTCTTCATGACCGTCGAGCGCTGGCGCACCCGCGCCGACGTCGACAGCCACATGACCACCGCGCACGTGCAACTGCTGCTGCAGACGATCGTGCCGCTGCTGACGGTGCCGCCGGAGATCGCGGTGATGCGAGAGGTGTGACGAGGCTGGAGCTTACAGTTCCAGCCTCTGCAGAATCGCCTCGCCTGCCGCCTTCGTCCCCAGCGTTCCGCCGAGGTCCTTGGTTGTCTCGCGCGCGGTGATGGCGGCGGCGACGGCGCGCTCGATGCGCTGCGCTTCGTCGGTGTGGCCGAGGTAGTCGAGCATCATCGCCGCGGTGAGGATCGCGCCGGCGGGATTGGCGACGTCCTGGCCCGCGTACTTTGGCGCGCTGCCGTGGATCGGCTCGAAGAGCGACACGCGTCCCGGATGGATGTTGCCCGATGCAGCGACGCCGAGGCCGCCCTGCAGCGCGGCGCCGAGGTCGGTGACGATGTCGCCGAACATGTTGTTCGTCACGATCACGTCGAACATCTCCGGCGCGCGCACCATCTGCATCGTCAGCGCGTCGACGAACATGTGGAAGTGCTCGATGTCGGGATACTCGCGCGCCACTTCCTCGAACGTGCGCAGCCAGAGATCGCCGCCGAAGCGCATGACGTTGTTCTTGTCCGACATGCACACCGACTTGCGTCCCGTCTTCTTCGCGAACTCGAAGGCGTAGCGGATGATCCGCTCGACGCCGCGCCGCGTCGAGACGTCTTCCTGCACCGCGATCTCGTCCTGCGTCCCTTTCTTGAAGATGCCGCCCATGCCGACGTACGCGCCTTCGGTGTTCTCGCGGAAGATCACGAAGTCGATGTCGCTGGCGCCTTTCTCCTTCAGCGGCGAGAGCCGCTCGTCGAGGAGCTTGACCGGGCGGTAGTTGACGTAGAGATCGAGCTGGAAGCGCATGCCCAGCAGGATGTCGGCGGCGTGCTTCATGTCGGGCACGCGCGGATCGCCGAACGCGCCGAGGTAAACGGCCGCGTAGTGATCGCGAATGTCTTCCATCGCGCCGGGCGGCATGGAGATGCCGGTGCGCAGATACTCGTCGGCGTTCCAGCCGAAGTGGGTGAACTCGAGCCCGAGCTTGCGGACGTCGTTCACCCGCTCGAGCACTTTCATCCCGGCGTCGATGACCTCGGGGCCGATCCCGTCGCCGGGCACTACCGCGATTCGTTTCATGCGGGCGCGGATTCTATGTGCGACGGCGCGACGAGCAAAATGCCGCGCGCGGCCAGCTCGCCGGGCAGGCGCGGATCGCACAGCGCGTGCGTCTCCTCGTCCCAGTCATAGCTCCAGTCGTAGCCGTCGACGGAGAGGCCGGGATGCGTGACGAGCTCGGTCAATCCTTCCACGTGGTCGAGCAGCGGCACGACGTCATGCAGATGCCCGGCCTCCGCCACGCCGATGGTGCGGTCGTTCGTGTTGGCGCCGCGCGCGCGGCGGCCGAGGAAGCTGAGCGCGCGCATCGGCAACGCGCGCGACGAGCCGCCGCGATCGTCGACGATGCGGACGTACGGAATGCCGTACTCGCGCGCCAGACGGAAGACCACCTCTGCGATTCGCGGCAGCAGATGGAGATGCTGATGTCCGTTCAGATGGCGAACCGGAAGTCCCGAATGCAGCACCTTCTCGATCTGCGCGCGCAGCTCGCGCTCGACGTCGCGGATCGAAATGCACCGCAGCAGATAGAGCGGTACGAACGAGGTGTACTTTTTCGGGAAGCGCATCGCCGTCAGCGGCCGCTCTTCGACCAGCGTGAGATGCACGCCCGTCTCGAGCCTCGGCATGTCGCGCAGCCGTTCCACGGCGTCCTCGAACGCGGCGCCGTTCGCGACGATGCTGCAGGCGGTGACGATGCCGTCGCGATGGGCCCGGAGCGCGCCGGCGGTCATGCCGCGGTGCAGGCCGACGTCATCGGCCGTCACGATCAGCCGCCGTTCAGCGCGCGGGCTCATCGGCCGCTTCGCGGATCTCCTCGGCCTGCCGCGGCCGCGCCGCGCGCGGCGGACGCGTGCCGCGCTTGCGCATCTCCGGGTACAACCAGATCAGTTCGCGCAGGATCTTCAGGATCACGCCGAACGACGAGAGGTGCGACTGGCCGCGCAGCCGCGGGAAATAGTCGATGCCGATCTGCTGGATAGCGAAGCCGTGGTTCTTCGCCTTCACGATCAGCTCCGCGTCGATGAGCGAGCCTTCCGATTTCAGGACGATGGTCTCGAGCACTTCCCGCTTCATCAGCTTGAACGAGAAGTTGATGTCGCGATGCGGCCAGCCGAAGAGCATCCCGATCAGCGAGTTGTACGCGAGCGTGTAGATGCCGCGGCGCAGACCTTCCATGGTGCGGTCGTGGCGGTAGGCGGCGATGACGTCGGCGCCGGTGATCTCCATCGCACGCACCGCGCGGCCGAGGACGTCGGGATCGAACGGAATGTCGGCGTCCATGTAGAAGACGAGGTCCTTGGTGGCCGCGGAGAAACCGGTGCGCAGCGTCGCGCCGAGCTTGCGGTTGCGGTCGTGACGCAGCACGCGGATGCGGCGGTTCTCTTCGGCCAGCGCGGCCAGGATGCGCGGCGAGGCGTCGGTCGAGGCATCGTCGACGACGATGATCTCGTAGTCACCCGCATGCCGCTCGAGCGCTTCCACCGCCGCCGCGATCGCGTGCGTGATGTTCAGCTCCTCGTTGTACATCGGGATCACCAGGGAGACGGACGGCCGGGCCATTGCCGGAATCATAGCGGCTTCCGCGCGACGTAAAGAATGTGCGGATGCGGATAGCCGCGGTCGATGGCGTGCGCGGCGATGTCTTCGAAGCCGATCGCGCGCAGCGTCGACTCGACCTCGGCGCGGGTCTGGTAGACGAAGCCGCGGCCGAGGGTCACGTGCAGGAGCAGATTGTTGAGCGCCTCCTGAAAACGCGCCCAGCGGATCTTCAGCGGACGCTCCGGATCGAGCTCCTTGAGCACGAATGTGCCGCCGGCGGCGAGACGCTCGAAGACGCGGCGGCAGAGCGCGACGCGCGCGTCCATCGGCAGCAGGTAGAGCACGTCGGCGATCAGCACGCAGTCGAACGTGCCGCGCACGCAGTCGTCGAAGCCGTTGATCCAGCGCACGCCGGGCTCATGCGGCTGTACGGCTTTCCGTACATCCGGTTCTACGGCAGTGACCTCGAGCGCGCCGTGCGAGGCCGCAAAGTACGAGTAGAGCCCATGGCCTGCGCCGATCTCGAGCACGCGCCCGCGCTCCGGCAGCGGCGCGAGCATGCGACGGAACGGACAAGTGACGTAACGGATGAGCGCGTGCAGGCGGTCGGGTGCGGGACTGCGCCGCACGACGCGCAAAAACAGTCGAAGCGCGTCTCGACGGCGCATGGACATCTCGGCGATTATAGAAGCCGCTTGCGAACAGTGAGGCTCCTCATCCTGGCCGCGTTACTCGCGGTCCATCTGCTCAGTGTGCCGCTCACGCTCTGGGAATTCGACGAGACCTTCTTCGCCCTCGGCGTCGAGCGCTACGAGCCGCTGCTGCACCATCCGCCGCCGCCCGGCTACCCGCTCTTCATCGGCTTCGCGAAACTGGTGCACGCCTTCACCGGCGATCCGTTCCGCGCGCTGATCGTGGTGAGCGTGCTGGCCACGGCGTGCGGCATCGCCGCGCTCTACGCCGCGCTGCGGCGCATCAGCGGCGACGACGACATCGCGCTCTTCGCCACGGTGCTCTTCTACGTCTCGCCGGTGATGCTCGTGCATGGCGTGGTCGGCATGTCGGACAGCGGCGCGCTGGCGCTGCTGGCGCTGTCGTTATGGTTGTCGTGCCGCGAAGGACATCACGTCACCGACTTTGCGCTCGCCTGCGCGGCGACGGTCGGCTGGCGTCCGCAGTTCTCGATCGTCGTCGTGCCGCTCTTGCTGCTGACGATCGCGCGCAGGCACTCGTGGAAAGAGCGTTTGACCGCGATTGGCGTCTTCGGCGCCGCGTGCCTGGCCTGGCTGGTGCCGCTGATGATGGCCGCGGGCGGTGCAACGAATTTTGTGCAGTGGCTCGGCGGGCAGGCCGCCTACTTTGCGGCGCACGACGCGGATCTGTCGCGCAGCGGCATGTCGCACGCGCAGGTGGCCTTCCGCTTCATCGCCCATCCGTGGGGACCGAAGTATCTGTCGTTCGTGGTGCTGCTCGCCGCGGCCGCGGGCGTCGTGCTGGCGATGCGCGCGCGCGTCTGGCGCACGCTGCCGCTGGCGATCGCCTGCGCGATCTATCTGGCGTTTGCGATCGTCACGATGGATCCGGCGGACGCGCCGCGCTACGCGCTGCCGTCGATGATCGCGGTGGCGCTCTTCGCCGCCTGGCCGCTGGCGCGGCTGCGCGCGGCCGGCTGGATCGCGCTCGCGCTCTACGCGGCGGGCGCGTACGTCTACACCTCACCCATTCTCGTCGAGCGGCGCTCGCAGCCGTCGCCGCCGGTCGCCGCGGCGCGCTTCATCGAGCGCACCGCGCCGCGCAACGCGGTCATCCTCTACGACCTGCCGCTGCGGCCGCACGCGGAGTACCTGCTCCGCGACCGTCCCCATCTGCGCATCGACGAAGGGTTCGCCCGCTACGGCCGCCGCATCGACGTGCCGCTCGTGCTCTACGCCGACGGCGAGACGAAGGGAACGTCGTTCGCCTGGCGCGCGAGCGATGCGTACGGCAAGCTCACCCGCAACTTCTATCGCGTGGTGACGGTGTCGACCATCGGCATGAACGAGCGCTACGCGGCGGTGCGCGGCATCTTCGCGCCGGAGCGCTCGCGGACCGGCGAGTCGTGGCGCTGGCTCGGTCCGAATGCCGAGCTGTCGCTGCCGGACATCGCCGCGTCGCGTGTGCGCCTCACCTTTCGTCTGCCGCCGGAGTCGGTGCTCGATGCGAACGCGATCAACGTCGGCTCGACATCGATCAACGTCGCACGCGGCGCGACGGCCACAATCGAAGTCCCGTTCGCGCCGAATCTCACCATCACCGCCGCGCGCTCATTCGTGCCGGCGGAGACGGGCGGCAGCCGCGACCGCCGCAGGCTTTCGGTGATGCTCCTCGGCGTCGAGCAAACCGGCCGTCGCTGATATCATCCGCCCACTAACGAAGGAGTTTTCTGTGGCCAATTTCCCCGGTGTCGACTATCTCGAAATCGATTCGCTCTTCACCGAAGAAGAGCTGATGGTGCGCCAGACCGTGCGCGACTTCGTCGATGAAGAAGTGCTCCCGATCATCGAGCACGCGAATCGCGAAGAGAAGTTCCCGTTCCACCTCGTCTCGAAAATGGCCGAAATGGGCCTGTTCGGCGCGACCATCAAGGAGTACGACCTCCCCGGCCTCAATCACGTCGCCTACGGCCTGATCATGCAGGAGCTCGAGCGCGGCGACTCCGGCCTCCGCTCGTTCGCCTCGGTGCAGTCGGGTCTGGTGATGTATCCGATCTACACCTACGGCTCGAAAGAGCAGCGCGATTACTGGATCCCGAAGCTCGCCGCCGGCGAGAAGATCGGCTGCTTCGGCCTCACCGAGCCCGACTTCGGCTCGAACCCCGGCGGCATGCGGACGCACGCACGGAAAGATGGAGATTCATACGTCCTGAATGGCGCAAAGGCGTGGATCACGAACGGCAGCATTGCCGACGTGGCCGTGGTGTGGGCGAAGTGCGAAGGCACCATCCGCGGCTTCCTCGTCGAGAAAGGGACGCCCGGCTTCACCACCGCGTATCACCTCGGCAAGTTCTCGCTGCGCGCGTCGGTGACCTCGCAGCTCTTCTTCGAAGACTGCCGCATCCCGCTCGAGAACGTGCTGCCGGAGACGAACGGCCTCAAATATCCGCTCGGCTGCCTCACGCAGGCGCGCTACGGCATCGGCTGGGGCGTCCTCGGCGCGGCCATGGGCGTCTACCAGACCGCGCTCGACTACGCGAAGTCGCGCATCCAGTTCGGCGGCCAGCCGATCGCCTCGCACCAGCTCGTGCAGAACAAGCTGGCCTGGATGATCACCGAGATCACCAAAGGCCAACTGCTCGCCGTGCAGGCCGGACGGATGAAGGACCGCGGCACGCTCAAGCCGCATCACGTGTCGATGCTGAAGATGAACAACACCAGCATCGCCCTGCAGTGCGCGCGCACGGCCCGCGACATCCTCGGCGCGAACGGCGTCTCCGACGAGTACCCGGTCATCCGCCACATGATGAATCTCGAGTCGGTCTACACGTACGAGGGCACGCACGACATCCACAACCTCGTCATCGGCCACACCGTCACCGGCATCCCGGCCTACAACCCGCCGATGTCGAACAAGCAGGAGCAGGAGCTCACCGCGGCGGCGGAAGCGGCGGCGACGGCGAAGAAGTGACGCGCTACTTCAGCATTCCTTACGATTCGGGTCAGAAGGGCTTGCGCATGGGCGCAGGCCCTTTGCGTCTGGTGCAAACCCTGGGCGTCGAAGCGGAAGAGATCCATCCGCAGCGCGACTGGCGCGCCGAGATCGCCACCTCGTTCGAGCTCTATCGCCTGCTGGCCGCGCGCGTCGCGGCGTCGGACGACTTCCCGGTGGTCTTCTCCGGCAACTGCGGCGCGGCCATCGGCGTCGCCGCCGGCGTCGGCAGCGAGCGGCTGGGCGTGATCTGGTTCGACGCGCACGGCGACTACAACACGCCCGAGACCACCGACACCGGCTTTCTCGACGGCATGTGCCTGGCGGTGCTCAACGGCCGCTGCTGGACGTCGGTGGCGGCGACGATCCCCGGCTTCGCGCCGGTCGATCCGCGGCAGACGATGCACGTCGGCGCGCGCGACTTCAGCCCCGGCGAGCGCGAGGCGATGGTGCGCGACTCGATGGCCGTGGTCGCGCCGGGTGCACTCGATCGTGTGCAGCCGCTGCTCGATGCCTTCGACGTCGACCGTCTGCTCGTGCACGTCGATCTCGACGTCCTCGATCCGAGTCACGGCCGCGCCAATCTCTACGCCGCCGACGGCGGCTTGTCGCCCGACGAGGTGATCGAAGTCATCGAGGTCGCGCGCCGCCGCGCGCCGCTGGCAGGACTCGTATTGGCGTCTTACGACCCATCCGGCGATCCGGAAGGAAGCATCGCCGCGATCGCCGCGCGCATCGTGAAAACCTTCTGCTAGAGTGTCGGCGCAAATTCCCCCGAAGAGAACGGAGCGTCATGGAATCGAGTCTGGAAGTCGGCTTCCTCCGCGCGGCAGAAAAAGCGGCCATCGCCGCGGCGCGCACGATGGGTTACGGCAAGCGCAAATATTCGGACCAGGTCGCCGTCGAAGCGATGCGCGAGGAGCTGAACAAGCTGAAGATGCGCGGCTCGATCGTGATCGGCGAAGGTGAGCGCGACAAGGCGCCGATGCTGTACGTCGGCGAGCCGCTCGGCCGCGGCTGGACCGAGGGCGAGATCTATCCGGAAGTCGACATCGCCGTCGATCCGCTCGAGGGCACGAACCTCTGCGCTACCGGCGCAGCGAACTCGATCGCCGTCATCGCCGCCTCCGAAAAAGGCGGCCTGCTCAACGCGCCCGACATTTACATGGACAAGATCGTGGTCGGCCCGACCGCGTCGGAGAAAGTCAGCCTCACCGCCTCGGTCGAGGAGAACCTGAACAATCTGGCCGAGGCGTTCCAGCGCGACATCGACGAGCTGACCATCGTCGTGCTCGACCGCGAGCGGCATCAGGATCTCATCGCGCAAATCCGCGAGGCGGGCGCGCGCATCAAGCTGATCACCGACGGCGATCTCTCCGCCGGCATCGCCGCCGCCGTGCGCGGCACCGGCGTGCACGCGGCCATGGGCGTGGGCGGCGCGCCGGAAGGCGTGCTCACCGCCGCCGCCATGCGCTGCCTCGGCGGCCGGATGCAGGGACGCCTCAAGCCGCTCGAGAAGTGGCAGGAAGACCGTCTCAAGCAGATGGGCTTCAAGGACGACGAGAAGATCTACGACACCGCGGAGCTGGCCTCGGGCAACGACATCATCTTCTGCGCGAGCGGCGTCACCGACGGCGATCTCCTGCGCGGCGTCCGCTTCTTCGGCGGCGGCATCCGCGTCTCGTCGCTGTTCATGTCGCTCAAGTCGAATGTGATCCGCTTCGTCGACACGATCTACCGCGAAGAAGGCAGCAAGCTCGCGGTGAGCTTCGCGTAGCGCGTTTCGCTACGCCGCCCAGTCGATCAGGCGATACGCCGCCGGCAGCGCCTCGGCCGCGTGACGTCGCGCGTTCGCGGCGTCGCCGCGCATGGCGGCGGTGCGCATCTCACGCACGTGCATCCGGAGCTCCGTCGCCGCTGCTCTCGCCGGCTTGGTGGTGGCGCGCGCGTAGATCCGGTTGGCGAGGACGTTCGCTTCATTGGCGATGGTGCGCCACGCCGCAGCGCTGACCGACACCTCGGTTTGCACGTCGCGCAAAAGTCCGGCGAGCCTCGTCACGTCTTCCCACACGCGTTGATTGTGCGCTTTGGCCTTCTCCTTCGCCGCGGCGCCGGTGGTCACGGTGTCGTTCTTCGCCGAGCCTTCGCGGTGCTCCATGTTTCCTTTGTCGCGCCCGCTGACGGGTGCGTTCGAGGTCGCCTGCTGGGCGGCGAGCGGCATGGCGGCGAGAGCGAGCGCGAGCACGAGCGAGGTCCGTTTCATGACCTCACTCGCCTGCCACATCCGGGCCAAAGAGATCGCGGAAGACGCGCGGCACCGGCGCCGTGAAGACGAGCCGCTTGTGCGTGACCGGATGCTCGAAGCCGAGGAGCTTCGCGTGCAGGCCGAGGCGTCCGACCGGATTCACCTCGCTGCCGTACATCCGGTCGCCGACGATCGGGTGTCCCGCTTCCGACAGATGCGCGCGGATCTGATTCTTCCGTCCGGTCTCGAGCGTGATCTCGAGCATCGAGTAGCGCCGGCTCCTGCGGATGGTACGGTAGTGCGTGACGGCGTACTTGGCGTCGGGATGCGCGTCGACGCTGACCATCTTCAGGTCGCGCATCTCGCGCAGGTAGGAGCGGAACGTCCCTTCCTCCGGATCCATCGCGCCCTCGACCACGGCCACGTAGACGCGGTCGACGGAGTGCTCCTTGAACTGCTCCTTGAGCTGCTCGCGCGCGTAGGCGTTCTTCGCGAAGACGAGGACGCCCGAGGTCTCGCGGTCGAGGCGATGCACGACCTGGATGCGCTCCTTGTTGCGCGCGCCGAGGTAGACGTTGAGATACGCCTGCACGGTCGTGTCGCGCTCGCGTTCGGTGGCAACGGTGAGCATGCCGTGCGTTTTCAGCACGACGATGACATCCGCGTCTTCATGCAGCACGCTCAGCCCCTCGGGCAGATTGCGGTGCACAGCTTTCTGTGCAACGTCGATGGTCGAGTCTTCATCGAGCTCGCGGCGCGCGTTCTTTTCGATCTCGCCGTCGACGCGCACCCGGCCGCTCTGCAGCATCTGCCGCAGCGTCGTCTTCGACGAGTCGGGGAAGCGCTCCGCGAGCGCGTCGAGCAATGGTTTTCCCACGGGCGAATGATATGTTCGAGCGATGGATTACAAGATCGTCGGCGACGTCATGCAGGCGCTGCAGATCACGCTGCGCCAGGGTGAAGAGATCTACGCGGAGGCGGGCTCGATGCTCTACATGGGCAACGGGGTCGAGCTGCAGGCGCGGATGCAGGGCGGCATCGTCAAGGGGTTGATGCGCAAGTTCCTGGCCGGCGAGTCGATGTTCATGAGCGTCTTCCGCTGCAACGCGCCCGAGGGAAAGATGGCGCTGGCCAATCCGATCGCCGGCAAGATCTTTCCGCTGGAGCTGCGCGGCAACACGGTGCTCGCCGAGCGCAACGCGTTCCTCTGCGGCATCGGGCAGGTCGATCTCTCGATCGCGTTCACCAAGCGCTTCGGCGCGGGTCTCTTCGGCGGCGAAGGGTTCATCCTGCAGAAGCTCAGCGGAAACGGTCTGGTCTTCCTGCACGCCGGCGGCAACATGATCGAGTTCGACCTCGCCCCGGGCGAGCAGTTGCGCGTCGACACCGGCTGTATCGTCTCGATGGCCGACACAATCCACTACGACATCCAGTACGTCGGCGGCTTCCGCAACGCGCTGTTCGGCGGCGAAGGTCTCTTCTTCGCCTCGCTCACCGGCCCCGGTCACGTGGTGCTGCAGACTCTTCCCTTCAGCCGCTTCGCCAACCGCATCGCCGCCGCCGTAGGCGCGCGCCGCGACGAGTCGAAGGGCGTGGCCGGCATCGGCGGGAACCTCATCGGCGGGTTCCTGTCGGGAGACTAGGGAGAATGCTCTGAGCTTTCGGCGGCGAATGGGAACGACCAGAGGCCTCCGGCGGCCGGGGCCACAGGCCCCGGACCCCGCTTGTTGGCCTAGCCTCCGCGACACTGCCGTCCAAGCTCGCGACACAGTGTCGCGGAGGCTAGGCCAACCAATGGGGTCGGGCTGGGGCCCTCGGCC
>DASVQE010000024.1:0-4189 GCA_036389275.1 Thermoanaerobaculia bacterium
CTGGCGACACTGTGTCGCGGAGGCTAGGCCAACCAATGGGGTCTGGGGCCCTCGGCCCCAGCCGCCGGAGGCCTCTGGTCGTCCCCGGTCGTCTGTCAGCGCAGCGCCACGCCCGTTGCCCACGGGATCACCGTGAAGATCAGTAGCGTGATGATCACCGCGGCCGCGACATCGAGCAGCAGACCGCTGCGCGCCATCGCCTTCACGCGCACGTAACCGGTCGCGTAGACGATCGTGTTCGGCGCCGTCGCCACCGGCAGCATGAACCCCGACGACGCCGCCAGCACCGCCGGAATCATCAGAAAGTAAGGATGCACGTGAATCGACGTCGCCAGCGCGGCGGCGATCGGCATCATCGCCGTGGCCGTGGCGACATTCGACGCGACCTCGGAGAGCAGCGTCACGACGATGCAAACCCCGGCGATCATCAGCACCGGCGGCCATCCTCCGACGAACGACAAACGCGCGCCGGCCCACTTCGAGAAGCCGCTCGCCTCGAGCGCCTCGGCCAGCGCGAAGCCGCCGCCGAACAGGATCAGCACATCCCACGGAATCCGTTTGAACTCGCTCCAGTCGAGCAATCGCTCGTCGCGGCCGGTCGGAATCAGAAACGCGAGCATCGCCATCAGCATGGCCACCGTGGCGTCGTTGATCGCTTTCGCCTGCGGGAACAGCGACGACCACCCGGGAATCGTCGTGCGCCCGAGGTTGATGTCGGCGCGAAAAATCCAGAGCAGCGCCGTCGCCGCGCAGAGCGCCACCGCCGTTTTCTCCGCGCGCGACATGCGCCCCGGCCGCGAGAGGCCGAGCTGTTCGAGCGGCACCGCCGCGCCTTTCGGCACGCGCGCGGTGGCGACGACGATCAGCCAGCAGAGCGGCACCGCGAGCACGAGATACGCGACGCCGAAGAGCATCCACTCGGCGAAGGTGACGGTGTGCTCGTTCGGGAAGAGCTGCCGCGCCGCGCCGAGGAAGATCAGATTCGTCGGCGTGCCGATGGGCGTGCCGATGCCGCCAAGGGACGCGGCGTAGGCGACGCCGAGCAGCGTGGCCTCGGCCGTGCGCGCGTGCGGCGTGTCGCCGCCTTTTGATGCGCCGAGGCCGCCGACGATGGCCACGGCGATCGGCGTCATCATCAGTGTCGTGGCGGTGTTCGAGATCCACATCGACAGAAACGCCGTCACCAGAATCACGGCGAAGACGATGCGCCGCGGCTCCGTGCCCACGCCGCGCAATGCGACGTACGCCATGCGCCGATGCAGTCCCCAACGCTCGAACGTCGCTGAGACGAGAAAGCCGCCCATGAAGAGAAAGACCGCCGAGTTCGCGTACGGCGCGGCGATTTTTTCGGTCGTGCTGATGCCGGCCAGCGGAAAGGCCACCAGCGGAATCAGCGCCGTCAAACCCATCGGCACCGCCTCGGTGAGCCAGAGCAGCGCCATCAGCAAGCCGACCGCGGCGGTGAAGCGCACCGCGGCCGTGAAGCTGGCCGACGTCGGAACGAAAAGCAGCAGCGCGGCGGCGGCTGCGCACACCGCGACCATCTTGAGCGAAACGGTTGTGGACATGGACAGGCGGATAGTAGCGCTAGAATCAGCGCCCAGTGCGGAAGAGCGAGACCACCGCCGCGCGCGGACACGTACACCTGCGCGAAGGCATCGAATCCTTTCTGCGCTTCGCGCGCGGCCGCCTCTGGAGCGAAGCGTCGGAGCGCGACCGGCTGTTCGCGCTCGCCGGCGCGGTGCGCCGCCCGGCCCTCGATGCGATGCGCGAGAGCGAGCGGCGCTATCGCGAGCAGGACTCGAAACGACTCTATTACTTGTCGATGGAGTTCCTCATGGGGCGCTCCCTCGGCAACAACCTCACGAACCTCGGCCTCTACGACGCGGCGCGGGCGGTGCTCTCCGAGCTCGGCGACGATCTCGAGGAGCTGCAGGCTCTCGAGCCCGACGCCGCCCTCGGCAACGGCGGTCTCGGACGCCTCGCCGCCTGTTTTCTCGACTCGCTGGCCACGCTCGATCTGCCCGGCTTCGGCTACGGCATCAACTACGAGTTCGGCCTCTTCCGCCAGAACTTCGTGAACGGCTATCAGCACGAGAAACCCGATCAGTGGCTCGAGAGCGGCTCGCCGTGGCTGATCGAGCGCACCGACGAAGCGGTGCGCATCCCGGTGTACGGGACGATCGCGCATTCGACGGAGCGCGGCGTCTACGCTCCGCGCTGGACCGATTGCAAGGTGATCGTCGGCGTGCCGCACGACATGCCGATCGTCGGCTACGGCGGCCGCACGGTGAACGTGCTCCGCCTCTTCTCCGCGCGCGCGTCCGACGAGTTCGACATCGGCATCTTCAACTCCGGCGATTACATCCGGGCGGTGCAGGACAAGATCACCGGCGAGGCGATCTCGAAGGTGCTCTATCCGTCCGACATCGTCGCCGCCGGCAAGGAGCTGCGGCTGCTGCAGGAGTATTTCCTGGTGGCCTGCTCGGTGCGCGACATCGTCAAGCGCTACCGCGAGACGCACGAGTCGTTCGCGGACTTTGCGGAGAAGGTCGCGATTCAGATGAACGATACGCATCCCGCGCTGACGGTGGCGGAGTTGATGCGCATGTTCGTCGACGACGAGCGGATGCCGTGGGAAGAGGCGTGGCTGACGACGGTGGCGACGTGCGGCTACACGAATCACACGCTGCTGCCGGAAGCGCTGGAGAAGTGGTCGCAGGATCTGCTCGCGCGCGTGCTGCCGCGGCATCTGCAGATCATCCAGGAGATCAACCGCCGCCTGCTGGCCGACGTCGAGCGGCGGTTCCCCGGCGACATCAGCATGCAGCAGAACGTGGCCATCCTCTCCGGCGGCGAGGTGCGCATGGCGAATCTGGCCATGGCCGGCAGCCACTCGGTGAATGGCGTCGCGGAGCTGCACACGAAGCTGGTCACGACGGCGCTCGCTCCCGATTTCTATCGCCTCCATCCGGAGCGCTTCAACAACAAGACGAACGGCGTCACGCCGCGGCGCTGGCTGCTGCACGCGAATCGTCCGCTGGCGTCGCTGATCACGAAGACGATCGGCGGCGAATGGGTGACGGATCTCGATCGCCTGCGCGAGCTGCAACTGTTCGTCGAAGACACGGCGCTGCTCGAGAAGCTCGATCAGGTGAAGCGGCGCAACAAGGTCACGCTGGCGCGGCTGTCGAAGGAGCTCACCGGCGTGCCGGTCGATCCGCTGTCGATGTTCGACGTGCAGGTCAAACGCATCCACGAGTACAAGCGGCAACTGCTCAACGCGCTGCACGTGGTGCATCGCTATTGGTCGATCGTGGAGGACGGGAAGCTGCCGTCGCAGTCGCGCACGGTGTTCTTCGCCGGCAAGGCGGCGCCGGGTTACTGGATGGCGAAGCTGATCATCAAGCTGATTCATTCGGTGGCCGAAGTAGTGAACGCCGATCCGCGCACGCGCGATCTGCTGCGCGTGGTGTTCCTGCCGGATTACCGGGTCACGCTGGCCGAGGCGATCATGCCGGCGGCGGAGCTGTCGGAGCAGATCTCGACGGCGGGCAAGGAAGCGTCGGGAACGGGGAACATGAAGCTGGCGCTCAACGGCGCGCTGACGATCGGCACGCTCGACGGCGCGAACATCGAGATCCGCGACGAGGTGGGTGAGGAGAACATTTTCATCTTCGGCCTGCGCGCGGACGAGGTGACGTCACTGATCGCCAGCGGCTACGATCCGCAGCGGTATCTGCAGGAGCATCGCTGGATGCGCCGCGTCGTGGACTCGATCTCCTCGGGGCATTTCTCGCGCGGCGACAAGGACATCTTCCGCCCGATCGTGGCGAATCTGCTGTCGTCGCGCGATGAGTACGTGCACCTCGCCGATCTGCCGGCGTACGTCGCGCGTCAGGAAGAAGTGGACGAGACGTACCGCGACCGCAACGCCTGGCTGCGCATGTCGCTGCTGAACATCGCCCGCATGGGGAAGTTCTCAGCCGACCGCACCATCCGCGAATACGCGCGCGACGTCTGGAACATCCGCCCGGCGGTCATCGGCAACTTCGCGCACGCGTTCGAGTAATTCGTTTTCGTGCGGTCGCGCCGAGACGCGCTGTCTGCGCTCCGTGGCATGGGCGAACCGGGAGGCCTCCGGCGGGCCGGCCCGGCCGGCAGCGCTGGCTTGCCATAGGCAGGACTG
>DASVQE010000025.1:0-105066 GCA_036389275.1 Thermoanaerobaculia bacterium
GACCCCGCTGATTGGCCTAGCCTCCGCGACACAGTGTCGCGAGCTTGGAGGCAGTGTCGCGGAGGCTAGGCCAATCAATGGGGTCTGGGGCCCTCGGCCCCAGCCGCCGGAGGCCTCCCGTCGTCCTCACGCGCCCATCGCGCTGCCGAGTGCGAGCAGCAGCGCGCCGCCGTCGCCGCGCCAGGCGCTGCCGTGCATCACCGCCAGCGTCTGCGGAGTGAAGGCCGCCAGAGCCTCGAAGACCGGACGGGCGCGGCGTGTGTCGGAGTAGTAATCCATGGCGTGACGGAACGCTTCGCTCGGCCCGAGGATGTCCTCCGCGGTGAGTGCCGTCTCGCCGCGGCCGCCCTGCGTGAACAGATCGCCGCAGAACAGCGTCTTCGTCGTCTCCTCGCCGAGGAAACCGTTTTCCCAGCCGTGCGGCACGTGCGGCGCGTCGAACCAGCGCACCGTGCGCTTGCCGGTGGTCAGCGTCTCGTGGTGGGCGAGGGCGCGCGGCTCGCGGTCGGCCAGGTCGGCGACTGAGACCATCGCCGCGATCGACCCGCAGAGCGGCTGCGCCTGCGGCGCGATGGCCAGCCATTCGTTGAGCGATCCGCATTCGTCCGACTCCACGTGCGAGAACGAGATCCAGCGGATGCTCTCCGGCGGCAGGATGCTGGCGACTGCTTCGCGCACCAGCGGAAACAGCCGCCGGCCACCCGTGTGGAACAGCAGCGGCTCGTCATCCACCATCAGGTACTGATTGAACGAGAAAGCGCCGCCGGGGATGTCCAGCGGCGTATTGATGCGGTAAATCCCTTCGGCGATCTCGTGGACGTTCGTTCCGGAGTGCTGATTGGTGATCATCTTCGTTCGCTCCTATTCGTAAAACAACGATGTTTACCGAATATAGGACGCCGCTCGCCATTTGTCACGCACAATTCGGTGAACAGCACTGTGTCGTGATAACATCGCGGCGATGGCACGGGTGAAGGAGCGGCGGACGTACACGAAAGTGCGCCGGGCCGCGGCGGAGGAAGAGACGCGGCTGCGCATCGTGGAGGCGCTGGTCGGGCTGCACGCGGAGGTGGGGCCGTCGCGGACCACCGTCAGCGCCGTGGCCGAGCGCGCCGGCGTCGAGCGGCTCACCGTCTACCGCCACTTCCCCGACGAGCCGTCGATGTTGCGCGCCTGTTCGGCGCTGTACATGTCGCGCAACCCGCCGCCGCCGCTCCCGCGCTGCGACGGCGTCGAGCCGCTGGCCGCGGTGCGCAAGACCCTCACGGCCGTCTACGCCTGGTACCGCCGCAACGAGCCGATGTTCGCCAACATCCTCCGCGACGCCGAGCAGATGCCCGCCGTCCGCGACGCCAGCGCGGACCTCTTCCGCTACGTCGACACCCTCGCCACCCGCCTCGACGCCCTCTTCCCCCGACCCACCGCCCGCCGCCGCGCCACCCTCCACCACGCCCTCGAGTTCCGCACCTGGCACTCGCTCGCGCGCCTCACTCCCAGCGACCGCGCCGCCGCCACGCTCGCGGCCTCGTGGGTCGCGGCCGCGAGTTGAGCCGTGCATCCACCCCCATCCCGGAGAATCACGCCTCTACTCACAACAACCCTATTCGGCGCGATCACCGGTCTCGTCGCCATCTACCTCCTCGTCCTGGGCAGCGGCATCTTGCCCATGTCCTTTGCGGCCCTGCTCCGCCTCGCCGTCCCCGCGACCGCCGGCGCCGGATTGCTCGTCGCTGCCGCGACGCCGCGGAGATTCCCTTGGCTCCGCCTGACCCTCACCGCGGTCCTCGCCCTCTGGATCGCCGGCGCCGTTTTCAAGCACGCCATCCATCGCGCCGAGCTCGCCGCCTGCCACTACGCCGAACAAGTGGCCGTGCTGCTGGAACGAACCGCCGCCCTCAACGGCCGATGGCCCGCAACCCTCGCCGAGATCCCCGGCCTCGATCGCGTTCCCGTACCTCCCGCGCCGTACTTGTCGTATCCGGATGCAAGCGCGCCAAAGGTAGCCGGCTTCTTCATCACCTACGAGCCGCACCCGCCCCGTCTCCTCGTCGCCCGGCGCGGCTACGGCTTGCAGTACAACCTCTGAACGAAAAAGTGGGCGCGGTTGGGAGGCGCTTCACACGAACATCACGATGACGACGCGACCGTCGAACGAGCCACGCGAGATCTCGTCGAGCATCGCCTCACGCACCGCTTCCCGCTCCAGGCCACCCGTTCCGGCGCCGATCAGCGGAAACGCAATCGACGAAAAGCGCTGTGCGGCTGCTGCGGCGAGGGCATTGCCAACGCACGCGCGGACGATCTGCTCCGACGAGCGCCAGAGCGCGGTGAGTCCCGCCACGTGGATGATGCCGCGGAATGGCAGCCGGCCCGCCGTCGTGACCACCGCATCGCCGGCCCGCAGCACTCCGAATCGACGGAGCTCCCGGAACGGCTGGAGATCAGCAGCGCGCCGGATCGCGCCCGAGACCCTTGCGGCAGGAGTAGCCACCAGGGGAGGAAGTTACGGTTCCAGGCATTCACGATCGCATCGACGTCCTGCTCGAGCAGATCGCCGGCGACGACCTCGACTCGGAATGCGGTCGCGGCCACTGGCGCCATCCGGCTGTCGCGAGGAGATCCAACTCGGCCGGACCCACCGGCCGGAAGAGCAGGGTCGTGTCGTCGCTCACGCACGACATGATCGCTGGGGGCGGGCCCTCATGGAACGTCGTGTCTCGGGCTTTGCAACGTGCCGCCATACAAGCTGCACTGCCGCGCGGCCGCGCTCTTGAGCCCCCGTTCGAGGTTGGCGGACTCGGAGGCGTCAAAGTAAACGGTGATCCTCGACCAGCCGGTATAGACCACCTCGAACGATCGCGCGTCGTAGTCGGGCTCGCGAAGATATGGCCAGAATGTGGCGACGTCGATATCCCGAAGCGTGACCGTGTGGCCGGGCTTGATGGTCACGATATCCGACTCGGAGACAATCTCCTCGAGCGGGTGAAGATTCAACTCCGAAACGCCGCCACAATAGCGGAGGGATTCACCGTCCGCGTTGTAAAGCACCGCACTCCAGTAATTTCCGCCGGTATTGAGAATGGGGATTCGGATGTTCGAGTCCGAATGGTTCGTGACGGCGAGATCGACCATGAGTGCGTTTTCGCTGATCCAGGCGTTCAGAATGGTGACGGAGCCAGCCGACCCCGGTTGCGGTTCCTCTCGGCAACCAATCGTCGTCTCCACAATCTGCGGCGGCTCCTGGGCGAAGACAGCGACAGACAGGCCGAGCGCCAGCAATCCTCGCGCGGCGGCGCCGATCAGCAAACTTCGAATTCCAGCCCGGACAGGAGCGGCCATCACCAGCCGAATCTACCACGGAGCGCCCCTGCACCGCCCTCGGCCGCCGCAAACATCGCATATCCACCACGATGAGATACGCTGTTCGCGCCATGACCCGATCTCTATCCTTTCTATGCTGCTTCGCGACCGCCGCGCTGCTTGCCACCGCATGTGCAACTCACGGCACTGTGCCGGAAGCAGGCGGTGAGTCGAACGTGTCGGAGAACTCGCAGGGGCCGTTCGAGATCGAGGGAGATGTGAAGGTGCCTGTCGCGATTCACCGCGTCGAACCCGATCGGCCGGATGGCGTGACCGAGACCGGGCAGGTCCTCATGCAGACTGTGATCGGTCTCGACGGCGTCGCGCGCGACATTCGAATCATCAGGTCACCCCACCCGAAGCTATCCGACGTCTCGATTGAAGCGCTGAAGCAATGGCGGTTTCGCCCGGGAACACTCCACGGCCGGCCAGTCGAGACGATCTTTTACGTTCAGATTACCTTCCACTAGGATCGCACCCAACCGCGGCACATCCGATCGCGACGTCGCGACGTACATCCTCGAAAACGCGGAGAAGGTGGTTTCATGCGCGCGCGTCTGCCGCAGGTTTTATTACTCCTTGTTCTGATCGCGAGTGAAGCGCTCGCGGCGGGCGGGCGTGCTTCGCTGCTGAAAGCGCGGCTCGAACCGGTCATCGAACGAACGATGGCCGAGAACCACATCCCCGGTCTCGCCATCGGGGTCGTCGACCACGGCCGGCTCGTCTACGCGCGCGGGTTCGGGGTGGCGACGATCGGGGAGGCGAAGCCGATTACGACCAGGTCGCTCTTCCATATGGCCTCGGTGACGAAGCCATTTGTCGCTACGGCGATCTTGCAACTGGTGGAACGCGGCAAGATCGATCTCGACGAGCGCGTGACAAAGTATCTGCCTTATTTCAGGTTGAACGACGATCGAGCGGCCACAATCACCGTGCGGCAGTTGTTGGCGCATATCGCCGGAATTCCGGACGTCGAGGATTACCACTGGGATCAGCCTGAATATGACGACCAGGCACTCGAGCGATACGTGCGCGGTCTCAGTAGTACATCACTCGACAGTGCGCCCGGGGCGCGGTACGCCTACAGCAATACCGGTTTCGAAATTCTCGGCGATGTCATCGCCAAGGTTTCCGGCGAGAGTTTCGAGACGTATGTGCAAAAGCACATCCTCGCGCCGCTGCGCATGAACCGCAGCACGTTGCTCGTTCGAGAGACCGTGCCGGGACTCCTCACGTCGCCGCACATCGCGGAAGATGGAGCGGTCGTGAAAAGCGCCGTCTTCCCTTATCACCGCGCCCACGCGCCGAGCTCCACGATGTACTCGAACGTGGAGGATATGAGCCGCTGGATGCTGGCGAACCTCAATCGCGGCACCCTCGGCCGCGCGCGAATTCTCAACGCCGCCACGTACGAGCTCTTATGGCAGCCACACGCCGCAACCACCAAGCCCGGCCGCCAGGTCGGACTGAGCTGGTTCATTACGCAGCGCGCCGGTCACCGCATCATTTCTCACTCCGGCGACGACATCGGTTTTCAATCGTATATTGCGCTCGTTCCGGATGAACGCTCCGGCGTCGTGATCATGAGCAACTTCTCGCCACCCGACCGGCATTATCCGTCGGAGATCGCGAGCGCCGCACTCGATTTGCTGCTCACGATTGAGGAATGAGGCCGACTCGTCACTTCTTCTTCAGGTATTTGTCATACCAAGCCACATACCGTTCGGGGCGGTCGGCGGCGTAGCTGGGGGTGGTGATGCTGTGGTACTGGTCGGGATAGATCACGAGTTGGGTGTCGACGTTGAGGCTTCGCAGAGCCTGGTACATCTGTTCGCCGCCGATGATGGGGACGTTGAAGTCGGATTGGCCGCCCATGTAGAGGGTCGGGGTTTTGATGCGATCAGCGTGGAGGAACGGGTAGGAGACGCGGAGCCAGGGCTCGAGGTTTTTCCAGGGTGGTCCGAGCTCGAGCTCGTATTGGGTGATGTACTGGTCGCTTCCGTACATCGACAACTGCAATGCGCTGCCTGCGCCCGAGACCGCGGCTTTGAAGCGCGGGTCGGTGGCGGTGGTGTAGTCGGTGAGGATTCCGCCGTAACTCCAGCCGCCGATGCCGAGGCGGTTGGGGTCGGCGATGCCGGCAGCGACGGCGTAATCGACGGCGGCCAGCAGGTCGACGACTTCCTTGTTGCCCCAGTCGCCGAAAATCGCTTTCTGATACGCATTGCCGCGGCCGGCGCTCCCGCGATAATTCACGGCCAGCACCACGTAGCCATTTGCGGCGAGAAACTGCCGCTCGAAGGAAAAGGCGTGTTGATCCTGCGCGTTCGGGCCGCCGTGAATATTGAGCAGGGTCGGGTATTTCTGCCCTTCGATGTAAGAGGCGGGCTTGAACAGCAGCCCGTGCACTTCATTGCCGTCTTTGGCGCGGCAGGTGAAATCCTCGACGCTGGCGAGGGCGATGCCGGAGAGCCACTCGTCGTTTTCGTGCGTGACGCGGCGTAAGGCGCCGTTCTCGTACACATGCACTTCATCCGGCATGCTCGCCGTCGCGGAGAGCAGCGCGAACGCGCCGTCCTTGCGCGGCGAGAGCGCGGAGACGACGCGACGTCCGAGCGACGGAGCGGTCAGCCTCTCAACGGCGCCGCCGGCCGCGGGCATGCGGCCGATGTACGTAATGCGATCGTCCTGTACGACGAACGAGAGCTGCTTGCCGTCGGCGCTCCAGACCAGCGGCTCCTGCACGGCGCGATCGAGCGACGCGGTCAGCAGGCGCGGTGCGCCGCCGGTCACGGGAACGATCGCCAATTTACTGAGGCGATATGCGCTGAATTTCGGCTCGTCGCCCTGCAAATAGGCGATAGAGCGGCTGTCGGGACTCCAGGAAGGCGTTCCATCGTCGGGTCCATTGAACGTAGTCAGCTTGCGCGGCTGCGCGCCTGCTGTCGGCTCGACGACGAAGACGTCGCTGTTTTCGCCGCGGTCGGGATCTTCGTCGCGGTTGCTGATGAAGGCGATCAGCCGGCCATCGGGCGACCAGCTCACGTTCGTCTCGTCATAGACGCCGGAGGTGAGCGGCTCGCTCTTTTTCGACTCGACGTCGAAGAGCTGCAGGTGCGTGTGCAGCGCGCCGAGGTAGCCTTCGCGATCCTGCTTGAAATGATAGCGGTCGATCACGATCGGCGGCGCGGTCTTGCGCTTCCAGCCTTCCTTCTTCTCCGGCTCGGAGCTCGGATCGAAGTCGTTGACCACGAGCGCGAGCCGCTTGCCGTCGGGCGACCAGGCGTAGCTGGAGACGCCGCCTTTGATGCTGGTGAGCTTCTGCGCCTCGCCGCCGCGGCGGTCGAGCAGCCACACCTGCGCGCCGAGCTTCTTCTCGTCGTCGTCTCCGCGCTTGGCGAGGAACGCCAGATAGCGGCCATCGGGGCTCCAGCGCGGCTTGCTCTCGCTGCTCTCGGCGGTCGCGGTCAGGCGGATGCGATCCGCGCCGTCCCAGCCGACCATGTAGACGTCAGAGTCGCGCTTGTCCTTTTCGGCGTCGACGGTGCTGACGGTGTACGCGATCCAGCGCCCGTCGGGCGACACCTGCGGATCGGCGACGCCACGCAGTCTCGCCAGATCGGCCGTCGTGAGCGCGCGCCGTCCGGCCGGAGCCTCGCCGTACGCAATCGTCGAGAAGAGAACACCGAGGAGAATCGCCGCGCACTGTTTTCTCATGCGCGGCGCATTCTACTTGCGGGCGATGCTGCCGCGCACCGCCTCCAGCACTCGCGTGGCGCGCGCCCGCGAGTTCTCGCCCTCGGTCGGCAGGATGGCGATGTCGGGCCTCACACCGGCCACTTCGTCCGTGCCGTCGGCGCGCAGGCGGACGCAGTTGGGGATGCGAAAGCGGAGCCGGGAGTGCGGGAGGATGGCTGGGCCGGGATTGCTCATGAAGCCGCAGCCGTCGCCGCCGGTGCGCACGCCGACGATCGTGGCGGCGCGATTGTTCTGCAGGACGGCGGCGAACATTTCCGCAGCGGAGTATGTCCGTCCATCCGTCAATACGTACAGCGGTCCCGACCACGTTCCCCATAAGGAGCGGACGCGCGACGGCCAGTGCAGCGTGCGGGCGATTTCGGAATGAGCGATATTGTCGAGATAATCGAGCGGCCCGCCGGCTGATCCTGCCGCAATGAGGCGGCGGCAGGCATTGCCGCTCCAATTGCGGCGCTCGCGCCAGACCCACTGCATCGCGCAGACCTCGTTCTGTAATTGCGCTTTGTGATTGCTGAAGGACGCGAGGGCCTCGCGCACGAGCACTGACGACGGATCGAACGCCTGTGCAGTGCGCAAAGCCTCGAGCTGTTCGTCGTAATAGCCGCCGGAAGCCGCCGCGTCCTGACTCATCCACAATGACGCGGAGTGCAATGGTTTATCGGTGAACAGGCGGGCGGCGATATCGCCGGAGTCATCGCCGCCGGAATTATTGCCGACGTCGACGAGCACCGCCTCCGCGCCTTCCGCTTTGAACGTGCGCAAGAGCGCGGCGAGCGTCTCATACCAGCCGCGCTCGACGATCTCGCGCAATTTCGCGCGGATTAATTTCCCGTCCGCGTCCCAGATTTCGTCGCGCTGCCACGCTTTCAGGCAGGAGCCGTAATCGGCCGCCTCCTCGAACGAGGGAATGCGCACGATGCCGATGCCGCGGACGATGCCCGCGCGAAACGGCGTGGTAATGCCGTCGGCGAGCAGACGGAATTGCGGCAGCGACTCGAACGGCAAGGAGAATTGCGGCAGGTCGAAGGGCGCGTAATTGAGCGCCGCGCATCCGGTGGCGGCGTCCTGGCGGCTGTAGTCGGCGGGCGGCGGCGGGACGCTTTTCGCGGCCGGCGCCGGCTCCTGCGCCGTCAATTGCGAGAAATGCCCGTCGTGAAAGGCGCGCACGAACGAGAGGATCGCCTCGCGCGCGTCGTCGTCGCTCGAGGCGGCGCGCAATGCGGCCAGCGTGCGGCGGTCGAGCGCCGGCAGGTCGACGCCGCCGGCAGGCGAGGCGAACCAGGCCAGGTTCGAGTAGCGCTGCTCGAGCGTCCGCTTGAGCGCGGCGTAATCGCGCAGCCACGCGCTGCGGTCGAACGCGTGCGCGGCCGAGGAGCAGAGCAGCAGCAGTGCGATCATTACCTTGCGCATCGACATCAGTCTAAGAGCTGAGCGCGGGCGCCGCTTCCACGCGCGTAGCGGGCTTGCACGAACGAAACGGAGGAGACGATGCTGGCGCTTCGAGTGACCGACTATGCACCGCGGAGCGCGATGGCGCCGCACCGCCACGACGAGCTGTCGATGATCGTGGTCGTCGGCGGCGCGTACGTCGAGCGCATTCGCGGCGGTGCCGCCGAGCATGGCCCCGGACGGATGCTCCTCTATCCGGCCGGCGCGCTGCACTCGCAGCAGTTCGGCGCGGCCGGCGCGCGCAAGATCGTCTTCACGCCCGGCGCGGCGTCGCTCGACTACCTGCGCGAGCGCGGCATCGCGCTCGACGCGCCGCGCTCGATCGAGTCGCCGCTCGTCTCGCAGCTCGCGCGACGCATCCTGGCCGAGCTGCAGCGCGACGATCCCTTCACCTCGCTGGCGGTGGAAGGGCTGGCCATGGAGCTCGTGGCGGCCTTCGTCCGCGTCGACCGCGAGCCGGCGGCGCCGGCTCCGCCGCCGTGGCTGCGCGCGGCGCGTGACGCCGTCCACGACCTCGCGAACGACGACCTCACCCTCGAGAGCCTGGCCGCGCAGATCGGTCGCCATCCGGTGCATCTCGCGCGCGAGTTCCGCCGCTACTTCGGCACCACCGTCGGCGCCTGCCGCCGCCAGTTGCGGCTCGAGCGCGCCGAGGAACTGCTGCGCGGCGGCGAGGCCATCACCGACGTCGCGCTGGCGTGCGGCTTCGCCAGCCACTCCCATTTCTGCCGCGCGTTCAAAACCGCATACGGCATGACGCCGTCGCAATTTCGCGATACCTTGCGGCGATGAGCAGCGACTGCGAGATCCTCAACATGCGCCGCATCGGCGCGCCGCGCGAGCGCGTCTTCCGCGCCTGGACCGACCCGGAGCAACTGGCGCGGTGGTGGGGTCCGGCGGGCTTCACCAACACCTTTCACGAATTCGATCCGCGGCCGGGCGGCGCGTGGCGCTTCGTGATGCACGGGCCGAACGGCACCGACTACAAGAACGAGAGCGTCTTCGCCGAGGTCGGGCCGGAGCGCATCGTGATCGACCACATCTCCGCGCCGCGCTTCCGTCTGGCCGCCGACTTTGCCGACGACGACGGCGGCACGCACATCACCTGGCGGATGACGTTCGCCAGCGCCGAGGAATGCGCGCGAGTGCGCGGCTACGTGGTGCCGGCCAACGAGCAGAACCTCGACCGGCTGGAAGCGGTACTGGCCGGAAGGTGATTTGCGTCTGGTGCAAATCGCTTTGCACCAGACGCAAATCGGTTAGAAGCCGAGTAAACGCGACGTGAGCTCGCGGAACTGCGCGCTGGTCGTGCCGCCGACCACGCCCGAATCCGCCTTCTCCCATTCCTCGCGCGTGAGCACGGTGAGCTTGAGAGCGGCGACGTCTTTGGCCAGCGCGTCGAACCAGGCCTGCTTCTTCGCCAGCTCGGCCACCAGCAGGTCGGTTTCGGCGAGCTGCGAGGCCGTGGGGCGGCCGTCGTAGCTGTTCACCGCGCCGTAGACCGAGCCGAGGCGCTCGCGGAGCTGTTCCTCGCCGGAGAGCCAGCCGCCTTCGCGGGTGGACACCAGCGTCTTGTACTGCTCGTCGAGCTTGGCGGCGAGATCGGTCAGCTTCTTCTTCTCCGCGCCGGACGCTTTCGCTGCGCGGCCGGTGGCCTGGTCGCGCAGCGCTTTCACGCGCTCGGTGAGGAAGGTGAAGTCGCCGAGCAGGTCATACAGCCTGCGGGCGGTTTTCTGCTGCAGCTCGCGATCATCGGCGGTGTAATCGGTGCGCGTGTCGGGCACGAGCTCCACCGTCGAGGTGTACGTCTCTTTCCCCTTGATGAACTTCACCGTGTACTTGCCGGCCGGCGCGCGCGGACCGACGAACGCGCCGCCGGAGAAGACGATCGAGCTGCCGGCCGGCATCTTCGGCGCCTTCAGGCGCATCGGCCAGTCGACGCGGTTGATGCCGCGCCGCTTGCCCGCGGGCAGCGTCGACAGCAGCTTGCCGTCGGCGTCGTAGATCTCGACCTTCGAGTCGCCGACGATGTGCCGCTTCTTGAGGTAGTAGGTGATCGAGGCGACGTCGCTCACGTCGCCGGAGACGAACTGCGCGTCGCCTTCCATCGAGCCGCCGAACGCCGGAATCTTCAGCGCCGAGGCGCGCGACGGCAGCATCACCACGTCCTTGGCCAGCGCATCAGGCGTGAGCGCGCGGAGCGGCGAGAGGTCGTCGATGATGTAGAGCGCGCGGCCGTGCGTGGCCACGATGGCGTCGCCGTCGCGCGGATGCACCTGCACGTCGTAGACGGGAACGCTCGGGAAGTTCTCCTTGAACTGCGCCCAGCTCTGGCCGGCGTCGAGCGAGAGATAGAGACCCATCTCCGTGCCGAGGAACAGCAGGTTCGGGTTCACCAGATCTTCGCGGATGACATGCGCGTAGCCGCGCACGTCGGCGGTCGGCAGCGCTTCCCACGACTTGCCGCCGTCGCGCGTGCGATAGACGTATGTCTTCATGTCGCCGGTGCGATGGCCGTCGAACGTCACGTACGCGGTGTTCGCATCGGTGTGCGACGTGTCGACGCGCGAGACCCACGTGCGCGGCGGCACGCCCTTCACGTTCGCGACGACGTTCGTCCACGACTTGCCGCCGTCGCGCGTGACCTGCACGTTGCCGTCGTCCGTGCCGACCCAGATCGTGTTCGGATCCTTCGTCGACTCGGAGATGGTGATGATGGTGGTGTAGTTCTCGGCGCTCGAGTTGTCGATCGACAGACCGCCCGACTCGAGCTGCTTCTGCCGGCTCTGGTCGTTGGTGGTGAGATCGGGAGAGATCCGCTCCCACGACTCGCCGCGGTCGCGCGAGCGCATCAGGTACTGCGCGCCGAGGTAGACCGTGCCCTTCTGCGTCGGGCTGGCGTAGATCGGCGTGTTCCAGTTGAAGCGCAGCTTCGACTCGTCCTTCTTCGCGTACGGGTAGACCTCTTTGGTCTCGAGGGTCGAGCGGCGGACGCGCACGATGCGGCCGCCCTGCGACTCGACGTAGACGTAATCGGGCTCAGTCGGATCGACCACCACCGCGAAGCCGTCGCCGCCGCCGATGACGCGCCAGTTGTGATTCGACACGCCGCCCGGAAACTGCGATGGACCCATCCACGTGCCGTTGTCCTGCAGGCCGCCGTAGACGTTGTACGGCGTGTCGAAGTCGTAGGTCACGTGGTAGTACTGCGCGAGCGGCAGCACGTTGAGGAAGCGCCAGCGCTGGGCCTTGTCGCGCGACTGATAGACGCCGCCGTCGGTGCCGACCAGCAGCTCGGCCGGATCCTTCGGATTGATCCAGAGCGCGTGCAGGTCGGGATGCATGCCGCCGCCGAAGTTCGACATCAGCGAGCCGGAGAACGTCTTGCCGCCGTCGTCGCTGAAGGTCAGCGAGTAACCCGGCTTGTAGACGCGGTTGTAGTCCTTCGGATCGACGACGATGTTGGCGAAGTAGAACGGGCGCACCTGCACGTTGAACGAGTCGTTCATCTCGCGCCAGTGCTCGCCGAGATCGTCCGAGCGGAAGAGCGCGGTCTTCGTCGCTTCGACGACCGCGTAGATCGTGCTCGGGCGGGACGGCGCCACGGACACGGCGATGCGGCCGAGGTGGCCGGCCGGGAGTCCCGTGGTCAGCTTCTGCCAGGTCTCGCCGCCATCCTTACTTCTGTAAAGACCGCTGCCCGGACCTCCGGAACGGAAGAAGTCCGGCTGCCGGCGAAAGTCCCACATGCCGGCGTAGAGGATCGACGGCTCGGCCGGATCGATGGTCACGTCCGAGCAGCCGGTGTTGCTGTCGACGTAGAGCACTTTCTTCCACGTCTTGCCGCCGTCATTCGTGCGGAACAGTCCGCGCTCTTCGTTCGCGTTCCAGGCGTGGCCGGTGGCGCAGACGAAGACGGTGTCGGATTTTTTCGGATCGACGACGATGCGCGCGATGTGCTCGGAGTCGGCCAGGCCGGCGTTGGTCCACGTCGCGCCGCCGTCGGTGGTCTTGTAGACGCCGCTGCCGACCGAGACGCTGTTGCGCACCCACGACTCGCCCGTGCCGACCCAGACGGTCGACGGGTTGGCGTCGTCGATGGCGATGGCGCCGATCGAGAGCGTCGGCTGTTCGTCGAAGACCGGCTTGAACGTGGTGCCGCCGTCGGTCGACTTGAAGACGCCGCCGGAGGCGGAGCCGATGTAGATCGTCGACGGCGAGTCGGAGGTGGCGTCGATGGCGGCCACGCGGCCGCCCATCACCGCCGGTCCGATGGAGCGCGCACGCAATCCGCCGAGCGTGGATGAATCGAGTTTGACCGCGTCGTCCGCGAAGAGCGGAACGGCGAGGAAGAGGATCAGGATTGCGCGGCGCATTACTTCTTCGGCGCCTCCGCCTCGGCCTTCTTGACCGGCATCTTGAAGAAGTCATCGCCGAGGGTCGGGTTGACCTCGACCTTCTCGATGGTGATGGTCTGGCCGGCCGGCGCGCCCTTCTGCTTCATCTCCATCGAGAACGGGAACATCATGCCGTTGACCTCGCGGTAGTTGCCGAGGGTGGTCTCCGACTCGATCTCCTGACCCTGCATCTTCCGCTTGCCCTCGGTCTTGATCTCGAGGAACGAGTCGGCGTCGACGTAGACGATGGTCTCGTCGCCGTCCTTGGTCAGCTTCAGCTTGTAGGCCTCGGTGCCTTCCACTTCACTCTTGCCGAGGAGCTCGATCTTGTAGCCCTTCCTGGCGCTGTCGATGAACGGGCCGTCGAAGTCGGCCTGCTCCTTCGCGTCCTTCGCCATGTCGCCCGACATCTGCTCGGGATCCTTCTTGCCCATGAACGGCATCACCATCCAGGCGGAGCTGCCGTCGTAGGCCTGGCTGCCGGTCATGCCCTGGACGGTGAAGTCGAGGCGCATCATCTCCGGGCGCTTCTTGGTCATGGTGAACGGCGCTTCCATGCCGGGTCCGAGCGACATCTTGCCGCTGAAGCGGACCGACTGGACCGACTTCATCTTGTCGAGACCGCCCTTGGCCTCGGTGTTCTTGGCGATGATCTGGTCGACAGTCATGTCGGCGGCGAACAGCGAGGCCGCGGCGAACAGACAGACAGCGAGTGAGAGCAAACGTGTACGCATTGATTTCTCCTTCTTTTGGACGAACGTCTCGCGGGTTCTTACGGGTGGACGGGCGAAAGGTTTTTTACGGAACGATCTCGGCGAGCGCGCGCAGGAAACGCTCGACGAGCGCGGCGTCGAACTGCGTGCCGGCGCCGTCGCGCAGCGCGACCATCGCTTTCTCGCGCGCGACCGGCTGCTTGTACGACTGCTGCGCGGTCATGGCCACCCAGGTGTCGGCGATCTGGATGATGCGCGAGGCCAGCGGGATCTGCTGGCCGCTCATGCGGCTGGGGTAGCCCTTGCCGTCGACGCGCTCGTGGTGGCGCAGCACGGCGTGCGCGACCTCGGGGCCGAGGAGCGGCTCGACCATCGCGGCGCCGACGACCGGATGGTCGTTGAGCCCGCGCATTTCTTCCGGAGTGAGGTTTGGACGTTTGTACATCCTTCCGTAATCGAGCAGGCGCAGCCCGACGTCGTGCACGAGCGCGGCGATGCGCACGGTCTCGACCTGCGTGGCCGGGAGCTCGAGCGCGCGGGCGAAGCGCTGGGCGATGAACGAGACCTCGCGCGAGTGCTCGGCGAGAGCCGGGTATTTCTGGAAGTCGGGCTCGAGCAGCCGCTCGGCGATGGCCAGGCGGTCGTTGCGTCCGGCGGTCGTGGCCACGGCCGCTTCGACCATCGGCTCGATCTCGCGGAGGAAGATCTGCAGCGCGCGCTGCGCGTGCGCTTCCGGCGCGCGGTCGAAGGCGACGGTGAGGACCACACCGTCGATCGACTGCGGATTCACCGGACCGCTGACGATCGTGGAGAGATTCGCGGCGGTGAGCGGCGTCGCGTGCACGCCGAACGGATGCGCGACCTGCGTGGCCTTCGTCACGTGCGGATGATTGCCGCGCTTGAGCGTTTCCTGCACGTGCGCGAGGACGGCGGTCATGGCGTCGTCGGCGAGCGTCGAGCGCGCGGCGATGGCGATCGGGTTGTGGACCTGGCCGGCCGCACTGATCGAGGCGACGACGGCGTACGGGATGCCGAGGGCGGACGGCAACAGGAGCCGCAGCACGTCGAGATCGCCTTCGCCGAGGATGCGCCGGCCGCCGGATTGCGCCGCATGCTGGCGCCGGGCCATGTACTGCCGCGCCGCTTCGATGGCGCGCGTGGCCTCGGGCGTGAAGACCTGTCCCGGCGGGACGGCCGGATCGGTCGGCGGCGGCGCCGACGGCGTCGCGCGCACGAGGTTGTTGCCGGTGATGCGCAGCGGATCGTCGGAGATCGGGATCGCGCCGAGGCCGAAGAGCTTGTGCGCGCCGAGGACGGCCGACATCTGCTCGGCGATCTTGCGCGCCGCCTCGACGTCACGGTCGTCGAACGGCTTGCGCGCCGCTTTGTCGCGCATGTCGATGAAGCCGGCCAGCCGCCCGCGCGAGAAGATCGGCGTCACCAGCAGCCGGTCGTTGCCCTGGCGGAAGAGGATCTCCGCGAAGCGCTGGTCGGTGCCGACGCCGTTCACGAAGAACGGGCTGCGCTTGACCGAGAGGCGGTCGACCAGATCGTCGTTCGCCGTCACCACGCGCCGGTCCGCCGCGTTGTACTGATAGCTCGTCACCACCTCGAACGTCTTCGCGTTGAGATCGTGCGAGGCGGAAAGATAAAGCGCCGCCTTGGTGGCCTGCACGTGCTCGACACACCCGTAGAGGATCTGCTTGAGCTGCGCCTCAATAGTTTTGAGTTCGGAGAGCATGGGGACCCCGGGACCGACTTATTTGATTACTCGAACTCGAATCGTACACGCAGTCGGGCGTGTCCGAGAAATGTCCCGAGGATCGTGCCGGCGGTATTCCAGATCACGTCGTTGATGTCGGCCACGCGCGACGGCAGAAAGTACTGCCATCCTTCGATGCAGAGCGAGAACGAAAATCCGAGGAGGATGGTGAGGACGTACGTCTGCATCGTCGGGCGCTCGACCGTGTACAACGTGATGAAGGTGAGGAAGCCCCACGGCACGAAGAGCAGCACGTTGGCGATCATCGGCACGACGATCAGCGCGAGGATCTGCGTGGAGATCGGACGCGCGTTGATACGCCGCGCCAGGAAGCGGATGTCTTCGAACGGACGGGGATTGAGGTTCGCGTAGCTCTTGCCCGACATCCACACCGTCACGGCCACGATGACCACCGTCGCCACGAGCAGCAGGGCGATGGTGAGCGGCTTCCGGATCACGACTTCCCGCATGTCACGGGAAGACTACTGCGCCGGCACGTCCATGTTGTAGAAGAAGATCGCGGTGACGCGCTCGGACGCGTTCGGAAAATCCTTCGGCAGCGGGTTGAGAGGCGAGGAGAGCTCGATCGCTTTCTGCGCCGCGTAGTCGTACGGCGGCACGCCGGAGCTCTTGAGGATGGTGACGTCGCTGATGCGGCCGTCGCGATGGATGGTGAAGCGGATCGTCACCGCGCCTTTCATTCCGGTGCGGATCAGTTGGGGCATGTTGCCGTACCAGTTCACGCGGATGCGGCTGACCATCGACTGCGCGTACGGACCCCAGTCGTACCACTGCGTCTCGAACGAGAGCGGTCCCTGTTCGGCGGTGCCTTTCTCGCCGCCGCCGGCGCGGCCGAGGTCGATGGAGTCGGGGCCGCCGAGCGAGGCGTACTTGCCCACTTCGTCGAGGGCGTGATTCCAATCGATGGAGCCGGCCGGCTGCGCGCCGCGCGGCTGACGCCAGGTCATCGCGCTCGTGTCGTTCGAGGTCTGCGCCTGTGGCGCGCTCGGCTGCGGTTGTTGTTGTTGTTGCTGTTGTTGCTGCGCCGGCGGCTGCTGCAGTTGCGGCGCGGCGGATCTCTGCGTCTGCGCGCTGCGTGCGCCGGGAGCGGACTGCGGCGTGTAGAGACCGCCGCCGTCGCCGGGGCGCTGCGTCGGACGCGGGCCGGTCGGCTCGGGCATCGCGGCTTTGCGGTTGGCGTCGGAGAGCGGCGCGTGCAGCGGCGCCTGCTCGACCGCGCGCCCCGGCGCCTCGACGAAGTCCTGCGGGTTCTGCTTGATCAGCTCGACGTAGCGGGCGATGGGGACGTTCTCCGCGCGCGGCGCCGGCCTGTAGGAATGGATGAACCAGATCAGCAGCCCGACGTGCAGGACGAGCGAGACGATGGCCGGCAGACTCAACCCGATGACGGGCTTCTGCTCCTCATCCCGCACCATCAGATCGATCGGGTCTTCCACGCGAGCTAAAGCCTTGGACGTTCCGCTTTTCTTCCAGGTTCCGCTGTACACTCGAAGCGCATGTCGGAGCTGTCGTATCCGCCGCCGCCACCGCCTCCGCCGCCACCTCCGGCAGCCGCGCCGGCGAGCGAGTTCGATTTCGCGAAGCCGTTCACCTACGTGTTCGAAGATCCGCGCTGGCTGACGAAGATCCTCATCGGCGGGCTCTTCTACCTGGCGATGTTTTTCATCGTCGGCGCGTTCTTCATCCTCGGCTATCTCGCGCGCCTCACCCGCAACGTGATCGCCGGCGAGCGGTATCCGCTCCCGGAGTGGGACGACCTCGGCGAGTTCTTCGCCGAAGGCGCGCGTCTGATCGTGGTCGGCATCCTCTGGATGCTGCCGTTCTTCGCGCTCGTGGCGATGATCGTCGTGCCGGCCATCGCCGCCGGCGCGACTAACAACGACGCGCTCAAGCTGTTCAGCACCGGCCTCTCCGGATGCGTGGCGCTGCTCATCGTGGTGTTCTCGCTGGCGATGATGGTGATCATGCCGGCCTCGCTGCTCTTCGCCATGGTCGAGCAACGCATCGGCGCGGCGTTCGAGTTCGGGCGCATCTGGCGCTTCATCCGCGCGAACGTCGGCAACTATCTGATGGCCGTGGTGGTGTATCTGATCGCGCGCTTCATCGGAGGCTTCGGCGTCGCGCTGCTCTGCATCGGCGTCATCTTCACCGCCTTCTGGTCGTTCCTCATCACCGCCTACGGCTTCGCGCAGGCGTACCGGCTGTCGCTACGGCGTTGAAGCGCGACACGAGAGTCCTGCTGGTCGCGCTCGTGCCGATCCCGGCGCTGATCCTGGCGGCGTCGGCGCTCTGCTCGTGGGCGGTCGCGCACGGCGCGTCGCCGCGGTGGCGGCTGCTGTTCCGGGTGATGTGTCACGGCATCGCCACGCGCTGTCTGCAGATGTTCGGCGTGGCCATGCCGATCTGCGCGCGCTGCGTCGGCGTGTACGCCGGCCTGCTGGGCGGGCTGCTGCTCTTTCCGCTGCTGCCGGCGGTGCGCGAGCGCGCCATGCGCATCGCCGCGTTCGTGGCCGTCACGCCGCTGGCAATCGATGGACTCACGCAGCTCGCGCGGCTGCGCGAGAGCACGAATCCGCTGCGGCTGGCCACGGGCCTGGTCGCCGGTTTCGCCTTTGGTTTGTGGATTTTGACCGCCGTGGAGCGGCGGGATGACGCTTTGTTCACCGCTTCTTGACCTCGCAGAATCGCTGCGCTACGCTGCCGTCTCCGGTCGACAACCTATCCATGGCATTCCAAGGCTCGCTCAAAGAACTTCCGCTACCGGACATCATTCAACTGGTGAGTGTCTCGGGGAAGACGGGCAAGTTCACGCTGACCCGCGACGCGGACCGCGGCTTCATCTTCCTGAAAAACGGGCAGATGGTGCACGCCACGGTCGGCGATCTGGTCGGCGAGGAAGCGATTTACTCGCTGGCCATCTGGAACCAGGGTGAGTTTCAGTTCAGCCCCGGCGAAGAGCCCGACCGCCAGACCATCACCAAGTCGAATACGAACCTGCTGATGGAAGCGGCGCGGCGGCTCGACGAGTGGCGCGTGCTGTCGAAGAAGATCCCGTCGGTGGAGTACGTGCCGGAGCTGCTCGCGCGCGAGAACCGGCACGAGCAGGTCACGCTCAATCCGCAGGAGTGGATGCTGATCACGAAGATCGACGGGCAGCGCTCGATCATCGACATCGGCCGCGCCCTGAACGTCTCGTCGTTCGACGTCGCCAAGATCCTCTACGGCATGATCACCGGCGAGCTGGTCTCCTTAAAAAAAAAATTTGAGCCCGTCGACGACGAGCAGAATGGCGAGCTAGTCGACCTGGCCGCGCGCATCCGCGCGGTGGCCGAGGAGTTCATCGGCGACAGCGCGCACAAGACCATCGAGAAACACTTCCTGCACGCCCTCGACTCGATCATGAACGGCGACGGCGCCCACGCCGTCGACACCATGGTCCGCGAGTTCGAGAAAACCGCCTCGCTGCTGCGAGGCATCGCCGTGACGGAAAAGCTGCGCTCCCGAATTGCGGAAGTGCGGCAGATCGCCAGCTAGGCGGGCGGTAGTTCCGGAGGTGCTTACTTCCGGAAATGCCGGTAGGGAATTCCCGGCCTCCGCCACTCCTCCCTACAGGAGGACATGCGATGGCTCAAGGCTTCCAACTGCAACTGACGAACGCGACGAATTCGGACCTCGTCATCGGGGCGACGCCGTCCGGCTTTACGGTGTCGACAAATCCTCCGGTGAACCTCCCGTCCGCCACGGCGTCGTCTTTGATGTATTTCGAGGTCTCCGGCTCCGCCAACCTGCTCGTCAATTATTCGGTTCTGGGCCAACCGGCCGGTACGGGAGGCTTCGTCAACCTTGAATTCGATTCATCGAATACGAATACGTTGTATGGCACGATCTTCATGTATGAATTCGCACATGCCACCGGCGCAGACGGCGCATCCGTCTATCCGTACACACTGCTGTTTCCAATCAATTCGAGCGAGCAGTGGCCATTTCTATGTCTCACGTTCGTGCCCGTCGTTGGCGCGACGATGCGCGACGGCCAGGGTCTGCCGCCGGCCGTGCCGTTCAGGTAAGCGCTACTCGCCCCGGACGTTCGGATTACCGACTGCCATCGTCAGTTCGTCCGGCGGCGTACGGCCGGCGAAGAATGCTCCGACAGCGAGAAACGCGGAGGTCCAGAACGACGTGTGCTCGACTCGGGTCCACCCGCGGATCGTGAGCCATGGCCAATCATAGGGGCCGGTCCGCCAGGCCCAGAAGTTCAGCTTCGACGTGCTCTGCGGCATCGACGCAGCAACGACGCCGGCCGCTACGCCTGCAGCGAGGATGACGAACAACGCGGCAATGAGATAACCGCGATCGAGCTCCCACGTCTTGACGAAACTGCTTGCAGAGAGCGTGAGCAGAAATCCTGCGAGAGTCGTGTACACGGAAATGTGGAATTTCGTGTAGTCGAAAAGCAACTTCACTTGTTCGAGGTTATCGCTCAGTGCCGACTCGTCGGGCGGGTTGCACGGACACCGCGGATCACGCGTTGCCGCCGGCTGCTCTTTGGGTTGTGGACGCCAATTCCAATCGGAGACCGCAATTAGCGAAATGGCGATTACGTACGCGAGGCAGATGAGTAGCAGCACGAACGTTGCCGCGACCGCATGGGCACTCGTGCGCTTGGATCTCGCAAATAGAGTTGATTCGCCCATACAACGACAAAGCGCATTGCGCTCTGTTACAAGCGTTCATCCTACTCCAACCGCCCCCGCATCCGCTTCCTCTCACTGTGTCTTTTCTTCTCCTCCAGCCGCTTCTCCTTTGCCGCGCGCGACACGCGGGTTTTCTTGCGGCGTTTGGGCTCGGACAGCGCGGCGCGGAGGAGGTCTTCGAGGCGGGTGAGGGCGAGCTCGCGGTTTTCGTGTTGGGTGCGGGCGGCCTGGGCGGTGACGCGGAGGACGCCGGCTTTGGTGATGCGGGAGGCGAGGCGTTCGCGGATGCGCAGCTTGCGGTCGTCGGGGAGCGGCAGGGTGTCGACGTCGACTTCGATGGTCACGCGCGTCTCCACCTTGTTCACGTTCTGGCCGCCGGGGCCGCCGCTGCGCGAGGTGGTCGCGCGCAGCAGGTCCGCTGGAATAACGTTGCCGTCGCCGAGGTCGAGATCTCTCATGCGTGCATCCCTCGTTCTCTTTGCGCTGCTGGTCGCCGCTTCAGTCGCCGCACAGCCGGTCCGGCCGAACGCCGGCGACCGTGAGGCGGCGTACGCGGACATCATGATCCCGATCGCCGGCCACGTCGCGGGCGCGAACGGCACCGAGTTTCAAACCGACCTCACCATCTCCAACACCAACGTCGACGCGCTGGTCGAGGTCTACTGGCTGCCGCAGAACCGCAGCGGCAGCATGACCACGCCCGTGGCCATTCTGCCGGTGCCCGCCGCTTCGGTCGTTACGTACGAAGACTTCGTGGTCCGCACCATCCATCAGACCGGCCTCGGCACGATCATTCTCCGCGGCCTCGACAACGCGCGGCAGCGCAGCGAGTTCGTACGCATCGACGCCTACGCGCGCATCTGGACTCCGGCGCAATGCGGCAGCGGCACGATGTCGCAGGGCGTGCAGGCGTCGACGCTCTACGGTCCGAAAGTCGATGACTTCTCGCCGATCACCGGCTTGGTTTACGGCCTGCGCCAGGACGCTGATTTCCGCACGAACATCGGCATCATCAACATGAGCAGCGAGCGCACGGTGACGTTCCGCGTCGACATCCGCGGCACGAAACAGCAGCAGCAGATGCAGCTCGTGGTGCCTCCGGCGTCGATGGTGCACGAGGCGCTGCCGCCCGGCGACTTCGGCGCCGTCACGCTCGGCATTCACGTCCTCGGACAGAATCCGCCGCCGCCCGATGCGTTCAGCGGCCCGCCCTGGACGGCGTTCGGCTCGTCGGTCGACAACCACAGCGGCGACGCCTGGTACTCGAAAGCGCAAGCGGCGTACGTTCACTGACCGCGCAGCACGGTGCGTCCCGGCGTGGCCCGCGTGTGCTCGCCGTCGCGCAGCACCTGCGTGCCGTTGACGAAGACGTGCACGACGCCGGTCGCGTACTGCATCGGCTTCGCGTACGTGGCGTGCTCGGCGATGGTCGCGGGATCGAACACCACCACGTCAGCGAAGTAGCCGGCGCGCAGCAGTCCGCGCTTGACGATGCCGAGGTTCTGCGCCGGCTGCGAGGTGAGCCGCCGCACCGCTTCTTCGAGCGGGATGAGCTGCTCGTCGCGGACGTAGTGGCCGAGGAGGCGGGCGAAGTTGCCGAACTCCCGCGGGTGCGTGCTGCTCTTGAGAAACACACCCTCGGGCGCGGACGCGCCGGCATCGGAGCCGAAGCTCACCCACGGCAGGCGCACCTCTTTGCGGATGTTGTCTTCATTGATGATGAAGTAGACCGCGCCGATGCCGCTCTCGTCTTCGAGCACGAGATCGATGGCCGCCTCTTCCGGCGAGACGCCGCGCATGCGCGCCACCTCGGCGAGGGTCTTGCCGGTGAGCGGCTTGAGCTTCTCGCTGCGAAAGGCGGTCAGCAGCACGCGCTCGGGTGAGCCGGCCAGCAGCATCAGGTTCTCCCAGTCGTTCGACGGCGTGCGCATCTCGCGCACGACGCGCGCGCGCGTCTCCGCATCCATCAGCCGCTTGCGCTCCGCTTCGAAGCCGCCCTCGTGCACCCACGGCGGCATCGACGCGTCGAGGCTCGTCGCGCCGGCGTCGTAGGTGTACATGTTCGCGCTGATGCGCAGTCCGCTCGCGCGCGCCGCCTCGACCTTCGCGATCGCCGCGTCGAGCTTCGGCCAGTTCTGCGCGCCGGCCGCTTTGAGGTGGTAGATCTCGGCCGGCACGTGCGCCTCGCGGGCGATGGCGATCAGTTCGTCGACCGCTTCGAGCAGGCGATTGCCTTCGCTGCGCATGTGCGAGATGTACATGCCGCCGTACGGCGCGACCGCTTTGCAAAGCTCGATCAACTCGTCGGTCTTCGCGTAGAAGCCCGGCGCGTAGATGAGCGCGGAGCCGAGGCCGAGGGCGCCGTCGCGCATGGCGGCGTCGACGATGGCGCGCATGTGCGCGAGCTCGGCGTCGTTCGGCGCGCGGTCGACTTCGCCGAGGACGTACATGCGCACGGTGGAGGCACCGACGAACGACGCCACGTTGACGGAGACGCCGCGGTGGGTGAGCCAGTCGAGAAACTGGCGCAGCGTGGTCCATTCGATGTCGTAGCGGATGTCGCCCTGCTGCGACTGCATCTCCTTCTTCATCGACTCGCTGAGCGGACCGAACGAGTAGCCCTCGCCGAACACTTCGAGAGTGACGCCCTGCTTCACATCGGCCATGGCCCGGCCGTCGGCGATGAGCGTCTCCGGCGCCCAGCTCAGCATGTTGATGAAGCCGGGTGCGACGGCGAGCCCGTGCGCGTCGACCTCGCTGCGGCCGCGGCCGGGCACGCTGCCCACCGCGGTGATGCGATCGCCGTCGATGGCCAGATCGCCGCGCTGCGGCGCCGCGCCGCTGCCGTCGTAGAGCAGACCGTTGCGGATGACGAGGTCGTGCTGCCGCATGGTCGAGCAGGCGGAGGCGGCGAGGAGAAGCAGCAGAAGCGTGACGGTGCGGCGCATGCAAGCAGTATAAAAATCTCTCGTGCGCAAACTGACCCTGTTTCTCGTTTTGTCGCTTCCGGCCGCGGTCGCGTTCGCACAGCAGCAGACCATCGCCATGCATGCGGCCACCGATCCGGCCGACGGGCGCATCGATCCCGGCCTGCAGTTCCGGATGGCCTTCTTCTTCAACGCCAGCAGCGGCGCGCACGACGTCCGTTTCCACGCCGAGCTGCCGCCGCGCCAGGGCGACCTCTTCGTCGAGCCGGGCGCGTGGACGTGCAGCGTGGCCGGCACATCGCTCGACTGCACGATCGCCGACTCCGGCGCGATCTCGCCGATCCGCATAGCGTTCCTCGCGGCGGAGACGCCGGGCCGCTACGACTATCGGGCGACGCTCACCGCGCGCGAGCCGCTCGAGCCGCACGCGGCCAGCGTCAGCGGCGCGGTGTTCGTCTACAAGCCGCTGCACGCCACCGACGGCAACGCCTTGCGCGCGGCCATCGAGCAGGCCAACCTCTCCTGCAACGGCGACGACGTGGAGTGCCACATCCTGTTGCACGACGACGTGCATCTCGACGCGGCGCTGCCGCCGCTCACCGCGCGCGGCCCGGTCACCATCGACGGGAATCTCTACAACGTCGACGGACGCTCGCTCACCGCCGGCAGCGGTCTCGAGTTGCGCGGCGAAGGACGGGTGCGCGTGCGGCGGCTCGCGTTGCGCAACTTTCCGGTCGATGGACTGGTCCTCTCGAACGGCGACCGGCGCGCGCCGACCGAGATCACCGACTGCACGCTCGAGGAGAATCGCTGGCGCGGACTCTCTGTCGCCGCGCCGCTCACCGACCTGGTGGTGTTGCGCAACAGCATCCGCGGCAACGGCGCCAGCGGCATCGCTTACTGGGCCGCGCGGCGCGTGACCGAGCGTGAGAACCGCATCGATGCGAACGACGCCAGCGGCGTCTTCGTCTGGAACGTGGCCGCGTTCGACGCATCCGATCTGAGCGTCGCGCTCAACGGCCAGTTCGGCTTCGCCATCGTGCGCGGCGCGCCGCAGGCGACGTTCGGCGCAGGAACGCTGGCCCACAACCGCGGCGGCAACATCGACTGGGGTTTGAACGGACTCTCGCCGCGGGACGTCGACGAGACCGACGGCGTGCCGAACTCGCCCGACCTCGTCGACGCGCACTACGACGCCGCCACCGACACGACCATTTTCCGCGTGCGGATGATGACCGGTCCGACACCGTGGGGCAGCGCCTTCTGGCTGCATCTCGTCACCGGCGAGCTCGAGCCCGACGGCACGGTGGTGCCGCAGCGCACCCTCTACTCCAATCTGCTCTGGGAGCGCTTCAACCGTTCGCTTGAAACATTCACCGTCGCGGTGAAAGGAAACTTCACCGGCCAGTACGTCAGCGCCTGGGGCGTCTACACGTTCTTCGGCGACGGGCTGCCGCTGGCGACGCCGGAGATGAGCCAGGCCTTGCGCGTCAACTAGTCAATATGTGGACCATCGAGACCTCGACCCTCGGACGCATCGCCGTACCGCCGCACGTGCCGCCCGGCTTCGCGCTCTTCTGCACCAGCGCCGACTATCGCGGCGACATCGTGCCGCACGAGCTGACCGCGCTGGTGCGCGAGCGCTTCGGACTGGAGACGTCGCTGACCACCTGCACGCAGGTGCACGGCGCCACGGTGCGCCGCGCGCAACGCGATGCGGCGTGGCGCGAATGCGACTCGTGCGATGCGCTCTGGAGCGAGGAGCGCGGCGTTTCCATCGGCATTAAGGTTGCAGACTGCCTGCCGGTCACCATGATCGATCCCGTGCACTCCGTCATCGCCAACGTGCACTCCGGCTGGCGCGGTGCAGTGCAGCAGATCACCGCCGCGACGATCGACGCCATCGAGCAGTCCACACCTTTCGAGGCCTCGTCGGCCTTCGCGTACCTCGGCCCTTCGATCCGCGCCTGCTGCTTCGAGGTCGGCGACGAAGTGGCCTCGCAGTTCGACGCGCGCTACATCGACCGCTCGCGCGCGAAAGCGCACGTCGACCTGGCCGCGTTCACGCGCGACATCCTCACCGCGCGCGGCTTCGCCGCCGAACGCGTGTCCGACTCGGAGCTCTGCACGCGCTGCGACGGCTCGATCTTCCACTCGTATCGCCGCGCCGGAAAAGGCGGCGGGCGCAATCTGCAGGTCGTCGCGCAGTAATCCATGACGACGATTCCGCCGACGCCCGATCCGAGTCCCGCGCCGGTGCCGCGCGCGCGCCGCAGAATGCCGGCGCGCCGCACCGTCTTCCGCGTCATCTCCTGGACCGTCGGCGCGCTGCTGCTGGTGCTGCTGGTCCTCGGCATCTGGATCTACCGCTCCGCGGTGGGCCGCTTCCAGGTGCGCAAGCTGCGGCTGCCTACGCGCATCTACGCCGACTACACGCCGCTCGCGCCGGGCACCGGCCTGGCCGGCGACGACCTGCTCGAGAAGCTCGACCGCCTCGGCTATCGCGAAGTGGAGCGCCTCGAAAAACCGGGCGACTACACGCGTACCAACGGCGGCGTCGACATCTACACGCGCGCTTTCCGCCATCCGCCGACGGGCGACTACGCGGCGCAGCCGGTGCGCGTGCTGTTCACGCGCAACGTCATCGACTCGGTGGTCTCGCTGCGCGAGGCGCGTCCGCTCGACCGCGCCGCGCTCGAGCCGGAGCTGCTCACGTCGGTGCTCAGCGAACAGCTCGAGAACCGCAGTCCGGTCACGCTCGAACAGGTGCCGCAGATCCTGCAGGACGCGGTGGTCGTCACCGAGGATGTGCGGTTCTGGCGGCATCCCGGCGTCGACCCGTTCGGCATCCTGCGCGCGGTCTTCCGCAACGTCAAAGCGGGCGGCGTCTCCGAAGGTGCGTCGACGCTCACGCAGCAGCTCGTGAAGAACTACTACCTCACCAGCGAGCGCACGTTCAAACGGAAGATCATCGAAGCGTTCATGGCGGTGATCCTCGACGCGCGTTACTCGAAGCGCGAGATTCTCGAGGCGTATCTCAACGACATCTACCTCGGGCGCAACCGCTCGATCTCGATCCTCGGCGTCGGCGAAGCATCGCGCTTCTACTTCGGCAAGCCGGTCTCCGAGCTGACCATCCCCGAGGCGGCGCTGCTGGCCGGCATGATCCGCAGCCCGAACAACTACTCGCCCTTCAACAACCCCGAGCTGGCCATGCGCCGGCGCAACACCGTGCTGCAACTGATGCTGAAGGAAAAGAAGATCAATCAGCAGCAGTACGACGCGGCGCACGCGGCGAAGCTGCCGCGCAAGCCGTTCCGGCAGAAGACCGGCCTCGGCTCGATCCCGTACTACGTTGACCGCGTGCTGCAGGAGCTGCAGACCGACTACGGCATCGAAGACGTCAAAGGGCGCGGGCTGAAGATCTACACCGCCATCGACCTGACGGCGCAGGACGCCGCCACGCGCGTGGTCGAGTCGAGCCTGCAGTCGATCGAGAAATCGAGCAAACGGCTGCGCAATCACGAGCCGTCGCTGCAGGCCGCGCTGATCGACGTCGACGTGCCGACGGGCGAGATCCGCGCGCTGGTCGGCGGCCGCAACTACGAGCGCAGCCAGTTCAATCGCGCGCTGAAATCGAAGCGGCTGGTCGGCTCGCTCTTCAAGCCGTTCGTCTATCTGACCGCGTTCGAGCCGAGCCTGTCGAATCAGAACATCACGCCGGCCACGATGGTCAGCGACACGCGCTTCGTGCTCAAGCGCCGCTGGTCGGAAGACTGGTCGCCGCGCAACTACGACGGGCGCTACATGGGCAACGTGACGGTGCGCATGGCGCTCGAGAACTCGCTCAACTCCGCTTCGGTGCGCATCGGCCTGGCGTGCGGCATCGAGCCGATTCTGAAGACGGCGAAGACTCTCGGCGTCGACACGGAGCTCGACGACGACAATCCGTCGATCATCCTCGGCGCGGTCGGCATTCCGCCGATCGAGATGGCCGCGGCCTATTCGACGATCGCGCGCCAGGGCGCGCGCATGCCGCTGCGCACGATCCGCTACGTCACCGACGATCGCGGACGCCGGCTCGACGGAGCAGGCGAGGCGAAGCCGGTGCAGGTCTTTCCGCAACGCGACGTCTATCTGCTCACGCACGTGATGGAAGGCGTGGTGAACCGCGGCACGGCGGCGGTGTCGCGCTCAATGGGCTTCCGCAAAGTCGCCGCCGGCAAGACCGGCACGACGAATGACAAGCGCGATGCGTGGTTCATCGGCTTCACGCCGCAGACGCTGACGCTGACCTGGGTCGGTTTCGATGACAACGATCCGACGGGACTCTCGGGCGGCGAGGCGGCGGTGCCGATGTGGACGCGCTTCATGCTCGCCGCGACCGCGGGCCAGCGAGATGCGGCGTTCGCCGTGCCGGGCGGCGTGGTCTTCGGTGATGTCGACAAGAGCAGCGGCGGACTGGCGACGCCGAATTGCCCGGCGAACATGATCGTGCACGAGGCGTTCAAGAGCGGCACGGAGCCGACGCAGCCTTGTCCGCTGCACAACACGGCCACGCCGGCGCTGCAGGTGCCGATGTACGACGAGTTCGGCAATCTGATCACCACGCAAACGGATACGGCCATGCAGCCGCCGCCGTCGCCGGTACCGACCGACACCGGCGCGCCGTCGCAGCCCGACTCGACGCTGACCGGCGGCATCTTCCGTCCCGACAACAACCCGACGCCGCCACCAGCGCCGACGTCGACCGGCACCACCACGCGCGAGCCCGCGCCGCCGCCGGACACGGACACGAACGCGGAGCCGCCGCCGACGCAGACGGACACCGAGGGTGGGAACGACGGGAGGCCTCCGGCGGCTGGGGCCGAGGGCCCCAGACCCCATTTGCTTGGCCTAGCCTCCGCGACACTACCTGCCTAGCTCGCGACACTGTGTCGCGGAGGCTAGGCCAACCAATGGGGGTCTGGGGCCCTCGGCCCCAGCCGCCGGAGGCCCCCGGTCATCCCCATTCGTTGAGCCGCTCTAACCTTCGTTCGTATACTGGCGTCCATATCGTTCGAAAGGGTTTCCTGCATGAATCGATCGTCGTTCGCGCGCGCTGGCGCGCTGCTCGTCGCTTTGCTTTTCTCGATGCCGCTGTTTGCGGCAGACGCAAAACCGGCCGACGCCAAACCGGCTGAGAACAAACCGGCCGAGAAGCCGCCGGAGCCGCTGAAGTTCGTGCGGCAGCATCGGATGCGCCTCGGCTCGGAGGATGTGGCGTACACCACGAATGCCGAGGAGATTTTTTTAAAGGACGCGGCCGGCAAGAACACGGCGAGCTTCTTCACCATCGCCTATCTGAAGGACGGCGCGCGCGCCGAGGAGCGGCCGATCACGTTCGTGTTCAACGGAGGCCCCGGCTCCGCGTCGATCTGGCTCCACTTCGGGCTGGTCGGTCCGCGCGTGATCGACATCCCGAGCGATGCCTCCGATCCGGGCGCGCCGCCGTATCGCCTGCGCGACAACCCGACCTCGATCTTCCGCGCGACCGATCTTGTGTTCGTCGATCCGATCGGCACCGGCTACAGCCACGCCCTCGGCGAGAAGAAGGATGAGGACTACTGGGGCTTCGACGAAGACGCCGACTCGGTGGCCGACTTCATTCGCGCCTTCATCACCGCGCACAATCGCTGGAACTCGCCGAAGTACATCCTCGGCGAGAGCTACGGCGGCATCCGCTCCTCGATGCTCGTGCCGCGCGTGCAGAACGACTACGGCGTCGGGCTCAACGGCGTGATCCTGATCTCGCCGGCGCTGAACATGGGCACGCTGCCGTTCTACACCGCCGGCAACGACGTCGTCTTCTCGACGCACCTGCCGGCGCTCGCCGCCACGGCCTACTACCATCACAAGCTGCCCGACCAGTGGCCGAGCCTCGAGGCGCTGCTGCGCGAGGCGGAGAAGTTCGCCGGCTCGGAGTACCTGACCGCGCTCTTCCAGGGCGACAAGCTGCCGCAGGCCGACCGGCAGCGCATCGCCGCGCAACTGCGCCGCTTCACCGGCCTCTCCGAGCAGTACATCCTCCGCAGCGACCTGCGCATCAACGCCATCCGCTTCACCAAGGAGCTGCTGCGCGACGAAGGGAAGTCGGTCGGATTGCTCGACGGCCGCTACGCGCAGGACGAGCTCGACGACGCGGCGGAGTATCCCGACAGCGACCCGTTCAACGCCAAGACGAACTCGATCTACATTGCGCTCTTCCAGAACTATCTGCACGACGATCTCGGCGTCGAGACCGATCGCCGCTACATCCCGCAGAGCACGGAGGCGAACCGGAACTGGAAGCGGCCGGCCAACCGCCGCGGCGCGTTCAGCGGCTTCGTCGACGTCACCGGCGCGCTGGCGCAGGGCACGAAGGACAACGAGGCGCTGCGCGTCTTCGCCGCGGCCGGCTATCACGACCTGACCACGTCGTACTTTGCGACGCGCTACATGCTCGAGCACAGCGGCATCGACTCCGCGCGCCTGCAGATCAAGGACTACCTCGGCGGGCACATGATGTATCTCTACCGCCCGTCGGGCGACGAGCTGTCGAACGACATCGTCGCCTTCATCAACGGCGGCACGCGCGCCGCCGCGGCGACGAAGGCTGTGAAGTAGATCCCTCGCGGACCGTCGCGCGCGAGCTCACTCGAGTGAGTCGCGCGTGACGGTCTGCACGTCGGGAAAGTCGGGGCGGTCGCCGGTGATCATGCCCTTCACCAGCTCGAACAGGATCACCGCCTGCGGCTTGTTCAGCTCGAGGTAGTGCGCTTCGTCGATGTCGATGGCGATCAGCACCATGCGCGGATCGTCGGGACCGCCGTTCTCCGCGCCGCCCTTGTCTTCGAACCAGGCGCGCCAGTCGGGGCGATAGAGCTCGCGGATCTTCGAACGGTCGTCGACGACGCGCGCGCGTCCCGAGACCGAGATCCATTCGCGTGTGCGGTCTTTGTAGTAGGCGAGGTTGACCGCGGGCGACGCGGCGATCTCGGCGATCTTCGGACTGCTCTTCTCGGTGACGAACCAGAGGTCCGCGCCGTCGGCAAACGCCTGCGTCGCCATCGGTCGCGAGACCAGCATCCCGTCCGCCCGCCGCGTCGTCAGCATCGCCACCTCGAGATCCTCGACGAGCTTGCGAAATCGTTCCAGTGTCTTGCTCATGCGGCGACGACGGAGCACGTATCATTCCCGCATGCGGATGCGCACTGCCGTGGTGATGGCGATCCTGATGTACGGAATGCCTGCATTGGCATGTTCGGCGCTTCGCGATCGTGCGCGTGCATGACATCCCGACTAGGAGAGTGAGCTCGCGGCGAACGTCCTGCGAGACGACGAGAGGCGGCCGGAGCCGACGGAGATCGGCGCTATAAATTAGAAGGACGGCGGCTGCTGGGCGTCATCACGTTCGACGGTGGCGATGGTCACGAGAACGACACGCGCGTAGTGGTGGTCGTGCGCGGCCGGCGCGGAGCGGCGCCGGCGATGCGGCGCGTGTCGATTCGGAGGAGCTGCTGCGCGAGGCGCGGCACGCGCCGCTGCCCGACTCCCGGACCTCGTTGACGACGCGCCTGCGCGCCGTTCGGACTCGCCGAGGCGGCGGCGAGCGCGATCCGGCAGTGGACGTTCGCGAGGCGAGGCAAGCCGTTCACCGGCGAACTGCTCGTCCACTTTGAGGACGTGCCGCCGGAGTCGCTATCATTGCCGCATGTCGGACGAAGAGAAGAAGAGCGTCAGTGAGTCGCTGCGCGACTGGGGGATCGACGTCGACAGGTTCGAGGAGCGCGCCAAGGAGTCGCTGCAGAATGCGCGCGGAGATCTGAGCGAGATCAGCGGGACGTTGCGTCACGCGCTGATCGAAGCGAAGGACGTGCTGGTCGGGCTGCAGGCGAACGGCGCGCCGGTGGCGGCGGAGCTCAAGGGCGGGTTCGAGCGCGCCTGGCAGGAGATCGAGCGCGCGTTCCGCGCGGCGCGTGAACGGGCGCGGCGCGACGACTCCGCGTAGCGACTACGCCGTCCGTTCCACCAGGCGCTCGATCTGCCCCACGTCGAGCGGCTTGTAGAGCAGGCCGGCCACGACGTCTTCGTCGGCGGCGCTGAGCTTCTGGTTCTGCACGCCCGTCACCACGAAGATGCGCGGCGCGCGGCGGCCGCTGCGGGTGCGCAGGAAATCGAGCACGCCCCAACCGTCGACGCGCGGCATCAGCAGGTCGACGAACACCAGTGCGTACTCGTTCTGCTTGAGCAGCTTCACGGCGTCCGCGCCGTTCGCCGCCTCGTCCACCGTGAACTTGTAGCGCTCGAGAATGCTGCCGAGGAGAAAGCGGGTGGCGGGATCGTCATCGGCGACGAGCGCGCGCACGCCCGACTTTGCCGGCGCCGGCGTCGGCGCGGGCGTCGGGTTCTTCGCCGCCTGCATCACCGCGATCGCCTTCGGGTCCGACTTCGCCACCGACAGCGTCGGCACCTGCGACTGCCGCGCGCGGCTCGGATCGCGCTGCAGCGTGGCCTGCAGCGCGGCGCGCAGCTCGTCGCAGTTCTGGAAGCGGTCTTCCGGCTGCTTCTGCATGCAGCGCCGCACGATGTCGCGCAGCTCCCGGGTGATCCCCACCGCCACCGTGGCGATGTCCGGCGGGTCGTTCATCACGATCTTGAGCAGCACCTCGGTCACGGCCGTCCCGCTGAACGGCTTCTCCGCTGATAGCATCTCGTACAGCACCACGCCCAGCGAGAAGATGTCCGTGCGCGCGTCGATCGGCCGCCCCATGGCCTGCTCCGGCGACATGTAATGCGGCGTGCCGACCACCATCCCGCCTTGGGTCAGCCCCGGATCGGCCGTGCCGCCGATGTGCTTGGCCACGCCGAAGTCGAGCACCTTCACCAGGCGCGGCGACACCAGGATGTTGTCGGGCTTCACGTCGCGGTGCACGATCCCTTTGGAGTGCGCCTCCGACAGCCCGTCCGCCACATGCGCGGCGATGCGCACCGCATCAGCCGGCACCAGCGGACCGCGCGCGATCATCGACGTCACCGGCTCGCCCTCGATCAGCTCCATGGCGATGAACAGCGTGTCGTCGACTTCCTCGATGCTGTAGATCGTGGCGATGTTCGGATGATTGAGCTGCGCGACCGTGCGCGCCTCGCGCAGGAAGCGCTCCTTCCACTCCGGATCGTTGGCCAGCGTGGTCGGCAGGATCTTGATGGCCACCTGCCGCAACAGCTTCTTGTCCTCGGCGCGCCAGACCTCGCCCATGCCGCCGGCGCCGAGTCGACTGATGAGGCGATAGTTCCCGAGATCCGTCATGAGGGTGCGGTCAACGATACATCAGACATCGACCGCGGGGATGTGGCGGCCGCTGCGCCGCACGATGCCGTCGTACGCGGCGATGACGCGGCCGAACTCCTTTGCGAGCTGCTCGATGGTCGCTTCCGCACCGTCGATGCGCCCGGCGCGCGCCTCCTGCTCGAGCGTCGACGCGGCCACGTACATCCGCTTCGCGCCGACGGTGCCGCTCGAGCTCTTGAGCGCGTGCGCGGCCAGCGCGAGATCCTTCGCGTCGCCGCTCGAGGCCGCGGCGCGCAGCGCATCGAGGCGCGACGGCACGTCCTGCCGGAACGTGCGCACCAACCCTTCGAGGAAACCGGCCTGCGTGCGGCTGATGGCGAGAAACGAGCTGACGCGCTCGCGATCGAGGACGTACGAGTCGTCGTCGTGGATGACGCCCGGCGCGACGACGGGCTGCGATGCGGCCTTGCTCGTCCAGAGGCGGATCATCGCGCCGAGCTGCTCGGTCGACACCGGCTTGGCGAGATAGTCGTTCATGCCGGCGGCGATGCACTTCTCGCGCTCGCCGGCCAGCGCGTGCGCGGTGATGGCGATGACGGGCACGTTGCGCGCCGGCGGCTCCATCTGCCGGATGCGCCGCGTGGCGTCGTAGCCGTCCATGTCGGGCATCTGGCAGTCCATCAGCACGATGTCGAACTGCGACTCGCGCAACGCGGTGAGTGCTTCGAGCCCCGTCGCGGCGATCACCGCCTCATGTCCGAGACGCTGCAACTGGCCGAGGAAGACCAGTTGGTTGACGCTGTTATCCTCGGCCACGAGCACGCGCGCGCGCTGCGGCTGCGCAGGCTGCGCCGGCTCCGGCAGCGCCAGCGGCTCGATCTCTCCGGTGACGAGGCGCGCGACGCTGTCGCAGAGCTGCGCGCGGCGGATCGGCTTGATCAGGAACGCGTCGATGCCGGCGGTCTGGAACGCGACCAGGTCGGAGCGGCGGCGGCCGAAAGACGTCAGCAGCAGCAGCCGCGTCGACGCGAGCTGCGGCATCGCGCGCAGCCGTCGCGCCAGCGCCAGCCCGTCTTCATCCGGCAACTGCATGTCGAAGACGATCACGTCGTAGCGCTGCCGCTGCGCGAGCTCGAGCGCCTCGTCGCCGCTGGCCACTTCGTCGAGGCGGATGTGCGTGGCCGCGAGATGGTGCGCGACCATGAAGCGATTGGTCTCGTTCGCGTCGACGAGCAGCGCGCGGAACTTCGCAAAGTCCCACCGCCGCGCCGGCCGCGTGGCGGCGCTGGCGTCGAGCGCGAGCGGCACCTCGAACCAGAACGTCGACCCTTCGCCTTCGACGCTCATCAGCCCGATCTCACCGTCCATCGCCTCGGTGATCTGCTTCGACACCGCCAGTCCCAGTCCGCTGCCGCCGTACTTGCGCGTGGTCGAGCCGTCCGCCTGCGTGAACGGCGTGAAGAGGCGCCGCTGCGCGTCGGGCGCGATGCCGATGCCGGTGTCGGTGACGAGGAAGCGGATGGTCGCACCCGACTCGCGCGCCGACGGCTGCATCACGCTCAGCACCACCTCGCCGCGCTCGGTGAACTTGATGGCGTTGCCGACGAGGTTCAGCAGCACCTGGCGGATGCGGTGCGCGTCGCCGCGCAACGCGCGCGTGACGTCGGGCGCGACGAAGTAGCGGAAGCGGATGCGCTTGGCCGCGGCGCGCGGCACGAACTGTTCGGCGATGCTCTCGACCAGGTCGTCGAGATCGAAGTCGACCGCCTCGATCGTGAACTTGCCGGCTTCGACGCGCGCCAGGTCGAGCACGTCATTGACGAGCGTCAGCAGCGTCTCGCCGCTCGAGCGGATGGCCTCGGCGCAGTCGCGCTGCTCCGGCGTCAGCGGCGTGCCGAGGAGCAGGCCGACCATGCCGAGGACCCCGTTGAGGGGCGTGCGGATCTCGTGGCTGACATTGGCGAGGAACTCCGACTTCGCGCGCGCGGAGCGGACCGCCGTGTCGCGGGCGCGGGCCAGCTCCTCTTCGACGTTCTTGCGCGTGGTGATGTCGCGCGCCACCGCCTCGTAGCCGGCCACGCGCTCGCCGTCGAGGATCGTGAGCACGTTCTGCCCGACCCAGATGCGCTGCCCCGACTTGGTGATGATCGGGAACTCGTAATACGTCGTGTGCTCGCGGGTGCGGAACTGCTCGGCGTAGAAGCGCGCCGCCGCGTCGCGGTCCTGCGGATCGACCAGATCGAGGTACTGCATGCCGAGCAGCTCCTCGCGGTCGTAGCCGGTGATCCGCACGGAGGCGGGATTCACATACGTAAAATACCCACGGTAATCCGTGCGATAAATAATCTCGGATGCGTTCTCGATGATGTGCTGGTACCGCTCGCGCGATTCCCGCAGCTCGTCGTCGATTTCCATGGGAGCGGCGAAATTGTAACGCCGCGGAAGAAAATCGCGCCGGCCGCGTCTAATAGAGATCGAGTGCCCACGGAGACGACCGAAGAGGTCCTGATCGAGCACGCCCGGCGCGGCGAGGAGCACGCCCTCGAGGCCATCTATCGCCGCCATTCCGGGCGGCTCTTCACGCTGGCGTTCTACTCGCTCGGCTCGCGCAGCGCGGCCGAGGATGCGGTGCAGACCATCTTCGCCCGCGCCTTCGCCTCCATCGACCGCTTCGAGGGCGCCAGCTCGCTCTCCACCTGGCTGACGCGCATCGCCATGAACCACGTCACCGACGAGCTGCGCCGGCGGCGCGTGGCCTACGTCCCGCTGGAGAGCATCCTCGGCGGCGACGAGGAAGTCTCGGCCGAAGCGTCGCCGGAGGAGCGGCACGCGGCGCAGCAGACGGAAGTCATCGTCGCGCGCGCGCTGCAGGAGCTGCCGCCGAAGCTGCGCACGGCGGTGGTGCTGCGCTACATCGACAACCTCTCGTACCAGGAGATCGCCGCGGTGCTGGGCGTCTCGGTCGGTACGGTCTCATCCCGTTTGAACCGCGCGCTGGCGCAGCTCGAGCCGATTCTGCGGCCGCTGCGCGCGTGAGGAAGGAGCCTCCAATGTCCTGCTGGCGATTCGATGTCCGACGCAATCTGTTCCGCTACGCCGACGGTGCGGCGTCGCCGCGCGTCGTCGACAAAGTGGAGCGGCATCTGCTCGACTGCGTGCACTGCCGCGCCACGGTGATGCGCCTGCGCGGCGCGCGCACGCTGCTGCGCGGACTGCCGCAGCTCGACGCGCCGATGCTGAACGTGCGCGCGCTGCGCACGCGCGGACTCGCCGCGGCGAAGAAGCCCGTCCACACCTGGCCGAAGCGCCTGGCGGCCGACTTCGGCATCGCCAGCGCGTTCTTCCTCGTCTTCGCCGTGCTCTGGGCGCACGCGGCCAGCGCGCGCGCGAGCCGCCGCGACTGGTCGAGCTTCCGCCCCATCGCCATCGCCGAGCTGCGCGACACGAGCGATCCGCACGTCATCACCGAAGGGATCGTGGCCGGCATGGTGGGCGAGCGCGACGAGAACGGCTCGGCGCGATTCAAGCTGGCCGACCCGAATCACCGCGACCGCTTCGTCGTCTGCGAAATCCTCGACGCCAACATGCGCGTGCCGAAAGACGGTACGCGCGTGCGCGTCTACGGCGTCAGCCGCTACGACTCCCGACCCGAACATCGCTGGTTCGAAATCCATCCTGTGCTGAGGATCGAATAAATGCCGAGAGTGATCTGGATCGTCCCATTCCTTCTGCTTCTGCTCCTGGCCGCCGTGGCCGGAGCGCAGACCACCGACACCGCCTCGCTGCGCGGCTCGGTGGTCGATCCGTCGGGCGCGGCCGTCAGCGGCGCGCGCGTGACGCTCGAGAATGCCGACACCGGGCTGCGTCGCGAGACCACGTCCGACAGCCGCGGCGAGTTCCGCTTCGGCACGCTGCCGGTGACGGACGGCTACAAGCTGACGGTCGCCATGAGCGGCTTCACCGATACGACCGAGGGACCGTTCACGCTGCGCGCAGGCGAGACGGCCTCGTTTCACACGCGCCTCGGCGCGCAGGCGGCGAGCGGCACCGTGACCGTGTTCGGCACCTCCGAGCACGTGCGCACCGACTCGCCGGAGCTCGGCACGCGCCTCGAGGAAAACGCCATCCGCGAGCTGCCGGTGATCGGGCGGAAGCTCACCAACCTGCCGCTCTTCAACTCGGCGGTGCGGCCTGCCCGCGGCACCGGCGACCTCTTTCTGAACAACACCCTCTTCGTGATCAACGGCGGCGGCCGGCGCCAGACCACCTACACGCTCGACGGCAGCAACGCCGACGACGCGTGGGGCCGCCAGACGATCTTCACGAACGTGCCGCTCTCCTCGGTGCAGGAGCTGACGGTACTGACTAATGCGTTCAGTGCCGAGTACGGCCGGTCAACCGGCAGCGCCATCAACGTCGTCACGCACGCCGGCACGAACGAGATGATGGGCGACTTCTCGGTGCTCTATCGTCCGCGCTCGCTGCAGCCCGACGCGCCGGTGACCGGCCTGGCCGCGGGCGACGAGCTGCGCCAGGGCAGCGCCACCATCTCCGGCCCGATCGTCGCCGACCGCGTGCACTTCCTCGTTTCGGCCGAGTACAACGACCAGCAGCGCGAGTCGAGCGTCACCTCACTGCTCGCGCCGTCGGTGTTCGACGGGACGTATCGCCAGACCCTCGGCATGGCGCGCGTCGACGCCGACATCAACGACGCCAATCACTTCTTCGCCCGCGGCAACATCGACCGCTTCACCGACACCAATCCGGCCGACGCCGTCGGCGGCAACAACCTGCCGAGCGCCGCGCGCACCTTCCGCCGCTCGACGCGCTCGCTGCAGCTCTCGGAGTCGATGGTCATCGGCGGGAACGCCTTCAACGAAGCGCGCATCATCGGGCAGTGGGGCGACCCGATCACCGAGTTCGAGCCGGTCACGCCGTCGCCGCAGTTCATCCGTCCCGGCGTGTCGACCGAGGGTGAGTCACGCTCGGCGCGGCTGACCAACGATCAGTATCAGCTCGCCGATACCTTCAGTTGGACCAGCGGCCGGCACTCGCTGCGCATCGGCGGCGACTATCTTCGCTCGACGTCCGGCGGCAACGGGCAGGAGTTCGGCTCGCCGTTCGTCCTCGGCCAGTTCACCTTCCGCACCGGCATTCCCGCGTCGACGCCGACCTCGCAGCTCACCATCGCCGACGTCACGCGTTTCACGCAGGGCTTCGGCAACGTGACGTACGAGGTGACGGACGAGCTCTACTCCGCGTTCGTGCAGGACGACTGGCGGCCGCTCGACCGCCTCACGCTGAACCTCGGCCTGCGCTATGACCGGCAGAAGCTCACCGGCGACGACGATAACCTCGCGCCGCGCCTCGGCTTCGCCTACACGCTCAACGACCGCACCGCGCTGCGCGGCGGCTACGGGATTTACTACTCGCAGATCCGCTCGAACATCGTGGCCGGTTGGGAGCTGAACGGACCGGAAGGCTTCTTCACCTACAGCGTCGCGCCGGGGCAGCTCGGCTTCCCGACCTCGCTCACGCCGCCGGCTTCGCTGCCGACCGGCGCGAACGTGCCGGCGCGCGACATCACCGTCCGTCCCGGCCGCGCCGATTACTACAACCAGTTCTTCGACGTCTCGCGCCTCCGCTTCTATCCCGACGAGCTGGTGAATCCGCGCACGTGGCAGACGTCGCTCGGGTTCGAGCGCGCGCTCGGCGCGTCGTGGTTCCTCAGCACCGACTTCGTCTACGCGCACACGACCGACATCGAGCGCAACATCGACGCGAATGCGCCGGCGGAGTTCGTGCGCACGGCGCAGGGACAGACGCGCAACGCCGCGGCGGCCGATGCCACGCGTCCGATCGTGCCGGTGGCGAACGGCTATCGGCGCATTCTCGTCACGGTGAATCAGGGTGAGGTGAAGCATCGCAGCGCGCAGATCAACCTGCGCCGCACGTTCGAAGAGCGTTACGGCGTGCTGGCCAGCTACACCTGGTCGCACACGCGCAACAACGTCGAGCCGGACGCGCCGGGCGGCGATCCGAACGACCCGAACCGTCTCGATCTCGAATGGGCGGACAGCCTGCTCGACCAGCGCCACCGCGGCGTGGTCACGGTGTGGCGGCGCGTGCCGCTCGGCATCGTGATCGGCGGTGTGGCCACCGCGGCCTCGGGACGTCCGTACAACATCACCATCGGCACGGACGTGAACAGCGACGCCGCGAACAGCGATCGCCCGATCGTCAACGGCAGCGTCCTCGGGCGCAACGCCGGCCGCAACTCGTCGGTGATGAGCTTCGACGCGTTCGCCGAAAAGGAGTTCGCCGTCGGCGGCGCGCGCCTCGGACTGCGCGCCGAGGTGTTCAATCTGACCAATCGCGAAAATGTCGTCGGCCGCAACGGTGTTTACGGGAACGCGGCCGATCCGCTGGCAGCCCTCGGTACGCCGCTCGGCGGAATCGCCAACGTCGAGCCCGGCCGCCAGGTGCAGTTCGCGCTGCGCGTTCAATACTGATGATCCAACGACTCTCCATCGCTCTCGCCGCCGCGGCCGTGCTGGTCGCGGCGGCACCTTCCCGCACCGAAGACCCGTCGCGTTTTCTCGGCGTGGTCGGCAACTGGACCGTCGCCAATGACGAGTCGCGCCACAAGGTCGTGCAGGTCGACGGCCGGCAGTGGATCAAAGGACAGCCGTCGGCAGGACTGGCGGCGAAGGCGCGCACGATCTACGGCTCGAAGCACGAGGAGTTCATCGACAGCGTCAAGGCGTACGCGTACTTTCCGTACGCCGTCGCGCGCGACATTCCCGACTTTCACGACGGCGAGATCACCATGCGCTTCCGGCTGATCTCCGGCCAGCTCGATCAGTGCGCCGGCATCCTCTTCAACCTCAAGCCGAACGGCGACTACCTGACCGTGCGCTTCAACGGGAAAGAGGACAACCTGGTGCTCTGGACGTTCCAGAGCGGCAAGCGCAGTTTCGTGAAGAAAGGCGCGCACGACGTCCATCTGCAGATGGGGACGTGGCACACGATGAAGATCGCCGTCGACGGCACGCAGTTGCGCGGCTACCTCGACGGCGAGCTGCTGCTCGAGTACACGATGGCCGCGCCGGTGTCGGGCAAGGTCGGGCTCTGGTCGAAGACCGACAGCGTGAGCCAGTTCTCCAACTTCACCGTCGCCGCGCGCTGATGTCATCCCGAGCGTAGCGAGGGACCTGGGTGGGCGGGCGGCACGCGGATCGCGCCACCCTCCCACCCAGGTCCCTCGCTACGCTCGGGATGACAGGAGGTAGGCGGCGGCGACGAGGGCGGGCCAGAGCAGGTAGAACACGAGCTCCGCGCCGCGCGGCGTTTTCGCCAGCGGATAGCCGGGGTAGTCGCTCGGCGCGCTCTCGCCGCGCACGAGTCCGGCGAGCGAGTAGATCGTGTCGAGCACGATCTCTTCCGTGGTCGAGCGGCTGATCGAGCGTTTGCCGCCGAGGTCGTAGACGATCTCGCCGTAGCGCTGATCGTTCTCGAACAGGCCGGAGCGGCCGGCCAGCGGATAGCGCACGTCGAGCGCGCGCATGCTGCGGCGGAGCTTGATCAGCACGTTCGATGCGAAGTCGCGCATGCGCGGATCCTCGGCGGCGAGAAAGACCGTGACGCGCAGCGGCGCGGCGATCGAGGCGAGCCGCTGCTCGTCGGCCGGCGCGAAGGAGTTGCGGCGGTTTTCGGAGAGATCGGCGCTCGCGCGCAGTTGCATCGCGCCGGCGATGATCACGAGCGCGATGACGATGACGATGCTGGTGCGGACGACGCGCGCACGCGCCGCATCGAGGGCGATCGTGGCGCAGGCGAAGAGCGCGAGCGTGACGATCAGCGCGACCAGCACCACGTCCGCGCGCAGCAACCCTTGCTCGAAGCTGCGCAGGATCGCGGCAGGCGTGAACGCCGCCACGCGCTCGATCCAGCCGCCGCGGCCCGCGGCCACGAAGTCGAGCGCCCATGTGGCGATGGTGAAGGCGAGCACCACGATCGCCGCGTTCGCCGCGCCCGGCATCGCCGCCGCCGCGAGCGCCGCCAGCGACGCGGTGAAGAGAAAGCGCAGCGTGTAGCCGAGGAAGACGTTCGCGGTTTCGGAGAAATCAAGATGGCCGCCGTAGATGCGCCACAGCACGAGCGCGAGCAGCAGCGGGATCAGCGAGACGAGCCACGCGAGCAGCAGCGTGATCGCCTTGACGAACATCTGCCGCGCCAGCGACGCCGGCCACTGCACCATGAGCTGCAGCGCGCCGGTCGCTTTCTCCGATGCGATCAGCCGGATCACCACGAACGGGAAGAGGAGCGTGATGGCGAGGTCGTACGCGCCGAACGACGGCACGACGATGCCGTCGAGCGGCGAGAGCCCTTGCGCGAGCGCGGCCGGTCCGCCGCCGATGCCGCTCGCCTCCGCGTATGCGCGCACCGCGGTGATGAAGCTCTGTCCTTCGAGCAGGCCGATGGCGATCAGCAGCAGCCAGAACGCGCGCGAGGCGCGCAGCTCCGCGAGCTCCTTCCGCATCAGGTCACGCGAGCGCAAGGAAGACGTCCTCCAGTCCGCCGTGCTCGATGGCCGCGCGCGCCTTGAGCTCGGTCAGCGTTCCCTCGGCGATGCTGCGCCCGTCGTTCATCAGCAGCAGGCGGTCGCACACGCGCTCCGCGTCGACGAGCTGATGGATCGACAGCACCAGCGTGCGGCCCGACGCCGCCACGCCGCGCAGCAGCTCGATGGCCGCGCGCGTCTGCCGGAAATCGAGCCCGTCGAACGGCTCGTCGAGCAGGATCGCCGGCGCGGTGGCGAGCAGTCCGAGGGCGATGTTCAGCCGCTTCGTCTCACCTTTCGAGAGCGAGCGCACCGGCTGCGTCGCCAGGCGTTCGAGATCGAGATCGCGCAGCAACGCGTCGACGCGGTCGCGCGAGCCGAACGCGCGCGACTGCACCTCGAGCGTCCAGCGCACGCGCTGATCGGGCCAGGGACGGATGGCGTCGGGGACGTAGAAGAGCGCGCCGTCGACGCTGCCGGCGTCGCGCGGGATGACGCCGGCCACGGCGGCGAAGAGCGTGGTCTTGCCGGCGCCGTTCGGACCGATCACGCCGAGGATCTCGCCCGGATGGGCGCGGAACGAGACCTCGCGCACGATCGTGCGCGCGCCGCGCCGCACCGTGATCTGCGAGACCTCCAGCATCACTCGGAGCGTTCGAGGGAGGCGATCTTGTACGGCTGCGACGCGTCGCCGCGCGTCAGGACGAAGGTCTCGCGGCCGCTGCCGAACGGCGCGTCGTCGTTGGCGCGATGGCGCTTTTCGAACGTGCAGGTGGCGCGCGCCTCGGCGCCGCTGCCGCTCACGCTGCAGGCCGGCTGCTCGAACTGTCCGTTCGTTTCGAGGTTGCTCTTGATCTGCGCGACGTAGTCGTCGACCGAGTATCGCGTGCCGTTGAGCGTCACCGTGGCGCCGGGCGCGAAGAGCTCCTTCATCCGATCCCAGTCGTGCCGTCCCGGCGGACCGGACATCACGTTGTGCAATGCGAAGACGGTCGCCTTGGCGTCCGAATCGAGGCTGGAGTCAACGGATGAGGCCGCACTGCAGGCGGCGAGCAGCAGCAGAGGGATGAGCTTGCGCATGGCGGAACACGATACCGCAGGCACAGCCATTGCTGCCGCACGTAGGACGAAGGAGTGAAGAATATGACCCGGAAACTCTCAGCACTGGCAGTCTTTCTCGTGTTGTTCGGAATCGCCTGCGGCTCGATGAACCGCGTGCTTCCGTCGAATGTCGACGCGAAGGCGATGGAAGCGGACGTCCGCTCGAAGATCGCCACCGCCGTCCCCGACAAGACGTTCGCCGTCGAGGTGACCGTCGACGACCACGCCGTGGTCACCCTCAGCGGCCACGCGGACTCGCAGGACGACGTCAACAAGATCGTCGAAGCCGCCAAGAGCGTGAGCGGCGTCGCGCGCGTGATCAACAACATTCACGTGGAGTGAGGCGGGACTCGGAGTTCCTCGGTTCCTCGGTTCCTCGGTTCCTCGGAGTGAGGAACCGCCCGAGGAACCCGAGGAACCCGAGGAACCGAGGAACCGCCTCATCCTCTCACCCCACGCACCCACCTCCCGCTGCCCGTCTCTTCTCCGTCCGCGACCTTCACGCAATTCCGGCCTGAGTGCTTGGCGGCGTAAAGGGCTCGGTCGGCGGCGGCCACGAGTTGGTCGGGAGAGCCTTCGGGGCTCGGGGTGATGGCGGCCACGCCGCAGCTTGCGGTGATGCGGCGGCCGAGGCGCTCGATGCCGGAGCGGAGGTTCTCCGCGACCTGCGTCGCGCCGGCGGTGTCGACGCCCGGCAGCAGGATCGCGAACTCTTCGCCGCCGTAGCGCGCCACCACCTCGCCGCTGCGGCGGATCGTTTCGGCGAGGAACGCGCCGACGCGGCGGAGGCAGTCGTCGCCCGCCTGATGGCCGAGGCGGTCGTTGAGGTCCTTGAAGTAATCGAGATCGAGCAGCACCAGCGCCAGCGGCTGGTCGCGGCGGCGCGCGCGATTCCACTCGTCGACGAGCGCGCGGTCGAAGAAGCGTCGGTTGGCGATGCCGGTCAGCTCGTCCTCGAGCGACAGCGTCTCCAGCCGCGCGTTGGCCTGCTCGAGCAGTTTCACGGTGTGCTGCAGCTCGCCCGTTTTCTCGGCGACGCTGGCCCGCAGCCGCTCCGCCTGCAGCCGCAGCGCCGCGGTGCGCACGCGGATGATCAGCACGAGGATGATCGCCGCCAGCGCGGCCCACAACAGATACGCCCACGACGTGCGGTACCACGGCGAGAGCACCGTGAAGCGCCACGACGTCTCGCCGCTCGGCGTCATCGCCGGACCGCGCGCGCGCAGCCGGAACGTGTAGTCGTTCGCCTCGAGGTTCGTGTAGTCGATGAACGGCTGCTCGGTCCATTCGCTCCAGCCGCTGTCGACAGGATCGAGGCGGTACTGATAGGCGACGCCGGGGCGGTACGACGCCGGCGCGAACTCGATGCGCATGCGGTTGAGCGGATAGCCGAGGCGCACCGCCGCGCCTTCGCCGCTGCCGCCGAAGACCAGCCGGTTCTCGCCGGCGACGACGCGCCGGATCAGCGGCGCCGGCTGCGGCGCGAGCGCCGACGACGACGCGGTCGGCTCGTAGCGGAACAACCCCTTGTCGGCCGCGAACCAGACCACGCCGTTCGGATGCGCGCGCAGCGTCTGGATGTCGGCGGCCGTCACCGCCACGAGCGGCTTGCCTTCGCGCGTGTAGCTGCCGTCGCGCCTCCGCTCGAACACCCGCGGCGGCGTCGAGTTGATCCATAAATCTCCGCGCGAGTCCTCGGCGATGACGAAGAAGCCGCGCGGCGCGCGAATGTGCCCGAGGAGCGGATCCGGAACGACGGCATTCCGTCCATCCGGATGGACGATTTCGCCCGAGGCGCGCACGAACACGATCCGGCCGCCGGCGATGGCGACGTTCGTCTCGCCGCTGCCGTAGCGCGCCACCCGCTGCCGCGGCGTGCGCGGCGCATCAATGCGCGTCACGCCGTTGAACACCGAGCCGGCCCACAGCACGCCGTCCTGCTCGACCACTGATGACGCGTACTCCGGCGAGCCGCTCACCGCGTTCTCCCATCGCCACGTGCCGCCGTCGCGATGAATGCTGGCCACGCCGCCGTTCGTGGCGATCCAGACCCGCGACGGATCGACGCGCGAACGATAGAAGTCGCTGATCTCGCCCTCGCGGTCGATGAGGTGCTCGAGCGCGTCGCCGCGCAGACGGTAGATGCCTTTCGGCGTGCCGAGGAGCAGCTCGTCGTCGACGGAGATCAGCCGCCACGCACCTTCGCGAATGCCTTCGATCTCGTGCGCGAAGCCGCGCTCGTCGATCGTGTGCAGCCCGTGCGTGGTGGCCACGTAGAGCCGCCCCTGATGCCGCACCACGTCGCTCACGCCGCCGCGCAATCCGCGCCGCGCGTCGAACACGGAGACAGGCGAGGCGAGGTCGATGCGCACGATCGGGCCTTCCATCGCCAGCCAGAGCGAGCCTTCGCGATCGACGCGGACCTCCGAGATCACCGCGTCCGGCAGTCCCGCGCCTTCCTCGATGAACTGCTCGATGGCGCCGTCGCGCTCGAGGATCATCAAGCCGTGCTGGCGCGAGGCGATGACCAACCGGCCGTCGTTGAGGAAACAGCCGCCGGTGGCGGTCTTGCCGCGCAGCCACTGCGAGCCGTCCGGCGCCCACGGCGTGACGTCGGCACCGCGGATGGCGAAGAGCCCTTCGTCGCGCACCGCGGCGATGAGCGTGCCGTCGGCGCGGCGCAGCAGGAGCTCGACGTGCTTGCCCGGCAGCGCCAGCGGCGTGACGCGGATCGTGCGCGGATCGAAGCGCGCGACGCCGCCGAGTCCGCGCAGCAGCGCGGTCGGACCTTCGCTCACGCAGCCGCGCTGCTGCGTCTCCGCGGTGCGCGCATTCTTGCCGTCCCAGAAGACCACGCGCTGCTCGGCGACGAAGAGGAAGCCGCCGGCCACCGCGCAGACGCCGCGCACGTCGCCGAGCTCGCGCTGCGCCTGCGGCAGCAGCGGCAGCAGCGAGTGAAACTGCGGCGTGCCGTCGGGCGCGGCACCGAGCTCGCCGAAGTCATCGACCAGTCCGGCCACCACGCGCCCTTTCGCATCCGCCGCCACCGACAGCGCCACCTGATCGTTCGGCAGCTCGATCAGCCGCCACCACGCGCCGTCGTACGTCAGCAGGCCGTGCAGATTGCCGAAGTAGAGAATCCCATGCGGGTCCTGAGCGACGTCGAACGTTTGCGGTCCCGCCTTGTGCACCTCGGGCGGAAAGACGGTGACCAGCGGGAAGCCGCGCTCATCGGCGCGAAGCGCGAGCGCTGCGCACAACAGCGCGATCGCGACGGCGCTCCGGCGAACGAACCTCACTCTCCGATGATAGTAGCGCGCCGTCAGTGTCCGGCGTACCAGTCGTAGCCGCGCTCGCCCCAGAAATCGGCCGGGCGGATGTTCGTGTAGCGGATCACGCCGATGCGCTTGATGTTCTTGATGCCGTACTTCACCGGGATGGCCAGCCGCAGCGGCGCGCCGTGCGGCATGGCCAGCGGCGCGCCGTTCATCTCGTAGGCGAGGAGCGTCTGCGGATGCACCGCGCTGCCGCGATCGAGGCCGACGTAGTAGCCGCGGTCCGGCGTCTCGAGCGCGACGAACTCCGATACCTGCGCCGGCGGAAAGCGCTGCATGACGTCGGCGAGCCGCGCGCCGGCCCAGCGCACGACGATCGACCATCCCTCGATGCAGCGCAGCTCGGTGATCTGCTCGTGACGCGGAAAGGCGCGCAGCTCGTCGAGCGTGAGCGCGACCGGCGCCGCCGCACCTTCGATGCGCAGCCGCCACGCGGCGAGATCGATCGGCGATTTCAAGCCGATGCCGCCGTTGATGCGCGCGCGCGTCACCTCGTTCGGCGCGAAGGTGGGACTCAGGCGCGCGGTGCTGAAGTAGCCTTCGGCCAGCCGTTCGTTGAGCTGCAGCACGCGGCGCAGCGGCCACGCCAATCCGCCGTCGGGCGGCCGCGTGCGCAGCCATTTCCAGGCGCCGTAGCCGGCGCCCGCGCCGATGGCCATGGTCAGGAAGCCGCGCCGCGTCAGCCGCCGCAGTTCTTTCTCTTCGTCAGTCATGAGCCGCCTCGACGCCGATCACCATCGCCCGGAAGTTGTTCCATCCCGCGCGCACGACCTGCGCGATGTGCACGACGAAGAAGATCACGTAGCCGACGGTGAGCCAGAAGTGAACGAAGCGCGCCGCCGGATAGCCGCCGAACAGCGCCGTGAGCCACGCGAACTGCACCGGTTTGTAAATCGCGATTCCGCTGAGCAGCGAGCCGGCGCCCATGACGATGACGGCGGTGTAGGCGATGCGCTGCGCGCCGTTGAATTTTCCCGGCGGCAGCGGCTCCTTGCGGATGCGCAGGTCGTGCAGCATCACGTGCCACGCCTGGCGCGGCGAGTGGCGGTTCGGCAGCAGCTCACGCCACTCACCCGAGAAAATCGTGTAGAGCACGTACAGCACGCCGTTGATGCCGAAGAGCCACATGAAGAAGAAGTGGATGGCCATGCCTTCGGCCAGGCGGTTGTTGACGTGCAACGCGCGCCAGGTCGTCTGCTCCAGATTCATCTTCGCCAGCGTGAAATCGCCGACGCCGACGCGATAGACTGGATACGCCCAGTAAATCAGCACCCCGCTGAAAATCATCACCGCCAGCAGCGGAAAGTTCAGCCAGTGAAACCAGCGGATGGCCAGGGGGTGTTTTTTTACGAGGTGCATGGGCCTGGAAGAATCAATCATCCTCTTCTTCTTCCCCGAACCTGACCCGCACGTCGCGCACCACGACTTCGTCGTCTTCGGCGGGCTCGATGTAGAGATAGTCGCCCGCGAGGTGCCGGCCGTCAATGGTGAAGACGCGGCCTTCGCGCGGGATGTCGAGGTAATCGCGCAGCACTTCGTCGTCGATGCGCACGCGCAGCTCGCCGCCGGCGCGGGTGCCGATGTCGTCGCGCGCGTAGAAGCGGATCGATTCGACGGGACGGCCGTAGAGCGCGATGCGGATGCGCGCGCGGCTGCCGCCGCACTCATCGCCGCCGATGCAGCCGCCTTCGTGCGTGATCTCGCGCTCGTAGCGCTGCCCGCCGCGCGTGCGCACGCCGTACAGCACCTCGATGTCCCGCACTTCGACCTCGTCGTCGTTCGCCGTGGCGATGACCAGGCGCGACCCGCGGATGTTGTCGACGTCGAGCTCGTGCCGCTTCCCGTTGCGCTGCACGTCGATGTACCAGCCGACCGTGGTGTCGTCGATCTTGACGGTGAGCTTGCCGTCGGCGCGCGTGCCGACGTTGTCGTGCGCGAAGAAACGGACGCCGAGGACCGGCGCGTCTTCGAGAGCGATGGTGATGCGCGTCCCGTTCTTGCGGCACTCGTCGCCGCCGATGCAGCCGTTCGCGTTCGGATAGCTGCGCCAGCCGCCGCCGCTGCCGCCCATGCGCGTCGGCGGCTGCCGGCGGATGGCGCGCTCGCCGTACAGCACGCCCACCATGTCGATCTGCACTTCGTCGTTCGCGGCCGGCTCGAACGAGAGCGTGCGGCCGCGGATCGCGTCGACGTCGAGCGTGAAGAGCTGGCCGGAGCGCGGGATGTCGATCGAGCCGCGGACCACCGTGCCGTCGATCTTGATGCGCAGCACGCCGCCGGCCGTCTCGCCGATGTTGTCGTTCGCGCGGAATCGGATCGCGATCACCGGCCGGTCGTCGAGCGGCACCCGCAGCGTGCGGTCGTTGCAGCGCGAGCCGCCGATGCAGCCGCTCACGTCGAACTGCTGCCATTCGTCGGCGAAGAGGAACGTGGGAAGGAAAAGAAGGAAGCCGAGGAAAACGATGCGACGCATGTCGATGTGACCTCCGTCTGCCGCTCATGGCGAACGCGATGCCACGCGTCATCCGAGAGCGGCGCCCGTTTCAACCGCGCCGATTGTCCCGCGGCGCGGACACGGGTGTCATCACTTCATCATCATCACGCCGGCGAAGACCTCGATGCCGTCCCACAGATTCTGCAGGCGGAGGTTCTCGTTTGCCGCGTGCTGGTTGTTGTCGTGATTGACGATCGGGAGGATCACCACCGGACCTTTGAAGAGGTACATCGGGATCGAGCCGCCGATGGTCGGCACGAGCACCGGCGAGCTCGGACTCGACGCGTTCACCGCGGCGGCGACGCGGCGCGAGAACGGCGCGTCGATGGGCGTGCGCGCGGCCGGATAGCCGGGCTCCCATTCGAGCTTGACCACGCGCGGATGCGCGGCGCGCGTCGCGGCGTCGGGCGTCTCGTGCACGACGAACCAGCCGCGCGCGGCGAGGTGCTGCTCGACCAGCGCGCGTACCCGCTCCGGCGTCTGCTCCGGCACGAGGCGAAAGTCGATCGACGCCCGCGCCTCGGTGTTGATGGTGTTCGACGCCTGCGCGCCGACTTTGCCCGCGGCGATGCCGCGCAGGTTCAGCGCCGGCTGCATGATCAACTCGCCGAGCGACTTTCCGGCGCCTTCGGTGCGGCCGAGGGCGAGGTCGCGTTTGAGATCGGCATCGGCGCTCGGCACGTTCGCCAGAGCCGCCGCTTCGGCGGCGCTGATCGGGCGGACGTCGTCGTAAAAATGCTCGATGAGGATTCGGCCGTCGTCGTCGCGCAGCGAGTCGATCAGATGCGTGAGCATCACGATCGGATTCGGCGCCCAGTTGCCGTAATGGCCGCTGTGCAGCGCGCGCGACGGGCCGTAGACGGTGAGCTCGAGCCCGGAGACGCCGCGCGCGCCGAAGAGGACCTGCATGCGCCGCGACGCGTGCACCGGGCCGTCGCACAAGAGCCACGCGTCGGCGGCGAGCTCGTTTGCGTACTGCGCAAAGTAGGCGCCGAGGTGCGCCGAACCCGCTTCTTCCTCTCCTTCGAAGACGAACTTCAGATTCGCCGACGGACGGAGGCCGCGCGCGTGCAGCGCGTCGATGGCCGCGAGCATGGCCACGATCGGACCTTTGTCGTCGCTGGCCGAGCGCGCGTAGACGCGATCTTCGCGCTGTTGCGGCTCCCACGGCGGCGTCGTCCACTGCGACGCGTCGACCGGCTGCCCGTCGTAATGCGCGTACCAGCCGATGGTCTCCTTCGCCTTCACGTTCCACTCCGCGACGACGACCGGCGGCGCGCCTTCGACGCGCAGCGCGCGCGCCGGCAGACCGCGGCGCTGGAACATCTGCACGATGGCGGCGGCGTTGCGGTCGATGTTCGGCAGGTCGGAGGCGAGGTTCGGAATCGCCAGCAGTTGCATCAGCTCCGCGACGATCTCCTGCTCGTGCGCCTGCCGCCAGGCGCGCGCGGCCTCGCTGGCCGGCGTCGCCGCGTTCGCGGTGGCGCACATCATCAGAAGCAGCAGCAGTCGTTTCATGTCGCCCATCCTTTCGCGCGCTCCACCGCGCGCCGCCACGTGTCCAGCTTCGCGCTCCGCTCGTCGTCGGTCATGCGCGGCGTGAAGACGCGCTCCGCTTCCCACTGTCCGTCGACATCGATCCAGAAGCCGGCGGCGAGGCCGGCAAGATACGCTGCGCCGAGGGCCGTCGTCTCGGCGGTGCGCGTACGGATGACCGGAATGCCGGAGAGATCGGCCTGCAGTTGCATGAGCAGATCGTTCCGCGACGCGCCGCCGTCGACGCGCAGCTCGCGCGGCGCGATGCCGGAGTCGGCGCGCATCGCCTCGAGCACGTCGACGGTCTGCAGCGCGATGGCCTCGAGCGTGGCCCGCGCCAGATGCGCGGCCGTCGAGCCGCGGGTGAGGCCGGCGATCGTGCCGCGCGCGTACGGGTCCCAGTGCGGCGTGCCGAGGCCGGTGAATGCCGGGACCATCACCACGCCGCCGCTGTCGGGCACCGAGGCGGCGAGCGGCTCGATGTCGGCCGCCGATTGGATGATGCCGAGGCCGTCGCGCAGCCACTGCACGGCCGCGCCGGCGACGAAGATGCTGCCTTCCACCGCGTACTGCAGCGGCGCGTCGCCGAGTCGCCAGGCGATGGTCGAGAGCAACCCGTGCGACGAGCGCACCGCCTGCGCGCCGGCCTGCATCACCACGAAGCAGCCGGTCCCGTAGGTGTTCTTGATCATGCCGGCGCGCGTGCAGCGCTGCCCGAAGAGCGAGGCCTGCTGATCGCCGGCGATGCCGGAGAGCGGCACGCCGCCCACGTCCGCATAGCATTTCGCTGGAAGAGCGCACCTCCGGAAGGACGGAAGGCGGGATCTGCAGCAATGCCAGCAGCTCTTCGTCCCAGCGCGCGCGATGGATGTCGAAGAGCATCGTGCGCGAGGCGTTGGTGACGTCGGTGGCGTGCACGCGTCCGCCGGTGAGGTTCCACACCAGCCAGGAGTCGATCGTGCCGAAGGCGAGCTCGCCGCGCTCGGCGCGCGCCCGCGCTCCGTCGACACGGTCGAGCAGCCAGCGCAACTTCGTTCCCGAGAAATAGGCGTCGATCAGCAAACCGGTACGCGACTGCACGAGCGCTTCGTGCTGCCGCAGCTCGTCGCACAATTCGGCGGTGCGGCGGTCCTGCCAGACGATGGCGTTGTGAATCGGCTCGCCGGTGGCGCGGTCCCACACCACCGTCGTCTCGCGCTGGTTGGTGATGCCGATCGCCGCGAGCTCGACGCCCGGCACGCGCGCGATGCACTCGTGCATCACCGCCGACTGCGTCTGCCAGATCTCACGCGCATCGTGCTCGACCCAGCCCGGCCGCGGATAGAACTGCCGGAATTCGCGCTGCGCGATCGCCACCACCTGCGCGCGCTCGTCGAACAGCAGCGCGCGCGAGCTGGTGGTGCCCTGGTCGAGTGCGAGGACGGCTTTCACCGCGGCGGATTGTACGGGCCTCGGGGCTCCCGACCCACGAAGCGCCCCGGCACCGCGCCCGTCACCTCGCCGCCGTTGACTACGACACGCCCGTTCACCAGCACGCAGGCGATGCCGTCCGGCCGCGCATACGGATCGCTGTAGGTCGCGCGCGCGGCGATGGTGCGCGGATCGAAGAGCACCACGTCGGCGAACCAGCCGGGCGCGATGCGGCCGCGCGCGCGCAGTCCGAAAAAGCGCGCCGGCTCGTCGGTCATGCGATGGATGGCCGCGGGCAGCGTGTCGACGTGCAGCTCACGCACGAAGTGGCCGAGAAACTCGGCGAAGGTGCCCCAGCCTCGCGGGTGCGGCAGGATGCTGTTGTCCTCGTAGCGGATGGTGCTGTCGGAGCCGATCATCGGATGCAGCGCGCGCGCGATCCGCTCGACGTCGCCGGCGCAGATGTTCTGATAGACCATCTGCACGTCGCCGTCTTCGACCATGCGCAGCGCCACTTCGAGCTGCGCGTCGAGACTGCGGCCCGCGATCTCGCGCAAGGTGAGGCCGCTCCAGTCGCGCCGCGGACGGAAGCGAGCCACCCGCGCGAAGCCGAAGTCGGCGAAGCCGTCGCGATGCAGCCGCGCCGCGATCGCTGCCTTCAGCTCCGCGCGCCGCTCGCGCAGCATCTTCCGCTGCTCCGCCTCCGGCGCCGCCGCGAACCACGCCGGAAAGTAGATCTCCAGCCGCGTGCTCGACGCCGCGTACGGATACTGATCGACGCGCGCCCGTCCGCGCACGGTCTCCTCGAGCCGCGTCACCAGGCCGCAGTTGTTCGGCCCTTCGACCTTCAGATGCGAGATGAGCAGCGGCACGCGCGCCTCGTCGCTCATGGTGATGACCTCGGCCGCCGCGTCGACGACTTCCGACGCCTCGTTGCGCAGATGCGTGGCGTGCACGCCGCCGTAGCGCGCCGCCACGCGCAGCAGCGGCACGAGCTCGCGCGCGGTGGCGGTGCGGCCGTAGCCGTACTCGAGGCCCGTGCTGATGCCGAGGGCGCCGGCGCGCAGATCGCGCTCGGCGAGCGTTTGCATGAGACGCAAATCGGCGTCGGTGAGCGCCGGCGCGTCACCGACCGCTTCTTCGCGCAGCGAATTCCAGCCCGTCAGCACGCCGATGTTCACGTTGCTGCCGCGCCGCGTCACCAGCTCGCGGAACGCGCCGATGTCCTGCGGCGCGATGCCGCAGTTGCCGGTCACGATGGTGGTCACACCCTGGCTGACGAAGTTGTCGCCGCGCACCGGCCAGCGCCGCTCGCCGATGCTGCGGTCGGCGTGCGTGTGGGTGTCGATGAAGCCGGGCGCCAGCACCAGGCCGTGCCCGTCGATGCGCCGCCGGCGCGCCCGCACCAGCCGCCGCGAGCCGCGCCACACCGCGGCGATGCGCTCGCCGTCGATGCCGATGCCTCCGGCGAACGGCGCCGCGCCGGTGCCGTCGACGATGGTCGCGTCGGCGACGACCACGTCGTAACGCGGCGCCCGGACGTAGGCGACGGCGGCCGCGACCAGCGCGACCGCGAGCACCGCGGCGAGGACGGCGCGCATTATTCGGCTGCGTCCGCGAACTTTTTCGCCACGATGCGTATGTTCGCTTCAGGATTGATGAACATGGCTGAGAGTCCGAGGCGCTCCCGTAAGAAACTCTACCTCCTGATCGGCATCGCCGTCGTGATCGGCGCGGTGGTCGCGGCGATCGTGATGTCGAAGAAACGGGACAAAGCGATTCCCGTCACCACCGACAAAGCCTTCCGCACCAACATCACCCAGGTCGTCACCGCCACCGGCAAGATCCAGCCGGAGGTGGAGGTGAAGATCGCGCCGGAGGTCTCCGGCGAGATCGTGGAGATCCCGGTGAAGGAAGGCCAGCTCGTACAGCGCGGCCAGCTCCTGCTGCGCATCAAGCCCGACACGTACCGCGCGCAGGTCGAGTCGCAGCAGGCCGCGCTCAATTCCGCGCGCGCGGCGAGCGTCGAGAATGCGGCGCGACTGTCGAAGGCGGAGACGGAGTATCGCCGCGTGCAGAAGCTGTTCGAGAGCGGGCTCGTCTCCGACACCGATCGCAATGCCGCCAAGACCGCGTACGACGGCGCGAAGGCGGCGCTCGACGGCGCGCGCTACCAGATCCAGCAGGCCGAGGGGTCGCTGCGGCAGATCAATCAGGCCCTCGGCAAGACCGTCATCTATTCGCCGACCACCGGCACCATCAGCTCGCTCACCAGCCGCGTCGGCGAGCGCGTGGTCGGCACCAGCCAGTTCGCCGGCACCGAAGTGATGCGCATCGCCGATCTCGACAACATGGAAGCGCGCGTGAACGTCAACGAGAACGACGTCGTCAACGTGAAGCCGGGCGACGGCGCGCGCATCTCCGTCGACGCCTATCCCGACCGCGAGATCCGCGGCATCGTGCGCGAGATCGCCAGCACCGCGCTGACGCGCAACGCCGGCACGCAGGAAGAAGTCACGAATTTCGAGGTGAAGATCAGCATCCCCGACCGGAGCGTCCGCCTGCGGCCCGGCATGAGCGCCACGGCCGACGTCGAGACGGCCACCGTGCACAACGTCGTGGCCGTGCCGATCCAGAGCGTGACCGTGCGCAGCACCGACAGCGATCTCTCGCCGGAGGAGCAGGAGCGGCGGCGCGTCCGCCAGCAGGAGCAGGACAAGGGCGACAACCGCGCCGACGTCACCAACGAGACGCTCGAGAAGCAGAAGGAGCGCGCGCAGCGCCTCAAGCTGCAGCGCGTGGTCTTCATCAAGATCGGCGATACCGTGCGCATGCAGAAAGTGGAGACCGGCATCGCCGACTCGACGTTCATCGAGATCAAGTCGGGCGTGAAGCCGGGCGACGAAGTGGTCTCCGGCTCCTACACTGCCATCTCGCGGCGGCTCAAGGACAAGTCGAAAGTGGAGATCGAAAAGGAAAAGCCGTAGTGCGCGACGTCGCCACCGAGCTCGTGGAGTCGTTCCGGATCGCCTTCTCGGTGATCCTCGCGCACAAGATGCGCTCCGCGCTGACCGCCCTCGGCGTGGTGATCGGCATCATCGCCGTCACCCTCATGGGCTCTGCCATCGGCGGCATCGAGGTCGGCTTCGAGCGCAGCCTCTCCGTCATCGGCGACGACCTTCTTTACGCCGAAAAGTGGCCGTGGCATCACGTCGACGACTGGTGGAACTATCGCAACCGCCGCACCATGCAGGTGCGCTACGCCGAGGATCTCAAGCGGATCATCGCCGCCACGCCGAACTCCGAGTTGCTGACGGCGGTGCCGACCATGAACACGGTGCGCAACGTGAAGTTCGCCGACAATGAGGTGAGCGGCGTCTTCACGCAAGGCACCACCGACGAGTTTCTGCTGACGTCGACCTCGAGCTTCCGCGAAGGGCGCTTCTTCAACGCCATGGAATCGCGCGGCGGCCGCAACGTGGTCATTCTCGGCTACGACGTGGCCGAGGCGCTCTTCCCGAATCAGCCGGCCCTCGGCAAGACGGTGCTCGTCGGCGGCACGCCGTTCCGCGTCATCGGGGTCTACGCGAAACAGGGCACGTTCCTCGGCCTCTTCAGCTTCGATACGTATGCCGTCGTCCCGCTGCCCGCCTTCATGAAAGCCTTCAGCTCGCGGCTCGATACGTCGATCCGGGTGAAGGTGCGCGACAAGGAGCGCATGGGCGCCGCGCGCGACGAGCTCACCGGCGCGATGCGACGCGTGCGCGGTCTCGCGCCGGAGATGAAGGACGATTTCTCGATCAACGAACAGAACGCGTTGCGCGACACCATCGGCCCGATCAAAGCGGGCATCGCCGGCGCCGGATTGTTCGTCACCGGCCTGGCGCTGTTCGTCGGCGCGATCGGCATCATGAACATCACCTACGTCAGCGTGAAGGAGCGGACGCGCGAGATCGGCACGCGCAAGGCCGTCGGCGCGCGGCGGCGGACGATCCTGCTGCAGTTTCTCGTGGAGGCGGTGTCGATCTGCCTCGTCGGCGGCGCGATCGGCCTGGCGCTGTCGTGGCTCCTCTGCGCGGCGGTCGCGGCGGCGTTCCCGTCGTTCCCGCTGAGCTTTTCCGTGACCCTGGTTTTGGTCGGGCTGATCGTGTCGACGTTTACCGGCGTCGTCTCCGGATTCGCGCCGGCAGTGGCCGCGGCGCGGCTCGATCCGATCGAAGCGCTGCGCTACGAGTGACGCATGTCCATCGCCGAAATCCTTCGCCTTTCCTTGACCGCGTTGCGCACGAACAAGCTGCGCTCGGCGCTGACGATTCTCGGCGTGACCATCGGCGTCTTCTCGGTGATCGGCGTGATGACGGCGTTGAGCGTCATCCAGACGTCGATCGAAGGCGGGCTCAGTTTTCTCGGCAGCAATATTTTTCAATTCGCGAAATACCCGAGCATCAACACCAGCGATCCGGAAGACCGGCTGGCCAATCGCCGCAACATCACCCTGGAGGAGGCGCGCACGTTCGAGCGGCTGATGGACGGGCAGGCCAACGCCATCTGCTTCAAGATCTTCGACGGCGGCAAGCCGGCCAGTTTCGGCCGCACGAAAATCCAGGGGCTGACCGTGGTCGGCACGAACGAGCATTTTCTCGTCGCGAACAGTTACACGCTCGGCTACGGCCGCAATCTCTCGCCGGAGGATGTGGCCCTGGCGCGGCCGGTGACGGTGGTGGGCACGTCCATCCAGAAAAAGCTGTTCGCAAATGAGTCACCAATAGGGAAGACGATAAAGGTGAACGAAAAACCGTTCCAAATCGTCGGGGTCCTGGCGGAGAAAGGGTCGTCCTTCGGCCAGAGTCAGGACGACATGATCCTCGTCCCGATCACCCGCTTCCTCGGCGATTTCGGCCGCGCCAACCGCACGGTCAACATCGCCATCCAGTCGACCTCGCAGGCCACCTACAACCAGACTCTCGACAAAGCCATCGGCGCGATGCGCACCGCGCGCGGCCTGAAGCTCGGCCAGGACAACGATTTCGAGGTCTACTCGAATGACACGCTCGTCTCGGCCTTCGCGCAGGTGGCCGGAACCATTCGGATTGGCGCCTTCGTCGTCAGCGTGATCGCGCTGCTCGCCGCCGGCATCGGCATCATGAACATCATGCTGGTGAGCGTGACGGAGCGGACGCGCGAGATCGGTGTACGCAAAGCCATCGGCGCGCGCCGCAACGACATCATCAAGCAGTTTCTATTGGAGGCGATCATCCTCTCCGAGCTCGGCGGCCTCGCCGGAATTCTCTTCGGAATCAGCGGCGGCAACCTCGTCGCCGTCTGGCTCGACATCGCCATGGTCTTCCCCTGGGGCTGGGCTCTGACCGGCCTCCTGGTCTGCTCCGCCATCGGCACCGGCTTCGGCTGGTACCCGGCGTTCAAGGCGGCGAAACTCGATCCGATTGATGCGTTGCGGTACGAGTAGGGCGAGTTCGTATGGTCCGTGATGTCGTTGCAATCTCGCTTGTCGCTCTCGTCGTAACGAGCTGCACGTACGAAGACCGCGCAGCCGTCACCATCGGCGGCAAACCATTCAACGCGCAGCATGCGCGGTGCGTGACGAAAGGGATGTCTCCCGTCGAAGTTCAGGCATTGCTCGGCGAACCGCTCCGTATGGAGTCAGCACCGGGTAACCGAAGGAAGTGGATCTACCGGCAGGTGACGCAGCGCGAGAGCATCGATCGCATCTTCGGAATCATCCCCATGAAGATGCACGCGAAGCCGGAAGCGATGGGAGTGCTCATTACATTCGAGGGACCGCGCGTCGGGTCCATCGAGTTGAACGACATTCCGTTCGCCTGTGGTGAGTTCGGGCGTCCGCCGGTACCCAACCATTAACGACTCCGGCGTTCATCGCCGCCGATGCCGGAGACGACGTACAGCGGCGGTGCGTCGCGCGTCATGGCCGCGCGGATGTCGCAGCGAAGCTGTAGCGCAGCTCGGCCGTCACGCGGCGGTCGCTGCCGGCGATGATCGTTTCGAGGCCGGCGCGCAGGTGGCCGCGCGGCGACCAGAAGACCGCCGCGGTGACGGCGTGGTGGCGCGTGTCGATCGAGCGGAACTCCTCGGCGCGCAGCGTCGCACGCACGGAGCGGAAGCGGCGCGACAGAAGGACGTAGGTGGTGCTGAGGGTGCCGGTGAAGGGGACGTTGTCTTCGCGCACCGTGCTCTCGCCCCAACCGTACTCGGTGGCGAGCGTCCAGTCGCCGCGCGTGAAGTCGGCCGAGGCGATGGTGAAGGGCGTCTCCCAATTCAGCAGGTCGCCGTGCTCGTCGGCGTCGGAGCGGTTGTCGATACGCGTGAGCTGCACGTTCGCGCCACCAGCGCTCCAGCGCGCGCGCGCCGACCAGCCGAGGCGGCCGTCGGTCTCGGCGCTGACAGAGGTGTAGTACGACGGATCGACCGGCACGTGCTCGCCGAGGAGCGACCAGCGGTCGCCGAGGTGCCAGCCGCGCGCGATCGGCAGCGCGCCGAAGGTGTCGTTGCCGCGGAAGAGAGTCGCGCCGGCGGTGAGCGAGCGGATGGGTGAGTAGGCGACGTCGACGCCGATCGGGCGGAGCTCTTCGCCGAGCCACGTATTCAGCGCAGACGATGAGATCGTGTACGGCGACTCCCAAAGGTCATCGACGTTCTCGCGCGAGGTCGGCAGAAAGAACGCGCCGGCCATGATGCGCACGCGCGGCAGCCGTGCCACGGCGTACGCCTGCACGATCCCGGCGCTGCCGCGATGCGAGCCATCGGGATCGTCGCGGCCGAGGAGATGCACGTGCGCGTCGAGATGCATCGAGAGACGCCAGTCGATGCCGAGCTGCACCTGCGACGACGGCCCATCCTCAGGGAACATCGCTCCGCTGCCCGACGCGTCGCGCGCCACCGCGAAGCCGCTGAGGCTCAGCGAGCCTTGCGCGCTCGCGGGCGGTGCGAGCAGCAGCGCGGCGAGCGCGGCCATGAGTAGCGGAAGCGAGCGCGTCACAGCCCGCATGATCGCACTCGTTGGAAGCCCGCGCGACCGCGGCCTGTTCCGGGTGCCATGCGCTTTCTCGCCGCAACGCTCCTGGTCACGCTCGCTCCGCTCGCCGCCGACGCGGCCACGATCGACGTGCAGGTGCGCGACGCGCGCGGCCGCGCCATTCGGGATGCCGTGATTTACGCACTTCCGGAAGGACGTCCGCAGCCGCCGGCGCGGCGCACGGCGGTGATGGACCAGCGCAACCGCACCTTCGTGCCGCACGTGCTGGCCGTGCAGACCGGCACCGCGGTCAGCTTTCCGAACAGCGACGACGTGCGCCATCACGTCTACTCGTTCTCGCCGGCCAAGCAGTTCCAACTGCCGCTGTACAAAGGGACGCCGGCCGAGCCGGTGGTGTTCGACAAAGCGGGCGTGGTCATGCTCGGCTGCAACATTCACGACACCATGAGCGCGTACATCGTCGTCGTCGACACGCCCTACTTCGAGAAAGCGGGCGCCGACGGACAGGCCACGCTGCGCGATCTCGACTCCGGCCGCTACGTCGTGCACGTCTGGTACCCCGAGATGCGCGACGAGCCGCAGCCGGCCAGCGTCAAGCTCTCGGGCGACGGCGCCGCGCATTTGTCGTTCTCCGGCGGACGCGCTACCGTGATGCCGCAGCACGACCGCGGCCATGGCCGTCCGTAGCTTTCAGGCACGCCTCCTTTTTCTACTGATCGCAGTGCTGGTGCTGCTGCAGGCGGCGACGCTGGTGTCGGTGCATCTGGCCGGTCAGCGCGCGTTGCGCCGCAGCGTGGCCGACGAACTGCGCGTCGGCTCGCGTGTGTTCGACCGCGTGCTGACCACGCGCGCGCGGCGGCTCTCCGACAACGTCCGCGCGATCACGCTCGACTTTCCGTTCCGCGAAGCGATCGCCTCCGCCGACGTGGCCACGATCTCCTCGGTGCTGGCCAACCACGGCTCGCGCATCAACGCCGACGCGGTGCTGCTGATCGGCCTCGACGGCGTCGTCACCGCCGACACCCTCGGCGGACGGATGGCCGGCAAGCCGTTCCCGTTCGCGACGCTGCTGCGTACCGCCGAGGAACGCGGCGAAGCGTCGGCGACGGTGTCGTTCGGCGACCGGCTCTATCAATTCGTGATCGTGCCGGTGCTGCTGCCGCGTCCGATCGCGTGGGTCTGCGCCGGCTTCGAAGTGGACGAGGCGGTGCTGAACGACGTGCGCGGCCTGACCTCGCTCGACATCTCGATCTGGCGCGGCGGCTCGCGCGCGGCGCTCCTGTCGACGCTGACCGGCGCGCCGCGTGCCGACCTGGCCGCGCGCGCGTCGTCGCTGCCGGCCGGCGGTGAGCTGACCATGCCGCTCGCGAACGAGCGCTACGCATCGCTCATCGAGCCGCTGCACACCGGCGACGGCTCGCACGCGACCACGCTGCTGCAGCTCGCGCTCGATGAAGCGGGCCGGCCGTTCACGACGCTCGAGCTGCAGATCTTCACGCTGTCGTCGATCGCGTTGCTGGCGGCCATCGTGGCGGCGCTCTTTTTCTCGCGCACGGTTTCGCGGCCGCTGCAGATCCTCGCCGAAGGGGCCGGGCGGATCGAGCGCGGCGACTACTCGCACGAGATCGTGGTCGGGCCGCAGGACGAGATCGGGCATCTGGCGAAAGCGTTCAACCAGATGCGCGCCGCCATCGCCGCGCGCGAGGAACAGATCACCTATCAAGCAGGGCACGACGCGCTGACTAAGCTGCCGAACCGCGCGCTCTTTCTCGACCGGCTGCGGCAGGCCATCGCCAGCGCGCGGCGCAGCGGCGCGTGCGTCGGCATGGCCATGATGGACGTCGATCGTTTCAAGGAGATCAACGACACCCTCGGCCACAACTTCGGCGATCAACTGCTGATCGACATCGGCCAGCGTCTCGAGCGCGCCATGCGCGACAGCGACTCGGTGGCGCGGCTCGGCGGCGACGAGTTCGCGCTGACGTTCGCGCTGCCGGCGGCGACGAATGCATCGGAGATCGCCACGCGCGTGTCTACGGTTTTCGAAGCGCCGTTCGTCCTCGGCGAAGTAGCCATCGACGTCAACGCCAGCATCGGGATTGCCGTCTTTCCCGAACATGCCGGCGACGCGGAGACGCTGATGAAGCGCGCCGACATCGCCATGTACGAGGCGAAGAAGAACCGCACGTTCTTCGCGATCTACGAGGCCGGACGCGACGAGCACAGTCTGCGGCGGCTCGCGCTGATGATGGAGCTGCGGCAGGCCATCACCCGCGACGAGCTGGAGCTCTACTACCAGCCGAAGGTGAACGCGGTGACCGAGCGCGTCGTGCACGCGGAGGCGCTGGTGCGCTGGAATCACGCGCGGCACGGCGTGATGCGGCCGGACGAGTTCATTCCGCTGGCCGAGCAGGCCGGCAACATCAGCCTGATCACGAAGTGGGTGCTGCGCCGCGCTATTGCCGACTGCGCGCGGTGGAACAGCGAGGGACTCGATCTCTGCGTGGCGGTGAATCTGTCGGCGCTCGATCTGTTCGACTCGGAGCTGCCGACGTTCATCAGCGGAGTCTTGTCGGAGAACGGGCTCTCGCCGAAGCGGCTGATGCTGGAAATCACTGAGAGCGCGGTGATGAAGGATCCGGCGTTCGCGAGGCGCATCCTGCGCGAGCTCAAGCAGCGCGGCGCGACGCTGGCCATCGACGACTTCGGCACCGGCTACTCGTCGCTCGCGCATCTGAAGCGGCTGCCGGTCGACGAGCTGAAGATCGACAAGTCGTTCGTGCAGAACCTCTCCGAGCGCGCGTCGGACGACCTGGTGATCGTCCGCTCGACCATCGAGCTCGGACACAACATGGGGCTGACGGTGGTGGCCGAGGGTGTCGAGACGGCGGAGGCGTGGCAGGTCCTCAAGCGCCTCGGCTGCGATCTCGGACAGGGCTACTTCATGAGCCGCCCGCTGCCGGAGGCGAGCTTCCGGGAGTGGTTCGCCGTAAGAGAAACATTGCCGTGATGCTCGGGCGCCGCGCCAGCTCCGCTGCGCCGACTTCGGTGAAGGTGAAGTCGTCGGTGGTGAGGCGGGACGGCCGGTGCGACTGGAAGTTCGGATGTGCGCTGGTCTCGTGCAGCACGCCGGTCACTTCGAAACCGGCGCGTTCGAGGAGCGACAGCCACTCGCCAACGCGCAGGTTGCTGCGGTGGTAGTGAATGCCGGCATGAACGCGCGCGTCAGCGTCGCCGTAGATCGGCGGTACGGCGATCAGCGCCTGCCCGTCCGGTGCGAGCAGCCGCCCGAGCGGCTCGAGAAACGCGTCGGGATCGTGGAGATGCTCGAGTGCGTTCGATGCGATGACGAAGCCGAACGACGCGTCGTCGAAGGCGAGCCGCTCGAGATCCTGCACCTCGAACGCGAGATTCGGCAGCGTGTACCGCTTCCTCGCGAAGGCGACGTTGCGCGCGTCGAGATCGATCCCAATCACGGATCGCGCACCGTGGCGCGCGAGCAGGTGCGACCCGTAGCCCGTTCCGCAGCCGGCATCGAGCACGCGCAGCCCGCGCACATACCGCGCCGCATACGCATAGATCGACTCGTGCGCGACGAACAAGTCGCTGCGCACCCCCGGCCACACCGACTCGCTGAACGGCCGTAACCCATGCGCGATCTTGCGCACGCCGTTCGTGAAGCGGTGGAGGAGCTCGATCACGCGGGACGAGCGTACACGCCGCCGCCTTCCGCTCAGGGATAGCCGTTGACGATCAGCGGAACCTCGACCTCGATCACGGCGCCGGCCGAGAACTTCGTCACCTCGACGGTGATGGTGACCGTCTCGCCGGCGCTGGCGCTCCAGCGGACCGAGTCGCCGTAGCGCGTGCAGCCGTTCAGGTCGCCCATGGTGCCGTCCCAGAAGAAGATCTGCGAGACGGTGTGGGTGTTGTTCGAGTGCAGCACGTCGGCGTAGATCTCGACGCGGTTGTAGTAGTCGTTGTCGGGGTCGTTGAAATAGACGAACGCGGACGCGGTCCAGTTGTTGGCGTTCGGCACGTGGCGCGATTGTTCGAGGGCCGGCGATGTCGAATCGAACGACCAGCCGTCGGTGCCGGCGCGGTGTAGGAGGAACGATCGGCCGTGTAGTTTTCCGAGAGGAAGCCGCTGCTCGCCGGAAGCTCTGCGCGAGGAGACGAGTCGAGAACAGCAGGACCGCGGCGACGTCACCACCGCACGGGGACAGGCTCGAGAAGAGCCTGTCCCCGTTTCATCGCGTTACTTGAGTTTGATGGTCGGGTCGCCGAAGAGGATCCAGGTGCGGCGGACGTCCTGGTTCGGGGTGGCCTGCTTGGCTTGCAGGATGGCATCGCCGAGGGTGGGGGCGTTGGGGCCGAGGACGGCGCGGTTGAAGGCGAGGTTGACGGCGAGCTGGCCGGAGGTGCCGCTGAGCGCGGACGAGGCCCAGACGCCGATGGCGCCGCCGTTCGGGTTCTTCAGCAGCGCTTCCGCCATCGACTCGGTGAAGAGATCGTGGAAGTAGCCGTTGAGGCAGTTCATGGCCGTCACGAACGGCAGGCGGTCGCCGTTGGTGAGCGCGGCCGCGTCGCCGGAGCTGAAGACGTTGTTGCTCCAGAGCTCGACCGAGCCGTGGCCGATGTAGTTGGTCAGGAGCGACCCGCGGTTGAAGGCGTTGACGATGGCTGCGCCGGGCGACGGCGTCGTCGCGATCGACACGCGGTCGACGGTCATCGACGACGGCGTGACGGCGGCCACCTGATCGGCGGCGCGATCGAACGGATAACCGTTCGGCGCGTCGGCCACGACTTCGAGCGACTGCGCCCAGCCGCCGCTGGTATTGCGGGTCGTCAACTTCTTGACCATCGCCATGGCCTCGTCCGCCGTACGGGCCGGGAGACGTCCGATGGCCAGCGACGGGATGCCCGTGCCGGTGAAGTCGGCGAACCAGTCATCGGACGCCGTCTTCATGTACGCAGTGGCCACGAGCTTGGTCGGGACGAAGTCGAAGCTGCCGAAGCCGAGGTAATTGCGCGGATCGAAGCTGGCGTCGCCGAGGAGGATGGCGTAGTGCGGCTTCGTCTTCCACGACTGCGTGCGCGACAGGAAGTCGCGGATGGCCTGCGGTGAGTGCAGACCGTAGGAGAACTCGTCGTAGACGTTCTGCACGTCGACCACCGCGGTGCTGATGCCTTGCGCGTCGCGCGCGGCCTTGAGCGCATTCGCCGCTGGCAGGAAGGCGCGGTTGGCGATGATGACCAGGTTCGCGCCGTTCGACGCGGCGTTCCACGTCGACGGCTCGTTCCAGGCGATCTGCGCCGGCGCGAGCACGCGGTTGTCGGCGAAGGCGAGGATCGTGCGCGTGCCGCTGCCGCCGGTCGAGAACGAGACGCTCTTCGTGCCGTCGGCTGCGGCGGTGACGGCCGCATCGATCACCGACGGCACCATCGGATCGGTGACGTCGATGACGCGGACGTTGTCGGTGGTGAAGCCGCTCACGGTGACGGCGTTGCCGGCGCCCGTGGTGAACGCCAGCGCGTCGTTGTCGGCGCGGTAGCGGTGCGGATAGGTGAGGCGCAGCGACTCGAGAACGCTCACGTCTTCCCAACCGTTGGTGCCGGTGAGGGTGACGACGTTGTCGCCGTTGACGAGAGCGCTCGCGGAGAAGCTGAGCTTCACGACGCGGCGCTCGCGGTTCGGCACGCGCACGGTGCCGATGGTCGAGCCGTTGACCTTCACGTCGATGACGTGCTGCATGTTGTCGGTGGCGGCCTGGATGGCCACCTCGAGCTGCGCGGTGCCGTTGTCGCGGTTGGCGACCGACAGCGTCTGCTCGGCCGGCCACGAGGTGATGACCGGACCGTAGAAGTTCTCGCGGTCGCCGTTCGTCACCATGGAGGTGAAGAAGATGCGGCGCTCGATGCGCTCGAACGTATAGGGGAAGCTGCCGGTCGACGGCGCGCCGCTGTTGCCGCGGCCGCCGGTCGACTTCACGCGCAGGCCGGAGCCCTTCTTCGCGGTGATGTAGTAGACGCGCGCGCCGGTGCTCTGCGTGTCGGTGCCGCGGCCGAAGAACTCGATCGAGTCGTCGGAGTCGAAGCGTCCTTCGCTCTTCGCGTTGACGAGCACCGGCACTTCGATGCCGTCGTTGAAGACGGAGATGGCGCGGCCGTTGTCGCCGGGGTTGAAGCCGGCGGCGACGAGGTCGCTCTTCTTCACGCGGTACCAGCCGGGCTGCGTGACCACGATCTTCACCGCCGGCACGCCGGCGAGCTGCCACTGCTGGTCGAGCTGCGCGGCGGTGGGCGCGGGCGGCGCCGGCACCGTCACGCCCATGCCGGGCGCGGTGGTGAAGATGCCGCCGACGGAACCGAGGGTCGGATCGGGTTCGGTGGTGACGCCGCTGTCGGCCGCTTCGCTGGTCGCTGCGTGCGGCGCGATCGGACCGTTCATCTTCTTCGTGCCGTTCAGATCGACGTCTTCGATCCAGTACTGCACGAAGCCGGCGGCCGGATTGCGGTCGACGAAGCGATAGCTGCGCGGACCGCTGCTCTTGCGGCCGGTCATGAAGGCGGAGCCGGTGATGATGTGATCGTTGAGCTTCTGCTTCTCGCCGCCGGCGACCTGGCGGTAGACGTGGAAGCCGAGGTTGTCGATCTCGCGCGTGGTCTGCCAGGTGAGCGTCACGCTCTTCTTCCCTTGCGCGCCGTCCATGCTGAACATGTCCACGAGCGTCGGTGCGAGCGGCATGACGAAGAGATAGTCCTCGACCTCGCCGGCCATGCGCTGGAAGTTGGAGTCGAGCGCCGGGCCGGTGCTGGCGACCATCTGCGGCTGCGCCGGGTAGACGCGGAAGCGCGCGAAGAAGTCGCTCATCGAATCGGAGATGTCGGCCGGGATGTGGAAGTAATACTGCTTGGTTCCCGCCGGGATCGACGCATCGACGACCTTCTCCTCGGCATCATCAAAGTCGCCGTCGCCGTTGAAGTCGATCCAGCCGGCCACCCAGCCGGCGGCCGAGGAGTTGATGTCGATGTAGGCGGCGCCGTTCTTGGCGAAGACGGTCGAGACCATGGTCACGCCGTCGTCGTTCGCGTCGGCCGAGGCGGTCGGGCTGTGCGTGCCGTCGCTTTCGGTGGTGATGCCGGAGCCGAGGTGAATCGTGGAGCCGCTGACCTTGTGCTGCGCGCCGCTGTTGGCCAGCAGCGTGTCGGCGTAGATCGTCGGCAGATCGCCGAAGTCGTAGGCGAGCAGGCCGCCGAGCGTCGGGTCGAAGGCGAAGTCGAGATCCTTGATGTTGTCGTCGACGTCGCCGCCCATGCTCAGCGCCTGGCGGCCGATGACCGTGACGGTGTTGCCGTCGAAGGTCGAGGTGCCTTCGTAGAGCTGGCGCTTGATGACGTTCGCATCCTCGACGCTGGAGTTCGCGTTGGTGGTGGTGAGGCGGAGATTCTGCGAGTCGGCCACGCTGAAGACGACGATCACGTTGTCCGGCAGATTCGCGAACGAATAGTCGCCGAGGGCGTTCGTCGACGCGCTGCCGATGAACTGGAACGTGTCGCCGCTGTCGAGCGTGCCGTTCACGGCCCAGGCGGTGTTGTCGCCGTCATCGACCCAGCGATAGACAGAGACCTGAATGCCCTGCAGCGCGGACTCGCCGGTGCCGGTGCCGGAGTACGTCGTGGCGGTGGCGCCGCAGTAGCCGTTCTTCGTGGCGTCGTCGGTGCAGACCGTGCCGCTGAGCGCATTCGTGCCGCTGTAGCGATAGCCGAAGTCGGCGATGAGGTTGCAGCCCGTGCAGGTGTCCGGATCGTTGGCGGCATCGCCGTCGACGACGCTCGAGACCGCGCCGCTCGTGACCACCACCTGCACCGCGTTGTTGCGGCTGGCGGTGTTGCTCGCGCGCACTTCGAACGTCGGCGTCGTGGCCAGGCCGGACGGCCAGTCGCTGTCGCTGGTGAGGACCTTGAGGTTGTACGTGCCGTTGGCGACGCCGGTGAAGAAGTACTGGCCGTCGGTGTCGGTCGAGGTCCAGCGCTCGCCTTCGCCCGAGTCCCAGACGCCGTTCGCGTTCTGGTCCGTCCAGTCGATGACGCCGTCGTTGTCGCTGTCGAGCCAGACCGAGATGTTCGGGACGCCCGGCTCGCCGGAATCGCGCACGCCGTCGCCGTCGGTGTCGATCCAGAGCTGATCGCCGACGGTCGCGAGGTTGTTGCCGGTGACGCGGTAGCCGAAGTCGGCGCCGAGATAGTTGTTGCCGGCCAGGAAGCCGTTGATGAGATGACGGCTGTCGCACACCGACGGCGGCGGCAGCTCATCGCTGGCCAGGTCGGGGTTCGGCAACTGCGTGCACGGGAAGCCGTCCGTGTCGGGATCGGCGGTCAGCGTGACCGTGCCGGGGATGGTGGTCGTATCGACGATGACGAGATAGCGATGTCCCGCCGCCAGCGACTGCAGGTTGGTGAAGAGATACGTGCCGCCTTCGTTCGCCGGAGTGGCCGTGTTGTCGGAGACGGTGGAGGTGGTGGCGACGAGCGTCTGCGTGCCTTCGCCGGCCTGATAGAGACCGTCGCCGTTCGAGTCGGTCCAGACCGCGTCGTAGAGGCGGACGGTGACGTTGGCGAAGCCCGGCTCGCCGGCGTCCTGCGTGGCGTTCTCGTTGACGTCCCAGTAAACCGAGTCGCCGATCGATCCGAAGAAGCGCTGATAGCCGAAGTCCTGCAGCAGGTTCGCGTGCACGCCGTCGACGCTGACCGAGCTCTGGCTGTCGGCCGTCGTCTCGATCGAGGTCTGGTAGATGACGTTGATGTTCGGGAACGCCTGCGCGGCGGAGAGGAAGACCGTGCTCGCGCGCGTGCCGAGCGTGTCGACCGCCTCGACGGTGTAGGTGCCGACGAAGAGACCGTTGAAGCTGTAGGTGCCGTCGGCCGCGGTGGCGGTGGTGGCGACGATGTTGTTCGGGGAGTCGAGCAGGCGCACGGTGGTGGCGCTGCGCGCCTCGCCTGCGTCGTACGCAAAGTCGGCGTCGGCGTCGAGGAAGACGCGGCCGCTGACCGACCCGGTCGGCGTCGAGCCGGAGCCGGTGTAGCGATAGCCGAAGTCGACGTTCGTCAGGTCGGCGCCGGCCACGCTGACCACGCGCGGGCTGGTGGTGCCGGTGGCGACCGTGAAATTGCGCGGGAAGTCGGCGTCGGCGGTGTCGACAGTGACGGTGAAGGTGCCGTTGGTGAGGCCGGTGACGATCCAGAAGCCGGCGGCGTCGGTGGAGACGCGGCAGCCGCTCGGGCAGCCGGTGCCGGTGCCGTTCGTGACCACGACGTCGACGAACGGGATGCCCGGCTCGCCGGCGTCCTGCACGCCGTCGTTGTCGACGTCGTGCCACACGTGGTTGCCGATGGCGAAGTTCGCGGCCGGGCTGTAGCCGGCGTCGGCGGTGAGCACGCTGGTGGTGCTGCCGAGGACGATCAGCGTGGCGGCGGGATCGGTGGTGGTCAGCGCGAGCGCGGTGCTCGGCAGCGAGGTCTCGTCGACGTCGGCGAAGTAGCGGCCGGCGGCGAGGCCGGGGAAGAGATAGGCGCCGTTGACGTCGGTGCGCGTCGAGGCCACGAGCGAGTCGCCGCCGCTGAGCGTGCCGCTGGCGTCGTTGTCGGTGTAGAGATTGACGATGACGCCGGCGATGCCGTCTTCACCGGCGTTGCGCACGCCGTTGCCATTCGCGTCGTACCACACCAGATCGCCGATCGAGGCGGCGCTCAGGTCGGGATCGCCGGTGGAGGCGACGTCGCTCGGGAAGTCGGCGTCGGTCGTGTCGACCTTCACCACGTAGCTGCCGGCCGGCACCGACGAGAAGAGGTACTTGCCCGACGAGTCGGTGGAGGTGGTGGCGAAGATCGTGTCGGCGCCGCTGTCGATGGAGCCGTCGCGATCGACATCGGTGTACAGCCACACCGTCACGTTGGCGATGCCGCCTTCGTTCGTGTCCTGCACGCCGTCGCCGTCGAAGTCGTAGTAGAGCGTGTCGCCGATTGCGGCGGTGTCGGCCTGCTTGTAGCCGAAGTCGTGCGAGCCGGAGATCGCGCCGGCGGTGACGGTGACGGGAATCTGGTTGTTGAGGCTCGCGGTGCCGCCGGTCGTCTCGACCGTCTCAGTCCACGCTTTCGTGGTGAGCGTCGGCGGCACGACGACGATGACGTACGAGCCGGCCGGCAGCGAGTTGAAGCTGTAGTTGCCGCTCGCGTCGGAAGTGGTCGTCGCCTGCAGCACGCCGTCGGCCGGATTGCCGTCGCCGTTCGGGTCGGACCAGCGCTGCACCGTAAATCCGGAAAGATTGCCTTCCATCGTGGTGCGCGTGGCGTTGCCGTCGACGTCCCACCAGATGTTGCCGTAGATGATGGCGCTCGGGATGTTGTAGCCGAAGTTGACGCCCCCGATGATCTCCTCGGCGGTCGGGCTGTTGAGCAGGTTCAGCGTGCTGAGGTTCGCGGCCGGGTTGCCCCAGGTATTGTTGCAGCCGCCGGCGCAGACGCCGTTGGTGCCGGTGGCCAGGCCGCCGACGACCGCTTGCGAGTCGTTCGGCTCCGCCGTCTGCGTGCCGCCGAACGGCGAGGTGCTGCCGGTGCCCGGCGCGCCGTCGTTGTCGCCGACTTCGATGATGTAGTAGCCGGTGTCGAGTCCGATGAACTCGTAGGCGCCGCTGGCGTTGGTGGTGGCCGTGGCCATCGCCTTCCAGAAGTTTCCGCTGGTGGCCGCGGTGCAGGTCTTGCTCGCGGTCGAGGTCTCCATCGTCACGCCGTCGGACTGCACGCAGCCGAAGAGAGTGACCACGACGTTCGGCAGCTTCGCCTCGCCGTCGTTGTCGGGCCAGCCGTCGACGTTCGTGTCTTTCCAGAGCGCGCCGCGGATCTCGCCCTTGCCGAGGAACGAGACGGCGATCTTGCTGGAGCCGTCGTTGGCCTGGCGGCCGTCGGAGAAGTAGACGTGATTTGTGCTGAACGCGGTCTCGGCCCAGTTGCAGCCGCTGTTGGTCGCGGGCGGCGACGACGCGCCGCAGGTGCCGGTGCGCGTGCCGGTCATGTTCAGCGCCTTCACCGTGACGGTGACGGTCTGCGTCGAGCCGGCCGGAATCGGGCCGACGTCGTTCCATTGGATGATGCCGGTGGCGGTGTTGACCGAGGTGGGAGTGGGTGAGGCGGAGACGAGCGTGACGCTGCCGGTGTCGTAGCTGTCCTGCAGCGGGACGGGGCTGAGCGTCGTCGACGGCACCGCGTCACAGGCCTGATCGGTGGTGATGCGCAGGCCGATGGCGTCGAGGTAGAAGGTCTTCTGGTCGGCCGACGAGGCCTTGCTCGGATTGATCTGCAGCCGCAGCGCCGCGAAGTTGTCGGCGAACGACCAGGTGCCGCCGCCCGGCTTGAGCGCGGTGATGTCCCAACTGATGGCGTTGTTCGGATCGAAGTCGGCCGGCGCGCCGACATAGCTGTCGATGAGCGCCGTGTTCATCGTCGCCGTCGAGTTGAAGGCGCCGCTGGTGGCCATCAGCGAGAGCGAGTCGTCGGTGAGCGCCGCGCCGAAGTAGCCGAAGTAGAGCGCCTCGACTTTCGTGATCGTGCCGGGCTGCGAGCGCAGCACGAAGCCGGTGCCGTCGATGAAGGTCAGACCGCCGCCGCTGACGAGCGCCGAGGCGACGCTGCCGTTCGGACCGTCCCAGGCGTTGGTCGGATCGGAGAAGGCTTTGCTCGAAGGCGAGCCGTTCGTGCCGGTCGGCGCCCACACCGTGAACTGGCAGCCGCTCGGACCCTGGCGGCCGACGCTCGGCAGCCGGTTCTCGAGCTTGATCGTGTAGGTGAAGACGTCGCCTTCATCCTGTGTGTTGTCGGCGCGGCCGTCGCCGTTGAGATCGGGATTGCCGGCGATGCTCTTGGTCACGCGCAGCGGCGGCGCGAAGGCGAAGTTCGCGTTCGTCACGCTCTGCGCGACGCCGGTCGCGCGCGTCAGATCGATGTTCACCGCCAGCGTGACGGTGGTGCTGTTCTCGTTGAGCTTCAGCACGCCCTGATTCGTGGTGAGCGAGAGATCGGGATCGACGGTGGTGTTGCCCCATCCGGTGGTGCCGAAGAAGGCGTCGTTGACGGCGTTGTTGATGCCGTCCGAGACGCTGCCGTCGTACTTTTTCGCGACGACGAGGTACGGACCGTCGGCCAGGCCGGAGAAGCTGTAGGCGCCGGCGGCGCTGGTCGTAGTCGAGCCGTAGAGCGGATCGGTGGCGTCGACGATGCCGTTGCCGTTGACGTCGTAGTAGAGCGAGACCACGACGCCCGCGCCGATGCCCGCTTCCGTGCCGTCCTTCGTGCCGTTGCCGAACGTGCCGGCGCCGGTGCCGTCATCCTTGAACACCGTGCCGCTCAGCGCGTTGTTGCCGGTGATGATCGTGCAGTCCTGCGCGGTGTTGCCGCTGTTCTGGCCGCCGAAGCCGAGGCGCGCGGTGTTGCAGACCACCGGACCGCTGGTGGCGTTGACCGTGGTCTGGAAGCGGACGGCGATCGACTTGTTTGGCGGCAGCGACGTCTCGAGCGTGCCGTTGTCGTAGAGGCCGTCGGTGGCGATGCAGGCCGTGCCGTCATGGCCGCCGTCGAGCGCGATGGTGGTGATCAGCAGCCAGCGGATGTCCGTCACGCCGCTGGCCGGCTCGGTGAGCGTCCAGGTCGTGCCGCCGTTCGTCGAGTAGAGGATGACGTACTGCGAGCTGCCGACGGTGTAGTTGATGTTGCAGCTATCGACCTGTCCGGTGCGGTCGGTGTAGGACTGCGTGAACGAGCCGGTGCCGGAAGGCTCGGTGAGGTTCGTGTTCGGCGAGTCGTCGGCCGAGCCGACAACGTACGTCGTGCCGGTCGGAATGGTCTCGCGGATCTCGAGCGGCGTGCCGTAGTCGGGCGCGCCGAGCGGCACGCCGGTGCTGTTGGTCGTCGACGCCGTCCAGGTCAGCGTGCTGCCGGTGGTGGTCGAGGTGAGGCCGTCGGTCTTGCTAAAGGCGAGGTTCGCGCCGAAGCTGCCGCTCGCCAGGCCGTTGCTCAGGCCGAAGTCGGCGCTGAACTTTTCGTTATCGAAGCCCGACGCTGCTTCCTGATACGGCGTCATCGCCGCGCTGCAGCCTTCGCCGGTGGCGATGTACTGGTAGTAGACCAGACCGACCGCGCCGGTGTTGTCCGGCAAGTGCTCGAAATAGAGCTCGTTCTGGAACGGGATGAGCAGCTCGCCGCCGGTCTTGAGTTTGACGACGAGGATGCCGTAGACGTTGACCATGCGGAAGCAGCCGGCGTCGAACGAGGCCGGATCGCCGACCGGCTGCAGCCAGGCGTTCTGATCGGGGACGAGATCGCCGTCGTTGTCGAAGCCGGCGCCGACGTTCCCGAGGTCGTACCAGATGCCTTGCGTGGTGATGACGCGCTGGCCCGGATAGACAGGGTTGGACGCGGTGAGCGGCTGGCCGTCGGGGCCGAGCGTGCCCCAGCCGATCAGCGCCTGGATCGCCTGCAGATATTCGTCGGGGACTTTCGAGGTGGTGTTCGGCCAGATCTTGTTCGCGGCGGCGGAGATCTCGTTGCGCAGCGTGAAGTCGCGGCGCTGCGAGATCGTCGGCGCGGCGATGGCGCTGGTGGTGGTGGCCCAGACGTCGTAGTCGAGCGAGACGTCGTCGTCCGGCTTCACGCCGCCGGCGATGCTGGCCGTGCAGGGCGGCGCTTTCGGCGCGTTGTTGACGTTCACGCACTGCGGATAGGAGAAGAGCCAGTACTGCGTGCGGCACTGGCCGGCGCCGAGGGTGCCGATGTAGCGCGCGCCGTCAGCGGTGCCGGCGTTGCCCGCCTCGAGGGTGAGCGAGTAGGTGCCGGTGTTGGTGATCTGCGGATGCAGCAGATCGCCGGTCGAGTTGAGCAGCGGGAAGACGCCGGGAGTCGAGCCGACGCCGCCGTTGTAGTTGCCGACGTTCGCCACGACGTTCTGCAGCGGCGCGTCGCCGGTGTTGCAGACCTTCGCGCCGATGTACGCGGAAGCGGGCGCGTAGGTCGACGGCGAGGTGACGTTCGAGTCGACGACGAGGTTGTATCCGTTGATGATCTCGACGCTCAACGCTCCCGCCGCCCGCGCCGGTGTGGCGGCGAGCAGCAGAACGGCGAACCCAGCGGCGAGTACCGCGGCATAGCGCGGACGGAACAAGGGCGCACTTGCACCAGCAATCATAGTTTTCGACTCCCGGACGATCTGACGGACGGACGGCCTTCGAGAACGGCCGGCGCCCCACGTAAATTGCTCGAACTGTTGGACCAATGAGGAGAGTACGGGCAGTTCGGCGATCTGGCTAGGTAGGCATGTACGAATTTGCGCGGGAAAACCGGGCGAACTCACGCGTCCTTGACGATTTGCGCCGAGTGGCGCTTCTATCGGTTTCGCCGATGCGCAGCCGCTGTCAGTCTGCGCTTCGCTCGTGACGCGCGCGCGCCGTCCGCGAAACCGCACTCATCCGTTCGTGGCGCTTGATTTGCATCCGCCTGCGCGCAAGACTGATCCGTCCGCACGCTGCGGACCGTCCGACTTACCATCATCAGCACGACACTCACTTCACATCCCACGGAGAGGGAGAACCGCGGACATGACGACCATTGGCGTCGAGAGGGCCTCGGAGTTTGGGCCGAAGGACTTCGACAGACTGTTGTTGCGCACCCTGTCTTCGATGAAGAAGGGCGATTTCTCGGTGCGCATGCCGGTCGATTTCACCGGAGTACAGGGAAAGATTGCAGACACGCTCAACGACATCCTCGACCTGAACGAGCGCACCGCCTCCGAGATCGAGCGCATCTCGATCGTCGTCGGCAAGGAAGGCAAGCTCAATCAGCGCGCGCAGGTGCCCGCCACCACCGGACAGTGGGGCGTGATCTCGGAGTCGGTGAACAACCTCATCACCGACCTGGTGCAGCCGACCAACGAGATCGCCCGCGTCATCGGCGCGGTCGCCAAAGGTGACCTCACCCGCACGATGGCCATCGAGTTCGACGGCCGTCCGCTCAAGGGAGAGTTCCTCCGCACCGCGAAGACCGTCAACACGATGGTCACGCAGCTCGCCTCGTTCGCCTCGGAAGTCACGCGCGTCGCGCGCGAGGTCGGCACCGAAGGAAAGCTCGGCGGCCAGGCCGACGTCAAAGGCGTGGCCGGCACCTGGAAGGACCTCACCGAGTCCGTCAACATGATGGCCTCGAACCTCACCGCGCAGGTGCGCAACATCGCCGACGTCACCACCGCCGTCGCCAACGGCGACCTCTCCAAGAAGATCACCGTCGAAGTGCGCGGCGAGATCCTCGAGCTGAAGAACACGATCAACGTCATGGTCGATCAGCTCCGCTCGTTCGCCTCGGAAGTCACGCGCGTCGCCCGCGAAGTCGGTTCGGAAGGAAAGCTCGGCGGCCAGGCCGACGTGCAGGGCGTTTCCGGCACGTGGCGCGATCTCACCGACTCCGTGAATTACATGGCGTCGAACCTCACCAACCAGGTCCGCAACATCGCCGCCGTCACCACCGCCGTCGCCAACGGCGACCTCTCCAAACAGATCACCGTCGATGCGCGCGGCGAAATCCTCGAGCTGAAAGAGACCATCAACACGATGGTCGATCAGCTCCGCTCGTTCGCCTCGGAAGTCACGCGCGTGGCGCGCGAAGTCGGCACCGAGGGCAAGCTCGGCGGCCAGGCGGAAGTCAAGGGCGTCTCCGGTACGTGGAAAGACTTGACCGACTCGGTCAACTACATGGCCGCCAACCTGACCTCACAGGTGCGAAACATCGCCGAGGTCACGACGGCGGTCGCGAACGGCGACCTCTCCAAGAAAATCACCGCCGAAGCGCTCGGCGAGATCCTCGAGCTGAAGAACACCATCAACACGATGGTCGACCAGCTCCGCTCGTTCGCCTCGGAAGTCACGCGCGTGGCGCGTGAAGTCGGTACGGAAGGACGTCTGGGCGGACAGGCGGAAGTGCCCGGCGTGGCCGGCACGTGGAAGGACCTGACCGACTCGGTCAACGCCATGGCCGGCAACCTCACCGCGCAGGTCCGCAACATCGCCGAGGTCACGACCGCGGTGGCCATGGGCGACCTCTCGAAGAAGATCACCGTCGACGTGCGCGGCGAGATCCTCGAGCTGAAGAACACCATCAACACGATGGTCGATCAGCTCAACTCGTTCGCGGCGGAAGTCACGCGCGTGGCGCGCGAAGTCGGTACGGAAGGAAAGCTCGGCGGCCAGGCGGAAGTGAAGGGCGTGGCCGGCACGTGGAAGGACCTCACCGACTCGGTCAACTCGATGGCGGGCAACCTCACCGCGCAGGTGCGCAACATCGCCGAGGTCACCACCGCCGTCGCGAACGGCGACCTCTCGAAGAAGATCACCGTTGAAGTCAAAGGCGAGATCCTCGAGCTGAAGAACACCATCAACACGATGGTCGATCAGCTCAGCGCGTTCGCTTCGGAAGTCACGCGCGTGGCGCGTGAAGTCGGTACGGAAGGACGTCTGGGCGGACAGGCGGAAGTGGCCGGCGTGGCCGGCACCTGGAAGGATCTGACCGACTCGGTCAACGCCATGGCCGGCAACCTCACCGCGCAGGTGCGCAACATCGCCGAGGTGACCACGGCCGTCGCGCTCGGCGACCTCTCGAAGAAGATCACCGTCGAAGTGCGCGGCGAGATCCTCGAGCTGAAGAACACCATCAACACGATGGTCGATCAGCTCAACTCGTTCGCGGGCGAAGTCACCCGCGTGGCGCGCGAGGTCGGAACGGAAGGGAAGCTCGGCGTGCAGGCCGAGGTGCGCGGCGTGGCCGGCACGTGGAAGGACCTCACCGACTCGGTCAACTCGATGGCCGGCAACCTCACCGTGCAGCTCCGCGACGTCTCCGGCGTCGCCACCGCCATCGCCTCGGGCGACCTGACCCGCAAGATCACGGTCGACGTCAAAGGCGAGATCCTGCAGATCAAAGAGACCATCAACACGATGGTCGATCAGCTCAGCGCGTTCGCCTCGGAAGTCACGCGCGTGGCCCGCGAGGTCGGCACCGAAGGGCAGCTCGGCGGCCAGGCCGAAGTGAAGGGCGTGGCCGGCACGTGGAAGGATCTGACCGACTCGGTCAACTACATGGCCTCCAACCTGACCAGTCAGGTGCGCAACATCGCCGAGGTCACCACCGCGGTCGCGAACGGCGACCTCTCGAAGAAGATCACCGTCGAAGTCAAAGGCGAGATCCTCGAGCTGAAGAACACCATCAACACGATGGTCGATCAGCTCCGCTCGTTCGCCGCGGAAGTCACGCGCGTGGCGCGCGAGGTCGGCACCGAAGGAAAGCTCGGCGGCCAGGCCGACGTGCAGGGCGTCTCCGGTACGTGGAAGGACCTCACCGACTCGGTCAACTACATGGCCGCGAACCTCACTGCGCAGGTGCGCAACATCGCCGACGTCACCACCGCGGTCGCGAACGGCGACCTCTCGAAGAAGATCACCGTCGACGTGAAAGGCGAAGTGCTCGAGTTGAAGAACACCATCAACTCGATGGTCGATCAGCTCAACTCGTTCGCGTCGGAAGTCACGCGCGTGGCGCGCGAGGTCGGCGTCGAAGGAAAGCTCGGCGGCCAGGCGCAGGTCAAAGGCGTGGCCGGCACGTGGAAGGACCTCACTGACAACGTCAACATGATGGCCTCGAACCTCACCTCGCAGGTGCGCAACATCGCGCAGGTGACGACGGCCGTCGCAAACGGCGACCTCTCCAAGAAGATTACCGTCGAGGTCAGCGGCGAGATTCTCGAGCTGAAGAACACGATCAACACGATGGTCGATCAGCTCAACGCCTTCGCCTCGGAAGTCACCCGTGTCGCCCGGGAGGTCGGCACGGAAGGAAGACTCGGCGGCCAGGCGCAGGTCAAGGGCGTCTCCGGTACGTGGAAAGACTTGACCGACTCGGTCAACTCCATGGCCTCGAACCTCACCGCGCAGGTGCGCAACATCGCCGAGGTGACCACCGCCGTCGCACTCGGCGACCTGTCGAAGAAGATCACCGTCGACGTGCGCGGCGAGATCCTCGAGCTGAAGAACACCATCAACACGATGGTCGATCAGCTCAACTCGTTCGCCTCGGAAGTCACGCGCGTGGCGCGTGAAGTCGGTACGGAAGGACGTCTGGGCGGACAGGCGCAGGTCAAGGGCGTCTCCGGTACGTGGAAGGACCTCACCGACAACGTCAACATGATGGCGTCGAACCTGACCAATCAGGTGCGCAACATCGCCCAGGTCACCACGGCCGTCGCCAACGGCGACCTCTCGAAGAAGATCACCGTCGACGTCAAGGGCGAGATCCTCGAGCTGAAGGACACCATCAACACGATGGTCGATCAGCTCAACTCCTTCGCCGCGGAAGTCACGCGCGTGGCGCGCGAGGTCGGCACGGAAGGGAAGCTCGGCGGCCAGGCGCAGGTCAAGGGCGTGGCCGGTACGTGGAAGGACCTCACCGACAACGTCAACATGATGGCCGCGAATCTGACCTCGCAGGTGCGCGGCATCGCGCGCGTCGTGACGGCCATCGCCAAGGGCAACCTCAAACAGAAGCTCGCTGTCGAAGCGCGAGGCGAGATCGCGGAGCTGGGCGACACGATCAACGACATGATCGAGACGCTGGCCACCTTCGCCGATCAGGTCACCACCGTGGCCCGCGAAGTCGGCGTCGAAGGACGCCTCGGCGGCCAGGCCAACGTGCCCGGCGCGGCCGGCACCTGGCGCGATCTGACCGACAACGTCAACCAGCTCGCCGCCAATCTCACCACGCAGGTGCGCGCCATCGCCGACGTCGCCACGGCCGTGACCAAGGGTGACCTCACCCGCAACATCACGGTGCAGGCGCAGGGCGAAGTGGCGGCACTCAAGGACAACATCAACGAGATGATCCGCAACCTGCGCGAGACCACCTCGCGCAACGCGGAGCAGGATTGGCTCAAGACCAACCTCGCCAAGTTCACGCGGATGATGCAGGGGCAGAAGAACCTGACCACCGTCTCGCAGATGATCCTCAGCGAGCTCGCGCCGGTGGTCAGCGCCGCGCACGGCGTCTTCTACATCATGGATGCCGCGAACCAGGCCGCCGAGCCGGTGCTGCGTCTGGCCGCGTCATACGCGTACAAGGAGCGCAAGCACCTCAACAAGGAGTTCCGCGTCGGCGAGTCGCTGGTCGGCCAGGCGGCGTTCGAGAAGCAGCGCATCCTCATCACGAACGCGCCCGACGACTACGTGCAGATCAACTCCGGCCTCGGCGAGTCGAAGCCGCTCAACCTCATCGTCCTGCCGATCGTCTTCGAAGGTCAGGTGCTGGCGGTGATGGAACTGGCCAGCTTCAGCCGCTTCACCGAGACGTACCAGTCGCTGCTCGATCAGCTCACCGAATCGATCGGCGTCGTGCTCAACACCATCCAGGCGAACATGCGCACCGAGGAGCTGCTGGCGCAGTCGCAGTCCCTCGCCGAGGAGCTGCAGGCGCAGCAGGAAGAGCTCACCGAGACCAACAAGCGCCTCGAGTCGCAGGCCAAATCGCTCCAGGCTTCGGAGGAACTGCTCAAGCAGCAGCAGGAAGAGCTGCAGCAGACCAACGAGGAGCTGGAAGAGAAGGCGCGGCTGCTCACGGCGCAGAACGAAGAGGTCGAGCAGAAGAACCGCGAGGTCGAGACGGCCAAGCGGCAGCTCGAGGACAAGGCCCGTCAGCTCGCCATCACCTCGAAGTACAAGAGCGAGTTCATGGCGAACATGTCGCACGAGCTGCGCACGCCGCTCAACTCGCTGCTCATCCTGGCCAAGCTGCTCAGCGACAACCCCGAGGGGAACCTGAGCGAGAAACAGGTCGAGTTCGCGAAGACCATTCACGCTTCCGGACAGGACCTGCTCACTCTCATCAACGACATCCTCGACCTGTCGAAGATCGAGTCCGGCATGATGACGGTCTCGCTCAGCGACACGTCATTCCGCGAGATCGCCGACCTCACCGAGCGGACGTTCCGGCAGATGGCCAACGACAAAGGTCTGTCGTTCGTCATCGACCAGGCCGAGAACCTGCCGCCGTCGATCAACACCGATCCGATGCGGTTGCAGCAGGTCCTCAAGAACCTGCTCGGCAACGCCTTCAAGTTCACGGAGAAGGGCGGCATCACCCTGCGCATGGAGACCGCGCTGTCCGGCTGGACGTCGGGCCACGAGGTGCTCGACCGCGCCGGCAGCGTCATCGCCTTCCGCGTGACGGATACCGGGATCGGCATTCCGGAAGAGAAGCAGCGCATCATCTTCGAAGCGTTCCAGCAGGCCGACGCGTCGACCACACGCAAGTTCGGCGGCACGGGACTCGGCCTTTCGATCAGCCGCGAGATCGCGCGACTGCTCGGCGGCGAGATCCGCGTCGACAGCGAGCCGGGCGTCGGCTCGACGTTCACGTTGTTCGTGCCGCAGTCGTACGTCGCGCCGGTCGCCAAGCGCGATCGTGACCGCGACCGGGATCGTGACCGCGACCGCGATCACGAGCGCAGCGCGCCGCCGCTCGGCTGGCAGCCGGGGCCGGATTCGCGCGAGGCGCGCAGCGAGGCGCCCGTCGCTGCGCCCGACGAGACGCCGACCGTGGTCATCGAGGAGCAGATCAACGACGACCGCGACGATATCCGCGAGGGCGACCGGACGGTGCTGATCGTCGAGGACGACGTCACGTTCTCGCGCATCCTCATCGACATGGCGCACGAGAAAGGCTTCAAGGCCATCGCCGCCACGCGCGGCGAGACGGCCATCGCGCTCGCGCACCGCTTCCGCCCCGATGCCATCACGCTCGACATCGAGCTGCCGGACATGGAAGGCTGGACGGTGCTCGACCGCCTCAAGCACGACCGCATCACGCGCCACATCCCGGTGCACATCATCTCCGGCGACGAGGAGACCTCTCGCGGCCTGCGCCTCGGCGCATTCGCGCAGATGCAGAAGCCGGTCACGAAGGAGTCGCTCGACGATGCCTTCGCCAAGATCCGCGGCTTCGTGGAGCGGCAGCACAAGTCGCTGCTCGTGGTCGAGGACAACGACGCGCAGCGCAACGCCATCGTCGAGCTGATCGGCGAGGGCGACGTCGAGATCACCGCGGTCGGCAGCGGCAGCGAGGCGCTCGACCTGCTGCGCGAGCGGCGCTTCGACTGCATGGTGCTCGACCTCGGATTGCCCGACATGAGCGGCTTCGACTTCATCAACACGATGAAGAACGAGCTGCAGATCACCGACGTGCCGATCGTCGTCTACACCGGCCGCGAGCTCTCGCGGAAGGAAGAGAACGAACTGAAGCGGATGGCCGACGCGATCATCGTCAAGGACGTCCGCTCGCCCGACCGCCTGCTCGACGAGACCGCCCTCTTCCTCCACCGCGTCGAAGAGAACCTGCCGGAGCAGAAGCGGAAGATGCTCGAGCAACTGCACGAGTCCGATCCCGTGCTGGCCGGCAAGAAGGCGCTCATCGTCGACGACGACATCCGCAACATCTACGCGCTCACCAGCCTGCTCGAGCGTCACAAGATGAACGTGCTCTACGCCGAGAGCGGTGCCGAAGGCATCGAGACCTTGCGCAAGAACGGCGACATCGACGTGGTGCTGATGGACGTGATGATGCCGGAGATGGACGGCTACGAAGCCATGCGCCGCATCCGCGGAATGGAGGAGTACAAGAACCTCCCGATGATCGCTCTCACGGCCAAGGCCATGAAAGGCGACCGCGAAAAGTGCATGGAAGCGGGCGCCAGCGACTACATCACCAAACCGATCGACGCCCAGCAGCTCGTCTCGCTGCTGCGGGTCTGGCTCTACCGGTAGGCCTTACGCAACGGGCGCCTCTCGCGAATGCGAGAGGCGCCCGGCTACGCGGCGCGCGCTTACTGCTTTCCCACTGCCGCTTCCAGCCGCGCCACCACTTCCTTCGTCGACTGCATGTTGCGCTGCCGCTCGGGCATCGCGGCGATGGCAACGAGGGCGTTGCGATAGACGGCCTGCGCCTCGGCGGTGCGGCCGGCTTGCAGGAGGATGTCGCCGCGGCGGGCGAGGTGAAGCGGCGAGGGCGGCGTGAGCGTGTCGAGGCGCGCCAGCGCGGCGTCGTAGCGTTTGGCCTGCAGCTCGAGATCGATGGCCTGCAGTTGCAGCGACGCGATCGGGCCGAGGGACGCCAGCGCCTGATCGAGGCCGCGCAATGCGTCATCGGTGCGGCCGCGCGAGGCGAGCGTGCGCGCGCGCTCGGCGTAGAGATCGGGCGACGGGTGGGCGGCGTGGGCGATGGCGGCGTCGTAGTCGGCCGCGGCGTCGCGGCCGAGCTGCGCCAGGGCGCGGGCGCGCGTCAGATGGGCGTCGGAGTGCTCCGGATGCGCCGCCAGAAACCGGTCGAGCGAGCGCAGCGCAGCGGCCGCGTGCCCCGACTCGAGCAGCATCCGGCCGCGCGCGAAGTGCACCAGATCGAGACTCGCGTCGAGCCGCGCCGCCTTCTCGTAGTCGGCCTCGGCGAGCTTCCACTCGTGATGCAGCCGGTGCAGCTCGCCGCGCTGCAGGTAGAGCGATGCATTGCGCGGCTCGGCGGCGATGCGTTTGGTCATCGCCGCGATCTGCTCGTGCAATCCCTCGTGCGCGTGCAGCGTCGCCGCGCAGGCGAGCAGCAGTGCCGCGAAGAGCCGCGCCGCCTTCGTCATTTCGCCGGCGTCTTGATCTTGACGATGTTCGAGTACGCCGACATCGCCGCCGCGTTCCAGGCGCGGACGCGATAGCGGTAGGTGGTGTTCGCCGCCACGTCGGTATTCGAGAACATCTTCACGTTCGCCCCGAGCCGGGCGATCTCCGCGAAGTCGGCGCATGATGCGCCGAGGCAGCGCTCGACGATGAACCCTTCCTCGTTCGAGGAGTTGTCGGCCCACACCAGATCGACGCGCGTGGCCGACTGCGCCACCGCGCCGAGACTCGACGGCGCCGCCGGCGGCGTCAGCCGCTGCGTGGTCATCTCGCTGATGTTCGAGGGCGCCGAGTTGCCCGACGCATTGAACGCGATCACGCGATAGCGGTTAGAGCGTCGACGGCGTGAGGCCGCTGTCGAGATACGACGTGACGTTCGCCGCCGTCTGCGCGATGCGCACGAAGGTCGTGCAGCCGCTGCCGGAGCAGCGCTCGATGGCGAAGCCGCTCTCGCTGGTCGAGGCGTCCGTCCAGCGGAGCGAGATCTCGTACGGCGACAGCGCGCTCGCGGTCAGCGAGACCGGCGCCGCCGGCGGCGGAATCGGGGTGGTGATCTCCGCGACCGCCGAGGCGGCCGAACTGCCGGCCGCGTTGAAGGCGAAGACGCGATAGCGATAGAGCGTGCCCGGTGTGGCCGAGAGATCGTCGAACGCGATCACGTTCGCCGCGGTCTGGCCGACGGCCACGAAGCTCGTGCACGCCGCACCGCTGCAACGCTCGATGCGGAAGCCGTCCTCGTTCGACGCGGCATCGGTCCAGGCGAGATGCACCTGCGTCGCCGAGACCGCGCTCGCGGTCAGCGAAGCCGGCGCAGCCGGCGCGACATTCGCGGTGGTGATCTCCGCGATCGCCGAAGCAGCGGAGCTGCCGGCGGCGTTGAAGGCGAAGACGCGATAGCGATAGAGCGTGCCCGGCGCGGCGGAGAGATCGTCATACGCGACGACATTCGCCGCGGTCTGTGCGATCTGCGCGAAATTCGTACACGCCGCGCCGCTGCAGCGGTCGACGCGGAAGCCGTCTTCGTTCGACGCGGGATCCGTCCAGGCGAGATGCACCTGCGTCGGCGAGACCGCAGTTGCGGTCAGCAACGACGGCGCAGCCGGCGCGACATTCGCGGTGGTGATCTCCGCGATCTGCGACGCCGCCGAGCTGCCGGCCGCGTTGAAGGCGAAGACGCGATAGCGATAGAGCGTGCCCGGCGTAGCCGACAGGTCGTCGAACGCGACGACATTCGCCGCGGTTTGTCCGATGGCCGCGAAGCTCGTACACGCTGCGCCGCTGCAACGCTCGATGCGGAAGCCGTCCTCGTTCGCCGAAGCATCGGTCCAGGCGAGATGCACCTGCGTCGGCGAGACCGCGCTCGCCGTCAGCGACGACGGCGCAGCCGGCGCCGCATTCAACGTCGTCGCTTCGGCCACCGCTGACGGCGCCGAGAGGCCGCTGGCGTTGAAGGCCGAGACGCGGTAGCGATAGAGCGTTCCCGGTTGCGCCGACGCGTCGTCGTACGCAACCGCGTTCGCCGCCGTGCGCGCGATCTCGTCGAACGTGTTGCACGCCGCGCCGCTGCAGCGCTCGATGCGGAAGCCATCCTCGTTCGTGGTCGTGTCCGTCCAGACCAGATGCACCTGCGTGCCCGACACCGCCGCTGCCACGAGTGCCGCCGGCGCGGTGAGCGTCGCCGAAGCGGTCGTCACCTCGGCCGGCGCCGACGCCGATGCGCCGAGGCTGTTGTACGCCACCACGCGGTAGCGATACGTCGTCGTCGCCGTCAGCGCCGTGTCGGTGAACGTGGTCGTGTTCGCCGACAGATCGGCGATGCGCGCGAACGTCGTGCAGCCCGTGCCGGAGCAACGCTCGATGCGGAAGCCGCTTTCATCCGTCGAGTTGTCGGTCCAGATCACGTTCGCCGACGTCGACGACAGCGCCGTCGCCGCCACCGCCGTCGGCGCGTTCGGACCCGTCGCCGAAGCGCCCTTCAGAATGGTGAAGCTGTCCGCGACCGCGCCGGTCTCGCGCAGGAACTTCGCGTCGAGCCGGTTGCCGTTCACCTCCAGCACCATCGAGCCGAGGTTGTTGAGCGAGATGAACATCGCCGGATGATTCAGCAGCCCGCCGCCCGTCACCGCGCCGGAGCCGGCCACCGCGTACACCGCGCCGGCGTGCGTGGCGCCGGTCGGTTTCTGATACGCGCCCGTTCCCTCGACGCGGCCGTCGCCGCCGTTGATCTTCATCGAGCTGGTGAACGTCGTCGAATAGCCGTAGTGCCCGTCGATCAGATACGACCGCTCGTACGCGTGACTGTGGCCCGACAGCACCAGGTCAACGCCGGCGGCCTCCAGGATCGGCAGCGCGTTCTGCCGCATCTCGATCAATTCGTAATCGCGATCGGAATCGTGCGAGCCCTTCGAATACGGCGGATGGTGCCAGTAGGCGATGATCCACGTCGCCGACGTCACCGCCAGATCGTTGCGCAGCCAGGTCAGCATCGGCCCGGTCGGGGAGCGGTCCGACGTCATCGAGTCGAGACAGATGAAGTGGATGTTGCCGTAGTCGAACGAGTAGTAACTCTCCGTACCCGACGGCACGCCGCCCGCCTCGCCGCGCGTCGGCAGATTGAAGATGTCGTAGTAGGCGATGGACGGGTTGTACGTCGTCGCCTGCGCCGTGTCGTGATTGCCGATGGTCGGCCAGAGCGGCGCCGCGCGCAGCATCTCCGGATAGGTATTGAAGACCGCGTTCTGGTACTCGTAATCGAGCCCGTTGTCGTACGCGTTGTCGCCGAGCATCAGCCAGAGATTCGTCGCCGTCGGTCCCGCGTACTTGTAGTAGGCGCCGCGCACCGCCGCCGCGCCGGGGCCGCCGGTGCCGGAGTCGCCGAGCACCCAGACGCGTGTCGTGTCGGTGGCGGTGCCGGGGCGCGGCGAAGTGACGAATGAGTACGACCCGTCGTTGCCGGCGATCTTCGCCGCGGTCGTGCCGATCGAGTAGTAGTACTTCGTTCCCGGCGTCAGTCCGGTCAGCACCACCGTGTGATCGGTGGTCGGAGTGAGGTCGTCGGCGACGGAGGTGAGACTGCCGAGGATCGAGCCGAACCGCACCCGGCTGTCGCTCGGCGTGTCCGTGCGCCAGCGCACGATCATGCTCGTCGGCGTCCCCATCTGCAGATACGGCCCGCGCGTGAGCGCCGGCACCACGATGTTGTCTTCGCCGATGAGCTGCAGGTCGAACGACAGGTCGCTGCTGCTGCGCCCGGCCTGATGCATCTCCACCGCGACCGTATTCGCGCCTGCCACCAGCACCTGCGGATCGAGCGTCAGCTCCTGCCACGCGTCTTCATCGGCGTCGCTCACCGTCACCGCCGCCAGCGTCGTGTAGGCGATCGTGCCGGTGGGCATGTTCGGCCGCCACACTTCGCGCCCGTTGATGTAGACCACCGCGCCGTCGTCGCGGATCAGCCTCAGGATCACTTTCGTGAACTGCGACGGGTCCTCCACATTGACGGTCTTCCGGAAGTACGTCGTGACGTAACGACGGAGAGGATCGGGTCCGTAATTCACGATCGTCGCCTCGTCGCCGTCGCCGTACCCCAGCTCCGCCGGCCCCGACGCCCAGAGCGAGTCGTCGAACGCCGTCGCCGTCCAGGCCGTGCCCTGGTTCGAGCCGTTGTCGAGATACTTCCAGAGCGAGCGCTCCGTGATCAGCGGCGTCTGCGCCGCCTGCGCCGGGATGCAGAGGATCGCGATCAGCGCTGCCGGAACGAGGGAGAAACGAGACATGGTGGAAAGGGGCCCCAGTTATTTGTTGTAACGACGAGGGCGGCGATTGCGGACGGCATGCCAGCGCACGCCTTCGCCGCCACTTCGCGACGCCTCGACGCGCGCCCGATGAAGGCCTGATCCTTGCTCAACCGTAGCCAGCCCAATGGCAGACGCCGCGATCATCGACGATCAGACTCGGGCCGATCTCGAGGAGATCGAAGTGCGCCTGCTCACCGAGGGCATCTTCCGCCACTACGGCTTCGACTTTCGCGACTACTCGCTGCCGTCGCTGCGGCGCCGGATCTGGAAGCGCGTGTATGCCGAGGGCCTCAGCACCATCTCCGGTTTGATCGAGAAAGTGCTGCACGACCCGCAGTCGATGGAGCGGCTGCTGCTCGACCTCTCCGTCAACACCACGGCCATGTTCCGCGACCCGACCTTCTACCTCGCGTTCCGGCGGAAGGTCGTGCCGATGCTGCGCACCTATCCCTTCATCCGCATCTGGCACGCCGGCTGTTCGACGGGTGAAGAGGTCTACTCGATGGCCATCCTGCTGCAGGAGGAAGGCGTGTACGACCGCTGCCGCATCTACGCCACCGACATCAACGAGGCGGTGCTGCAGAAAGCCAAGTCCGGCATCTTCCCGCTGTCGACGATGCAGGAGAACACCTCCAATTACATCACCGGCGGCGGCACCGGCACCTTCTCCGACTACTACACCGCGCGCTACGACTACGCCATCTTCCGTCCGGCGCTGCGCGAGAACGTCGTCTTCGCCCAGCACAACCTCGTCACCGACGCCTCCTTCAATCACTTCAACGTGATCTTCTGCCGCAACGTCCTGATCTACTTCAACAACGCCCTACAGGACCGCGTCCAGCAGCTCTTCCTCAACTCGATGGAGATGTTCGGCATCCTCGGACTCGGCAAGAAGGAGTCGATCAAATACACCTCCGTCGTCGATCACTTCGAGGAAGTCGACGGCGACGAGAAGCTCTACCGGAGAGTGCGATGAAAGCGGCGGAGCTGCCGCCCGGCATCCGCTCCTGGCGCGACGGCCGCGTCGAGCCAGCCGCATTGCGCGATTACGAAGTGATCGTGATCGGCTGTTCGATGGGCGGCATGCACGCCCTGCAGACCATCTTCGCGTTCCTGCCGAAAGACTTTCCGCTGCCGATCGTCGTCGCGCAGCATCGCTACAAGACTTCGAACGAAGCGTTGCCGTCGTTCTTCCGCCGCCACACGCCGCTCGCGGTCGTCGACGCCACCGACAAAGAGTGGCTCCGCCCCGGCACCGTCTACCTCGCGCCCGCCGACTACCACCTGCTCGTCGACCGCACCGGCGGCCACGGCGAGCTGTCGCTGTCAGTCGATGCCGCGGTGTCTTACTCGCGGCCGTCGATCGATGTAATGTTCGAGTCGGCAGCCGACGCGTTCGGTCAGGGCGTGATCGGAGTCGTGCTCACCGGCGCGAATGCCGACGGAGCCAAAGGCGTACAACGCATCAAGCAGCGCGGCGGCTTCGTGGTGGTGCAGGACCCGAAAACGGCCGAGTCTCCGCCGATGCCCGAGGCTGCCATCGCTGCCGTACGAGTGGATCGGATTTTGCCTCTGGAGCGGATAGGACCGTTTCTCGTCGAGCTCACGCGGAACATTCATGACTGACGACCGCGTCAATATTCTGCTGGTCGACGATCAGCCAAACAACCTGCTCGCCCTCGAGTCGATCCTGGGCGATCTCGGGTTGCATCTGATTTCCGCGAGCTCCGGCACCGCAGCCCTCAAGCATCTGCTCTCCAACGATTTCGCCGTCGTGCTGCTCGACGTGCAGATGCCCGACCTCGACGGCTTCGAGACCGCCAACCTGATCCGCCAGCGCGACCGCTCGCGCGACACGCCGATCATCTTCCTCACCGCATTGAGCCGCAGCGAGACGAACGTCTTCCGCGGCTACGAGCTCGGCGCCGTCGACTACATCTTCAAGCCGTTCCATCCGGAGATCCTCCGCTCGAAGGTCAACGTCTTCGTCGAGCTGTTCCGCAAGCGCGAAGAGTTCAAGCAGCAGGCGCAGGAGCTGGCGCGCCTGAGCAAGCAGAATGAGCTGATCCTCAACGCCGCGGCCGAGGGCGTGTTCGGCGTCGGTCTCGACGTCTCCACGACCTTCGTCAATCCCGCCGCCGCGCGCATGATCGGGCGCTCCGACGCCGAGATCCTCGGCAGCGACATGCACGTCCTCGTGCATCCGCTCTTTCCGGGCGTGCTCACCTGCGACGCCGAGCGCTGCCGTCTCTACGCGGTGCTGCACGGCGAGGCGGTCTACGACGAAGTGGAGGAGACCTTCTTCCGCGCCGACGGCACGAGCTTTCCGGTGGAGTTCTGCGCGTCGCCGATGCGCGACGAAGCAGGCGCGCTCCTCGGCTCGGTGATCACGTTCCGCGACGTCACCGAGAAACGCGCCGCGGCGCTCGCGGCCGAGGCGGAGCGGCGCTATCGCGAGGCGGAAGCGCAGAACCGCGCCAAGGACAACTTCCTGGCCACGCTCTCCCACGAGCTCCGCACGCCGATGACCTCGATCCTCGGCTGGGTGCAGTTCCTCCGCACCGGCGAGTTCGACGAGGAAGAGCTGCGCGAGGCGCTGCAGACCATCGAGTCGAGCGCGCGCCTCCAGGCTCGCCTCATCGACGACATGCTCGACGTCTCGCGCATGGTCCTCGGCAAGTTCCAGGTCGACCTCAAGCCGACCCGCATCTCCGACGTCGTCGAGGCGGCGCTGACCACCGCCCGTCCCGCCGCCGCCGAGCGCGACGTCCGCCTCACCTCCGAGATCGCCGATCGCGACGCCGTCGTCGACGCCGATCCGAATCGCATCCAGCAGGTGATCGGCAACCTCTTGTCGAACGCCATCAAGTTCACGCCCGCCGGCAAGCACGTCGACTTGCGCCTCGAGCGCACCAACGGCAAGCTGCAGATCCGCGTCACCGACGAAGGCGAGGGCATCGAGCCGACCTTCCTGCCGTACGTCTTCGAGCGGCTGCGCCAGGCCGAAGGGTCCAACTCGCGCAGCGGCCTCGGCCTCGGACTGGCCATCGCCCGGCACATCGTCGAGCTGCATCACGGCGACATCACCGCCCAGAGCGACGGCCGCGGCCGCGGCGCCAGCTTCATCGTCACGCTGCCCGTCCGGCACGAATCGCACGCCGAGCCGAGCGGCCGCGACGCCACTCCCATCCACGCCTGAACTCGCGTCCAGCCCGGTATGGTGCGGCACTTGCCTACATATCGGCTGCAGGCTTCGGCGGGATGAAGAACAAGCGGCTCAAACGGGCGTTGCGCTCGACGCTCCAGTCGGCTCCTTTCACGCCGATCGCGCGTCTCTTTGCCGGCGTCGCCACCTGCCTGATGTACCACCGCATCTCACCCGGCGGCGCCGCCGACGCCACCATCCGCACGCGCTTCCAGCCGAATCTCAGCCTCTACGTTTCGGAGCAGGAGTTCGAGAAACAGATCGCCTTCCTCGCGAGGCGCCATCGCTGCGTCTCCATTGAGGAAGCGGTCGACGGTCTGCTGCGCGGCAACCTGCCGCCGCGCACCGTGGTCATCACCTTCGACGACGGCTATCGCGACAACCTGCTCGCGCTGCCGGCGCTCGAGCGCCATCGCGTGCCGGCCACCATCTACGTCACCAGCGGCGCGGTCGGCGCGCCGCGGCCGTTGTGGTGGGACGAGCAGGAACTGTTTCTCGCGACGCTCGAGCGCGTTCGCGTCGAGTGGCGCGGCGAAGAGCTGCGTTGGGATCTGTCGACGCCCGAGCGGAAGGAACAGGCCTTCCGCGAATGGAACCGCCTCTTCAAGCGGATGACGCCGCGCGAGCAGAACGAATTCATGGAGCTGCTGCGCGAAGCAGCGCGCGACGCCATGCGCGGCGACGGGCCGTCGCCGTTCCTGACGTGGGACGACGTGCGCATGCTCGACAAACATCCGCTGATTACCATCGGCGCGCACAGTGTCGACCACTCCGTCCTCAGTCAACTGACGGTGGAGGAACTGCAGGCGCAGATCGTCGACTCGCGCAATGCCCTGGCCGAGGCCCTGGGGCACTCCATCGACCACTTCGCGTATCCCTTCGGCGGCGTCGAGCATGCGGCGGAACGCGAATTCGCAGCCGTGCGCGACGCCGGCTTCCGCTCCGCCGTCACTACGCGCCACGGCCACTGGTACCGCGCCTCGCGGCGGCGCATCCACTGCCTGCCGAGAATCTCCGTCGAATTCCGCCACAGCGTCGAAGACCTCCAATGGAAACTGAGCGGCCTCGATGTCGCCCTGCATAAACCATTGAGCGCCTTCGGGCGCTGACGCGCAGGCCTTCAATCAAGCCATCCTGCGGCAACCCCGGAATTCCGCACTCCGGATGCGGGCGGAAAAAAGTTGTTGCGGACTTCTGTCCGAATCGGTTATTGTCCCGCCCGGTCAGCTTCGGTCCCAACAACTAACAATCGAATTTCGGAGTCCTTGTGGACATCGTCCCCAACCGCGTGTGGGTGTGGCGTGGGGAGATTGCCGGGCGGTTCGCGGCGGCAATGGCGTGCGTTCTCGTGGCCGCGGTGTGCTCGGCGGAAGTGCTCTTTCCGCAGCCGCTGCACCTGACGCGGCGCATTGAGGATCCGGTCTCGCACACGACGTCGACCGTCGACGAGTATTGCGCGGGCAATCAGATCGTCACCATTTCCGCAGCGCGTGTGGCCATTGTCGATTATGGGCGCCAGCAGTTGACCGAAATCGACCGCGCCGCCGGCACGTACAGCATTACGCCGTTCGAGGAACTGGCGAAAGCGAGCGGCGATCCCGCGGCGACAAAGACGGCGGACGCGAAGGATTGGAAGACGACGCCGCTCGGCGTCAAAGCCTCTCGCGCCGGAGGGCGCAGCGTCGACGCCTTCGAGCTGACGCTCGACAATCCCTCGCGCGGCCGGATGACCATTGAAGTGGGCATCGACGCGCACGTGCCGCTCTCGCGCTCCGCAGTGGAAGTGCTCATCGGCGCCTCCTATCCCAATGCCCGCCGCCCCGAGCACGAGGCCCTATTGCGCGCCGCCGCCGCGCCACAGCGCGATCGCGACGCCATTACGAAAGCGGCCGCGGAAACGACGTACGGACTGCCCGTCGACCAGAGCATCACCTACGTGATGGGCGCGGAGAGCCTCACCATGCGCAGCTCCATCGTCGATGTGCGCTCCGAGCTGGCGCCGCCCGATCTGGTGACCATTCCACCCGGTGCGCGACAGGTGGAGTCGCGCGCCGTCCGGCTCGCACGCGAACAGCGCGAGCTCGATCACTGACGCCCGCCGCACCTCACACGGAACGTCATGCACGCCCGCCTCCATAAGACACGCATCGGTTTCTTTGTCGCCGCATTATTGCTGGCGGCACAATGGCCGCTGCACGCCGGCGAGGTGGCCCAGGCCGATCTGCAAATTCTCGGCGTCGGACTGGAAGTCGACCGCCAGCCGGTCGTCACGGCCGTCGACGTTCCCACGACTGTTCAGACGAAATTCGGCGGCGCGATGAACGACGCCGCGCCGGTAGCGCCCGGATTGAGCGCTCTCGGCGAGCTGACCGGCCCCGGCATCGATGCGCCCATTACACTGGTGGCCACGCCCGGCCACAAATTCGCCATTCCGGCGCTGCACGAAAAAGGGGAGTACCAGCTCCAGAACATCCGCCTGGCCGGCGCGCACGGCGAATTTCTGCAGCAGGCGGTTCCGTCGTTTGCAATCATCCAAGTCGCCGACGCACTGCAGACCAGCGTGCGCGTGCGGCAACTAACGCCGGAGGAATTGCGCGCGCGCGGCATCATCGTCGACTCGCGCAATTACGACGTCTACGAATACACGGTCATCTTCGGCGTCGATCAGCATAGCGTCGAGATCCCGTATCCGGTCATCATCGACAAACGCACCCACACCGCCGCGCCGGTGGTGCGCGAGTCGCCGTACAACCTGCCGCCATTGAGCGTGGCCAAACCGCCGCGCTTCCAGCCGCCGGGCATTGAAGAATTCAGCCTCGCCGCCGACGGCGGCATGCCGGACAACGACGGCGGACACGATCCCGGCGAGAAACCGGCGCCGTCGATTCCCGCGGCCATCGTCCTGCCGAACGGCTTCGGCGTTCTGCATCAATTTTTCGCCGTCATCCTGCACGTCAGCAACGCCGCGCCGGAAGGCAGCAACATCCGCCTCGACAGCGTCACCGCCTCGATGAGCGCGCCGCAGCAGATGCGCGTGGCGAAGGTGATGCCGGCCGTCACCATCGGCCAGCCGGTGCCCGTGCGCACCGCCGACGGCCAGACCTTCCTCGTGGCCGGCGCGCAAGGGTCGGCCGAGTGGACGCTGGAGGCGCTCAAGGCGGGCACGCACGACATCGACATCACCGTCAACGCCACCTACCAGCAGCCGGGGCAGGAGGACTTTCCGCTGCGCGGCAAAGCGCGCACCGCGATCGTCGTCAGCGACCCGCGCTTCCAGATCAACTTCTCCCATCCCGACACGGTGCGCGCGGACGAGAGCTACACCGCCTACGCCTTCGTCACCAACCTCAGTCCGCAGCGCCAGCACGTCGCGCTGGACATGAGCGAGATCCCGGCCTGCAGCTCCGGCGCGGCGGTCTCGAACATCTGCCGTGTCGAAGGCGACGGCAAGGTGGAGCTCGACCTCGAGCCGGGCGAGATGACGCCGGTGCCGTACAAGCTCACCTCGACCATCACCGGCAACGTCTTCGCCGGCGCGGCGGCGCCGAACGACGAAGCGCTCGGCGTGTCGGTGAAGCTGACCATGGGCGTGAGCGAGTCGGGCATTCCGCTCTCGCCGGCGACGCTGGTGATGCCGTACTACACCCGCTTCCTGCCGTCCGATTTCATCGCCGCGAACATGCAGCTCCTCGGCCTCGCGTACAGCCTGGCCACGGCGCCGCTCAATCAATACACGGCGAAGTTCCCGCGCGTGATCAAGAACGACGTCTTCCAGCGGGCGCAGGAGATCGCGCGCGCCGGGCAGCGCATCGTGGCGATTCGCAAGTCGCGCGAGACGAACGATCCGGAAGAAAATCGCGAGCCGTTCTTCCATCTCGCCCTCGATTTGCTCGGCAACATCGAGCGCGTCGATCAGGCCGCAGTGGCGCCGGAGCTCGTCGAATGGGACGAGCTGCGCCGCTCCGAAAAATCGGGACGCCGCGCGGCGACGGCGATGGCGCAGCAGCTCGCGCTGCAGGGCTTCAACAACGGCCGGAGTCCGCAGCAGTTCGCCGACGACTTCGCCGCCGCCACCTCGCACCGCACGCCGTTCCTCTTCGCCTACGTGCATGGCGCCGAAGTCGCCGGACAAACGCGTCCGTACGCGCTGTCGATCAAAGGCCTCGGCGCCGGCGGCGAGCTCGACGTGCCGTCGAATGCCGCCACCGGCTGGGTGCGCACGCTTCCGTACGCGGAGTTGATGACGCTCGACGGCGGCGGCGATCGCGGCGAGCTGGCCATGATCGGCCGCTTCGCGCAGAGCGTGCGCGTCACCGTCGTGCCGCGCGCGGCGAGCTTCACGCTGCACCTGATCTATCCCGACACCGCCGACGGCAAGCAGTTGCGCAGCGACCTCGCCGTCAGCGGCGCGACGCCGGGCACGCCGGTGACGATCGATGTCGCGCGCGGCGCGCGCACGCTCGTCGTCAGCGGCGCGTCCGTCAGCGCGAGCGTGCGCGAGGTGCCGCAGACCGCGCTGCGCGTCCTCGGCGCCGCGCAGGACCTGCACCTCGATCCGAACGCGCACCTCGTCACCGTGCTCTTCAACCGTCCCGTCACTTTCGGCGACGCCGCCACGCTGCGCGATCACGTCGCGCTCACCGTGAACGTGCCGAAGGCGGCGTACAGCGTCACCCGCAAGAACACCGCGGGCGGTCCACTGCAGATCCCCGGTGCGGCGCTGCAGGAAGACGGCAAGCTGCTCAACCTCGCCTTCGACAAGGCGCTCTCGCAGAACGCGAATTACGTCATCGCCGTCGACTCGCTGCGCGATCTCGTTGGCGCCGCCACCTTCAGCGACGAGCACATCGTGCCGCGCATCGACAACGACCGCCCCGGCGCGATCCTCACCGGCCGCGTGCTCAACGGCGACAACTCGGTCGTGCCGAACGCGCTGGTGAAGCTCGAGGCATCCGGCGGCGATCAGTTCGACCTCGGCGGCAGCGACGGCCGCTTCCTGTACGAGTTCGTTCCGCGCGACGTCGACAACGGTATCAACGGCACCTACCGCCTCAGCACCGTCGTCAACGGACGGGCCACCGATGCCGAGGGCGTGGTGCGGCTGCCGGGCGAAGTGCACACCGTCAACCTCGTTTTTCTCGGCCGAGGAACGGCGCGCGGACAGGTGCGCTACAGCGATGGGGAAGTGCTGGCGAACGTGCACGTCACCGTCGGCAGCACGCTCTTTCATCAGTTCCGCGGTGCGGATACGGACAGCAGCGGACACTACGAAGTCGGCGACCTCCCGGTTGGACCGCTGACCTTCTCCGTCGTCGACAAAGAAGGACGTCCCACCTTTGCCGCGAACGCCATCCGCGTCGCCGGCGAAGTGATCGCCCAGGACCTGGTCATCGAGCGCCGCGCTTTTCCAGGACTCGGCAAAGTGCGCGTCACCGTGCGCCGCAGCGACAGCAGCGCCACCGTGGCCGGCGCGCACGTCGGCGCGTACACGCAAGGCTACGGACTGCAGGACGGCTACACCGATGCGAACGGCTTCTTCGAATTCGACGACGTCCCGGCCGGCCTGATCTCGATCATCGCCGCCGACTTCAGCATCTCGCGCGAGAGCGTCGGCATCGAGATGGACCTCGGCGCCGACCAGACCATCGAGCAGACCATCGTCATCCCGATCGTCAGCAACCCCGGCATCGCCTACGCCACCGTCGAAGGCATCGTCACCCGCGACGATCCCGCCGCGCCGGCCGACACCTCGAAAGACGCCACCGTCGGCGGCGCCATCATCACCATCGGCAACCTTCCGCCGGTCAACGCCAACGCCGACGGCACTTACACCTATCCGGAAGTCCCGACTTCCTTAAGTGGCCGCACCATGTGGGTCTTCGATCCGGCCACGGGACGCAAAGGGCAGTTCCCGCTGCCGTCGCTGCAGGCCGGCGTGAATCACTTCAGCGTGCGGCTCTCGAGCAAGGAGCCGGAAGGCGTGGCCACGATGCGCGTGCGCCTCACCGACGCCACCGGCGCGCCGGTCAGCGACTATCAGGTCTTCGAGCCCGGCTTCCCGCCGGTGCGCTTCAACGCCAAAGGCAACGGCGTCTACGAGCTGCCGAACGTGCGCGTGCCGGCGTACGTCGACGTCGTGGCCATCCCGTCGAATCCGCAGGGACCGCACGGGCGGCAATCCGCCGCCGGCCGCGTGCGCGTCGACTTCACCGGCCAGATCGGCGTGCTCGATCTCCGCCTGCCGGGACAGGGAAAGATCATCACGAAGATCGAGCTGCGGCTGCCGGACGACGCCTGCACCGCCGCCAATCCGCCGCCCTGCTACGGCTCCGCCTTCGGCACCTGCTCGGTCTCGTACGCGGTGTGGGACGACGCCGAGCAGCAGTTCCGCATCGACACCTTCGAAGTCGCCGCGAACGAAGCGACGCAGCTCGTCACCTTCGACAAAGTGCCGGCGCAGCAGCCCGTCACCATCCAGACCGTCCGCCATCCGGCCGGCTTCGCCGCGGAGAGCCGCATCCTCGGCTACGAAGGCGACGTGCGCAACGTGACCCTGCGCCTCGAGAGCCTCGGCGACGTCACCGGCCGCGTCTTCTTCCACGACCGCCAGACGCCCGTCTCCGGCGCCGTCGTCCGCCTCGTCAACGACCGCGTCGTCTTCGGCGCGCAGGCCACGAAGCCCGACGGCTCCTTCCGTTTCCCGGCCGTGCAGAAAGGCCTCTCCTTCCGCATCGTCGCCGACTACAGCGAGAACGGCATCTACCGCACCGGCTACGTCGACGGCACCACGCCCGGCGGCGGCGGACCGGTGAGCAATCTCGTGGTCGTGCTCGCCGAGCAGTCCTCCATCGAAGGACAGGTCGTCGACCTCGATGGCAAGGCGGTGGCGCTGGCGACCTACTGGGCGCGCGAGCTTTCGTGGCCGTATCGCGAGTTCGGCAACCCGCGCGATCCGCTGCACGCCGACATCAACGGACGCTTCATCCTCACCAACGTCTTCCGCGGACCGTTCCGCATCACCGCCGTCGCGCCCGACAACCAGGAAGTGCGCGGCGACTATCAGGGCGAGATCCGGCTCGAAGGCGATACCTCGCAACACGACGTGAAGGTGCGCATCGGCGGCGCCGGCACCGGCACGATCAGCGTCTCCGTGGTCGACGCGCTCAACGCCATGAAGCCGGTGGCGAACGCGGAAGTGACGCTCTACTTCAACGGCGGCCGCTTCGACTTCGCCACGACCGACGACGCCGGAATTCACATCTTCGAGAACGTGCCGGTCGGCAACTACTCGATCCGCGCCTACTCGAAAGGCGCCGGACGCGCCGGCGCCATCGGCAACTTCAGCGTCGGCCGCGACCAGACGGTCTCGCGCCAGGTCCAGCTCGACATCCTCGGCAAGGTGTGGGGCACCGTCACCGATCCGGAGTCGCTGCCGAAAGACCAGCCGGTCAAGGGCATTCCGGTGCAGATCGACGCCGGCGACGTGCACACGCGCGACTCCACCGACGGCGACGGAAAGTTCAGCATCTTCGGCGTTCCGGAAGGCGGCTTCTCGATCTTCGCCTACGACCTCGACAGCGGCCGCATGGCCTTCGGTCCGGACAACCTCTTCATCAGCGACGTCGTGCAGGAGCAGCCCGACGTCCATCTCGAGCTGGAGAAGACGGGCGTGCTGACGGTGAAGGCGTATCTGCCGAACGACAACGGCGGCGCGGGCGATCTCGCGCCGCTGGTCGACGTGCTCGTCGAGGCGCGCGACTACTACCGCGAGGCGCAGGGCAACAGCCTCGCCTTCGCGAAGATGATCACGCGCTACTCGTACAAGATCACCGTGCGCGAGCTCGGCGGCGAGCAGCGCGTGGTCGTGCGCAACGGGACGTTCGCGCCCGGCACGTTCGAGAAGACGGAGTCGATCGTCTTTCCGAGCTCCGGCTCGGTGATCGTGACGGTGCTCGACGGCGCGAACAAACCGGTGCAGGACGCGCGCGTCGTCGTCGCCGACAAGACCCTCTTCACGCCGGCGAGCGGCGTGATCTCGCTGACCGGCGTGCCGTTCGGCTTCGTCTCCGCGCAGGCCACCAAAGGCAACGTCGGCGCGTCGGCCAGCGGCAATCTGCAGAGCCGCTCGCAGCCGCTCCAGCTCACACTCAACCTCGGCTCGAGCGTGAACGTGGCCGGCACGGTCGAAGCCGAACAGGGCATCGGCGTCCCATCGGCGGGCACGCGCGTGGTCATGACGTTCACCTCGCGGCTGGTCCTCGGCACCACGCGCCTCGAAACGCTCACCGACGCCAACGGCGCCTACACCTTCAGCGGCGTACCCGTCGGCGGCACCGCGCTGACGATCCTCTTCTACGGACCGGACGACACCACCATCGGCGCCACGCGCAGCTACGCCATTCCCGACGGCTCGACCGGCACCTTCACCATCGAGCGCGTCAAAGTCGACGCGACGCCGGCGCGCGTGATCGCCATCGTGCCGGAGGCGAACAGCACGAACGTCTCGCCGCAGGCGAACATCGCCGTCACGTTCAGCGAGCCGATCGCGGCGAGTTTCATCAACAAGAACTACTTCCAACTGCTCGCCACCGACGACGGCGCGATGGCCAACTTCGAGCTGCGCCCGAGCGTCCGTCCCGACGGCACGTATCAGGTGCGCTTCGCGCTGCTCTCGCAGCTCAAGAGCAACGTGCTCTACCGCATCGTCGTCGCCGGCGGCATCCAGGACACCACCGGCAACGCCATGGCGGCGACGGTCGGCTCGAGCTTCACCACCGTCAACTACACCGAGCCGGCGGTGACGCGCATCGATCCGCCGGAGTCGGAGCCGATCCCGTCGAACGTCACCTTCCGCATCAAGTTCAACAAGCCGGTCGATATCGCCTCGCTGCAGAACGGCGGCGCGATCACGCTCGAGCGGCTCGATCTCCCGAACGGCAGCGCGGTCGGCAACGTGCCGCTGTCGACGTACGCCGACGCGGTCGATCCGAGCGTGATCGTCGCCGCGCCGACGCAGGCCATTGTTGAAGCGGCGTTCTATCGCCTGACCGTTTCGGGAATCCGCGACACGCAGGATCCGCCGAACACGCAGAAGGCGCCGAAGGTCACCGACTTTTTCTCGTACGACACGCGCCGTCCGGTGGCCACGATCGTCTCGCCCGTTGCAGCAGGGGAGAAGCTCGTCTCCGACATTCTCTACAGCGCGCGCGTGACGGTGACGGACGAAGGGACGAACGCGCCCTCGACCGACGTCGCCTCGGTGGACTGGTTCGACGCCAACGGCGTCCATCTGCGCCGCGTCACCACGCCGCCGTACGCGTACGACTTCACCGCGCCGCCGACCACCACCGGCACCACCTTCACGTTGAAGGCGAGCGCGAACGATCTGTCGAAGAACGCCAGCCCGTCGCTGGCCACCTTCACCTGGGAGGTCGCGCCGAATCTCGCGCCGGCGAACGTGACCGTGGTCAACGCGCCGGCCTCCGCCTATCCGACGCATGGCGTCGAGACCACCGTCACCTTCACCGACGAAGGGCTGAAGGTGACGGCGGCCATCAAGCTGGCGGCGAAGCATCGCAACGGTTCCGACTTCGAGCTCGACCTCGGCTCGACGTCCGTCACGCGCAGCTCCACCGCCCAGCCGTTCCCGGCCGCGGTCTTCCACTGGACTCTGCCGCTCGACCTGCAGCCCGGCTCCGCGCGCGTCGTCGCCACGGTCACCGACGTCGGCAAGAGCGGCAGCGGCGAGGCGGCGCTCGACGTGCTCGACGACACCGTCGAGCCGGAAGTGCTCTCGCTCACGCCGAAGGCGGAGTCGCGCTTCGCCTTCGACTCGACGTACACCATCGAGCTGCAGGTGCGCGACGTCCAGACCGGCATCGCCTCCGCCGCGCTCTCGATCGCCGGCAGCGACGTCGCCGCGAATCTCATCCAGCACACCTTCGACGCCTCGACGGGAGTGCACACGTATCGCTACACCGCCAAAGTGCCGGCGCGGAACGCCGACACGCGCATCGCCATCGCCGCGCGCGCCACCGACAACCGCGGGAACGTCGCCGCGCAGACGGTCGAGGTGATCTACGAGCGCGTCGACGACGCCACCATTCCGCAGGCCGCCTGGATCACGCCGCTCGACGGCGCCGCGCTGCCGTTCGGCATCGCCAACTGGCAGGCCACGCTGCGCGTGCGCGCCACCGACGACAAGCAGGTCACCTCGGTGCGCTTCGAGTCGAGCGCGCTCGCCGCGCCACTGACCGTCACTTCGCCGAAGAGCGGCACGAGCGATCTGTGGGAAGCGAAGGCGTCGTTCACCATGCCGCAGGACGGCAAGCCGTTCGTCGTCACCGCATTCGTCAATGACGCCGATCCGAGCCACACCGTCGAGCTGCCGATCACCATCGATCCAGTCGCCGTCGACGTGCCGCCGATCGAGCAGACCACCTCGCTCTCCTCGATCACCGCGCCGCAGTACGAGCACCAGACCCTGATCGTGCGCGGTCCGGTGCGCGTCTACGTGACGGTGCCGCTGGCGGTGAAGAACGTGATCCTCCTCGACGGCGCGGCGCTCGGCAATCTGGAGGAGACGAAGCTCGACCTCACCATCGCCGAGCATCTCTTCGTCGACGCTGACTCGCGCATCGACGTGAACGGCAAGGGCTACCTCGGCGGTCTGCGCACGCGCGAAGGCAACAGCCTCACCAACAACTCGCGCAACGGACGCACCGTCGGCGGCACGGCCGACGGCGGCGCGGGCATTTCGGCGGACGGCTCGCATGCCGGCATCGGTGGCGAAGACTCGACCGGCGACTTCGCCACCACCGGCAAGACCAACGCGACCTACGGCTCGATCACCGATCCGATCGACTTCGGCAGCGGCGGCGCGGCCGATCCGAACAGCGCGCGCGCCGGCGGCAACGGCGGCGGCGCGGTGCTGCTGCGCGGCGCGACCGCGCGCTTCGTCGTGGCCGGCGCGATCCGCGCGAACGGCGACGACGCCGCGAGCGGCGGCACCTGGACCGGCGGCGCGGGCGGCTCGATCAACGTGCGCGCGAAGGCGCTCATCGCCGGACCGTGGACGCGCATCACCGCGAACGGCGGCGACGAAGGCGGCACCACCGCCGACGCGCACGGCGGCGGAGGCGGCCGCATCGCTCTCACCGTCAGCGACCGTCTCGATGTCGACACCGCCGCGCCGCTGCTGCAGGCGCGCGGCGGACGCAATGGCTTGAACGCGGCCGACGGCGCGAACTACGTCGACGGCGGCGCCGGCACGATCTTCGTGCAGCGTCCCGGCTCGACGGCCGGAGAGCTGATCGTCTCCTCATTCGACGAGCGCTATCCGGCGAGCACGCATCGCTCCGGCGGCACGCCGCTCGCCGGCGCGCTCACCTTCGACCGCATCACCGTCGGTCCGCGCGCGCTGGCCCGCTTCGACAACGCCTACTCCGGTACGCTCGCCGCCGACCCGACCGCGCTGGTCGTCACCGCCGCCGACGCGCCGACGGCGACGATCACCAGCACGAATCCGCCGGCGAACGGCCAGCTCGCGCAGAACACCAGCATCGCCGCCACCTTCACCGCCCACAGCACGGCCGGCATCGCCCGCGCCGTGACGCTGCTCTCGGTCTCCTCGTCGCAGCCGCTGCAGCGCTTCGACGCGCGGCCGGAGACGCTGCCGGAGACGCAGTCGAACATCACCGTGCCCGCGACCGCGCCCGCCGGTGCGGCCACGCTGCGCATTCGCGTGATCGACCGCGCCGGCCGCGTCGCCGACTCGGCACCGGTGGCCTTCTCCATCGTCGACAACGCCGCGCCGGTGATCGACGCCTTCGACGTCACGCCGTCCGACGCGCTCTACGCCGGCGGCACGATCACCGTCACCGCGCTCGCGCACGACGACATCGAGATGAAGTCGCTCACGCTCACCTCGAGCGTCGGCACCGTCACCGCGCAGCCGGCCACCAGACCGTCGCCGCAGTCGATGCAGCGCTCGTTCACGGTCTTCATCCCGAACACCACTCCGAGCGGAACGGCGATTTCTCTCACGCTTTCCGCATCGGATGACTTCCCGAACCGCGTCCCTGCGTCCATCCACAAGTCCGTCAACGTGCAGAAGGATGACGTACCGCCTTCCGTCACGATCGCCAAACCGTCCGCCGATCAGGAGATCCTCGAGGCGGCCAACGCCACGTTCCCGGTCGAAGTGGTCGTCACCGACGCGCAGAGCGGCGTGGCGAACGTGAAGGCAGTCTTCGAAGGCGTGACCTACACGCTGGCGCCGGTCAGCGGCAAAGCCAACACGTGGGGCGCGAGCCTGCCGGTGCCGGCGGTCGAGGGCGTCGATCCGGTGGAGAAGACGCTCACCATCACCGCCGACGACTTCGAGCCGAACACGACGCCGGCATCGCGGCGGATCTACATCCGTCCGCTGATCGACGCGAACGCGCCGCGCATGTCGTGGCTCTGCGCCAGCCCGAACGCGCTCTATCCCGCCGGCTACAACGTCACGCTGCGCGTGTATGCCGAGGGTGTGTCGGCCGCGAACGCGGTGCAGAAAGTCACCTTCGCGATCGACGGCGCCGCGCCGGTGCAGGTGAGCGAGACCTCGTCCGGCTCGCACACGTACGACTACAACTGGACCGTGCCGCCCGACGCCGCGGCCGGACGCGTCTTCAACATCCGCGTCGCCGCCACCAGTACCTCCGGCGCGGAACAGACGCTCCTCGGCGCGATCACCGTTGTGAAGGGCACCGAGATTCCGACGCTCTCGGAGATCAGCGCCACCGACCGCTCGTGGGAAAACAGCACCGTCATCGTGAAGTCGGGCGGCGTGCTCGACGTCACCGGCGCGCACGCGTTCAAGGATCTGGTCGTGCTCAACGGCGGCCGCGTCGTGCAGCGCCACGCCGATCCGAACAAGCCCGATCTCATCACCGCCGAGCGTCTCTTCGTCGCCTGCGGCGGCATCGTCGACGCGAACGCCCTCGGCTACACGCGCAACACCAGCTATCCCGGCGCGGCCACGCCGCTCGACTCCTCCGGCGGCGGTCACATCGGCCGCGGCGCCTTCTGGGCTCCGCCCGGCGGCGGCACGTTCGGCAGCATCTATCGTCCGCTCGAGCGCGGCGGCGCCGGCCAGAGCAGCGACGGCAACTTCTTCACCAGTGGCGGCGGCGTGGTGCGCATGCATGCGTCGTCGTCGATGACCATCGACGGCACCGTCCGCGCGAACGGCAGCGATCCGGTCACCTGGGGTCCCGGCGCGGGCGGCTCGGTGTGGCTCACCACGCCTGGCCTCCTGACCGGCGGCGGCACCATCCAGGCGCGCGGCGGCGGCGACGACAACAATCGCGGCGGCGCCGGCGGCGGCGCGGTGGCGGTCGAATACGGCTCGATCGGCGGCGCGCTCGCGGGCAGCGACGGCTTCGTCGTGCGCGGCACCTGGAACGGCCGTCCCGGCGCGGCCGGCTCGATCTACCTGCGCGGCCCGCGCTCGGTCTACGGCGATCTCGTGATCGACAACCGCAACGCGCCGTCGGGCGCGGCGACCGAGCTGCCGTGGCTCGGCAAGTACACGATCGGCAGCGTCGACGGAGCGACGGCGACGCTCGCCTCGCGCTCTTACCTGCAGGAGTTCCACACCGGCCACTGGGCGCGCGTGACCGCTCCCGACGGCACGGTGCGCGGCACGTGGCGCATCGGCGCGATCGTCAACGCGCCGACCTCCGTCGCGATCCCGGCGCTGACCGTGCAGCTCAGCGACGGCGTCTCGTACGACGGCTACCTCGTCTACAGCGAGCCCGGTTATGGCTCGCCGCTCAAGAAGCTCGTCGGCGCGAAGTACGAGAACGGGCAGTGGCTCTACGACAACGACGACAACACCTTCGTGCCGTTCGTGCCGAAGGCGGGCGACCGCGTCTTCGCGAGCTTCCGCAAGCAGAACGCGATCTACGCCATCGATCGCCTGAAGTGCGCCGCGGCGTGCGGCAGCGTCAACGGCATTCCGATCGCCGAAGTCGCCTCCGGATTCATCTACGGCAACACCTTCGGCGGGATCTACGGCAGCACCGAGGTGCGGAACTTCGGGACGGAGTTCAGCGAGATCCTCTTCGCTTTCGACGCGGAGATGCGCGGCATCACCCTGGTCGACACGCCGCCGCGCGTGACGCTGCTCGGCGATGCGAACGATCCGGTGGTCATGCAGCCGGGCGACACGCTGCGCGGCGTCTACCGCTTCGACCACGTCACCATCAAGGGGAGAGCGACCGTCGTCTCGCGCGATCCGCTCGAGTCGTCCACCGCGCCGGTGGTCGAAGCCGGCGCGAGCCTCACCCGCAACGTCGGCGCTCCGGCGGTCGACGCCGCGAAGATCTCCATCGTCAAAGGCACCACCGGGCCGCTCCTGGTCGGCAGCGCCGGCGCCGTCAGCGACGCCGACGGCAAGGTCGACGTCTTCGGACGCAACGCCTCGAAGCCGGCGCCGCCCGCGCTCGCGCAGATGACCGCGGCGTCGTACTTCACCACCGACGTCTACAACGGCGCGCTGCGCCTCTTCCGCATCAGCAACGGCAGCCAGAGCGGATCGATCGCCACGCAGCCGGCCGGCGACTACGGCTACGTCTCGTTCCGCGACGCCACCGTCGGCAACCTCGGATTCGTCGGGATCGACTCGCACTACTTCCACTTCCCGGCCGGCGGTCGGTGGGAAGTGTGGGTGAACGGCGCCTGGGGCAACTCCGGCTTCCGCCAGGGGAACCTCGACGCGAACACGCGCTTCCGTCTGGAGAAGACGCCCGACACGGTGCGCTGGTACGTCGACGACGCGCTCGTGTACGAGTACAAGACCGCCGTCGCGCCATCGACGCCGTTCGTCTTCATCTTCCGCGAGGACTGGAGCGCGTACGACGACGTCGAGTTCCACTCGAGCAACGAAGGCGTGAGCGGCAACGCCGCCGCGGCCGACGGCTCGTTCAGCGTGCCGCTCTACGGCGCGGCCGGCGATCGCGTGAGCGTCTACGCGCGCGATCGCTATCTCTTCGCCGAGACCTCCGGCGAGCTCGCCGTCGGCGCGATCCCGTCCGACTTCGGCGTCGCCTCGCTGACCTTCCCGAATCCCGTCACCGGCGGCCGCACCGTCACCGGCACCGTCGCGCTGCGCGGCCCGGCCGGGCCGAACGGCGCGCTCGTCTTCCTCACCACCGCCAGCAGCGATCTCACCATTCCGCCGAGCGTCACCATCGCGCCGGGCGCGACGTCGGGCACGTTCAGCGTCACCACCAAACCGGTCACCACTCCGGTGAGCGCCACCGTCAATGCCTCGTGGGGCGGCGTCGCCGTGGCCGGCACGATCGAGGTCGTGAAGGACGTCGATCCGCCGGTCGTGACCATCACCGCGCCCGCCGCGAACGCGCAGGTCAACGAAGGATCGGCGAACAAGATCAACATCCAGGCGACGGTCGTCGACAGCGACTCCGGCGTCGACCGCGTCTACGCCACCTTCAACAACGTCACCGTCGAGCTCGCGCGCAACGGCACCACGAACGTCTACACCGCGCAGGTGGCGGCGCCGTTCGTCGACGGCGCGCAGAACGTCACCCTAGAGCTGAAGGTCTACGGCGTCGACAAGCTCGGCAACGAAGGCTCGTCGGCCGTGCCGGTGATCGTCGTGCCGAGCACCGATCCGAATCCGCCGTCGGCGTCGTTCGCCTGCGAGCCCGATGCGTACGTGGCGGCCGGCGCCACCGCGGCGATCCGCATCACCGCGAAGGCGCCGAACGCGGCGAATCCGCTGCAGAGCGTCGAGCTGCGCATCGCCGGCCAGCCGAGCGTCGCCGCCACGAACACCGGCGGCGACACGTGGGAAGCGCGCTGGAACGTACCGGCCGGCGAAGCGTCGTACGACATCACCGCGTACGCCGTCACCGCCTCCGGCACCTTCGCCGCGGCCAGCGGCCGCGCGAGCGCCGTCACCATCGACAAGGTCTTCTCCGCCGACGCCACGATTTCCGACGCGCAGTGGGACGGCAAAGGCATCGCCGTGACCGGCGGCACGCTCATCGTCGGCGGCGCGCACTCGTTCCGCCACGTCCTCGTCCTCGGCGGCAATCTCACGCATCCGAACGGCACGCCGCTCGCGCTCACCGTCAGCGGCGCGGTCTACGTCGCCTGCGGCGCGACCATCGACGCGAGCGGCCGCGGCTACGCGCCGAACGGCAGCTATCCCGGCATTCCGCGCAGCGCGAACAGCGCCGGCAGTCACATCGGCCGAGGCGACAACGAGCCGGACGGCGGCGCGACGTACGGAAGCATCGATCGGCCGACCGAGCTCGGCGCCGCCGGCTGGAACAGCAGCTCGCCCGGCGCGCTCGCCGGCGGCGGCGCGCTGCGCATCGACGCCCACGAAGTCGTCGTCAGCGGCGGCATCTACACGAACGGCCTCGGCGGCTACTACCTGCGCGGCGGCGCGGGCGGTTCGGTCTGGATCACGTCGGCCACGAGCATCCGCGGCTCCGGCGTCATCGAGGCGCGCGGCGGCACGAGCAACTTCGAAGACGGCGGCGGCGGCGCGATCGCGCTCGAGTACGCGGCCTCGCTCAGCCCGTCGCTGGCGATCGGCCTCACCACGTACGAGAACGGCTCGACCGGCTCGCTCTACACGCGCAACACCGCCGCGGGCGGCCTCGGCGATCTCCGCCTCGATGGCCGCGGCATCGTCACGCTTCCGCCGCTCGGCAACGGCATCGCGCAGCCGGGCTCCGGCGGCGCGACGCTGGTCACCACGCGCAGCGATCTGCGCGCGTACTTTGCCGGCCGCTGGGTCGAGATCACCGCGCCCGACGGCACGCTGCGCGGCACGTGGCGCATCGCCGGCATCAGCGGCAGCACGATCTCGCTCGACGCGGCGGCAGACGTGCGGCCGGGCGACGCGTGGCAAGGCGTCTACCGCTTCGACAACGTCACCGCCGGCTCCGGCGTCGTGGTCGAGTCGGCCGATCCGATCCGCATCGCCACGAGTGCGACGCTCAGCGACTCCACGCTCCGCACGCCGATCGACGCGCCGTCGGTGGTCATCGCCGCCGGCACCGTCGCCGCGGCGCGGCTCGGCGGCGCCGACGTGCAACTGCGCGCCGGCGCGCGGCTGACGCACGAGAGCGGCTCGTCGCTCACGGTCAGCGGCGGCAACTTCACGCTCGCCGGCGCGCTCGACGTGAGCACGCGCGGCTACTCGCCGAACGCCACCTATCCCGGCGCGGCCTTCACGCCGGGCCGCGGCGGAAGCCACATCGGACGCGGAGGCGGCGAGGCCGATGCGGCCGCGACGTACGGCAGCGTCTATCAACCGGCGGAGCGCGGCGCGAGCGGCTGGGACAGCAGCTCGCCGGGCGCGTTCGCGGGCGGCGGCGTGGTCCGCATCATGGTCAACAAGTTG